>NZ_JAAAMH010000001.1 GCF_024105655.1 Aliihoeflea sp. 40Bstr573
GCCTTCTTCACCCAGTCCAGCAACGTGTGGGCCGAGCAGCCGATCTTTGCCGCTATCGACTGGCAGGCGGTCCAGCGAGAGGAATGGTCAGCCTCGTGATCCAACACCAACCGCACAGCGCGCTCGCCCACCTCAGGGGAAAACTTGTTCGTCGTCTTGCTCGTCATGGCTCCATCCTATTTGGAAGTTGGAGCCTCCGGCAAACCCGGGGCGGTTCAGTTCTGGTTGACCTGTGAATTGCCCCTAGATTTGTGGACGCCTTCTTCCCTAAATTTGAGGCAAGGAGGCCATGATGGGGTCTGGCAATTTCACTGATGAGTTCAAGCGCGATGCGGTCGCGCAGACCACCGAGCGTGGTTATCCTGTCGCGGAGGTGTCGAAGCGGCTGGGTGTCAGCCAGCACTCGCTCTACGCGTGGCGCAGGAAGTTCTCGAAGCCATCAGGAGGCGATGGGGATCAGGCAGCCGAGATACGTCGTCTGAAGAAGGAACTGGCGCGCGTCACCGAGGAGCGCGACATCCTAAAAAAAGCCACCGCGTATTTCGCCAAGGATGCAAAGTGAGATACGCGTTTGTTGCCGAGCATCGCCAGCAGTTTGCTGTGCGCGCGATGTGTCGCTGCCTGCGCATCCGACCCAGCGGCTTTTATGCCTGGCTGAAGGCCCCATTGAGCAAACGGGCTCGGGAAGACGCACGTCAGACCGAACTCCTCAGCAAGGCGTGGAAAGAGAGCGGCAGGGTCTATGGTTATCGCAAGCTGCACGACGACCTTCTCGATCAGGGAGAAACAGCCTGTGCCAACCGTGTTGCCCGTCTTGCAAAGCTTGCCGGGATCAAGGCGCAGATCGGCTATAAGCGCCGGCCCGGATCCTACGGTGGCAAGCCGTCCGTCGTGGTCGACAACACCCTTGCCCGGCAGTTCGACGTCGACGCGCCGGACAGGGCATGGGTAACAGACATCACCTACATCCGAACCCAGGAAGGCTTCGCCTATCTGGCCGTGGTGATCGACTTGTTTTCACGCCGCGTCATCGGCTGGTCGCTGCAGAGCCGACAGACCACCGATGTCGTGTTGCAGGCGTTGCTGATGGCGGTGTGGCGTCGAAAGCCGAAGAGCAAGGTCCTGGTCCATTCCGATCAGGGCTCGCAATTCACCAGCATGGACTGGGTGGCCTTCCTGAAGCACCACAATCTTGAGCACTCGATGAGCCGGCGCGGAAACTGCCACGACAATGCTGTGGCAGAGAGCTTCTTCAATCTTCTCAAGCGCGAGCGAATCCGGCGAAAGACCTACCGAACACGCGACGAGGCAAGGCAGGACGTGTTCGACTACATCGAGATGTTCTACAACCCGAAGCGCAAGCACGTCAGGAACGGGATGCTGTCACCCGTCGAATTCGAACGGCAGCAGGAAATGTAACCCGAGGGTGTCCATGAAACTCGGGGCTATTCACTGCACACGCGAGAGCCATTCATAAAACGTGCCTTCAAAGCCTGAGGTCGATGCGCACAGAGGCGACGCGGCCATCCCAGGCGCCGCGCTCAGCAGCATGGCCACAATCGCGCCGCCGATAGGTCTGATGCCACATCGCAGAATTGGATCAAGGACTGCCGGACCTGAAGCGATGCGAAGGCCTGCCGGCGAACGCTTCGGCTTTGGATCCCGAGAGTTCGATCTTGGCGCGCCATGCTCGATACCGCACGATCCGCCAGATCCGCTCCCTATCGCCGAAACGGGCCCGGCCTTCCCGGATTTTCGCGCGAACGACCACCTTGCCGCCACTCGCATGACGGCATCTGAGAATGCTTGGAACATTGTCACCCCACCCGCCGGCCTCGCTCCGAAGCCCGCAATGTCGCGCCTGGCTAGCGCCCCCTTCCGCGGCAAAGCAGAATCAAATGAAACAGCTAGCCAAACTCGGCGGCGAGTAATTCGAAAGCCAACACCAACACAATGCAAATTCGATGGAGTTTACGATTGTTAATTTGGTACGTGCCGTGGCTTTGACCGTGCCGCCAGATCGCGTCTCTTTCGTATCGCGCCTCGGGTCGACCGTCCGCATAGTTCCGGAGAATTGGAGACGCCGAGCTTGTGCAAGGCCTCCCGTGAGCCTCACACCAGCTTTGGTGCACCGATCGTGGCAATGCCGCTGCGTCGTGCTCGACGGCACCGGGGACAACACGCCGGGAGCCGGCCACCCGAGCTAGAAGAAGTCCTCCTGGGACAGGCGGCATCCCGACCGTGCGGCCTTCGCGAAGCTTCCTGTCAATCTTGCGATCGTGCCCGAGAGCGAGCAGCGCATCACGGACTGGTTCGCCGTGAAGACGGTCCCGTTGCTGAACCCGGAGGATGCAACCGACAAGCAAAGCAACGCTGGCCAAACTGCCTTCCCTGGCTTCGAATGTGCGGCCGCCCGCGATTGCAGACATCACGTCACGCCTGCAGAAAAAGCATTAGGGCGGGGATCTTAGAGCACCTGAACCCGAGCGTTTTCGGGGTGGTGTGGGCGTCGAAATACAACCCCCTTGGAGAACGTGGTGGGCGATGACGGGCTCGAACCGCCGACATCTTCGGTGTAAACGAAGCGCTCTACCAACTGAGCTAATCGCCCTCACGAGGCTGGAGATTTATGCGGTAAGCGCCTTGTGCGCAAGACCGAATTGCCATCGGCCAGCCCTTCCGCAGCGTAGCGTTGGATCGCTTGCGAAATAACGTTCCGCCCGGCTTCGGGCGCTTGACACCTCCGGTCGAACCGCTTAATTCACCCACCAACGCGGGCCGCACGAAACGTGCCGCAAGCGCCAAGCGCGGGTGTAGCTCAGTCGGTTAGAGTGCCGGCCTGTCACGCCGGAGGTCGCGGGTTCGAGCCCCGTCACTCGCGCCATTTTTTCCTAGATTTTCAGCAGTTCGCTGTCTCAAGGTTTCAACTCGGTATTTGGCCGGGTTTCGAATTCGCGCGTCTATGGTTGTTCTTCCTCGCCGGTCTCGAGTTGCGGCGCGATCTCGTCGGTCGCCTCCGGTTCCGGCTCGCGCGCCTGTTGCGTCAGAAGCAGCAGCACGAGAGCGATCCCGGCCAGCAGCTTCCACAGTCCAGCGGCCAGTCGTTTGCCCGGATCGTTGATCATGGAATAACTGTCCTGCGTCGGTGGCCGTCATGCAAGGCTGAAACGAAAAAGGCCGGCTTTCGGCCCGACCTTCAAAGTCTCGACGGCGGCGCCAGTACGTCCGTGGTCACCAGCCCATATTTCAAGGGGTCATCCGCGCGGGCGTCGCCGCTCGCGACGGTTTCCCTCACCGCCGCTTTGCGAGGCCAACTTGTTGCGCATCGGGCCGATCCGGGCCTCGATCGCCTCGACGCTCGGGCGCGCGCCTTTCGTGTGACCGTCGATCGCCGCGCGCATCGCGGCCAGGTGGACGAAGGACGTGCCGCAGCAGCCGCCGACGATGCGCGCGCCGCCATCGACCGCCAGTCGCACATAATCGGCCATCAGTTCCGGCGTGCCCGAGTAATGGATTTCCGACCCGCGAAACTCCGGAATGCCGCAATTGCCCTTGACGATGATCGTGGCATCCGGCCGCGCCGCGCTCATGTCGAGGAGCGAGGCCAGGATATCGGCCGCGCCGACGCCGCAATTGGCGCCGACCGCGACGGGATGATCGGAGAGTTGGTCGCCGACCTCGTAGATCGCATCCGGCGCAAGCCCCATCATGGTGCGCCCGGCCGTGTCGAACGATCCGGTGTAAGTGTAGGGCAGGCCGACTTTGATTGCGGCCTCGGCTGCCGCCTTGATCTCGTCGGGCGCCGACATGGTTTCGATCCACGCGACTTCCGCGCCACCTGCCTTCAGTCCCTCGATCTGCTCGACGAAAGCGGCCACTGCCTCGTCATAGGTCATGGCTCCGAGGGGCACGAGGAGTTCGCCCGTCGGTCCGACCGAACCCGCCACGATGACGCGTCGGCCCGCCTTGTCGGTGATACCGCGTGCGATCTCGGCCGCCCTGCGGTTGATTTCGTGCACGCGGTCTTGCGCATGGTGCAGCTTCAGCCGGTGCCGCGTGCCGCCAAACGAGTTGGTGAGGATGATGTCGGCGCCCGCGTCGACGAAGCCCTGGTGCAAGGCCGCGATCTTGTCCGGCGCGGTTTCGTTCCAAAGCTCCGGCGCCTCGCCGGCTTCCAGCCCCATCGCGAAGAGATTGGTGCCGGTGGCTCCATCGGCCAGGAGCACACCCTTTTCGGCGATCAGGGCGTCGATCGGATTTTCCAATGAGGGTCTCGATTTGCTGTTTGCAACAGATATAAAGAAATCCTTATATCCGGTCAATCGATCGGGCCGTCAGCGAGTTGTCGGCAATAGGCGGCGGCCTCGTGAGCGTTGATCTCCGCCGCACGGATGAGATTGTCGAAGTGCCGTGTCAGCGTGCGCACGGGCGTTACCGCGTTCAGCACCAGATACATCTCGCCGACATAGATCGCCGCGCGGATCTGGCCGAAGATCGTGTAGGGGATGGAGTAGCGCTGGCGCCCGTCATAAAGATAAAGTCGGAAGCTTGGATAGAGATCGTCGACCAGCCGCGCCATATGGGCAAGCTGTTCACGCCGCGCGCTCTCGTCGAGCCCGCTCCACACGCCGTTTCCCTTGGCGAATATCTCCAGCATGTGGCGCGGCATGCAGACCTCCATGTCGGTCTCCGGCCGCCGGTTGTAGTCTATCCGGTAGTCTTTCTCGTCGATCTGGCTCTCACGGTTCTTGCGCGTGATTCCCGCCTCGTAGTCGATCACGGCGTCGGTGCGCAAAAGGTCGGGTATGCCCGCCGGCACGTAGCGGATCTTTGTCCCCGCCGCCTCCGCATGCCAGACGGCGAGAAGCGTGCGGTCGAAGCCACCGGTGCCTTCTTCGATCTCGAGGCTTTCGCGGATCTCCGAGGCAAGCCCTTCGTCCTGGCTGATACCGAGTAGCCAGTCGAGAGAAACATTGTAAGTCGAGGCCATGTTGAGAAGCGTTTCGGCCCGCGGCAACCGCGTCGATTGTCCGGATAGAAGCTGCGAAAGGGCCGAGCGGTCAATGCCGACGCTGGCGGCGAAGGCCGATTGGTTCTGGTCACTACGGGCCAGCAGAAGTTTGAGCCGCTCGCGAAAGAGTTGGGAGAGGTCACGCTTGTCCATGCCCAATGATATCGCTCTTGTTGACTAAACAAAACAATTGTCGTCTTCGATTTTCACTATCAACGAAATATGCGCAAAGTCACATTGGTGTGAGCCTCATTTGATGTCAGCATCATGTCAGCAGGATCGGGGGATCCACGCGAGTCGGGGCGGGACATTGACATGCTACGAAACGACGGAAGGGCCGCGTCGGCACCGCGCGCCCGATTTGTTTCCAGTGCCATCGAGTGGCCCACGGTCGTACTGATCGCGGGGTGCTACGGCGCCTGGCTCGCGGCGGGCACGGTCGGCTGGTTCTTCTCGCCCTGGATTGCGATCGCCATCCTCACCATAACCGTCGCATTGCAGTCCTCGCTGATGCACGAGGCCGCACACGGCCATCCGACGCGAAACGGCATCCTCAACGAAATCCTCGTCGGCCTGCCGCTCGGGATCGTCTATCCCTATCGTCGGTTCAAGAAGCTGCATCTGTGCCACCACGCCGATGAGCGGTTGACCGACCCATTCGACGATCCGGAAAGCTATTATCAGGCATTCTGGAGGCATGAGACGCTGCCGGTCTGGCTGCGCACCCTTCTGTCCTTCAACAACACCATGGTCGGCCGCTTCCTGATCGGCCCCGCCCTGTCGAATGCCGCGTTCCTGGCGTCAGACCTGAAGCTCCTGCGTGCCGGCGACCTCGGCGTCCAGCGCGCTTGGCGACACCATCTGGTCGGCCTGGCAGTCATGCTTCCAATCCTCGTCGTCGCATTCAATATGCCGCTTTGGCTCTATCTGGTGCCGGTCTATCTCGGCCAGTCGCTGATCGCGATCCGCACTTTCGCCGAGCATCAGTGGTCGGAGCGCCCGGACGGCCGCACGATCATCGTCGAGCGCTCTCCACTGGCACTGCTCTTCCTCAACAACAATCTCCACCTCGTCCATCACAAGCTGCCGACTGTGCCATGGTACGAACTGCCCAGTCGCTTCCGCGCACGGCGCGAGGAGTGGGTGCGCATGAATGGCGGCTATGTCTTTCCGAACTATCTTGCGCTCTTCCGCGCCTTCGCGCTCAAGCGCAAGGAGCCTATCGTCCACCCCGTTCTGCGCCGGCAGCCCGAGCCGGGCAGGGCGTTTCGCCCGCGCATTCGGGCCCGCTCCGTGCATTTTGCGGGGTCTGCGCCGGTCCCGGCCGAACCGTCGACCGAGTAGGGGCTTGCATCCTGCCCTGACGGCATCCGATAAGGCCTCATGAGCAATCCAATCGCCGCCCTTCCCATGTATGACTGGCCGGAAGTTCGCGCCGAGACGAATGCGCAATGGATCGCCATTCGCGATGTCCTGCGCGGCGCCGGCATCGATGCGCCGGAGGAACTGACCCGCGAGACCGGCGACCTTTACGACTTCTGGCGCCGCCCCGACGTCCTGTTCGCCCAGACCTGCTGGGGCCCGATGGGCGACGGCCTCGCCGACCATGTCCACGTCATCGGCCAGCCGGACTATTCGGACGTGGAAGGGGGCGAGGGAGAGCTGTATCGCAGCGCGGTCTTGATGCGGAGGATGGACGTGAGTTGCATGGAGCCGCCAGCTTCCCGACAGTCCCTGTCCGACCGCATCCGCCACAAGCGCTTTGCCTACAACGCTCCCGACTCGATGTCCGGCTATCTCGCCCTTCAGTCCGACCTCGCCTCGCTGGACGTTTTCAGCGAGCACATACCCACCGGCGGACATCGTGCTTCGATCCGTGCCGTTGCATCGGGCCGGGCGGACGTCTGCGCCATCGACTGTCGATCCTGGGCATTGGCGCAGCTTCACGAGCCGGCTGCAGCCGACCTCGTCCGCGTCGGCTGGACGAGCCCACGCAAGGGCCTTCCCTACATCACCAGTCGAACGACGAATCCTCAGGCGCTTGCCGCGATGCGGGCCGCGCTCTTGGAAGCTAAGGTCATTCTAGCTGCCGGCTGACTTTCTGCTCTTCGGCTTGAGGCGTATCATCAAGCCCCCTTCTTTCGGCTGGTCGACATCGAAGGCGCCTGCTTTTCGGGCAAGATCGCTGAGCTTCTTGAAACCGTAGCTGCGCGGGTCGAAATCGGGTGCGAGATTCGCGAGTTGCGTGCCGACGCCTCCAAGCCCGACCCATCCGCCGTCCGGATCGATCTGTTCTATGGCCTTTCGGATCAACGGTGCCGCCGCGCTCGGTGATTGAAGCGATTTGGTGTCGGCCTTTCGGTCGCTCTTGCTGTCCGACGAGACAGGCAGGAGGTTCTCGATATAGATGAAGCGCTTGCAGGCATGGCGAAAGCTTTCCGGCGTTTTCTGTTCGCCGAAACCGTAGACCTCCAGCCCTTCTTCGCGAATGCGGGATGCGAGACGCGTGAAGTCGCTGTCTGAGGAGACGAGGCAGAACCCGTCGAACCGGCCGCTGTGCATCAAATCCATCGCATCGATGACCAGGGTGATGTCCGAGGCGTTCTTGCCGGTCGTATGCGCGAATTGCTGTTGTGGCACGATCGCGTGCTTGGACAGGAGTTCCGCCCACCCTTTCGAACGTGCATTTGAAAAATCGCCATATATCCGGCGAACGCTGGCCTCGCCGAGGGTCGCGATTTCCTCGAACAAGCCGTCTGCGATCTTGAACGACGCATTATCCGCATCGATGAGCACGGCAAGACGCGGCAATTTCTCTGCAACGGGCATTCCGGCTCCTTGTGCCTTGTCGAGACCAATTGAAGGCAACGCTGTCTCCCGATCAACCCCGCATCTTCTCTCCCGCCGGATCGAACGGAGGCTCGACCGCGATTCGCGCCGGACGGCGCTGGCCGAGAATTTCGATCTCGAACACGCCGTCACTCGAATCTTCCGAAAGCGCCGCCGGCACATAGCCTTGCGCCATCGATTTCTCGACGAAGTGCGCATAGCCGCCCGACGTCACCCAACCGACCACCGTCCATTCGCCGTCGCGTATGCCGCGTACAGCAGAGGCGTCGGTCGCCGCCTGCGATCCGCGAACGTCCTTGCCGTCCAGATCGAAGCGCGGCGCGCCATAGCCGTGCGGCTCGATGACCGTGCCGAAATCCTGGCCGTTTATCTTCGCCCAGATTGGCTCGTCGCCCATGACGTCCGCATCGAGCGCATCGACGGTGAAGGAGACGCGCCGCAGCTTCGGACCTTCGGCCTTCTCGTTTGCCACCGCCTCGCGGCCGATGAAATCGTTCTTCTCCAGCTTGATGAACCGGTCCATCGCGCCTTCGAAGGGTCCGTAGATCGGCCGCAATTCCCGGAACCAGGTCGGGAAGTTCTTTTCCAGGCGCATCGAAAGCAGCGCCCGCATGCCGAAATCGACGATGCCGAACTCTTCGCCGTCGCGCTTGATCGCCTGATAGACGAGGCGCTGATATGCCGGCTCCATCCAGATTTCATAGCCAAGATCGCCCGTGTAGGAGATGCGGTTGACCATGCACGGCGCGCCGGCCACTGCCATCTCGCGAAAATCCATGAACTTGAACGCCGTGTTCGACACGTCCGTGTCGACCAGTTTCTGAAGCAGGTCGCGCGAGCGCGGCCCGGCGATCGCGAGCCCCACCAGTGTCTGGTCGAAGCGGATGATGCGGACCGAGCGGTCCTTGGGCAGATGCTTTTCAAACCAGCGCATGTGGTACTTCTGCGCTGCGGACGAGCCCCAGACCATGAAGCGGTCGTCATCTGCCTTGGCGATGGTGAAGTCGCCAATCAGCTTGCCGAACTCATTCAGCATCGGCGTCAGAACGATGCGGCCGGTCTTTGGCATCCGGTTTGTCATCAGCCGGTTGAGAAACGCCTCCGCACCGGTGCCCGCGACTTCGTATTTGGCGAAATTCGCTATTTCCGTCACGCCGACACGTTCGCGCGTCGCGCGAACTTCCGCCCCGATATGCTCGAAATCGTTGGAACGGTGGAAGGAAACGACGTCCTTCGGCTCGGTGCCCTTCGGAGCGAACCAGAGAGGGGTTTCCAGGCCCCATGAATCGCCCATCACCGCATTGTTGTCGCGCACCATGACGTCATAGATCGGCGTCGTCTGCGCCGGGCGCGCGGCGGGCAGTTCCTCGTTGGGAAAACGGATCGAGAAGCGCCGCGAGTAGTTCTCGCGCACCTTGGCGTTGGTGTAGCGCAGGCTCGCCCATTCACCGAAACGCGCGACATCCATGCCCCAGACATCGAAGCCGGGGTCGCCGTTGACCATCCAGTTGGAGAGTGCCAGCCCCACGCCGCCGCCCTGGCTGAAACCCGCCATGACCGCGCAGGCGCACCAGAAATTGGTCAATCCCTGAACTGGGCCGACCAGCGGGTTGCCGTCCGGCGCGAAGGTGAAGGGACCGTTGATGATCTGCTTGATGCCGGCCTTCTCGATGCCGGGAAAATGCTTGAAGCCGATCTCCAGCGACGGCGCGATGCGGTCGAGGTCCGGCTGCAGCAGTTCGTGGCCGAAATCCCAGGGCGTGTTGACCGGAGACCACGGCTTGCACGCCTTCTCATAGGTGCCGAGCAGCACACCGTTGCGTTCCTGCCGCGTATAGATTTCGCCCTTGAAGTCGAGCACGCCGACCATCTCGCGGCCGGTTCGCGCGTTGAACTCCTCGACCTCCGGCATCGGCTCGGTCAAAAGATACATATGCTCCATGGCGAGAAGCGGCAGCTCGACGCCGACCATCCGGCCGACCTCGCGTGCCCACAGGCCGCCGCAATTGACGACATGTTCAGCTTTCACGGTGCCGTTCTTGGTCACCACGTTCCAGGTGCCGTCGGCCTCCTGCGTCAGTTCGATCACCGGGTTGCGCAGCACGATCTCCGCCCCGAGCGTCTTCGCCGCCTTGGCATAGGCGTGCGTCGTGCCCGATGGGTCGAGATGGCCCTCGACCGGGTCCCACATCGCGCCGACGAAATTCGTCTCGTCCATCAGCGGAAACATCGCCTTGGCTTCCGACGGCGTGATGAGTTCGGTGTCCATGCCGAGATAGCGCCCCTTGGCATGGGCGAGCCTCAGGAAATCCATGCGCTCCGGCGTATCCGCCAGCATCACGCCGCCCGTCAGGTGCAACGAGCAGGACTGGCCGGAAATCTCCTCCAGTTCCTTGTAGAGCTGGACAGTATAGGCCTGCAGCTTGGCAACGTTGGGATCGCCGTTCAGCGTATGAAACCCGCCCGCTGCATGCCAGGACGAACCGGACGTCAGCTCCGACCGCTCGATCAGCATCACGTCCGTCCACCCGGCCTTCGCCAGATGGTAAAGCACCGAACACCCGACGACGCCCCCGCCGATCACGACCGCTTTTGCATGGGATTTCATGTGGATATGCCTGTCTTCGGAATCAGAAAGTCATGTTCGGACGATCATACTAGAAATCCGTCGGCGCGCCGCCCTCGACAATCCGCCGCTCGACGAAATCGTTGATCGCGTCCTCGATCGCCGGGTCGATCGCCGGCTTTTCCCAGGCGGCCAGCCGCTCCTTCCACACCCGGTTGGCCTTTTCGACCGTCGTCGGGCTGCCCGCCAGTTGCCAGCTTTCGAAGTTGCGCCAGTCGGAGAGGATCGGCGAATAGAACGCGTTCTTGTATCGATCCTGCGTGTGCTGGGTGCCGAAGAAGTGCCCGCCTGGGCCGACCTCGCGGATGGCATCGACCCCCAGCGCCGCGTCCGAAAGATCGAGCGGCGTCAAGAACTCTGCGACCATCTGAAGGAGGTCGATGTCGAGGATCATCTTTTCGTAGGAGCAGCGCAGCCCGCCCTCCAGCCACCCTGCCGAATGCATCATGAAATTCGCGCCAGCCTGCACCGCACCCCACAGCGAGAAGACGCTTTCATAGGCGGCCTGTGCATCGACGGCGTTGGCGGCACACACGTTCGACGTGCGGTAGGGAATGCCATAGCGCCGCGCGAGCTGTCCGCCGACGAGCTGCGCCTTCATGTATTCCGGCGTGCCGAAGGCCGGCGCTCCTGACTTCATGTCGACATTCGAGGTGAAGCCACCATAGCCGACCGGCGCGCCCTTGCGCACCATCTGCGCGAATGCGATGGCCGAAAGCGCCTCTGCGTTCTGCTGCACGAGCGCGCCCGCGATCGTCACCGGCGCCATCGCGCCGGACAGCGTGAAGGGCGTGACGATCACGATCTGTCCGCGGCTCGCCATCTGGATGATGCCTTCCATCATCGGGATGTCGAGCTTGAGCGGCGAGTTGGTGTTGATGATCGTATAGACCGACGGCTCTGCGAGAAGCTGTTCCTCGGAAATACCGCGCGCCAGCCGAGCGATCTCGATGCCGTCGACATTGCGCTCCCTGCCGAGCGAATAGATGTGGAACGGCTTGTCGGTAATCAGCGCCAGATCGCGCACGCATTCCAGATGCCGGATCGATGGGTGGATGTCGGTCGGCTCGACCGGATAGCCGCCGGTTGCGTGAATGATGTAGTGAACCTGCGCCAGCTTCAGGAAATTTCGGAAATCCTGCTGGTTGCCCGGCCGGCGCCCCCGGTCGAGATCGGAACAGTTCGGCGCCGAAGCGACCTGCGCGAAGACGAGATTGCGCCCGCCGAAATGGACGTCATGCCCCCGGTTGCGCGCATGTAGTGTGAATTGCGACGGGCAATGTGAAACCAGTTCGAGGATCAGGTCGGCGTCGAAGCGCACGCGTTCCGACCCCTCGCGCACGTCCGCCCCGGCATCTTTCATGATCCGTCGCGCCTCGTCATGCAGCACGTCGACGCCGATTTCCTTGAGCACTCTCAAGGAGGCAAGGTGGATGGATTCGAGTTCGTCCGCTGAGAGAAGTTCGGTCGGCGCGAACGGAATCGTGTGGCGGCGATAGGCAGGCTGCTCGAACGCTGCCGATCCGCCAGATCGCTTACCCGCCCGCCCGCCGCGCCGGCCGCGTTCGGTTGCGAGCGCCTCGGTGGGCATGGTCAGATCAGTCATCGCTGCCTCGACGGAACGCTGGAAATTTCGCCGCATATTGAACTGCGAACGATCCCTCCAACAACGAGCCGGCGACCTTGAGAAAGAGGGAATCGACACGCGCGACATGGCGCTATCGAAGGAGCGACATCGCCGGATTTCCGGTGTCTGGACCACCGAAATCCAACTTTTCGGCCACTTTCATTTTGCTCTGGCGCGCTGCGCATGGACAGGATCATGTCTCTGCATGGAAACGATCGCTCTGCCCGCCGCAAAGCCTGTGCCATGGCTCGCCATTGGCGCCGTGACGGCGACCGTGTCGGTGTTCGCGATCGCGCAAGGCCTGTCCTATCCGCTGCTCTCCTTCATCCTCGAGCGGCGGGGCGTCTCGCCGACGATGATCGGCCTGTCCGCCGCCATGTCTCCCCTCGGCATGATCGTCTCCTCCTCGCTCGTGTCCGCGCTCGTCAAGCGGCTCGGCGGCGTGCGCACCGTGCTTTTGTGCGCCGCATTCTGCGCGTCGCTTCTCGCCTTGATCGGCGCGACCCAGAATGTCTGGCTCTGGTTCCCGCTGCGCTTCATGATCGGAATGTCGGTCATTCCGCTCTACGTCCTCTCCGAGGTCTGGATGATCTCGCTGGCTCCCGCCCATGCGCGAGGCCGGTTCATGGGCTTCTACACCTCGACCATCTCGCTTGGCTTTGCGCTCGGCCCGACAACGCTTGCGCTGGTCGGCACGCAGGGCTGGCCGCCCTTTCTGGTGGGCATCGCAGCCTTCCTCATCTGCGGCCTCTTCGTCGCTGCCGCCGCGCCGCGTCTGCCGCAATTCCACGAGGACGAGCAGCAGGGCACCGTGCGCCGCTTCCTTCCCGTCGCGCCGACATTGCTCCTCGCGGTCATCGTCGCGGCCGGGTTCGAGACGGCGATGCTCTCGCTTCTGCCGTCCTACGGCCGCGCCTTCGCGGTCGGGGAGGCGGAGATGGCGACGCTCCTCACCGTCTTCATCATCGGCAATTTCGCGCTGCAGGTCCCGTTCGGCATCATTGCGGACTGGTGGAGTGCCCGCGCCGTCATGCTCGTCTGCACGGTGTTGACGATGGTTGGCTGCGCGCTCTTGCCAGCGGTGCTCGCCACGCCCGCGCAATGGCCGGTGGCCTTCTTCTGGGGCGCGTTCGCCTATGGCATCTACACGATGGCGATCGTCGAGCTTGGCCAGCGCTTTTCCGGTTCCATGCTGGTGGCCGGCAATGCCGCCTTCGCGTTGATGTGGGGCATCGGCGGCATTTCGGGGCCACCGAGCGCGGGGATCGCGATGCAGCTTTTCGGGCCGCACGGCCTGCCGGCGGTGCTTGCGGTTTTCTGTTTCCTGCTCGTGCTGGTCGGCGCCCTGCGCGCGCGCCAGCGCGCTTGAACCGAAACCGGGCCGCCGCTACAAAAGCCTATGCGCCGCTCTGTCAAAAGACATGCCCATGCCTCGACGCCGTCGCCGCGAACGCGGCACGCCGAGCTTTTGCGCCTGTGCGCCCGGATCGGATATTCTCCGCCGCTCTCCGCCTGAACCCCTCGTTCAACGGAGAGACATGACATGACCTACCAGAATTATTCCCTGAAGCAGCTTCAGGAGATCGATGCGGCCCATCATCTCCACCCCTTCACTGACCACAAGGATCTTCGCGATGCCGGCTCGCGCATGATCACGCGCGCCGAAGGCCCGTTCGTATATGACAGCGAGGGCAAGGAAATCCTCGACGGCATGGCCGGCCTTTGGTGCGTGAATGTCGGTTACGGCCGCAACGAACTGGCCGAGGCCGCCTATGCGCAGATGAAGGAGTTGCCCTACTACAACTCCTTCTTCAAATGCACGACGCCGACGCCGACGCTTCTGGCGAAGAAACTGGCCGAAATCGCGCCGGCCAACATGAATCAGGTCTTTTACGGCTCGTCCGGCTCGGAAGCCAACGACACCGCGCTGCGCCTCGTGCGCCACTATTGGGCACTGGAAGGCAAGCCGCAGAAGAACCGCATCATCTCGCGCAACTGGGCCTATCACGGCTCGACGATCACCGGCACGTCGCTCGGGGGCATGTCGGCGATGCACGGCCAGTTGAACGGCGCGGTTCCGAACATCGTTCACGTGATGCCACCTTATGCGTACGAACTGGCCCGGCCGGGCGAGAACGATCATGATTTCGGCCTGCGCGCCGCGAAGGCGGTCGAGGATGCGATCCTCGAGGCGGGCGCGGACAATGTCGCCGCCTTCATAGGCGAACCGGTCATGGGGGCAGGGGGCGTCAAGATCGCGCCCGAAAGCTACTGGCCGGAGATTCAGCGCATCTGCCGCAAGTACGATGTGTTGCTGATGCTCGATGAGGTCATCACCGGCTATGGCCGCACCGGCGAATGGTTCGCCGCGCAGACGCTCGGCATCGAGGCCGACACGATCACCACCGCCAAGGCACTGACCTCCGGCTACCAGCCGCTCTCGGCTCTTTTGGTCGGCGACCGGATCGCGTCGACGCTGGTCGAAAGGGGCGGCGAGTTCTATCACGGCTACACCTATTCGGGTCACCCGGTCGCCTGCGCCGTCGCGCTTGCCAATCTCGACATCATCGAGAAGGAAGGGCTGGTCGAGCGCGTTCGCGAGGAAACCGGGCCGTATCTGGCCAACGCCCTGACGGAACGCTTGGCCGGCCATGGCATCGTCGGCGAGGTGCGGAGCATCGGCCTCATGGCCGCCATCGAAATCGTCAAGGACAAGGGCACGCGCGAGCGGTTTGAAAATGTCGGCTTCGCCGCCGCCACCGTTCGCGATCACGCAATGGCAAACGGCATGATGATGCGCGCGGTGAATGACACCATGATCCTGTCTCCTCCGCTCATCTGGACGAAGGAAACGATCGACATGGCTTGCGAGCGTATCGGCAAGGCGCTCGACCTGGCAGAGCGCGACCTGCGCAAGTGACGCATGCGCCCCTTTCGCGCCTGAGCGAGAGGGGCACCTTAAACCGGAGGCCGGCTCAATGACCGCACCCATCCTGCAGCTTGTCGAATATCCCGACGCCTCGCCCGAAGTCCGCGAAGTCTACGACGACATTATGAAGACGCGCGGCACGGACTGGATCAACAATTTCTGGAAAATTCTCGCACACGACCCCGCGACGTTGAAGCGGACATGGCGGGATGTGAAGGAGGTGATGGCGCCCGGCGCGCTCGATCCCCTGACCAAGGAACTGATCTACATTGCCGTCTCGGCCACCAATGGCTGCGAATACTGCACATATTCCCACACGGCCGGCGCACGCGCCAAGGGGATGACGGACGCGCAACTCATGGAGGTCATGGCGGTGATCGGCATGGCGAACGAAACCAACCGCCTCGCCAACGGCTTGCGCCCGCCGGTCGATCGGCAGTTCATGCCGGAACAACCCAGCTCCTGACGCGTTTTGTGCGGCGCAATATCGCGCTTCTGAAAGCCTGATTCCATGCCGGCCAAGCCCACCGCTCGAAAGATCCGCGCCGCCGCCTCCCTGACGGGAAACCTTATGCTGGCGCCGGCGGTCATCGCCATGCGTATGCCGATGCTCGCGGCGGAGGCCCAGAGTTCCAACCCTTACCGGGTGGAAACCACCCGCGCAGTGACGGAGAAGATGTCAGCCATGGTCGAGGGTGCCTTAGCCGCCCAGTTGGCCTTCACACAGGCCGCCATCCAGTTCTGGCCGGAAGTCTGGTCCGGCCGCACGCCGTCGTTGATCAACGGCGTCGCTGCCGACCGGGCGCTGCGCGCTGCGCTCAAGCCGTCGGGGACGGCGGTGCGCAGCAATCATCGTCGATTGAGCCGCAGCATCTGAAACGCAAAACCGCGCTCTCCAGAAGAGAAACGCGGTCTTGCCACAAAGACGCATGGCACTTCGCGACAAGATACTTGCGAAGGTTACTGCTCCGGTACGCAATACCTGATCCGGAGCGGGAGGCGGTTGCGACGACCACCTTGTGATCTGTTCTAGCCGGACAATCTTACCAGCGGGTTAGCAGTTGCTTAAGCAAAGATGAATCTGCCGAAAATCGGGTAGCTCAACCGACTTTCCCGCGAAGAAAGTTGATGATGCCGGAAAAATCCGTGCCGCCCTGGCCCATCGCGTTGAAAAGCGCGTAAAGCTGCGCTGCCTCTGCGCCGAGCGGCGTCACCGCCCCGGCGCTCTGCGCCGCTTCCTGCGCCAGCTTCAAGTCCTTCAGCATCAAGGCGGCAGCGAAGCCCGGCTTGTAGTCGCGATTGGCCGGCGAGTTCGGAACGGGGCCGGGGACCGGGCAATAGGTTGTCAGCGACCAGCACTGGCCCGATGAGGTCGACGCGACGTCATAAAGCGCCTGGTGTGACAAACCGAGCTTCTCGGCCAGCACGAAAGCTTCGCCGACACCGATCATCGAGATGCCGAGGATCATGTTGTTGCAGATCTTCGCCGCCTGGCCCGCGCCCGCTTCGCCGCAATTGACCACCTTGCCGGCCATCGGCTTCAACACCGCAGCGGCCTTGTCGAGCGCGTCCGCGCTGCCCCCGGCCATGAAGGTCAGCGTGCCTGCCTCCGCCCCGCCAACGCCGCCGGAAACCGGAGCGTCGACCGAGAGCATGCCGGCATCGGCAGCAATCTTGTGGGCCTTGCGTGCCGATTCGACATCGATGGTCGAGGAGTCGATGAAGAGCGTCCCTTTGGCGGCAGCTGGGACGATGTCTTCATAAACGGACACGACATGCTTGCCTGCCGGCAGCATGGTGATGACCACCTCTGCGCCCGAAATCGCTTCCCGCGCGCTCGAAGCGACCGCGACGCCATTAGCCCTGGCAGTGTCAAGATTGGCCTGGACGAGGTCGAAGCCCGTTACGTCATGTCCGGCCTTGACGAGATTTGCGGCCATGGGATTGCCCATGTTTCCGAGGCCGATGAATGCGATTTTCGCCATCGCGAAGTCCTCCCGATAGATGGTTATCAGCGTCCGATCATGTGACGCGCGATGATGACCCGCATGATCTCGTTCGTGCCTTCCAGGATCTGGTGCACACGCAGGTCGCGCACGATCTTCTCGACTCCGTAATCGTGCAGGTAGCCATATCCGCCATGGACCTGCAGCGCCTGGTTTGCGACGTCGAAGCAGGTGTCCGTGACGAAGCGTTTCGCCATCGCCGACCACTTGCCGGCGTCATGCGCCTTGCGATCGAGCTTTGAGGCTGCCGCATAGAGCAGCATGCGCGAGGCACTCAACTCGGTTTCCATGTCGGCAAGTTTGAACTGCAGCGCCTGGAACTGGTCGAGAGTCTTCCCGAAGGCCTGCCGCTCGCCGGCATAGGCAAGCGCCTTGTCGAGCGCGGATTGCGCGCCGCCCAGCGAGCAGGCGGCAATGTTGAGCCGTCCGCCGTCGAGTCCGGCCATAGCGATCTTGAAGCCCATGCCCTCGTCGGCAAGAAGGTTTTCGGCCGGTACCTTGCAGTCGTCGAAGATGACCTGACGGGTCGGCTGCATGTGCCAGCCCATCTTGTTTTCACTTGCGCCGAAGGAAAGGCCGGGCGCATCCTTGGGGATGACCAGCGTCGAGACGCCCTTCGGCCCGTCTTCGCCGGTACGCACCATGGCGACGTAAACGTCCGATTCGCCGGCACCGGAGATGAACTGCTTGGCGCCGTTGACGATATAGTCGCTGCCATTGCCGCCCGAGCGCGTTGCGCGCGTTTTCAGAGCGGCCGCGTCCGATCCCGCGCCCGGTTCGGTCAGGCAATAGCTCGCGATCCATTCGAGCGAGGTCAGCTTCGGCAGGAAGCGCTGGCGCTGGGCCTGATCGCCGAACCTGTCGATCATCCATGTCGCCATGTTGTGGATCGAGATGAAGGACGAGAAGGCGGGGCAGGCGGCGGCCAGTGCCTCGAAGATCAGGACCGCGTCGAGCCGTCCGAGCCCCGACCCGCCGACATCCTCGCCAATGTAAATACCGCCGAAGCCGAGCGGACCCGTCTCACGGATGACGTTTGCCGGGAAATGCCGCTCGCGATCCCAGTCGAGCGCATAGGGCGCGACGCGCTCGGCGGCAAAGCCCGCCGTCATTTCCTGAATGGCGCGCTGGTCCTCGTTGAGTTCGAACTGGCTGGCCGTGGCGTCGGTCGCGGCGTCCATGCCGACCTCCCTGTCGCGATGGATTTTCCTCGCCGGGCAATCTAGACCATTGGCCGGCGCGCGCAACGTGAAGCCTGTGCGCCAGGCGACAAGGGGATGTGCATGGCTTCGAGTCTGTCGGTTCCGGGCCATTGGTGCTCCTTATGACCAGCTCCATTATGCTCCAGGGCACAGGCTCTGATGTCGGCAAGACGCTGCTTGTCGCGGGCCTCTGCCGTGCGGCGCTGCATCGTGGTCTGCGCGTGCGACCGTTCAAGCCGCAGAACATGTCGAACAACGCCGCGATCGCCATCGGCCTCGACGGCTCACCTGGCGAGATCGGCCGCGCGCAATGGCTGCAAGCGCGCGCCTGCAAGGTCGCGCCAAGCGTCGACATGAACCCCGTCCTGCTCAAGCCGCAAAGCGACGTCGGCGCGCAGATCGTCATCCATGGTCGCATGGCCGGCGAGGCCGCGGCGCGCAATTTCGGCGCGCAGAAAAACCGATTGATGGCGGCAGTGATGCAGTCCTGGCATCGGCTTCGCGAAGACGCCGATCTCGTCATCGTCGAAGGCGCGGGTTCGCCGGCCGAGATCAATCTGCGCGATCGCGACATCGCCAATATGGGCTTTGCGACCGCCGCGAACGTCCCGGTCGTCCTTGTCGGCGATATCGACCGTGGCGGCGTCATCGCCTCGATCGCCGGTACCCATCTGATCCTGCCCCGGGAAGACCGGCGGATGATCGCCGGTTTTATCGTCAACAAGTTCCGCGGCGAGCTTTCGCTCTTCGACGATGGCCTTGCCGCCATCGAGCGCTTCACCGGCTGGCGCTCCTTCGGCGTCGTGCCCTGGCTGAAGGAGGCGGCGACCCTGCCGGCGGAAGACGCGGTCGTGCTCGACCGCGCCTCGCGCGGCGGCAAAGGCAGGCTGACGATTGCGGTGCCGATGCTCTCGCGCATCGCCAATTTCGACGATCTCGACCCGTTGCGCGCCGAGCCCGACGTGGACGTCGTCTTCGTGCGGCCCGGCCGTGCGATCCCGCCGGTCGACATCGTCTTTCTGCCGGGCTCCAAATCGACCATCGCCGATCTCGCCTTCCTGCGTGCGCAGGGCTGGGACCGCGACATCGTCCGTCATCATGCCGCGGGCGGCACCGTGATCGGCTTGTGCGGTGGCTTCCAGATGCTCGGCCGCCGCGTCACCGACCCTGATGGGACGGAGGGTCTGGAGCGAGATGCGCCCGGCCTCGGCTTGCTCGACGTCGAAACCGCGCTCGAACCGCAAAAGACCCTGCGCGAGGCGAACGCCCTCTCAGTCCGCCACGGCGTCGCAACGTCAGGCTACGAAATCCATCTCGGCCGCACCAGCGGGCCGGATTGCGCGCGTCCGGTGTTCCGGATCGACGGCTTGCCGGACGGAGCATGCTCGGCGGACGGCCGGATCTGGGGCACATATTTGCACGGGCTCTTCACCGGCGATGCCTTCCGCCGCCGCTTCCTTGCAGAGCATGGCATCGAGGCCGCGCCGCTCGGATTCGAACGGCGGATCGACGACGCGCTTGACGCAATCGCCGAGGCCCTCGAAACCCATCTCGACTGCGACGGCCTATTCGCCGCCGCGCGCTGATCGTCAGCCGTTCTCTTTGAACCAGTTGACGATGGCCGGCATGTTGCGCTCGAAGCCGCCGGGAATGAAGAAGTTGAGCAGACCCGCGCGCGCGTCCGTCCGGTTCTCGAAATCATGGATCGTGCCGGCTGGAATGCGCAGGAAATCGCCCGGCCCAATATCGTGCCATTCCTCGCCGACGAGTACAGCCATCACTCCGCCGATCCCGTAGAACACCTCGTCATTCGCGTCATGGCTATGCGCACCCGGTCCGGTTGTCCTTGGGTCCAGCCACCATTCGGAGACGCTGTAGGCCTCCTTCGTCTCGGCCTCGTCGGCCTTGAAGATCGCGCGCATGCCCGGCATCTCATAGCTGCGGCCGGCGCCGGCTGTGAGCTTGATGACTTGCGGCTTCATCATGATGTCCAACCCGCCCTCCATCGTCGGTGAAGGATAGCGCCGGACATAGCCGGCCAGAAGGCTTCGCTGCAATCGAGGCCAACATTTCCGGGCACCGACCGCAAGACTGCCGTCACCGCAAGCATAAATCCTTCGTAAGCATAATTCGGCTAGGATTAGCAAAACGCGCAACTTGCATCGAGCGCGTATCGGAGTTGAAGCGTGGTCGAATCAGAACAGGACTTGCGGATGCCGGCCGAAATGCTGCTCGTCCTCGCCATCGTCCTGCGCGAAGGCGATCGACTGGACCAGTTCGACCTCCTTTGCGAACGTGTTTACGACTGGCTGGGCCTCCCCTCTGGGGAACGCGAATTATTGGCTGCCGAGCTGGCCCGCTATCATGCAGGAGTGAGCACGTCGGCAAGCATCCTCGCCCTGCGCGCACTGGCGCAAGAACAGCGCCGTCTGGTAGCCGAACAGGTGCTTGACTTCGCCGTGACGGACACGCTGCTCAGCCAGCATCAAAAGCGGCTCGGCATCCGCGTTCGCGACATTCTGGCCGTCGACGATCCAACCAGCTAGATGCTTGCCGCCGCGCGCCGCCGCGCAAGCGCGCGGTCGAGATCGGGCGAGGCAGCGACGAGCATCCTGCCCGCCTCCGATTGCGGACCGTCGAGCACTGCTGCGGTATCGCCGCGCTCCACGATCTCGCCCTCGTGCATCACCATCACCTGATCGGTGATCGCCCGCGCGACCATCAGATCGTGCGTGATGAAGAGATAGGCGACGCCGAGCCGCTGGTTGAGGTCGGCAAACAGGTCGAGCACCTGCGCCCGGATCGACACGTCCAGAGCCGATACCGGTTCGTCCGCGACGATCAGCTTCGGACGCGTGATCAGCGCCCGCGCGATCGACAGTCGCTGCCGCTGGCCGCCCGAAAATTCGTGCGGATACTTGTCCATATCCGCCGTCGATAGCCCAACCTCGGCAAGCGCCTGCGCCACCATCTGGCGCTTTTCGTTCCGGGAGGGCTGGAGTTCGAGAAGATGCAGAGGCTCCGCAACCAGGCGCTCAACCTTGTGGCGCGGATTGAACGAGCCGTAGGGGTCCTGGAAGACCACCTGCATGTTCCGCCGCGAGGGCCGCAGCTCCGCCTCGCTCTTCGTGGTCAGTTCCTCGCCGGCAAACCGGATCGAACCCGAGCTAGGCCGATCGAGCGCGAGGATCATGCGGGCGAGGGTGGACTTCCCGCATCCCGACCGCCCCACAAGCGCCATCGACTGGCCCTCATGAAGGGCGAACGACACACCTCTAACCGCGCGAAATGGCTCGGGCTTGGAAAAGAACGATCGCCTGCGTCCCGCATAGTCGCGGGTGACGTGTTCCAGGACAAGAAGGGGGCCGGTCTGCGCGTTGCGAGATGATTGGGCCGCATCGCGTTGGGACGGTGCGCCCCCACCCCGTGCCCCTCCCCACGAGGGGGAGGGAGACGTCGAAGCCGAGCTCTTCCCGATGAGTTTTCCGCCTGGCACCGAGGAACCAGAACCGGTCGCGGCATCCGCGTCTCCCTCCCCCTTGTCGGGAGGGGAGAGGGGTGGGGGTACGAAGCGCGGGGTCCTCGCCGGCACATGCATCGAAGCCTCGGCGAGCTGGCGCGTATACGGATGCTTCTTCTCGGTCAAAATGCGCGCTGTCTCGCCCGTATCCATCACCTCGCCATGGCGCATGATCGTGACGCGATCGGCCATGTCGGCGACCACGGCCAGATCGTGCGAGATGAGCAGAAGCCCCATCTTCCGCTCGTCGACGAGGTCGCGCAGAAGGTCGAGAATCTGCGCCTGCAGCACCACGTCGAGCGCAGTTGTCGGCTCGTCGGCGACGAGCAGCTTCGGCTGCAGCGCGCATGCGATGGCGATCACGACGCGCTGGCGCTGGCCGCCGGACAGTTCATGCGGATAGCGCGACAGCGGGAACTTGGCCTCCGGCAGGCCGACACGGTCGAGCATCGTGCGGGCGCGGTTCTCCGCATCCTTGCGGTTCGCGCCGGTGTGCCAGCGAATGCCCTCGGCCACCTGTTCACCGATGGTCTTGACCGGGTTCAGCGCCGTCATAGGTTCCTGGAAGACCATGCCGATGTCATCGCCGCGCAACTTGTTCATCGCCGCTTCCGGCGCGTTCAGGATGTCGATGCCGTCGAACGTCACGCGCCCGCTGGTACGCGCGAGTTCGGGTAGGAGGCGCATCAGCGTCAGAGCCGTCATTGATTTGCCGGAGCCGGATTCGCCGACCAGACCCAGCACCTCGCCCTGGTCAATATGCAGATCGACGCCCCTCAGGACCTCGAAATTGCCGATCGAGAGCCGCAGCTTTTCGATTTCGAGCAGGCTCATCGCTGGCGCCTTAGTCGCGGGTCGAGCAGGTCGCGCAGCCCGTCTCCGAGAAGGTTGAGGCCGAGAACCGTGATGACGATCGCAAGGCCCGGGAAGATGGCCAGGTGCGGCGCGACCATCATGCGGGTCTGGGCGTCGAATAGCATGCGCCCCCAACTCGTCATCGGCGGCTGCGCGCCGAGGCCGAGATAGGAAAGCCCCGCCTCGGCGAGGATGCCGAGCGCGAACTGGATCGTGCCCTGGACGAGCAGAATCGAGGCGATGTTGGGCAGTATGTGCTGGATGGTGATGAGCGTCGCCGACTTGCCGGAGGCACGGGCGGCGAGCACATATTCGCGCGGCCACAGCGCCATCGCGCCGGCGCGGGCCACGCGCGCGAAGACGGGAATGTTGAAGATGCCGATGGCGACGATGGCGTTGACGGCGCCCGGCCCGAAGATCGCTGTGATCATGATCGCCGAAAGGAGGGCAGGGAAGGCGAAGACCACGTCGTTGAAGCGCATCAGCGCCTCGTCGATCCAGCCGCCGCGCGCGGCCGCCCAGCAACCGAGCGGTACGCCGATCCCCATGCCGATTCCGACTGCGACGAGCGCGACGGCGATCGAGTTGCGGGCACCCATCATGATCAAGGAGAGGATGTCGCGCCCGAAATGGTCGGTACCGAACCAGTGCTGCGCCGAGATCGGCTGCATACGGTTCGCAACCGTCAAATTGATGACGTCGTGCGGTGTCCACACAAAGGAGACCAGCGCCATCAGTGCGATCAGCGCGGTAATGACGAACCCGGCGACGAAGGAGACGTTGGAGAACGCCGCGCGGGCGAACTGCCCGACGCCCTCCACCGGCGGTGAGGTCGGCTCGGCGCTCATGCGCGTGCCCTCAATCGCGGATCGACCATCGCGTAGGCGATGTCGACCAGAATGTTGACGAGGACGACGCTTGCAACGAGGAGCATCACCACGCCTTCGACGACGATCAGGTCGCGCTGCGTGATCGCCTGGAAGACGAGCCGCCCCAGCCCGGGCAGGTAAAAAACGTTCTCGATAATGATCGTCCCGGCGAGAAGAAAGGCAAATTGCAGCCCGAGGATGGTCAGCACTGGGATCATTGCGTTGCGCAGCGCATGCCGCCAAAGCACATAACGGCGCGGCATGCCTTTGGCGCGCGCGGTGCGGATGTAGTCTTCGCCGAGAACTTCGAGCATCGCCGAGCGGGTGACGCGCGCAAGAATCGCCGCCTGCGGCAGTGCAAGCGCGATCGAAGGGAGGATCAGCGCCTTGACGCCCGGCCAGATGCCGCCCGCCCAGCCGGGAAATCCACCGGCCGGAACGAGGCGCAGCCACACGGCGAAGACGTAGATCAAGAGAAGTGCAAACCAGAAATTCGGGATGGCGACGCCGATCTGCGCGGTGCCCATCGAGACCGTATCGCCAAGCCTGCCGCGCCGCGCTGCAGCGAAGATACCGACCGGAATGGCGATGACGGTAGACAACACCAGCGAAATCACCGCCAGCGGCAAGGACACGATGGCCCGCTCGGCGATCAGTTCGATCACGGGCGAGCGGTAGGTGTAGGAATTGCCGAAGTCGCCGACCGCCATGCCGGCGATCCAGTTCGCGTAGCGCTCCACAAGCGGCACGTTGAGGCCCATCTGCTCGCGCAGCGTGGCCAGCGCTTCAGGCGCGGCGTTCATCCCCAGCATGATACGCGCGGGATCACCCGGCAGGATTTCCATGATGGAGAAAACCACGATCGACGCGACGAGAAGCGTCAGGACGCCGATTGCGATGCGCTTGGTGAGGAAGAGGGTCATTGCTTCTGCGCACAGCACCGGTTTCGGCGATGGTTCTCGTCCTTCGACGGTGAACCCCCACCCATTGTCCCTACCCACGAGGGGGAGGGAGCCGCCCGCGCCGCACCGCACCCTGTCGCGTGGCGGAACGATGACGGCATGAACGCGCCGTCGAGGTCTCCCTCCCCCTTGTGGGGAGGGCTGAGCGGTGGAGGTTCAAGCGCGAACACGATGCAGGCTGGCCACGTTACTCCGCCCACCGCACCTCGGTCAGATCCGTCGACTGGATCGGCGCGTTTTCCCACATGCCTTCGAGTTTGGCGTCCCAGACGCCGATCTTCGGCAACTGGAAAAGGAAACCCACCGGAACGTCCTCGGCCAGAATCCGCTGCGCCTGGCCGTAAAGTTCATTGCGCTTTTCTTCGTCCGACGTCGCGTCGAGTTCGGCGATGACCGCGTTGAACTCGTCGTTGTGGTAGTCGAAATAGTAGTCCGGCCGCGAATAGATATCGATGTCGTTCGGTTCGGTGTGAGAGATCACCGTAAAGTCGTAGTCTTTCTCGGTGAAGACCTGGCTCAGCCAGTCTGCCCATTCCACCGGGATGATCTCCAGCTCGATACCGACCTGGCGCAGCTGCGAGGCGATAACCTGTCCGCCTTCGCGCGCATAGGGCGGCGGCGGCAGCTTCAGCGTCGCCGAGATGCCATCGGCAAATCCAGCATCGGCGAGGAGTTGCTTCGCCTTCTCGGGATCATACGGATAGGTATCGGTCAGGTCGATATAGGCCGCGTTGGCGGGCGAGAAGTGCGAGCCGATCGGCGTGCCGAGGCCCGAGCCGTTTCCGGCGATGATCTCCTCACGGTTTAGCGCGTGGGCGATGGCCTGTCGCACTTCGAGCTTGTCGAACGGCTCCCTGCCATTGTTGATCGAAAGCAGCGTCTCGCCCTCGGTCGAGCCGATCACGACCTCGAAGCGCGGGTCGGACTGGATCTGCGACAGCGCGTCGCCGGCCGGCATATTGGGGAAGGCATGGACGTTGCCCGAAAGCAGCGCCGGAATGGCTGCCGCGGCATCGGGCACGATGCGGAATTCGGCGCGTTCGAGCGCCGCCGGCTCACCCCAATAGTCCGGGTTCTTGACGAGGACGACGGACGAACCCTTGGCCCAGTTGTCGAACTTGAACGGGCCGGTGCCCACCGGTGTCTCCATGTTGCCGGCGGCCGATGCCTCCGAGACGATCACCGCGTCGCCCCAGCCCATATTGTAGAGGAATGACCCTTGCGGACGCGACAGCTTGACGGTCACGGTCGTCGGGTCGGTCGCCTCCACGCTTTCAATTGCGGCAAAAAGGCCCTTTTGCGCGTTGGTCGAATCTTTGGCACGAGCGCGGTCGAGCGAGAACTTCACGTCGGCCGAGGAAAACTCGGCGCCGTCATGGAATTTCACCCCTTCATGAAGCTTGAACGTGTAGGTCAGGCCATCTTCGGAAACTTCCCAGCTTTCCGCCAGCGCCGGCAGAACTTCGCCCGTTGGTCCGATCTTGGTCAGCCCCTCGAAGAGGTTGGCATAGACGATCTCGTCGATCGCGGCGGCCGCGCCTGCGGTGGGGTCGAGATGCGGCGGTTCGAGCACGACGCCGATCACGACATCGGCGCGCTGCGCGAAGGCGGTGCCGGACGCGAGCGCGATGGCTGCAGCGGTGAGCACAGGAACGATGATTTTCATGTCAGGCAGGCTCCCAGGGAACGGACGTGGCTGGCCGGATTGAAGCGCGAAAACAGGGCGGAGTAAATCGCGATTGTGCTCTGCGAACCCGTTGCGTTGAAAAGTTCATGTGCGGCTTGAGTGGTTTCAGCCGGTTCTGCCGCCAAGTAGGTACCCAAGCCCGATACCCATAACCTTGGCCGACTGCACCATGTCCTCGATGCCCACCCATTCGTCCGGCTGGTGGGCGAGGTCGAGGATGCCGGGGCCGTAGGCGATGCAGCTGAACAGGTGCCCGATGCGCGAGACGTGCTTCTGGTCGTAAGTACCCGGCGAGATGACGTAGTCCGGTTCGCGGTCAAAAATATCGCGAATTCCGGATGCGACAGCCTGAACGACAGGCTCGTCCTTCTCCGTCATCAAGGGCAGCACTTCCATCATGTCGCGGATCGAATAGTCGAATTTCGGCCGCTCCCGTTTCAGCCGGTCGAGGATGGACGTCACCTCGCGCTTCACGTCGCCGATGTCTTCCTCGAGCAGGAAGCGCCGGTCGATCACGGTCCGGCAGGTGTCTGCCACGTTGGGCGAGGGCAGTCCGGGGTAAAAATCCTCGGTCTGGCCGCCATGGATCGAGTTGATGTTCATGGTCGAGCGCCGCGCGCCTTCAGGCACGACGGGCGTGCGTGTCTGCTTTTTGTCGAGCGCGGGAAAGAGTTCGTCCTCGAAGGCGGCGAGCACGGCGCCCATGTGGCGGATCGCCGAATCGCCCAGGAACGGCATCGAACCGTGAGCGATCCGCCCCTTGGTCTCGATTTCCGCCCACCAGACGCCGCGATGGCCAAGGCAGATGCGATCCTTGTTCAGCGGTTCGGGAATGATGACGTGATCGACGCGCGGCTTGGAGAAGTAGCCCTTGCCGGCAAGATAGGCAACGCCGCCGAAGCCGCCCGATTCTTCGTCCACCGTGCCGGAGATTTCGATCGCGCCGGCAAAGTCCGGGTTGGTGGCGATGAAGGCTTCGGCCGCAATGATCGAGGCGGCGAGCCCGCCCTTCATGTCGCAGGAGCCGCGACCGTAGACGCGTCCATCTTTCACCACGCCCTCATAGGGATCGACCGTCCAGCCTTCGCCCGCCTCGACCACGTCGATATGCGAGTTGAAATGCACGGTCTCGCCCGGCCGTTTGCCTTCAAAGCGGGCGATGACGTTTGTACGCGGATAGCGGTCGCTGTCGCCCGGCGTGCCTTCGCCGCGCACATATTCGATCTCGAAGCCGGAACGCTTCAACCTTTCGCCGATATATTCGGCGCACGGCGTATAGGCCTCGCCCGGCGGATTGATCGTTGGAAATCGGATCAGGTCGCGCGTTAGCGCCACAAGGTCATCGGTGCGGTCCTCGACCGCCTTCATCAACTGTTCTCTCATGGCCGCAATGTGAGCGGTGGGCGGAAGGCTTGGCAAGTGCGACAGACGGACGATCGTGCTGGACCAGAACTTTCGGTGCGCTGGCGGGGGTCAAGGCACCGTTGCCCACGCAAACCCGTTTTCTTGGCATCGCGTCTTGTATAAAAGTCGGGTGAAGCAAAAAGGTACCCATGTCCAGCCAACACCGCGTCGACCTGTCCCGCCCCGTATCGGACGAAGTGCGCAAGACGACCTGCTACATGTGCGCCTGCCGCTGCGGCATCGATGTGCATCTCAAAGACGGCAAGGTCCGCTATATCGAGGGCAACCGCGACCATCCCGTCAACAAGGGCGTTCTGTGCGCCAAGGGCTCGGCCGGCATCATGCAGCACTATGCGCCGGCGCGGCTCAAGGCGCCCATGCTGCGCACCGGCCCGCGCGGTTCCGGCGAATTCAAGGAAATTTCTTGGGACGAGGCGCTGTCGCTCGCCGTCGACTGGCTTGGTTCCGTCCGCTCCAGCGATCCGAAGAAGCTCGCCTTCTTTACCGGTCGCGACCAGTCGCAATCGCTCACCGGATTCTGGGCGCAGCAGTTCGGCACCCCCAACTATGCCGCCCATGGCGGCTTCTGCTCCGTCAACATGGCTGCCGCCGGCATCACCACCATCGGCGGCGCGTTCTGGGAATTCGGCCAGCCGGACTGGGACCGCACCAAGCTCTTCGTCCTCTTCGGCGTTGCCGAAGACCATGACTCGAACCCGATAAAGATCGGCATCTCCAAGGTGAAGGCGAACGGCGCACGCTTCGTGTCGATCAATCCCGTCCGCACCGGCTATTCCGCCGTCGCCGACAACTGGATCGGCATCCGCCCGGGAACAGACGGCCTCTTGATCCTTTCTCTCGTCCACGAACTCCTGAAAGCGCGGCGCATCGATGTCGACTATCTGATCCGCTATTCGAACGCGCCCTGGCTGGTCATCGATGCCCCCGGTACCGCCGAGCATGGTCTTTTCGCACGCGATGGCGAAGGTCGTCCGCTCGTTTTCGAGACGGTGACGGAACGCGCGGTCCTGGCCGGGTCGAAAGGCGCGCGTCCCGCACTGCACGGCCGTTTCACGCTGCCGGACGGCCGCTCCGTCCGCCCGTCCTTCGAGCTTCTGGCCGCCGAATATCTCGACCCGAAATATGCGCCGGAAAACGTCGCGGCGCAGACCGGCCTCGACGCGGGCACGATCCGCGGCCTTGCCGCGGAAATCGGACGTGTCGCCTTCGAGGAAACGATCGAAATCAAGCAACCCTGGACGGATGTGAACGGCCAGCGGCACGAAAGCTTCGTCGGCCGTCCGGTCTCCTTCCACGCCATGCGCGGCATCTCGGCCCATTCCAACGGCTTCCAGACCGCCCGGGCACTCCACATGCTGCAGGTGCTGATCGGCGCGATCGACTGTCCCGGCGGCTTCCGCTACGAGCCCCCATATCCAAAGCCCGTCGAGGCACATCCGCGCCCGCACGGCAAGGCGGAGCATTTCGGTTCCAACCAGCCGCTCTCCGGCCCGCATCTCGGCTTCCCGCTCGGACCGGAAGACCTGTTGGTGGACGAAGCGGGCAAGCCGACGCGGATCGACAAGGCGTTCTCGTGGGATGCGCCGCTCTCGGCTCACGGCCTGATGCACATGGTCATCGCCAATGCCCATGCCGGCGACCCCTACCCAGTCGACGTTCTGTTCCTGTACATGGCCAACATGGCCTGGAACTCGTCGATGAATACGGCGGGGACGATCCGCATGCTGGAGGAGAAGGACGAGGCGACCGGCGAATACCGCATCCCGAAGATCATCTATTCCGACGCCTATTCGTCCGAGATGGTCGCTTATGCGGATCTCGTCCTGCCGGACACGACTTACCTGGAGCGCCACGACTGCATCTCGCTGCTCGACCGGCCGATCTCCGAGCCCGATTCGGTCAACGACGCGATCCGCTGGCCGGTGCTCGCGCCCGATCGCGACGTGCGCCCGTTCCAGACCGTTCTCATCGATCTCGGCGCACGGCTGAAGCTGCCCGGCTTCGTCGACCATCGAGGGAATGCGCTATACGCCGACTATGCCGACTACATCGTCCGTCACGAGCGTCGCCCCGGCATAGGCCCGCTGGCGGGCTTTCGCAGCGCGCAGGGTGACCGCGCGGGCAGGGGTGCGGTGAATCCGACCCAGATCGAGCGCTATATCGAGAACGGCTCGTTCTTTTCCGCGCACATCCCCTCCGAAGCGCTTTTTTTCAAGCACGCGAACCAGGCCTATCAGGACTTCGCGGTGAAGATTGGCTTCTTCGACAAGCCGCAGCCCGTCACCTTCCAGCTCTATTCGGAAATTCTGCAAAAATTCCGGCTCTCGGCGGAAGGTGTTCGCGAACCGTTCGCGCCGCAGGAGCATCGCGCGCGCATTCTCGCCAGCTTCACGCCGTTGCCCGCGTGGTACATGCCGCTGGAGGAAGCTGGCGTGGATCGCGACGAGTATCCCTATCACGCCATCACCCAGCGCCCGATGGCGATGTACCACTCTTGGGGTTCGATGAATGCGTGGCTGCGACAGATCCACACGAAGAACCCGCTCTACGTTCCCGGCGCGATCTGCGACGCGCACGGTTTGCGCGACGGCGACTGGGTCTGGCTCATCTCGCATCACGGCCGGATCAAGGTCGAGATCGCGCGCTCCAACGTCATTAACCGCGACACGATGTGGACTTGGAACGCGATCGGCAAGCGCGGCGGCGCATGGGCGCTCGACCCGAAATCGCCGGAAGCCCGAAAGGGCTTTCTCCTCAACCACCTGATCCACGAGCTCCTGCCGCCCAAGGGCGATGGTATGCGCTGGTCGAACTCCGACCCGATCACCGGCCAGGCCGCCTGGTACGATTTGCGCGTCCGGATCGAAAAGGCCGAACCAGGCATGGTCACCGAACCGCACTTGCCCGACCAGCGCCGCATTGCGCCCGCACCGGACGAATTGCGATACGGGCAGGAGTGGAGCGAATGATGCAAACTCAGCTCGGCTCACCCCCACCCTGTATCCATCCCCACAAGGGGAAGGGAGGGCATCCACGCCGCGCCTTACGTTCCGCTTGTCTGGCCGTGGGCGATAGTGCACCGCCGCCGACGTTTCCCTCCCCCTTGTGGGGAGGGGTGCGGGGTGGGGGTACGCGACCTCTGCGGCAAGGTGCGGCTCCAAATCGCGGCAGCCCAAACCCATGACCTCGCTTCCCGCAGTCCCAACCCCCAAGAAGCTCGGCCTCGTCATCGACCTCGACGTGTGCGTCGGCTGCCATGCCTGCGTCATATCCTGCAAGGAGTGGAACACCGGCGGCTATGGCGCGGCGCTCTCTGACCAGGACCCATACGGCCCCGACGTCTCAGGCACCTTCCTCAACCGGATTCACTCCTTTGAAGTGCTGCCCGTAGGCGCAGAAAAGATTGGAGAAGCAGGCGATGCGCGGATCGTCCATTTCCCCAAATCCTGCCTCCATTGCGAGGATGCGCCGTGCGTCACCGTCTGCCCCACGGGCGCGTCCTACAAGCGCGGCGAGGATGGCATCGTCCTGGTCGACGAGGATATGTGCATCGGCTGCGGCCTGTGCGCCTGGGCCTGTCCCTACGGCGCACGCGAGATGGACCTTGCCGCTGGCGTCATGAAGAAATGCACGCTTTGCGTCGACCGCATCTATAACGAGACGATCGATGAGATCGACCGCGTCCCGTCCTGCGTGCGAACCTGCCCCGCCAACGCCCGCCACTATGGCGACCTTGCAGACCCGCAGTCCGACGTTTCGAAAATGGTCGCTGCACGCGGCGGCATCGACCTGATGCCAGAGCAGGGTACGAAGCCGGTCAACAAGTACCTTCCGCCGCGCCCGCGCACGGCCCTTGCCGACAGCGCGGTTCCGCTGGCGGAGACCTCGGCCGGCGCGTCCGGTTTCTTCGCGTGGCTTGACGGCGTGCTGGAGCGTATTTGATGCATCCCGCACTCTCCATCATCGTCTTTACGACGCTCTCCGGCATGGGGTACGGCCTTGCGACCCTGCTTGGTCTCGGCCTGTTCGAGCCCGCTGCGCTTGCGACCAAGATCGGCTATCTCCTCGCCTTGGCGCTCATTGCCGGCGGGCTCGTCTCCTCCACTCTCCATCTCGGCAATCCGCAACGCGCTTGGCGCGCGCTATCCCAGTGGAAGACGAGCTGGCTGTCGCGTGAAGGCGTCATGGCGATCCTGACCTTCTTGCCGCTGACGGTCTGCGCCTACGCGTCAATCTTCCACGACCGCCATCTGGTCCTGGCTGGTGTCCTCGCAGCCGGCCTCAGCCTCGTCACCGTATACTGCACGGCAATGATCTACGGCTCCCTGCGGACCGTCCAGCTCTGGTCGCAACCTCTGACGCCCGTCACCTATCTGCTCTTCTCGCTCTCGAGCGGCGCGACCGTCGGCACGCTGCTAGCCGTGACCGGCGCGTCCCGGCCATGGCTGCTCGCTGTCCTCGCCGTTCTGTCCACCGTCGCCGCCTGGATGGTGAAGCGCCGCTGGCGCGCAGACGGCAAGGCCCTTCCGCCCCTGACGACGCCCGAAACCGCAACCGGCCTCGGCTTCATCGGGCGCGTGCGGCTCTTCGAAAGACCGCACATCAACGACAACTACCTGACGCGCGAGATGGGCTTTCAGGTCGCGCGCAAGCATGCCGACAAGCTTTTCGGCATCGCAATCCTGCTCGGCGGCTTTGTCCCGGTCGTGCTGCTCGTGGTCGCTGCGCTGGCGGCAAACGCCATGGGCCCGGGGCTGACGGCCTTCCTCGCCGCCTTCCTGGCCGTCCTGGCGCACTATGCTGGTGTGTTCGTCGAGCGCTGGCTCTTTTTCGCCGAAGCGCGCCACGCGGTCATGAACTATTACGGGCGCTAAAGCGCAGCTTCAGTCCGCCCAGCGCTTGTGAAACCACATCCACTGCCCCGGATGCTCGCGCACCCAGCCTTCGACGATGTCGTTCATCATCTGGCAGCTTGCATGAATGTCTATCGCGCCGGATGCATTGCGCGGAAACTCGATCTTTTCCTGCAGTTCAAGCCTGAACTTGTTGCCCGGCAAGCGGATCGAGCGCGCGGGATAGACGTCGCATTCGAACTGACGGGCAAGTTTCGGCACCAGCGGGTTGGTGCGGCATTCGCGGCCGAAAAATGTGGTTTTTTGGCCCTTGTGGAACTTCTGGTCGACAAGGACGCCGATATTGCCGCCGCGATCCAGAACACGCGCAAGCGCGAAGGCCGCGCCGGCGCGGGAGGCCAGCAATTCACCCATCGTGTCGCGCCGCGTCTTGAAGACGTATTCGGCCATGTACGGGTTGTTCGGCGCCCGGAACAGCGCGGTCACCGGCAAATCGTAGGCCATTGCCGCGACGGGCAGTAGCTCGAAATTCCCCGAATGAGCGGTGAAGATGATGTGCGGGCGCTTTTCCTCGCGGATGCGCAGGAAAATATCCTCGCCGATCACCTCGACGCGGCCCGGCGCCTTGCCTGGCTCGTGGTCGAAGATCTGGTCGAGGAAGATATACTCCGCCGCTAGCCGTGCCATGTTGCCCCACATGTCCGAGGCAATCTGCTGGATTTCCGATTCGGATTTCTCCGGATAGGCGCGCCGGAGATTGTTGACCGCCACGCGATGGCGTCCGAATTTCGGGCCGAGCCTGCGCGCGGTCCGGTCGGCGAAATCGAGCGCCTTGTCGGCCGGCAGCTTGCGCAAGCCCCAAAGGACGGCCATCGCCAGCCGCGCGGTCGTCCAGTATTCCGCCTGTTTCAGTGCACCCGCCGATCTGTAGACCAGCGGTCGCAGGAAAGCCGGCAGCTTGTCGCCCTTCATGACACGCGCAGAATGATCTTGCCGAAAACGTCACGGCCTTCCATGCGCTCCAGCGCGCGGCCGATGCCGTCGAAATCGACTTCCGTGTCGATCACAGGAGAGACCTGGCCACCTGCCATCTTCTGCATCGCATCGGCCATGTTCTCCATCCGGCAGCCGAACGAGCCGAAAATCTTGAGCTGCTGCTGGAAGAGCTGCATCAAATTCATCGAGGTCGAGACGCCGGAGGTCGAACCGCAGGTCACAAGCCGCCCGCCGCGTTTCAGGCAAAGCATCGACCCCGCCCAGGTGTCAGCGCCGACATGTTCGAATACGACATCGACACCCTTTTTCTTCGTGATCTTGCGAACCGCACCCTCGAACCGGTCTGTGCGGTAGTTGATGACGTGATCGGCGCCCAGCGCCTTGGCCGGCTCGATCTTCGCATCCGATCCGACCGTGGTCAGGATTGTGCAGCCCATGCGCTTGGCAAGCTGGATGGCCGCGGAGCCGATTCCCGACCCGCCGGCATGGATCAGGATCGTCTCGCCGGGCTGCAGCTTCGCATTGTCGAACAGCATGTGCTCGACCGTGCCGAACGTCACCGGCGCGACCGCCGCGCCGATTTCGTCAACGCCGGGCGGGGCAGGGACCAGCAGGCGCGCTGGCAGGTTCATGTATTCCTGCGCGAAGCCGTCGAGATGGAAGCCGTGAACGCCCGAGACGTTCTCGCAAAGATTGTCACGCTTCTCGCGGCAGGCCTTGCAAAGCCCGCAGGTGCGCGCACCGTAGATCGAGACGAGCTGCCCCTCGCGCAGGTTCGATACGCCCGGGCCGACCTTGACGACCTCGCCCGAGGCTTCCGCGCCGACAGTCAGCGGCATCTTGCGCTTTGCGAACGCCATGCCGCGCCAGCCCCATACGTCGATATGGTTCAACGCCACGGCGCGGATGCGCAGCGTCACTTCGCCCTGGCCGGGTGCGTCGGGGTCGGCAATGTCGACGGTTTCGAGGCGGCGATCCTCGATCAGTTGCAATGCGCGCATGGGTTCTTCCGTTTTGCTGTCGAAGCGGAGCTAGAACGCTTCGCGCGCCATGACAAGGCACGTGTTCTGGCCGCCGAAGCCGAAAGAGTTCGACAGAACCGTCCGCACGTCCGCCGATCGCTTGGCGTTCGGCACCACGTCGAGGTCGATGGCGGGGTCGGGATTGTCGTAGTTGATCGTCGGCGGCAGCACGCCTTCGCGCATGGTCATCAGCGAGAATACGGCCTCGATCGCGCCGGCTGCCGAAAGCGTATGGCCGATCATCGACTTGTTGGAGGAAACCGGCATCCGCTTCAAGTTGTCGCCGAAGACGGTCGCCAGCGACAGATGCTCCATCTTGTCGTTTTCCGGCGTCGAGGTGCCGTGCGCATTGACATACGCGATGCCGTCGTCACCGAGTCCGGCATCGTCGAGCGCCGCGCGGATCGCGCCGATGGCGGGCGAGCCGTCGGGCTTGGAGCGCGTGCGATGGAAGTCGTCGGCCTTCTCGCCACACCCGCGAAGGATGCCGAGCACCTTGGCGCCGCGCCGCATCGCGCTTTCCAGCGATTCGAGCACCAGCGCAGCACCGCCCTCCGCCATCACGAAGCCATCGCGGTCCTTCGAAAAGGGCTTGGACGCTTTCGTCGGCGCTTCATTGGCGGTCGAGAGCGCCGAGAGCAGGGAGAAACGGATCAGGGCTTCGGCAGTCGCCGAGCCGTCTGCGCCGACGGCCAGCGCGCGCTCGCACTCGCCGCGCCGGATTGCCTCGACGCCGAGCTGGATCGCCGTCGCGCCCGAGGCGCAGGCGGTCGAGAGCGTGATCGGCAGGCCGCGCGTGCCGTACTTGTCCGCGAGGCGGTCGGCGATGGTGGCGAATTGCGCCACGTCGAAAATCTCCGCCGTGAGCTTTTCGCGCGCGACCTTCAAGAGGCGCGGGTAGCCTTGCTCCTCGCTCGACGAAGCGTAGAGCGACAGTCGGTCCTGCCAGCCCAGCTCAACGGGTGGTGAGGCGAGGAAAAGCGGGCCGTCGAAGCGCCCGCGCGCGATGCCCGACATGCCGACCGCTTCGTCTGAGGATAGGTCCGCGAGTTCCTGCGTCAATGCCGATGCGCCTTCCTTGCTCGATGGCAGGAAGTCGACGGTGCCCGAAATCGTCGTCGCCAGATGGTCGGTCGGGAAGCGGGTGATGGGGTGGATGCCGGACTGGCCGGAGGTCAACGCGGCCCAGTTCGCATCGAGCCCCTGGCCGAGCGAGGTGACGACGCCGATGCCGGTGACGGCGACGATGGGACGTCCAAGATGATCGGTGGTCTTCACGGCGATCTCCCTTATGCCCGCGCCAGCACGGCCGCGCCTTCGAAGCGATTGTAGCCGATCGCGGTCGCGACGGCCCTGGCCGGCGGCGCGCTCGCGGCGGCTTCGTTCTCGGCGTCGAAGGGCGGGTAGGCGGCCTCGTTCGACAGCGCCAGGGCGGCAAGCGCGATTGCGAACGGGAACTGCGCTTCCTTGATGTGTCCGGTCAGCGTCGAGAAGGCGCGTACGGCGTGGCTGCCCTGTTCCCGCAGCGCCTGGCGCTCGGCGGCCGTGGCGGCATGGGCGCCCGAAGCGCCGGAAATCACGAGTTCAGTCGCGACGAAATCGGGTAGGGAGCGCAAAAGCCCGGAGACGGCCGTCGCAAGGTCGTTGCCCTCGCGCCGCGCGCGTCCGGAAGCCACGGCGTCTATCCGGGCATAGGCCTTGCGGCCGCGCGCTTCGGCATGAGCGCGCGATTCCAGAACGAGGAACGCGCCGCCGGACCCGGTGACGACGCCGCCGCCATCGTTCGCGCCGCGCTGCCAGACGGATTTCCAGCGTTTGCGATGCAGATACCCGCCAAGCTCGTAGCCCAGCAGCATGTCGGGGTGTTCGGTCTGGAACGCGCCCCCCACGAGCACATGCGTCGACTGGCCGGAGCGGATGCGCGCGGCCGCGGTCTCGATCGCGGAAACGCCGGCGCCTTCCTCGCCCATGAATGTGCGCGAGGAACCGGTGACCTTGTGGACGATGGATATGTTGCCGGCGAGAAGGTTGGAGAGTTGCGCGAGAAAGAGCGTGGGGCGCAGCTCGGTCGTCAGCTTTTCGTTGAGCAGCAATTCATGATCGTTGCGCGATCGCGAGGCCTCGAGAATCGCTTCGTCGACGGAGACGTCCCGTTCGCCGCCTCCTGCCGCCACCACCATGTCCATCGAGGCACATAGCGCCTCGTCGTCCTTGATGCCGGCGTCAGTGAGAGCCAGCCCGGCCGTATAGGTGCCGAGCCGCTGCCAGGTTTCCATCTGCCGCTGGTCCCCGCGCTTGGGGATCTGCTGGCTCCAGTCCATCTGCGGCAGAGGATGGATCGTGTAAGGTGCGAAGCGCTCGGCGTCATAGACCGGCTTTGCATCGCCGGCCGACAGTATCGACCAGTGCGCCTGCGCCCCTTCGCCAAGGCAGGAGACGAGGCCGATGCCGGTAATGACGACGTCGTTTGCGCTCATGCGGATCGGCCTTAGGCTGCCTTGGCGGCGACGAGCTGGTCGATCTTGGCGCAGAGGTTTTCCATCACGAAGTACTCTTCGGTCGTGGCTTTGCCCTCGTTGACTTCCTGGGTCCACTTCTCGAGCGGAATCTTGATGCCGAATTCCTTGTCGATCGCAAAGACGATGTCGAGGAAATCGAGCGAATCGATGCCGAGGTCGTCGATCGTGTGGCTCTTGGGCGTGATCGTCTCGCGATCGATCTCGCTCGTCTCGGCGATGATGTCGGCAACCTTGTCGAATGTGGATGTCACGGGCAGTCCCTCGATACGAGGTTGGAAAAAGATGTTCGCGCGCTCTCTAATCGCTTTTTGGCGGCAGGAAAAGGGCGCGGGGGATTTTGCGCCGATGCACGGCGGCGGGCGTCCTAGTTGAAGACGATGCGGGCGGCGGCATGAAGGCCGTTCTCGTTGAGGTTGACGACGACGGCTTCGCCCTCGCGTGAACGTGTGCCGAGCACGGCCTGGATGAAATCCCCATGCGTCACAAGCACAAGAATGCCGGAGCCGGTATAGGCCTCGATCGTCTCGCGCAGCTTTTGCGCGCGCACCTCTGCCTCCGGCGTCTCGGGCTCGACCGGATCGAGCCAGTCAGCGGTTTCGACCAGCGACGCGCCGAAGGCGAGTTCAGCCGTTTCCTTTGTGCGGCAATAGCGGCTTGCGAGCACTTCCTGCACCGGCGCGGACCGCGCCGCGAACAGCGCACCGATTCGCCGTGCCTGCTGGCGGCCCTGCTCAGAAAGATTGCGCTGCGTGCGGCATGCTTCGATGTCGAACGCAGCCGGTTCGCCTGAGCCGGGTGCGTTGGCGTGGTTGAGGAGCACGACCTGACCGCCGTTCCGCAGGAGCGCCCAGCCTGCCTCGGTCGCGTGGGCCGGCAGAGCAAGCGCCAGCGCGGCGATGATGATGAGCGCCCGGATCATGCAATCTCCATTGATTTCATGACCAGTCATATAGGGTGAACGGCAAAGAGCGAAACCGCCGACAGCACGCCTTTTGACGCGGCTGGTCCATTGCGGTGGTTTTCAGCGCGCGTTACTGCCCCGTCATGTCGCCTTTGACCGAGACCATTATCTTCGTCTTCGGACTTGTCGCGCTCGGCTACGTGTCGGGCTGGACAGGCCTGTTGAAGACGGCAGTCGGGGACGCGCTGACGGCCTTCGCGGTCGCGATCGCCGTTCCGGTCCTTCTCTTTCGAACGCTGGTCGAGGCGGATTTCGAAGGCGCAGCGCCGCTGTCGCAGTGGGCGAGCTACTTCTTCGCCGTCGCTGTCGCCTGGGCGATCGGCCAGGTGGTCACGGCAAGAATTTTCGGGCGTGACAGCCGTGCCAACGTTGTCGGAGGTGTATCGTCCGCATTCTCGAACCTCGTCCTCCTCGGCCTGCCCCTGGTGCAGGGCGTCTTCGGACAGCCGGGACTGGAAGTTCTCTCGCTCATCGTCGCCGTCCACCTGCCGATCATGATGGCGACGTCGATCGCACTCTTCGAATGGGCCGGTCGCGGCTCCTCGGAAAGTGCCGGCGTGTTCGCTGCTATCGCCGACTTCTTGAAAAAGCTCGTCTCCAACCCGCTTATCGTCGGCATCCTGGCGGCCTTGATCTGGCGGTTGACGGGCTTCGAGATGCCGTCGCTGGGCATGCGCTTCGTCGATGCGCTTGCCAATTCCGCCGGGCCGCTTGCGCTCTTCGCCATGGGGCTTTCGCTGCGGCGCATGGGCATATCGGGCAATGTGAAGGCCGGGCTTGCCCTGTCGGCGATCAAGCTTTTCCTCATGCCGGCGGCCGCCCTCGGCGCGGTGCTCGTCATCGGCCTGCCGCCGCTCGCAGCCATGGTCGTCGTCACCGCGGCATCGCTGCCCGCTGGCGTGAACCCATATCTGATCGCAACGAAATTCGGCACCGGCCAGGCGCTCGCCTCCAACGTCATGACGATCTCCACCCTCGTCGCCGCCGCGTCGAGCTTCCTGTGGCTGGCCGTGGCTCAACGCCTATTTGGCTGAATGCCTTGGTCCGGCCGGCTGGCTGCATTACATCATGCCTCACGCATTCCAATTGAAGGAAAGAGGGAGGGCATTATGCTCAAGAAGACCAGCCATTTTCTCCGCGAGGCCAATCTGATCGGCGGCGAATGGGTGCAGGCCGATTCGGGCCAGACCATCGACGTCACCAACCCCGCCAACGGCCAGAAAATCGGCGTCGTCCCCAAATCCGGCGCCGCTGAAACGCGCCGCGCCATCGAGGCCGCACACGAGGCCTTCAAAACCTTTCGCAAGACCACCGCTCTCGAACGCTCCAAGATGCTGCGCAAGCTGCACGACGCGATCATGGACAATCAGGATGCGCTCGCCGAGCTTCTGACCATGGAGCAGGGCAAGTCGCTCACCGAATCGAAGGGCGAGATCGGCGCGTCCGCCGCCTATATCCTCTGGTTCGCCGAGGAGGCACGCCGCACCTATGGCGACGTCGTGCCGTCACCATGGGCAGACCGCCGCATCCTTGTGACGAAGGAGCCTGTCGGCGTCATCGCGGCCATCACGCCCTGGAACTTCCCGTCGTCGATGCTCTCCCGCAAGATCGGCCCGGCCATCGCCGCCGGCTGCACCTCCGTCATCAAGCCGGCATCGCAGACGCCTTATTCCGGCCTTGCCTGGGGTGCGCTGTGCGAGGAAGTCGGCATCCCGAAGGGCGTGGTCAACGTCGTTACCGGCGCCGCGAGCGAGATCGGCAAGGAGCTTTCGACCAATCCGCTGGTCAAGAAGATCACCTTCACCGGCTCTACCGAAGTCGGGAAAATCCTCATCCAGCAGTCCGCTTTGACCGTGAAAAAAGTCTCCATGGAACTTGGCGGCAACGCACCGTTCCTCGTCTTCGACGACGCCGACATCGACCGCGCGGTCGAGGGCGCCATTGCCGCGAAGTACCGCAATTCCGGTCAGACCTGCGTGTGCACCAACCGATTTTTCGTTCAGTCCGGCATCTATGACGCGTTCGTAGACAAGCTCGCCAAGGCTTCGAACAAGCTGAAGGTTGGCCCCGGCCTCGAGGTAGGCGTTCAGCAGGGCCCGCTCATCGACGAGAAGGCTGTCGAAAAGGTCGAGGAATTCGTCGCCGACGCCAAGTCCAAGGGCGGCAAGGTCGTCGCGGGTGGCAACCGTCACCAGCTCGGCGGCTCCTTCTTCGAGCCCACCGTCATCGCCGACGCCACGCCCGAGATGAAGTTCATGAAGGAGGAGATCTTCGGCCCCGTCGCGCCGGTCTTCCGCTTCGAGAAGGAGGAAGAGGCGGTGGAGATGGCCAACGACACCGAATTCGGCCTTGCCTGCTACTTCTACACCGGCGACCTCGGCCGCGCGTTTCGGGTCATGGAAGGCCTGAAATACGGCATGGTCGGCGTCAATGAAGGCATCATCACCACGCCCGAAGCACCGTTCGGCGGCGTCAAGGAATCTGGCCTCGGCCGCGAAGGCGGACGACAGGGCATCGAGGATTACCTCGACACCAAATATGTCTGCATCGGCGGTCTGGGGCTTTGATCCACACTCGGGAGGCCGCCTACGGGCGGCCTCTTCAGTTCTGTCGATCCTTCACTGTCTCCATCGCCACGAAGGTCGACGTCTGCGCCACGTGCGGAAGCGCCGAGATGCGTTCGCCCAGCACGCGCCGATAGGAAACGATGTCGCGCGTGCGCACCTTGAGCAGGTAGTCGAAGCTCGACGCCATCATGTGGCACTGTTCGATCTCGCGGATCGTCATCACCGCCTTGTTGAATTCGCCGAGCGCCGCTGACCGCGTATCCGACAGTTTCACCTGCACGAACGCGATGTGTCCTTCGCCGAGCCGTTCTCGGTCGACGATCGCCGAATAGCCTCGGATATAGCCGTCCGCCTCCAGCCGCTTCACCCTCGCCGCAACCGGCGTCTTCGAAAGGCCCACTTGCACGGCCAGTTCCGCCATGGACAGGCGCGCCTCCTTCGACAGCGCGGCGATGATGTTCAGGTCGATACGATCGATTTGGTCTGGCATTGTCCGAAATCCAGTTCGGATGGCGATTTTCGAGCCATATCATCAGTCCGTTCGGTCTGAAAAGCGCATCTGTTTGGCCGAGGCGCAATTCTGCGCCATGCTATTCTCGCGTCATTCAGGCCACCCCGTCTTTCGAGGCTCCAAATGCTCGATGCCACCCGCGACCTGCGCGCCGCCATCCGCCGAAACAATCTGGCCGAAGAGGGCGAGGTTCTGCAAAGCCTCATCCGGCAGGCCGGCCTGTCATCCGAAAAGCGCGCGCGCATTTCGACGCGCGCCACCGGTCTCATCCGCCAGGTGCGCGGTCACGCCGAGCCGAAGCTGATGGAGGTGTTCTTGGCCGAATACGGCCTGTCGACGAGCGAGGGCGTCGCGCTGATGTGCCTCGCCGAAGCGCTCCTGCGCGTGCCGGACGCCGAGACGATCGACGAATTGATCCGTGACAAGATTGCCCCGCATGACTGGTCGGCCCATTCGGGCGGCTCCGGCTCGATCTTCGTCAACGCGTCCACCTGGGCGCTGATGCTCACCGGCAAGGTTCTGGACGAAGGCGAGGGCGGTATCGAGCGCACGCTGCGCAGTGTGGTCCGCCGCGTCGGCGAGCCCGTTATCCGCCGCGCGGTCGCCGCGGCCATGCGCGAGATGGGCGAGAACTTCGTTCTTGGCCGCAACATCGCCGAGGCGGTCAAGCGCGGCGCGGGCGAGATCCGCAAGGGCAACCTCTATTCCTACGACATGCTGGGCGAGGCCGCCCGCACCGAGGAGGATGCGCTGCGCTACCTGAAGGCCTACGCCGACGCGATTAGTGCGCTCGCAAAGGAGGCCCGCTCCGACGACATCCGCAAGAACCCCGGCATTTCAGTCAAGCTCTCCGCGCTCCACCCGCGCTATGAGCGCCCGCAGCGCGCGAGCATGCTGCCGGTCATGACCGAGCGGCTCCTGTCGCTTGCGCTGGCGGCGAAGGACGCCCGCATGGGCCTCAATGTCGACGCAGAGGAAGCCGATCGGCTCGACCTCTCGCTCGACGTGATCGAAGCGGTGCTGGCCGATCCGCGCCTTGCCGGTTGGGACGGCTTCGGCGTCGTCGTCCAGGCCTATGGCCTGCGCGCCGCGCCGGTGCTCGACTGGCTGCACGATCTGGCGGTGCGGCTCGACCGCCGGATCATGATCCGCCTCGTCAAAGGCGCCTATTGGGACACCGAGATCAAGCGCGCGCAGGTCATGGGCCTTGCCGGCTACCCCGTCTTCACCCGCAAACCGAACACGGACGTGTCCTACATCGCTTGCGCGGCCAAGCTTCTGGGCATGACGGACCGCATCTACCCGCAATTCGCCACTCACAACGCCCACACCGTCGCCGCCATACTCGAAATGGCCGCCGACCGCGATGCCTTCGAATTCCAGCGCCTGCACGGCATGGGTGATGCGCTGCACGAGGCGGTGCGCAAGGCCGAAGGCACGCGCTGCCGCATCTATGCGCCGGTCGGCGCCCACTCCGACCTTCTCGCCTATCTCGTCCGCCGCCTTCTCGAGAACGGCGCGAACTCCTCCTTCGTCCATCAGATCGTCGACGAAAGCGTTGCGCCCGAAGAGATCGCGCGCGATCCGTTCGATGTCGTCGCGCATCAGGGCGCCGCCCGCAATCCAGCGCTGCCGCTCCCGTCCGAAATCTTCGGCGCGGGCCGCGTCAATGCCACAGGGTTCGACATCACCGATCCGCTGACCGAAGACGCCATCGAAGCCGAACGCTCGAGATTTTCCGCCCCGCACCAATGGAAGGCGGGCGGCACCGGCCAACCGCGAGAGGTGGCCAATCCGGCCAAGCCCGCCGAAATCGTCGGCGAGATCGTCGAAGATGATGCCGTAACTGTCGCTGCCGCGATCGACCGCGCCTCCACGGCTGCCGCTGCATGGGCGGCAACGCCCGTTGCCGAGCGCGCGGACATGCTACGCCGTGCCGCCGACCTCTACGAGCAGCACGCTGTCGAGTTCTTCGCGCTTGCCACCCGCGAAGCCGGCAAATCGGTGCCCGACGGCATCGCGGAAGTGCGCGAGGCGGTCGACTTCCTGCGCTATTACGCGGCACAGGCCGCAGAGGCGGAAAAGGCGGGCGCGGCGCGTGGCGTAATCGCCTGCATCTCGCCCTGGAATTTCCCATTGGCGATATTCACCGGCCAGATCGCGGCCGCGCTCGTCACCGGCAATGCGGTCGTCGCCAAGCCCGCCGAGCAGACGCCGCTCATCGCCGCCCGCGCCGTTGCGCTTTTGCATCAGGCGGGCATTCCCGCCGACGTGCTGCAACTCGTCATCGGCGACGGGCCGAATGTCGGCGCGCCGCTGACGGCCGATCCGCGCATCGCCGGCGTCTGCTTCACCGGCTCGACCGAAGTCGCGCGTTTGATCGAGCGGCAACTCGCCGAAACCGCCACGCCCGATGCCATGCTGATCGCCGAGACGGGCGGCCTCAATGCCATGATCGTCGATTCCACCGCGCTGGCCGAGCAGGCGGTGCGCGACATCGTCGCTTCGGCGTTCCAGTCCGCCGGACAGCGTTGCTCGGCCCTGCGCATGCTCTACGTCCAGAAGGACGTCGAACCGCACATGCTTTCGATGCTCAAGGGTGCGCTCGCTGCCATGCGCATCGGCGATCCCTGGTCCATGGCGACCGATATCGGCCCCGTCATCGACGCCGAGGCGCAGCAAGGCATCGCGGAGTATTGCCGCAAACTCGACGGCGAGGGGCGACTGGTCGCAAAGCTCGACGCCCCCTCGGAAGGACGCTTCGTCGCCCCGCATATCTTCCGCGTGAAGGGCATCGAGGAACTGGAGCGCGAAGTCTTCGGCCCCGTCCTCCATGTCGCAACCTTCGAGGCCGACGAGATCGACAAGGTCATTTCCGCCATCAACAGAACGGGTTACGGCCTGACCTTCGGGCTTCACACGCGCATCGACGCGCGCGTCCAGCACGTCATCGACCGCGTCCACGCCGGCAACATCTACGTCAACCGCAACCAGATAGGCGCGGTCGTCGGCTCCCAGCCCTTTGGCGGCGAGGGCCTGTCTGGCACCGGCCCAAAGGCTGGCGGCCCGCACTATCTGCGCCGCTTCCGCAAGAGTGACGCGCCCGCTGAGCTCGTCGAGCCGGCCAAGGAAATCGCGCTGACCACGTTGCGCGATCATCTGCCGGACGCAAGGAAAGGTCATTGGGCGACACGCGCGGATCGCATCGCCGTCCTGCGCAAGCATTTGCGCGGCCGCGCAGGCGAGGCAATCGCGGCTGCGGCATCGCTCGAATACGGCCCGGTCGACCTGCCGGGACCGACTGGCGAGGGCAACGCCCTGTCGCTTGGACCCAGAGGCCGCGTGCTCTGCCTTGGGCCCTCGGAAGATGCACTTCTCGTGCAGGTCGTCCAGGCGCTTGCTGCCGGCAATGCCGTCCTCGCCGTCGCCCCCCGCGCGAATGCCATCCTGAAGCCGCTGACGGCCAAGGGGATGCCGCTCGCCGCGCTCGACGGCCAAGTCGCATCGACCGACCTCGTCGACCTCGACGCCGATCTGGTCGCAAGCGTGGCCGACGATGCGACGCTCCGGAAGATCCGGCATGCGCTGGCGCGGAAATCGGGACCGCTCGTGCCCCTCGTCACCGAGAGGATCTACCCGGCCGCCTATGCGCATGAGCGATCCGTGTGCGTCGACACCACCGCCGCGGGCGGCAATGCCAGCCTGCTGGCCGCAGCGGACTAGTCGTCGTCTTCGGTCGGCATCCCGAACTTGAGCAGGTTGCCGTCCGGGTCCCATACGTAGAACTCGGTCATGCCCCAGTCGCGCGCCATGATCGGGCTCAACTTTTCCGCGCCGCGTGCCTCGAAGTCGGCGTGCAGTGCCAGGGCGTCACGCCCGCGAATATAGGCGCAGGTGACCGGAGGAAGCTTCTCATCGTCGGTCCGCCAGAAGTGCAACTCGATGTCGCCCCGCCTGACGATGAGATAGTCATCCCCTTGGTAGTGCTTGCTGGAAAAGCCGAGCCGTTCCTCGTAAAAACGGCGCGAGCGGTCGATGTCGAGCGACGGAAGGACAGGAATCGCACGGGCGCTCTCCTCCAGTCCCTCCATGGTCAGGCCCCTTCGACGACTGAAAAGCCTTCGAACTGCGGATGCCCGATATAGGCGGGCTTGGTCGTGCCGGCATTCTTGTGCGCATCGCGGAAGTTCTGGGACTTCGTCCATGCGAGGAAGTCGTCATGGCTCGCCCACACGGTATGCGAGGCAAAGAGCGTGTAGCCTTCCTCTTCGTTCACCGGTCCCCGCAGGAGATGAAACTCGCGGAAACCCTTCATTTCGGAAAGCTTGGAATCGCGGTTCTTCCAGATGTCTTCAAACTCGGCTTCCGAGCCGTTTTTGACCTTGAAGCGGTTCATGGCGATATACATCAGGCGGTTCCTTTCGCTGCTTTGCTGTTTTCCACGTCGAGCGCCAACTCGGCTGCGCGGAGTTTGAAGTCGATCACGTTGCCGGGCCTGAATGCTCCAGGCGCAGGCGTGGGGTTCGGCCCGGCCTGCACGATCTGGCCGCGCATGCCTGCCAGATCAGCGATTCGGCTGTCGGTCTCCAGTGCCTGCCGGCGCTCGAGGAGGTCGCGCAGGACCGGATGAAGGCCGTCCCCGCGTTTGCCAGCCATGGCGTCGAAACCGAGAAGAGACATCGCAAACTACCTCGAAAAGACCAGCGGCACGGTGAACGGCCAGGAATTGCGCCCGGCCGCCGGCGGAATGGCGGGGAAAGGCGCGGCGCGCTGCACAGTCTGCAACGCTGCCTGGTCGAGCACCGGCGAACCGGAGCTGCGTGCGATGCTGATGCCGCCGACGCCACCGCTGGCGTTGACGGTGAAGCGCACATGGACTTCGCCCCGAATGCCCTGCCGCTGTGCCTCGCGCGGGTAACGTAGCGAACGCCGCAGCCGGCTCGCGACCTGTCCGGGATAGTTCGAGACGGCCGCGTTGCCGGCCGCATTCGCCCGCGTGGTCTGGCCCGATGACGTGCCGCCCGTCGATGCGGTGCCTTCGTTCGTTCCGCGTCGCGCATCGGTCTGGTTCTGCCCGCCCGAGCCCTGGCGCGGCGCCTGTCGGGCGGCCTGCTGTTGCTGCTGGCGTGGCCGTTCCGTGCGCTGCGGCGGGGGCGGGGGCGTATAGGCGGGGCGGGGCGTGGGAAGCGGGACGTCGACGAGCGCCAGGTCGTCCTCGGGCAGCGGTTCGAGCGTTTCGGGCTCGACGGCCGTCACGCTTTCCTGTTCTTCGACCGGAACCGCGTCGGGCTCGACGGCTTCGGCCTGCTCGGGCGTCTCGGCGGGCGTCGGCGTCTCTTCCTCGCGCTGCGCGGGCAGGACGGGAACGGCGGTTGCATCCTCGACAGGTTCGGCTTCGACCGCCTCGGCCTCGGCCTCGGCCTCGGGAGCGGGGGCCTCTTCGACAGGCGGTGCCTCAGCGGCCTGGGGCTGCACCGCCGCCATCTCCTGTGCCGTTTCGACCGGCTCGGCCGCTTCAATTTCGCTCGGCGTCGCGGTTTCAGAGACGTCGCCGGCTGCGACCTGGTCCTCGAAGGCATTGCCGATGACGGCAAGCTCTGTCGGCGCGCCGCCGGCGATCTTGATCTCCTCGTTGGGCGACAGGAAAAGACCCACCGCGCCGGCATGTAGCGCGGCGGAGATGGCGAAGGCGGCCGTCCATTTGAGCAGGCGGGACCTCATGGAACCGCCCGCTCGGTGATGACGCGGATCGTGCCCGCACCGGCCGCTCGCAGTTCCGCTACGACGTCGATGAGCTTGTCGGCGGCGAGGTCGCGGTCGGCGGCGAGCTTGATTTCGACGCCCTCCGTTTCCGCCTGCCGCTCGCTCTCGCGGGCGACGTAGTCTGCGGCGCTCATTTCGACGCCGCGGCTGCGCATCGTGCCTTCAGCGGTCACGTAAAGTGCGTCCGGCGGCTCCGATCCGTCCGCGTCGGCGGTGGAGATGAACGATATCTCCGAATCGATCGGCGGAGCGAGCGTGCCGGCGATCAGGAAGAAGATCAGCATCAGGAAAACGATGTTGATCAGCGCGATCGTGCTTTCGCCCTTCCGGGAGGGGCGTGGTCGTGGAAGCTTCATCGTTTTACCTGGCTACCGAAAGCGTGAGTTCCGTTTCGCGCCGGATGCGCTCGACTGCGCCCACCAGCATCTGCGAGGTGACGTCCGCGCCGCGCACCAACACGACGGCACTCTCCGCGCCCGCCTCGTGCAAGCGGGACAGTTCGGGAATTGCGTCATCCTCGCCGAACGTCACGCCATTTACCTGCCAGCCCTCGGTCGAGAGTCGGATCAACACGTCCGGGCGTTCCGCCGCGCTTGCCGTGGTCGCCCGCCCGCCCGTGATCTCGACCTCCGCGAACCGCGTGAAGGTTGAGGACAGCATGAAGAACAGCAAGAGCAGGAAGATGACGTCGATCAGCGAAGTCAGCGACAGCGGCCGCCGTCGCCTGACCGCCTGTTCAATGCGCATGGCTCCGCTCCACCAGATGGTCAGCGCGAATGGGCTGCGTCGTGCCGATCTCGCGCTGCGAAAGCAGTGAAGTCGTCATCGTCTCGATCGCCACGCGTTCGTTGTCCAGCCGCGTTTCGAACCAGGTGAGGATCAGCGAAACGGGCATCGCGACCGCAAGACCGACGGCGGTGGTGAGAAGCGCCACCCAGATGCCGCCCGCAAGCAGCGACGGATCAACGGCATTGCCCGCACCCTGCAGCGCCTGGAAAGCCTCGATCATGCCGAGCACGGTGCCGAACAGACCCAGAAGCGGTGCGATCTGGGCGATCGCGTCGAGCGCGCGAAAACCCTTCTGCAACTCGTGCAGCCGCCCGAGCGCGATGCGGCCGACCTCGTCCTCGATGACGGATTTCGAAGCCGAACGGTTCGCGGCAAGACGCATCGCGGTCGATAGGGCCGACCCGAGCGCCGAGCGGTCGTCATCGAGCAGATGGCGCGCATCGCCGTATCCGCCATGGAACCAGGCGTGCAGCGCCTTCTTGGCGCGGCCATGCCTGCCGACGCCTTCGCGCCAGAACTGCCAGAATTTCAGCACGATGATGGCGACTGCGAACACGGACAAGACGAGCAGGATGGCGACGACCGCGCCACCCAGCTCGAGGAACCAGCGGATTGTCTCGACCATTTTCCGGTCAGCTCCCGAATTCGACCGACGACTTGGTCGCGGTCTTGAGATTGCGGATGCAGGCATCCGGTTCGATGCCGTCGCCGGCGCAGTCCGTCGCATCGTTGATGAGCACGCGGCCGAGCTGGTCGCAGGGCGTTCCCTTGAAGTCGAACTGGCGAACCTTGGTCTTGTCGGCCGGCAGGTCCTGGAAGTCGACGACGGTCATCCGGTCGACCAGCCCCTCGGCATTGAACAGCACGAGTTCGAACGCCGCGCGGCTGACGTCCGCGCCCAGGCCGTTTTCCACGACGAAGGTGAGCCTGCATCCGCCTTCGGATGGCTGCAACGCATTGAGTTCCAGCGAGAGCGCCGGCGCGTCGGCCTCCTGCGCCGTCGCAGGGCCCCATGCAAGCGTAGCGGCCAATATGCCGAACAATGCGCGCTTCAAGGTCGATGTCATGAATGTCTCCGATGTAGATGTAGGCGTATGTGTCGACGGGACCGGGGCGATGCCGGTGGAGGCCGTTAAAACGTGCATCGCCCCGGTCTCCATCAGCCGCCCCAGCGCATGGTTGCGCCAACCTTGACCGACAGGCCCGGTTCGAAGACCGTCGTCGTCGTCGAGGCATTGAGCGGATTTGCGTATTTGACATCGAACAGATTGTCGATGCGGAAGTCGAGCCGGAAATTCTCGGTCGCCTGGTAGTTGGCGAAAAGGTTCACCAGCGTATAGTCGTCTGTAAAGCTTGCCCCGCTGGTCGGCACATTGTGCTGAACTTCGCCGCCGAAGGTCAGCTTGCCCTCATAGGCGCGCATGCCGAGCTGCGCCGTCACCTGGCTCGAAGGGATGGTGACGAGGTCGGCACGCACTCCGTCCTGTTCGGTGAAGCCATCGGTGATCGAGGCCGAAAGGCCGCCGAAGAACCGTCCCTGATCGTAGACGGCCTCGAATTCGAAGCCACTGATTTCGGCGGATGCGAAGTTCTGATACTGGAAACAGATGGGGATGCGGCCCGCGCCCGGGGTGAACCGGCAGCCCGATCCCGGCACGAAGGGAGACAGGTTCACGCCGCCGATATAGTCCTCCACATCGTTGTGGAAATATGCGGCCTTGACGCGCAAACTGTCATTGTCGTTGAAGACGCCGTCGCGACTGTAGTTGATGCCGGCTTCCCAGGTCTTCGCCGTTTCCGGACGCAGATTGGAGTTGGGCAGGAACGGGAACACCACGCCATTGGGGTGAAGCCCGCTTATCAGCGTCTCGGTGATCGACGGCGAGCGATAGCCCTCGGCATAGGTGCCGTAGAACTGCAGCCCCGCGAGCGCCTCTGTCTCGAACGGCGATACGCCGACCGTCAGGCGCGGCGACAGCCGGTCGCCGGAGCTTTCGGCATTCGTCCCGTCGAGGCTGTAGCTGTCGTAGCGCAGCGCGCCGATCACCTCGAGCCAGTCATAGGTCAGCTTGTTCTGCACATAGGCGCCGCCCACCTCGCGCTTGCCGGACGGCGTGTAGACGTCGCTGCCCCCGGCCGGGCTCGTGGTCGTCACGTCGTCCTGCAGCCAGTCGCCGCCATAGGTCAGTTCGTGGTCGACCAGTCCGGTTGCAAAGCGCGACGTATTCCAGATGTCGATGCCGAGCGTATCGAGATCGTAGCTCGTCTGCGAACCGGCGGGAATGACGATCGGCCGGCCGGTGAGGGAGGAGAACTGGCGCGTGTCGGTCTTGAATGTCTGCGCGAGATCCGTGGCGTTGTAGGCAAGGTTCACGTTGAGATCGAGCCACGTCGCATCGGGATCGGTGACGTTGTAGCGAGCCGTCCAGGTGTTTTGCTTCAGATCGACGTCGTAGGTGTCGGCTCCCTCGGTCCAGCCATTGTCGGCGCCGGTCCAGCCGAGCTTCAACGCGGAAAATTCCGTCAGCCGAATGGTCGATTTCAAGAGCCCGCTGAGAACGTCGAAGCCCGACCCTGCGACCCTGTCGCCGCCGCCATGCTTGTAATCGCCGAAATCGCGCCAGACGATATTTCCCAGGACGTCGATCGCATCGCTGATCCGATAGGCGCCGACCGCGCTCGTCGTCCAGCCCTTTCCGTTGCTCTCGTAGCGCCCGGAGGTGGAGACGGCATAGGTCTCATCGTCATGGAGGAAGTCCTCGGCGTCCTTCGTCTCGAAGAATACCACGCCGCCGATGGCGCCCGAGCCGTAGGTGTTGGCCACCGGGCCGCGGATCACGTCGACCTGCTGGATCAGTTCGGGATCGAGGAAGAACAGGCTCTGCGTCCCGTGGCCGGAGCGCTGGAAGTTCTGCCTTGCGCCGTCGACGATGACCGACACGCGGCCGAAATCCTGCAATCCGCGCACATTGATGCTGGAAGCAGCGCGCTTGGCATCTGACTGCGCGGTGATGCCCGGCACGCCGAAGAACAACCCGCCCGCCGTCGAGGGCTGGCGACGCTCGATCTGCTCGCGGTCGATCCGGCTCACCGACGCCAGCTGGTCGATCGGGCTTTCGCCCGTCCGGCTGACGATGGTGATCTGGTCGAGCACAGTCACGCGTGCAAGCGCCTCCGACAGATCCGTCTCCTCTTGTGCCATGGCGGGCGCACCCGCCACCAATGCTGCGCTGGCAAGCAACATGGCCCGCCTCGTTCGTGTCGCCCGGCTTGCGCCCGTTGCCCCGTTGCCCGTCATCACCACGCTCCTGATTCAGTGATCTGGTTTGCTGCTGGCTGGCGCTGGGGCTTGCTGGCACGTCTTGAACTGGCGGGTCATTCCTGACCAATTCACTCCGGTATTGCGCTTCCCTATAAAACCTGATTATCACTGTCAAGAAATCGCAATCGAGATTTGTCCTATCGCCCAGCCAGCCTTCAGCAAGCCCGGCGCGAAAAAGGGTTTGACACCGTGAATATGAGCAATTCACCGGACGCGTTCGCTGAGCGTTCAAGGACTGACTGGAAGCATGAGGAGGGGCGGGCCGAACCGCGTCATGTTCAAAGCCGCGACCTGTTTGAGGGCCGTACGGAAATTTGCATCGAGCACGAGGGCTCGGTCTATCGCCTCAAGATCACCCGGCAGGGCAAGCTGATCCTCAACAAATAGGTGCTCCATGACTGCTGTCGCGAAGCCATCGCCGCGAGAGATACGCCAGGCGCGCGCCGACAATTCGAAGATGCGCGAGCGCGACCTCGCCGCGCAACTCTCCATTTCCGAAGCCGAACTCGTTGCCGCCCATGTGGGCGAGGGCGCGACCGCTATCGGATCGCGCGTGAACGACCTCCTCGCCGGCCTCGAGGCCGTTGGCGAGGTCATGGCGCTGACCCGCAACGAGAGCGCCGTCCATGAGAAGATCGGCGTTTACGACAACGTCCATCCCGGTCCCGGCGCCGCTATGGTGCTGGGCGGCGAGATTGACCTGCGCATCTTCCCGAAAGCATGGGCCCATGGCTTTGCGGTAGAAAAGCGCGACGGCAACGAAATCCGCCGCAGCCTCCAATTCTTCGACAAGGCCGGTGAAGCGGTCCACAAGATCCATCTGCGCCCGACCTCCAATCTCTACGCCTTCCACAAGCTCGTGGCGGGCCTGACATTGGATGAGCAGTCGCAGGAACTGGAGATCGAGCCTTCTGCGCCGGTCGAGTTCGTGCCCACGAGCGCAGACGGCAATGCCGTGCGTGGCCGTTGGGCGGCAATGAGCGATCCGCACGATTTCAATGGCCTCCTGCGCTCGCTGAAGATTTCCCGTCGTGAGGCGGTCGGCCTGGTGGGCGACGATTTCGCCTGGCAGCTTGACGCAAGCGCTCTCCACGCCATGTTCAATCATGCCGCCGAGCAGGCTTTCCCCATTATGTGCTTCGTTGGCAATCGCGGCTGCATCCAGATTCATTCGGGTCCAATCATGAACGTCAAGCCGATGGGGCCCTGGATCAATGTCATGGACCCGACCTTTCATCTTCATCTGCGCGCCGACCATGTCGCCGAGCTATGGGGTGTGCGTAAGCCGACCAGGGGAGGTCACGTCACCTCCATCGAGGCCTACGACGCCAGGGGCGAACTCATCATCCAGTTCTTCGGCAAACGCAGGGAAGGCGAGGACGAACGCGCCGACTGGCGTCTGATCGCGGAAAACCTGCCGCGCATTCCGCGTTCGAGCGCGACCTGAACGAGGCAAGTACATGAAGACCACCATACTGGCTCTTGTCGCGACGCTGGCGCTTTCCGCCCCGGCGCTCGCGCAGGACGGGCCGCAACGCATCGTCGCCATCGGCGGCTCGCTCACCGAGATCGTCTATGCGCTCGGGCAGGAAGACCGATTGATCTCGCGCGACACGACCAGCGTGTTTCCCCCCGAAGCGCTTGCGCTGCCCGATGTCGGCTACATGCGTGCGCTCTCGCCCGAAGGCGTTCTGTCGGCCGATCCGGACCTGATCCTGGTGCTCGAAGGCGCTGGCCCGCCCGAGGCGATGGAAGTCATCCGTTCGGCGAGCGTGCCGGTCGTCACCGTTCCCGAAAGCTTCGACCGCGATGGCGTCCTTGCCAAGGTCGAGGCGGTCGGTAAGGCACTCGGCGAGGAGGAAGCGGCGGCCGAACTGGCGACGCGGATAGACGCCGATCTTCGCGTGGCCGAAGATGCGGCAAGCGGCGTCGATGATCCGGCCCGTGTGCTTTTCATCTTGTCGATGGAGGGAGGCCGCGTCATGGCGTCCGGCACCGGTACCGCCGCCGACGGCATGATCCGCCTTGCGGGCGGAGAAAACGCCATCACGGACTATGCCGGCTACAAGCAGTTGACCGATGAGGCCATCGTAACCGCCTCGCCCGACGTCATCCTCCTGATGGATCGAGGCGGCAATCTCGACCCCGCAACCGTCGACCTGTCTGCCCAGCCTGCGCTGGCAGCGACGCCGGCTGGAGAGGCGGGCCGCGTCATCCGCATGGACGGCGCGTTCCTGCTCGGGTTCGGCCCGCGCACCGCCGCTGCCGCAAAGGAACTGGCGGCGGCCCTCTACGCCGACGCCGATTGAGATGAGTGTGACCCAGGAAGCGGGGTCGCTTGCCCCGAGCGGTGCAAGAGCGGCCGGTGACCGCTCGCACATCGCTCGGCTGACGATCTTCGGCCTTGCGTGCCTGTTGGTCCTCGTCTCGCTTTTCAGCCTGACGTCGGGCGCGTCCGATGCATCGGTTGTCGATCTCGCCCGTGCCTCGCTTTCCGGCGAACTCGAGATTTCGGCGCGCGACCGGGTCATCATCTATGACATTCGCCTGCCGCGCGTTGCGCTCGGCATCCTCATCGGCGCGGCGCTCGCCGTTTCCGGCGCGGTGATGCAGGGTCTCTTTCGCAATCCGCTCGCCGATCCCGGGCTCGTCGGTGTCTCGGCCGGCGCCGGGCTCGGCGCAATTTCGATCATCGTTCTCGGTGGCACGGCGCTGGGTCCGGTCGTCGCGCTCTTTGGCATATACGCTCTGCCGTTCGCCGCCTTCCTCGGCGGCCTCGCGACGACGCTGCTGCTCTATAAGGTCGCCACGCGTCGCGGACAGACCTCTGTCGCGACCATGCTTCTGGCCGGCATCGCACTCGGGGCCATGGCCGGCGCCTTCTCCGGCGTGCTTGTCTATCTGGCCGATGACAACCAGCTCCGCGATTTGACCTTCTGGGGCCTCGGCTCGCTCGCCGGCGCGACCTGGGCCAAGATTCTTGCCGCCGGGCCGATAATCGCCCTTGCCCTCGTCGCATCGCCGTTCCTGGCGCGGGGCCTCAATGCGCTTGCGCTGGGCGAGGGGGCTGCGCACCATCTCGGCGTTCCGATCCAGCGCCTTAAGAACATCGCCATCGTCGCTGTTGCGGCCGCAACCGGGGCATCCGTGGCGGTTTCCGGCGGAATTGGGTTCGTCGGCATCGTCGTCCCGCACCTCCTGCGCCTGTCGATCGGCCCCGACCACCGCTATCTCCTGCCGGCCTCCGCGCTTCTCGGCTCAAGCCTCCTGCTCCTTGCCGATGCCGTCTCGCGCACCATTGTCGCACCTGCCGAACTGCCGATCGGCATCGTCACGGCCGCCGTCGGCGCGCCATTCTTTCTGTGGATCTTGCTGCGCCGGCGCGGCGTCCTGGACTTGTGAGGCGTCGATGATCGAAGCGAGAAACGTTCATGTTTCGCTTGGAGGCCGCCCCATCCTTCACGGTATCGACTTCGCCGCCAAAGCCGGCGAAATCACCGCCATCGTCGGCCCGAACGGCTCGGGAAAATCGACTTTTCTCAAGACCTTGTCCGGCGAACTGGATTCGATGGGCGAGATCAATTTCGACGGAAAGGACCTCCGGTCGATGAAGCCGTGGCAGGCTGCCAGTCTGCGCGCTGTGCTGCCGCAGGCGACGAGCCTTTCCTTTCCATTCACCGTCCGCGAGATCGTCCGGATCGGCCTGATGGGCGGCAGATCGGGGGTAAAAGGTCGCGATCTGGAAACACTGCCGGATCGCGCCTTGGCGACAGTGGATCTCTCAGGCTTTGCGGGACGGCACTATCAGGAGCTCTCGGGCGGCGAACAGCAGCGCGTGCAACTTGCCCGCGTCCTCTGTCAGGTCTGGGAACCGGTACTCGACGGCCAGCCGCGCTTTCTCTTCCTCGACGAGCCCGTCTCCAGCCTCGATATCAAGCACCAGCTCGTGATCATGGACGTCGCGCACGACTACGCTCGGCGCGGCGGCGGCGTCATCGCCGTGCTGCACGATTTGAACCTGACCGCCATGTATGCGGATCGGATCATGATGATGCACAAGGGAAGGGTCGCCGCATCCGGCGCGCCTGCCGAACTGTTGACCGACGAACTCATCGAAGACGTTTTCGACTGCCGCCTGCGCGTGGGCGTCGCCCCGTCTGGTCGGACGCCTTTCGTGCTGCCGCAGTCGATCCGGATCTAGTTGGGCACCGCAGGCCGCGGCAGCTCGACGTCGATCCCGAGCAGCGAGCGCATGTTTGGCCGCGCCTTGACGAGATCCTCGATCGTATAGCTCTCGAGCACTTCGAAGAACGCGCCGAGCGCCTTGCGCAGCGCCTCGTTCAGCGCGCAGGCGTCGACCAGCGGGCACTCCGTCGCATCCTTCTCGAAGCATTCGGCCATGGCAAAGCTGTCTTCCGTCACGCGCACGATATCGAAGAGCGTGATTTCGGAGGCCAGCCGTCCGAGCCGCACGCCACCATTGCGTCCGCGCACCGTTTCGACCAGGCCATTCTCGACCAGGGGCTGCAAGATCTTGAACAGGAAAAGCTCCGAGACGCCGTAGGCGCTCGCGATCTCTGGTATGCGGCTCAACCGCCCGGGATTGGCCGCGCAATACATCAGGATGCGCACTGCATAATTCGTCTGGCGGGTCAGCCGCATGGCATGCCTTTCACGATTTCGTCGGTCGGCTTCCTATCGTCTATTCCTTAGAATGGTTCCAGACAAGCCTTCATTCAAAAAAAACATGAGCATGGCTATCAGCTTTATGCATGCATGGCAGCCATGCTCACGCGGATTTGGCTTGAAAAGCATGTTGCAATGCACAATATTCGGCTGGTCGAGTTGCTTCGACTTCAGGGGAGGAGCCCTTGAGGAGAGCGACGATATGCAAGACCTGAGAATCAACACCGAAATGCCCCTTGGCGTCATCCGCCAGCTCCGCCCGTCGGACCTGCCGAAGTTCCGCGAACACCTCCTCCGGCTCGATTTCGAAAGTCGCCGTGACCGCTTCAACGGTCCGTCGAACGACGCGTTCGTCGCAGCCTATGCGGATCGTGCCTTCCGCGTCGGCACGACGGTGATCGGCTATGTCGAGGGAAACGAGGTGCTGGGCGCAGCCGAACTGCACGAGATCGAAGGCGAGGGCGAGCCGACTGGCGAGATCGCGTTCTCTGTCGAATTGGTTCTTCAGCACCGCGGCATCGGCAGCAGGCTGTTCCAGCGGCTGATCTGGCATGCCCACGCGCTCGGCTACACCCAGCTTCGCGTCACCACTCACCCGCAAAACCAGGCCATGAAGCGCCTGGCGTCCCGCTTCAATGCACGGCTGCGCTTCGAGGGCGGCGAAACGGTGGGGCTGATCGAGCTCGAGCCCGCCGCCGAAATCCTCGCCCCACAGGTGATGCCTCAACCCCGACCCCTTGCCGCCTGACTGACGGCACAAAAAAAGGCCCGGAAAAACCGGGCCCTTTTCTTGTCTTCTGGAAGTTCAGGCGGCGTTCTTGACCTGCTCCTGAACGACCTTCGCATTGTCGGCCATCAGCGTCTTCGCCTGGTCGGCGCCGGTGCGGATGCGCTCCATGTTGGCGGCGGCCGCTTCGCGCACGTAGTCGGCCTGGATCGTCAACGCCTCACCGACCGAATTGGCGTCGGCCAGCTTCTCGACGGTGGCAAAATAGTGCTGCGTGTTGGCGAGCGTCGCGTCGAGCATGGTGCGCGTCACGGCATCGAAGCTGCCGGCGAACGGGCCGAATACGGCCTTGCTCTGGTCGGCGAGCGAAGCGGCCTGGCGGTGCAGTTCTTCGGCGCGCTGGGCAGCGGTTGCGGCCTGCGTGCGGAAAAAGCCGCGGGTGGCTTCAGGAACCTGGATCTTCGCGCCGACTTCGTCAAATGCGCGGGTGAAGGCGTCGAAATAGGAAGCGGCGGCCTGCTGGGTCTTGGTCTTGGTCATCACTATCTCCATTCTCGTTAAGGGAGCCATGGTCGGGCCTCGCCCGTTACGGCTCGAGGCTGAAAGCTTATATAGAGAGGAATTTGTGCAATGCAACATGAAAACCGGGTGCAATGCAATATTTCATGAATCGTGGTCGCGCCCGCGCCGAAATTGCCGCGCTCAGCGATGCGAATAAGGCCCGCGCCCTGCGCCGGACCAAAGCCGTCGCGACCTTGGCGCTGGTACTGTGTGTTGCCGTCTTCATCGCCGCGCGCGCGTTCGAGCCCGTCTCTCCCGGCCTCGTCTATGTCGCCGCCTTCGCCGAGGCCGCCGCCATCGGCGGCTTCGCGGACTGGTACGCCGTCGTCGCGCTCTTCCGCCGCCCGCTCGGCCTGCCGATCCCCCACACAGCGATCATCCCGGCCAACAAGGATCGCATCGCCGACAATCTCGGCCGCTTCATCGAGACAAACTTCCTCACCGAAAAGGCCGTTCGTGCCAAGTTGCGGGAGGTGGACTTCGCCCGTCTCGTCGCCGACTGGCTGGGCGATCGCCGCCACGCCGAAGATCTGGCAGGGTTCGTCACGCGGATGACTCCGCAGGCGCTCGCCGCGCTGGAAAGCTCGAACCTGCGCGGCTTCCTCGGTAAGCGCGTCGTGGAGCGGCTCGAAGAGATCGACATCGCACCGGTTGCGGCCGAACTCCTCTCCGCCGTCACCGCCGAGCGCCGCCACCAGCGCCTCTTCGACGGTCTGATCCAGGTCCTTGGCGGCATCTTGAACGACGAAAAGACGCTGGGCGTGATGCGCGAGCGCATCCGCGCGGAACTGCCGACCCTCGCCAACATCTTCCGTGCAGACGCGTATCTCCTGAACAAGATCGTCGCCTCGGCCGGCCGCCTGATGGAGGAAGCGGGCAGCGATCCCGATCATCCGCTCCGCCAGGAGTTCGATGCTTTCGCGCTGCGCTTCATCGAGGATCTGAAGACCGATCCCACCTATGTCGCCCGCGCCGAGCGTATCAAGGCGAACCTGCTTGCCCGTCCGGAACTTGCCACCCTTGCCGATGAGATCTGGAAGAACCTCGCCTCCTTCCTGCGCGAGGACGCCGAGAGCGCCAATTCGATCATCCGCACCCATCTTGCCTCGATGTTCGTGGAAATCGGCCATCGCCTCGCGGATCATCCCGATATCCGCGCCGACATGAACGCCGGCTTCGTCGTCGCGCTCGCCTCCTTCGTGGAGAAGCAGAAATCCGGTGTCGCCATCTTCATCGCCGAGCAGGTCAAGGCATGGGACATCGCCCAGACCACGCGGCTGATCGAGCTCAACATCGGCCGCGACCTGCAATACATACGCTTCAACGGGATGATCATCGGCGGCCTTGCGGGTCTCGCCCTTCATATCGGTGAAGGCATGATCTTCGGCTGATGCGCTCGCGCGCTTGACAATATACGTGCTCTGGCATAGCAGACACTCCAACGCCGCGCCGCAACGCGCGGTGTTTCATTTGACGTGTCCCGTGGGCATCTTCATCGCATTGCGTGAGGTGCCCTGTCAGGCTCCGAAAACGGGGGCCAGAGGAGGGCGCGTTTCCTTCGCCCGGTGCGCGAGCATCCGGGTGCAATTGTTTGAAAGGGAATGCGATGAGCAAGCGCCAGTCCGCAAAGTACAAGCTCGACCGCCGTTTGGGCGAAAACATCTGGGGCCGTCCGAAGTCCCCGGTCAACAAGCGCGATTACGGCCCCGGCCAGCATGGCCAGCGCCGCAAGGGCAAGCTGTCGGACTTCGGCCTGCAGCTCCGCGCCAAGCAGAAGCTCAAGGGCCACTACGGCGACATCTCCGAAAAGCAGTTCCGCAAGACCTACGAGGAAGCTGATCGTCGCAAGGGCGATACGCCGGACAACCTGATCGGCCTTCTGGAGTCGCGCCTGGACGCGATCGTCTACCGCGCCAAGTTCGCGCCGACGATCTTCGCGGCCCGCCAGTTCGTCAACCACGGCCACGTCAACGTCAACGGCCGCCGCACGAACATCTCGTCGTTCCGCTGCCGTCCGGGCGACGTCATCGAACTGCGCGAAAAGTCGAAGCAGCTCGTCGTTGTCCTGGAGTCCGTCCAGCTCGCCGAGCGTGACGTTCCGGACTATCTGGAAGTCGATCACTCGAAGATGACCGCGACCTACAACCGCGTTCCGGGCCTCGCGGACGTTCCGTTCGCCGTGCAGATGGAACCGAACCTGGTCGTCGAGTTCTACTCGCGCTGATCCTGTCCGATCATCCAGTTTCGAAGGGCCGCGTTTCGACGCGGCCTTTCTTTTTGTGCTGTGCTTTGGTCTATACGCCCCATGACACTCCATCAGACTGAAGACGATGACGCGCAGTCCATCCCGCCCCTGATGGCGGATGCGCCGCGTTCGGTCGAGTTCAACAAGCTGCGCAAACGCCTTTTGCGTTCCACGCGCCAGGCGCTCGAAGATTTCGCCATGGTCAGGCCGGGCGAGAAATGGCTGGTCGCGCTGTCGGGGGGCAAGGATTCCTACGGATTGCTCGCGATTCTGCTCGATCTTCAATGGCGCGGGCTGCTTCCGGTCGAACTGCTCGCCTGCAATCTGGATCAAGGCCAGCCCAATTTCCCAAAGCACGTCCTGCCGGACTACCTGTCGAGGCACGGTATCGCCCATCGCATCGAATATCGCGACACCTATTCGATCGTCACCGAGAAGGTGCCCGAGAGCGCGACCTATTGCGCGCTCTGCTCGCGCCTTCGCCGCGGCAATCTCTATCGCATCGCACGGGAGGAGGGGTGTTCAGCACTCGTCCTCGGACACCATCGAGAGGACATCCTCGAGACGTTCTTCCTCAACCTATTCCACGGCGCGCGCCTTGCCGCCATGCCGCCCAAACTCCTGAATGACGACGGCGACCTGATGGTCCTGCGCCCACTTTCCTATTGCGCGGAGAGCGATCTGGCGAAATTCGCCGAGGCGATGCGCTTTCCGATCATCCCCTGCGACCTGTGCGGCAGCCAGGACGGGCTGCAGCGCAACGCGATGAAGGAGATGATCGCCGATATCGAGCGCCGCATGCCCGGCCGCAAGGAGGCCATGATCCGGGCACTGGCCAACGTCCGCCCGTCCCATCTGCTCGACACGAAGCTGTTCGACTTCGCCGCGCTCGAGAAAGCGGATAAGAACGCGTAGGGCCTTCTCTCTCCACAAGGGGAGGGAACCTTGAGCGTGGAACGTCGATCGTTCGCGCACTCGGCTTGAAGGATAAGCGTCACGCCGAGGCGCCGATACGGCAGATCGAGCGCAACCACTACCGCCGCACCGGCGCCTCATTCTGCGCCTGGAACAGCTTTCCGCGTTCCGCAAGCAGCACCATGGCCAGCGCTCCCAGTCCGGCAAAGAAGTATCCAGCCGCAAGCGGGGTCCCCGTGCCGTCGAAGGCCTGGCCGATCATCGCGCCGAGAATGCCGCCGCCCACCGTCTGCAGGAAACCCTGTACCGACGAGGCTGTGCCGGCGACATGGCCGAGCGGCTCCATGGCGAGGGAGTTGAAGTTCGCGCCCATCCAGGAAAACTGAACCATCGCGAGCGCGAAGAGCAGCGTGAATGCCCAGAGCGGGACAGGCCCCAGCAGCGACAGGAAGAAGCTGATCGCGGTGACCGCGATGAAGCCGATCAGCGCGCCATGAGCGAGCTTGCGCATCCCGAGGCGGCCGACGAGCCGCGAGTTGAGATAGGACGATACGGCCATGAGTCCGGCCACGATGGCGAACAGCACCGGGAACCACGCGCCGACGCCATAGATGCCGATATAGACCTGTTGCGCCGAGTTGATGAAGCCGAAGAGGGCGCCGAAAATGCAGGTGAACCCCGCCGTGTAGCAGATCGAGACCCTGTTGGTCAGAACGATCCGGAACCCGTCTGCGATCGCGGATGCCGTGAAGGGACGACGGTATTCCGGCTTCAGCGTCTCCGGCAGGCGCATGGCAACCCAGCCCAGCACGACGGCCGACATCAGGCCGATGAAGAGGAAGATCATCGGCCAGTCGCCAAAGAGCATCACCGCCTGCCCCACGCCCGGGGCGATGACCGGAACGACCATGAAGACCATGAAGACCAGCGACATCACCTCCGCCATTGCGCGTCCGCCAAATACGTCCCGCACGAGCGAGATTGCGATGACGCGCGTCGCCGCTGCGCCCAGGCCTTGCACGAAGCGCATCAGGAGGAGCGTCTCGAAGGACGGCGCGAATGCGCAGGCGATCGCCGCAGCGACATAGACGCTAAGCCCTGCGATCAGCGGCGCGCGTCGTCCGAAGCGGTCCGACAGCGGGCCGAACAGCAACTGTGCGAATCCAAAGCCCGTCACATAGGCGGTGATGACGAATTGCCGTCGGTTCTCGTCGCTTTCGCCGAGGCTGGAACCGATCTCCTGCAGGCCGGGCAACATTATGTCGATGGCAAGCGCGTTGAGCGCCATCAGCGCTGCGGCGAGCGCGATCAGTTCATTGCGTCCGAGCGGAAAGCTCGTCGGCAGCGCAATGCCGGAGCGGGGCTGGTCCATGCGGGTTGATCCAACGCTGTTGAGCAGACGAAAATGCGCCGGGCAGGGCCGGCGCATTCTGGTCTGGATCATTCTTCAGGAGCGGCGGGTCTCGCCGCGATGCTGGTTCAGGCAGCGCCCTTGACGGCAACACCCTTTTCGCCGAGGACGGACTGCAGTTCGCCCGCCTGGAACATTTCACGGATGATGTCGCAGCCGCCGACGAACTCGCCCTTCACATAGAGCTGCGGGATGGTCGGCCAGTTGGAATATTCCTTGATCCCCTGGCGAAGCTCGTCCGAGGTCAGGACGTTGACGCCCTTGTAGTCGACACCGAGATAGTCGAGAATCTGAACCACCTGTCCCGAAAAGCCGCACTGTGGAAATCCCGGCGTACCCTTCATGAAAAGAACGACGTCGTTGCTCTTCACTTCGCTGTCGATGAACTGGTTGATTGCGGTCATGTCTGCTGCCTTTCGTCTGCCGGTTCAAAGCCGGTAACGGATAGAAGATGTTGGCCTTAGATAAGCGACCGGGCACAAAATGTCGAGTTGCTGTGCGCCGCTGCCGTCAGTCGGGAATGCTCGTCTGCAGCGCCAGCGCATGCAATACGCCGCCCATATTGCCCTTGAGCGCGTCATAGACCATCTGGTGCTGCTGCACGCGGCTCTTGCCGCGGAAGCTCTCGGCTACGACTTCGGCGGCATAGTGGTCGCCGTCGCCGGCAAGGTCGCGAATCGTCACCTTCGCATCGGGAATCGCGTCCTTGATCATGCGTTCGATGTCGTGCGCGTCCATTGCCATAGCATATATGCCTTCAGTCCATGAATTCCGGGAACCACGATTCGTGGCGGGCCTTGAGCTCTTGGACGGATATGGCACGCGTGCCGGGCAGTTTCAATTCGGAGCCGCCCGTCTCGCCGATCCATGCAACGACGAGCCCGCGCGCCGCGCCCTCATCGATGATCTCGCGCAGAAGCTCCTTGTCGGCCCGCGGCACGGTCAGCAGATAGCGGCCCTGGTCTTCGCCGAAGAGCACAGGCGTCGGATTGGTCGGCATCGGTAGGCTGATCGCCGCGCCAATGCCCGAAGCCATCGCCATTTCAGCGACCGCGACGGCGAGCCCGCCGTCCGAAAGGTCGTGGCAGGCGGTGATCCGCCCGTCGCGGATGGCATCGCGCACGAACTCGCCAGCCTTGCGCTCATGGGCAAGATCGACCGGCGGCGGCGGGCCGTCGCGGCGCTCGTGCATGTCGCGCATATAAGCGGACTGCGCCAGATGCGTACCCCACATGTTGGAGGCGCATACGAGCAGGATCGCATCACCTTCGGCGGCAAAGCCGATCCGCGCCATCTTGGCCCAGTCGTCGATGAGCCCCACACCGCCGATGGTCGGCGTCGGCATGATCGCCTTGCCGTTCGTCTCGTTGTAGAGCGACACGTTGCCCGAGACGATCGGGAAGTCGAGCGCGCGGCAGGCTTCGCCGATGCCTTTGATCGCGCCGACGAGCTGGCCCATGATCTCGGGCCGCTCGGGATTGCCGAAGTTCAGATTGTCCGTGGCGGCCAGTGGCAGCGCGCCGGTAGCGCACAAATTGCGCCAGCATTCGGCGACTGCCTGCTTGCCGCCTTCATAAGGGTCGGCCTCGACATAGCGCGGCGTCACGTCGGACGAAAAAGCGAGCGCCTTCGTCTCGTGCCCCTCGACGCGCACGACGCCTGCGTCGCCGCCGGGCCGCTGCAGCGAGTTGCCCTGGATCAGCGTGTCATACTGTTCCCAGACCCAGCGCCTCGAGGAAAGGTTCGCCGATCCGACGAGCTTCAGCAGCGCATCCGCCGGGTCGATCGCAGGCAGGGCGGAGAAGTCGGGCAGGGCGGCCTTCGGGCTTTCCACCCAGGGCCGGTCATATTCCGGTGCTTCGTCGCCCAGTTCCTTGATCGGAAGGTTCGCAACTTCCTCGCCCTGGTGCAGAACGCGAAAGCGCAAATCGTCGGTCGTCTTGCCGACAATGGCGAAGTCGAGCCCCCATTTGCGGAAAATGGCCTCGGCCTCTTCTTCCTTTTCGGGGCGCAGAACCATGAGCATCCGCTCCTGGCTTTCCGACAGCATCATCTCGTAGGCCGACATGCGCTCCTCACGCACCGGCACCGCATCGAGGTCGAGCTCGATGCCGAGATCGCCCTTGGCGCCCATCTCAACGGCCGAACAGGTGAGGCCCGCCGCGCCCATGTCCTGGATCGCGATAACGGCGCCCGTCTTCATCAACTCGAGGCAGGCTTCCAGCAGGCATTTCTCGGTGAATGGATCGCCGACCTGTACGGTCGGACGTTTCTCCTCGATGTCGTCGTCGAACTCGGCCGAGGCCATCGTCGCACCGCCGACGCCGTCGCGCCCGGTCTTGGCGCCGAGATAGACGACCGGCAGCCCCACGCCCTTGGCCTGCGACAGGAAAATCTTGTCGGAATCGGCAAGCCCGGCCGCGAATGCATTGACGAGACAGTTGCCGTTGTAGCTCGGGTCGAACTCGACTTCCCCGCCGACCGTCGGCACGCCGAAGGAATTCCCGTAGCCGCCGACACCGGCCACGACGCCCGCAACGAGATGCTGCGTCTTGTGATGGTCCGGCGCGCCGAAGCGCAGCGCATTCATCGCAGCGATAGGCCGCGCGCCCATGGTGAAGACGTCGCGCAAGATCCCGCCGACGCCCGTCGCCGCGCCCTGGTAGGGCTCGATATAGGAGGGGTGGTTGTGGCTCTCCATCTTGAAGACCACGGCCTGCCCGTCGCCGATGTCGACCACGCCGGCATTCTCGCCAGGTCCCTGGATGACCCGCGGGCCGGAGGTCGGCAGCGTCTTCAGCCACTTCTTGGAGGACTTGTATGAGCAGTGCTCATTCCACATCGCAGAGAAGATGCCGAGTTCGGTGAAGCTTGGCTCGCGTCCGATCAGATCGAGAATGCGCTGGTATTCGTCGGGCTTCAGACCGTGCGACGCAATCAATTCGTCGGTGATCGGGATCGTGTTCGAAAGGGTCACGCGGACTAGTCTCCGTCAGGCCGGGCGGGAACAGGTGGAGGTGCCCGACGCCCAGCGGGTGACGTCGGACGAGATGCGGCTCGCCTCGGCGCCGCCATCCATCATCGGGCCGAAGGCGTTGAGCTTTGCCGGACTGCCCGAAGCCTCGACGACCAGCTTCGGCAGGCCGCCGATATTCCCTTGCGGGACGGCGAGGATGCGCGGCTTGCCCGAATGCGAGGTCAGTTCGGGCGACATGGTCAGGCCGGCAAAACGGGGGTCACCGGCGCGGAACCAGCAGCGCTGCGCCGCGACCGCGATGCGTTCCATGGTCGACAGTGCCGAATCGTCGCCTGGCCGCGACTGGGCCGTGGGTTCAGGCGTGGAACTGCGGCAGCCGGCCAGCGCCAGCGCAATGGTGACCACGACGAAGCCAGCCTTCACGCTGCACGTCCAAGCGCGGCCTCGAACAGCGCGCGGCCGTCCGTGCCGCCATGCGCGTCCTCGATCAGGTTTTCGGGATGTGGCATCATGCCCAGCACGTTGCCCTCGGCGTTGACGATGCCGGCGATGTCGTTGAGTGAGCCGTTCGGGTTTGTGCCCTCGCCATAGCGAAACGCGACCTGCCCTTCGCCCTCGATGCGTGCCAGCGTCGCCTCGTCGGCAAAATAGTTGCCGTCATGGTGCGCGATCGGGCAGCGGATCACCTGTCCCTTTTCGTAGCGGCTGGTGAAGCGCGTTTCGGCATTGGCGATTTCGAGCTTCACCTCGCGGCAGACGAACTTGAGCGAGGCGTTGCGCATCAGCGCGCCGGGCAGGAGGCCGGCCTCGAGCAAGATCTGAAAGCCATTGCAGACACCCATGACGGTGACGCCTTTTGCGGCCTTCTCGGCCACGGCCCGCATCACCGGCATGCGCGCGGCGATCGCGCCGCAGCGCAGATAGTCGCCGTAGGAAAAGCCTCCGGGAATGACGATCAGGTCGACGTCCGGGATTTCGGTGTCGGTCTGCCAGACGGTAAGCGGCGCCGTGCCGCCGATCTTGGTCAGCGCCGCGATCATGTCGCGGTCGCGATTGAGACCGGGAAGAAGGATGACGGCTGATTTCATGGGATCATCCCTGACTGTCGTCTCTAGGCGAGTTCAACCGAGTAGTTCTCGATCACCGTGTTCGCCAGAAGCTTGTCGCACATGGCCTTCAGTTCGGCTTCGGCCTTGGCGCGGTCGGCGCTTTCGAGTTCGATGTCGAACACCTTGCCTTGCCGCACATGGCCAACGCCCGAAAAACCGAGCGTGCCGAGCGCGCCCTCGATCGCCTTGCCCTGCGGGTCGAGAACGCCGTTCTTCAGCGTGACGGTGACGCGCGCTTTGATCACTTCAGACTCCGAAAGTTAGTGCGGCTTGCCCTTGCCGTTGCCGGAGGTGACGAGCACCGGTCCGGACGGGCGCGGCGGCTCGTTCTCGTTCATGATGCCGAGCCGGCGGGCGACTTCCTGATAGGCTTCGACGAGCCCGCCCATGTCGCGACGGAAGCGGTCCTTGTCGAGCTTGTCCTGCGTCGCGACATCCCACAGCCGGCACGAATCCGGCGAAATCTCGTCGGCAACGACGATGCGCATCATGTCACCCTCGTAGAGACGGCCGCACTCGATCTTGAAATCGACGAGCTGGATGCCGACACCGAGGAACAGCCCGGAAAGGAAGTCGTTGACGCGGATGGCCAGCGCCATGATGTCGTCGAGTTCCTGGGGCGCTGCCCAGCCGAAGGCTGTGATGTGCTCTTCGGAGACCAGCGGGTCGTCGAGCGCGTCGGCCTTGTAGTAGAATTCGATGATCGAGCGCGGCAGGACCGTGCCTTCCTCGATGCCGAGGCGCTTGGCGAGCGAGCCGGCTGCCACGTTGCGCACGACGATCTCGAGCGGGATGATCTCGACTTCCTTGATCAGCTGCTCGCGCATGTTGAGCCGGCGGATGAAGTGAGTGGGAATGCCCATCCGGTTCAGATGCGTAAAGATGTGCTCGGAGATGCGGTTGTTGAGCACGCCTTTGCCGTCGACCACTTCGTGCTTCTTCTTGTTGAAGGCGGTGGCATCGTCCTTGAAGAACTGGATCAACGTGCCGGGCTCGGGGCCTTCATAGAGAATTTTGGCCTTGCCCTCGTAGATGCGGCGGCGACGGTTCATGGCGGTCTCTGGTCTCGGTGGCCGGAACGGATAGGGCCCGGCAGCCTGTCATCCGCAGGAATTGCGGAAGGTCACTGAACTTGCCCGCTCTCTAGCGCAACTGGTGCGCCCGCTCAATCACCAAATGTCCCTGCCCACAAGGCGCGCCGCTTCCGATTGGCCCTTTCGCCTGACCATTCTTGCCGCCATATTGACCGCCGTGCAGCCATTTGATTTGTGGTAGCTGCCGCAACGGCATGAAATCGCAGCAGAAGATGAGGTTGGTCGATGAGCCTGAAGGATCGCGAAGAAGGGTTCGAACGCAAGTTCGCCCATGACGAGGAACTGAAGTTCAAGGCCATGGCCCGCCGCAACAAGCTGCTTGGGCTCTGGGCGGCCGAAAAGCTGGGCAAGAGCGGCGACGATGCCGAAGCCTATGCACGCGAAGTGGTGGCGTCCGATTTCGAGGAAGCCGGCGATCACGACGTCTTCCGCAAGATTCGCAAGGATTTCGATGCCGCCGGCGTCGAGCAGTCGGACCACCAGATCCGGCGCACGATGGAAGAGCTGCTCGCGACGGCCGTCCGGCAGATCGAGGCTTCGTGAGTCTCGCTGCACGTCTTCGTGCCGGCGACACGGTCTTTACGGCATGGTCGGGCATTCCGGATTCCCTGACGGTCGAGGCCATCGCCGACACGGGCTTTGATGCCGTCACGCTCGACATGCAGCATGGTGGCCATCACGAGGACAGCGTCCTGCGCGGCCTCGCCCCGGTCATTTCGGCGCAAAGGCATGCGATCGTCCGTATCCCGGTCGGGCGATTCGACATGGCGAGCCGCGCGCTCGACTTCGGGGCCGAGGCCGTCATCGCGCCGATGGTCAATTCGGTCGCCGATGCGCAGGCCTTCGCCCGATCGATGAAATATCCGCCACTCGGATCGCGCTCCTGGGGGCCGGTCTTTGCGATGCCGCGCCGTCACACGTCCGACTCGTCGGCATGGCTCGGCGGTCAGAATGAGGAAACGCTCGCCTTCGCCATGATCGAGACCCGCCAGGCTCTGGATGCGCTCGACGGCATCCTCGCAGTTCCGGGCATCGACGGCGTCTTCGTCGGCCCATCCGATTTCTCGATCGCATGGACGGACGGCAAGGTCCTCGATCCGTCCTTGTCGCAGATGTTGGACGCGGTCGGCGAAATCGCCCGCCGAACGACAACGGCGGGCAAGCTTGCTGCGATCTATATCGTCGACCCGAAATTGACCGGCCGGTACCGGGAAATGGGGTATTCGCTCATCGCACTCGGTTCCGAACAGCGTTACATCGCGATGGGAGCGAAAGCCTTGCTCGACGACGCCAAGGGCACCGTCAGGGGTTGAGCTTCGAGACGAACTTCGCGAAGGTCAGCGTGCCTTCCGGCCACGGGCCGTGGCCGGATTCGGCGTTGATGTGGCCCGATTCGCCTGCATCGATGAACAGCGAGCCCCACGCGCCGGCAATATCCTCCGCCACGTCGAACGCGCAGAACGGATCGTTGCGGCTTGCCACCGTGATCGATGGGAAGGGCAGGGGATCGCGCGGGTACGGCCCAAACGTCATCAGGTGCTTCGGGCGCACGTTCGGGTTCGCAACGTCAGGCGGCGCGACGAAGAACGCGCCTGCCACCGTATTGCGAAACTCGGGAACTGCTTGCACCGCGGTCGCGACACCCAGCGAGTGCGCCACCAGCACGACCGGCTTGGTCGCCGCATTCACGGCCTCGATCAAATTGGCCTTCCAGTCGGCCAGCACGGGTTTCGACCACTCGGCCTGCTCGACCCGGCGCGCGGTCGAAAGTTTCTCTTCCCAACGCGTCTGCCAGTGATCCGGCCCCGAATTGGTGTAACCTGGGATGATGAGGATTTCGGCGTCTTTGGCTTTCATGGCGCGCCATGTAGCGAGCACCGGCGCACTGCGCAACCTCATGGGCATTGTTCTTTATGCGTGAACAAGGTGTCGCCGAAATCAAAATTGCATCGAACAATGGCACATACGATCTTTGCGGCATCAGCGGAGACATCCGCCAAGGAGATCACTATGACGGAACTGCCCTTTTCGGCCACCACGCCGACGCATATCGCCAAGGTCGGGCTCAAGGCCCGCGACGCCGAGGCGCTTTCGGCCTTCTATCGCCATCTTCTGGGACTCGCCGAACTCGCCCGCAGCGATGGTGCCATCGTGCTTGGAGCAGGTGGCCGCGAGTTGCTTGAGATCGAGCGCGCGCCGTCCGCAAAGCCGGACGATCCGCGCAGCGCCGGCCTCTTCCACACTGCCTTCCTGCTCCCCACCCGCAAGGATCTCGCCCGTTGGGTTCGCCATGCCAGCGAAAACCGTATTCCGGTCACTGGGGCGTCAGATCATCTCGTCAGCGAGGCGCTCTATCTGAACGACCCCGAGGGCAACGGCATCGAAATCTATGCTGACCGGCCGAAGGACCGATGGACGAGGAGCGGCGGCGACATCGCGATGGCGACGGAGCGCCTCGATATCGACAACCTGCTCGGCGAGCTCGACCCATCCACGCCCGTTTGGCACGATGCGCCCAACGCAACCGTCGTCGGCCATGTGCACTTGCGGGTAGGCGATCCGAAAGAGGCGGAAGAGTGGTGGCATTCGCAGTTCGGGTTCGAGACGATGGCGAGATATGGCTCGCAGGCGGTCTTTCTCGCCTCCGGCGGCTATCATCACCACATCGGCGCGAACACGTGGGCAAGCGCGGGGGCAGGGATGCGCGATCCCGATCGCGCCGGGCTTGCCTTTGTCGAAATGGCGTCGAGCACCCACGCACCTGCAACACTTCGCGACCCGTGGGGCACGGAAATCCGGGTCAGGTCCGCTTAAGGCACCTGCACCCGTTCAGCTTCGCCAGCGTCGCTTGAGTGCTGCGCCACGTCCAAAATACGAAGAAGTCCGCGCCAGGGGAAACGCGGACTTCTTACTGGAGGGGGTCTTCTCGTCTCGCCGCTTCGGTGAGGGGGGCCGTTGCAGCTATGCGACTATAATGTCCCATTGGATTTTCGGTTCCTATAGATCGGCGATTCATTGCGATCACAAGGCCGTGAGAATATCGCAAGCGGGATTTCGCCCACCATGTCCGGTCAGATGGCTGTCGAGCAAATCGCCGGGCGGGCGGCGTCAGGTCGCACCGAACACGCGCCTGAAGATCGTGTCGACATGCTTGGTGTGATAGCCGAGGTCAAATTTTTCCCGGATGTCGTCTTCCGAAAGCGCGGCGCGCACATCTGCGTCGTTGAGCAGTTCCTCGAGGAAATCCGCCCCCTTCTCCCACACCCGCATCGCGTTGCGCTGAACGAGCCGGTAGGAGTCCTCGCGCGAGACGCCCGCCTGCGTCAGCGCAAGCAGCACGCGCTGGCTCATCACGAGCCCACGGAACTTGTTCATGTTTGCGAGCATGGTCTGCGGATAGATGACCAGCTTCTCGATGACGCCAGCGAGCCGGTTCAGCGCGAAGTCGAGCGTGATCGTCGTGTCCGGGGCGATACCCCGTTCGACGCTCGAATGGCTGATGTCACGCTCGTGCCAGAGCGTGACGTTTTCCAGCGCCGGCGTCACTGACATGCGCACGAGCCGCGCGAGGCCGGTCAGGTTCTCCGTCAGCACCGGGTTGCGCTTGTGCGGCATCGCCGAGGAACCCTTCTGGCCAGGCGAGAAGAATTCCTCCGCCTCCAGGACTTCCGTGCGCTGCATGTGCCGGATTTCGGTCGCGACGTTCTCCATCGAAGAGGCGATGACGCCGAGCGTGGCGAAGAACATCGCATGCCGGTCACGCGGGATGACCTGCGTCGAGATCGGCTCCGGCTTCAGCCCGAGCTTGGCGCAGACATGCTCTTCGACCGATGGGTCGATATTGGCAAAAGTTCCGACCGCGCCCGAGATCGCGCCGGTCGCAATTTCCGCCCGCGCGGCAAGGAGGCGGTCGCGCCCACGGGCCATCTCCGCATAGAACCGCGCGAAGGTGAGACCCATCGTGGTCGGCTCTGCGTGGATGCCGTGGCTGCGGCCGATCCGAACGTCGTCCTTGTGCTCGAAGGCGCGCTTCTTCAGCGCTGCCAATACCCGGTCCATGTCGGCAAGCAGCAGGTCGGCCGCGCGCACGAGCTGGATGTTCAACGTCGTGTCGAGCACGTCGGATGATGTCATGCCCTGGTGGACGAACCGCGAATCCGGTCCGATGAACTCGGCCAGATGGGTCAGGAAGGCGATCACGTCGTGCTTGGTCTCGCGCTCGATCTCGTCGATCCGCTCGACATTGAAAGTCGCCGCGCCGCCTTTCGCCCAGATGTTCCGTGCCGCTTCCTTGGGAATGACTCCGATTTCGGCAAGTGCGTCGCAGGCATGCGCCTCGATCTCGAACCAGATGCGGAACTTCGTTTCCGGAGACCAGATGGCGACCATTTCGGGCCGCGAATAGCGCGGGATCATGCGTCTCGTCCTGACGTTGGGAGGCTTCAGCCCGCTCACTAACAGACGAGGTCCAAAGGCTCAACGCTCTATAGCTTTGCATTCAAAGCTTTCCGGGGACGGCAATCCAGCGGTGGTCCGGTCCTTCGAAGCCCACGCGCCGCACGGCGATGAGCACGACGAAGACGGGCGCCCCGCCCTCGGGAAAGAAAGTCTGCACCGCGCCGATCCGATAGCCGAGCGGGCAACTGCGGCTTGCCGGAACGCTTTCGTCCTCATGCAGAAGCTCCGTCGCGACCCCGGCCTCATGGCTCACCTTCAGCAATCGGAAGCCGACATGCCGCTCGGCCGCGAACGTGCAGTTCTCCGGCACTTCGAAAGCGATTTCCTCGAGCCGGATCGCAAGTGGCGGGTCGATCGGCGGGAAAACCGGCCGCGGGTTGACCTCCATGGCCAGCGGCTGGGCCGAGTGTTCGGTGACTGCGTTCGCGCCGGCGGTGAAGCCACGGTTCGCGGCAAGCTCTTCCTCGCTGACGATCTCCGCGCCCCGTCGCTGCGCTTCAGCCCGCGCGTGCTCGATCGAGGCGTCCTGCTCTTGCGAGAGCACCCGGATCGGCGTGCCCTCGACGAAGCGGTCCGTCTCCGTCTCGATGTAGTAGCGGTTCGCGTAGGCGAAGCCCGAGCCGTCCTGGATGCCGTATTCCTCGAAGGCGAAGACGGCACCGTCCGCGCTGAAACCCAAAATGCCGAGTTCGGCGGCGTCTCCGGCAGCGGCAGGCCCCGCGGCAAACAACGAGAGGGCGGCAATCACCGAACGCATGGGCGTCTCCTATCTCCTGGAGGACCAGACGGGCATGATATCACCCACGTTTGCGCTCGCGGCCTGAACGCCCCGCGCGATCGCGCGCGCCATGGTCGCGGCCGCAGCGGCATGGAAATCCATTTCCGATGCGGGGTCGAGCTTCGCCGCATTCGCTCCCGTCGCGAGCGAGAAGACGAGGTCGCCGTCGTAAGGCGTGTGCGCCGGCCAGATCGCGCGCGCAAATCCGTCATGGGCCGAGATCGCAAACCGCTTCGCCGCCGCCTTGGTCAGGGCCGCGTCCGTCGCGATCACTGCGATCGTCGTGTTGGCAACGGGCGAGACCGGATCGCGGAACTTGATCAGGACGTCCTGAGCGTCCGCTGGCAGAGGGAAGGGCATTCCATGCCCGCCGAACTCGTCGCCGATCTCGAACGGCGCCGCCCAGAAATGCCGGCTGCGCCCGACCGTTACCGACCCCGTCGGGTTGACCGCCACGAGCGCGCCGATGGTGATGCCGTTTGGCAGAACGGTCGATGCCGAGCCGAGCCCGCCTTTCAACCCCGCCGTCAGCGCGCCATAGCCGGCCCCCGTGCTGCCGATGTCAAAATCCGCGCTTGCCGCCGCCACGGCGTCGAACCCGAGCTCGCGATAGGGCGGATAGCGCCCCCAGTCCTTGTCGCCTTCATTGGCAAGGTCGAACAGGATCGCTGCCGGCACGATCGGTACCTTTTGCCCGCGCACCTCAAAGCCGATGCCGCGTTCGCGCAAGGCCGCCTGCACGCCCGATGCCGCATCAAGCCCGAAGGCCGACCCGCCGGAAAGAACGATGCCGTGCACGGTCTCGACCGAATTGTGCGGCTCGAGCAAATCCGTCTCGCGCGTCCCCGGCGCGCCACCGAGCACCTGATAGCTTGCGACGGCCGGCGTCTCGCACAGAATGACGCTGGCCCCCGAGCGCACCTTTTCGTCATGGACATTGCCGACGGAAAGCCCCGCCACGTCGGTGATCAGATTGCGCGGTCCTGCCTTGAACGCCATCAGTCCGCCGGCACGAAGTTCGATCCGTCGAAACGGTAGCTGCGGTAGAGTTCGCCCTGCATGTCGCCGTTCTGGTCGAATGTTACCGGCCCGATGAGCGTCTCGAAGCGGCCATTGCCGATGCTCGTGTCGTCTTCAGATGCCGCGACAGCGATCTCCACCGCCGCATGCACGGGCAGGAAATAGCCCTGTTCCTGCACTGGTCTCTCGGGGTCCGGTGCGACCCGATCTTCCCACTGCGTCGCCGCGATCATCACGATTCCCTCGGCAAGCGGAACGTCCCCGTCCGCCGCGCGCAGGGCCTCGCCGCCGGCGATGGTCAGCGCGTATTCCAGCCCGGCCGCGTCGCGCGCCATGATCGCGATGTCCGCCCGGTCGCCGCCAACGAAGACATGCGTCGCGCCCGATCGCCGCAACCGGCCGACAAGGCCGACCTGATTTTCGAGCTGCGGCCGGAACGTGTCGACGAAAACCGGGGCGAGGCCCGATTCCTCGGCCGCGATGCGCACCGTCTCGGCGATCTCGCGGCCATAGATCGTGCCATCGTCGACGATGGCGAACAGCGATCCGCGCCAGTTCTCGACAACGTACCGCGCGGCCGCTTCGCGCTCGCCGTCGGAGCGCGGCCCAAGTCGGAACACCTCAAACCCGGTGCGCTCGCGCCGGTCGGTAAGGCTGTCGGTTCTGACGCCCGTCGCGATGACGGGAATGTCGGCTTCGGTCAGGATGGGGAGCGCTGCCTCGATCGCTTCGGTGCACAGAAAGCCCACCACAGCATCGACCTCGTCCTCGACAAAGCGTCGCGCGGCCGCTCCGCCGCCATCGGCTGAGCACGAATCGGCCTCGATCACGAGCTCGGCGTCGAGGTCGTCCGCTGCCCGTTCTGCGCCTGCGCGCATTTGCGCTTCGAGAAGCGGCGCCGTGTCGTCGCCCGGTACGGCGAGACCGACGCGCGTTTGCGCGGCGGCCGGCGCACCGGCGAGCATCAGCGCAAGGAGTACGAGAGCGGGTTTCGGTCTGTATGGCATCTGAGAGGTCGCGGCCCGCCCGGCAGTGAATGCTGCGTCAACAGGTAAAGGGTGGCAGCTGGTCGCGCAACCGGCTATTCGGAGGCCACGCGCTTGGGTTCGGACGCATGCCGCCCTATATGCGCCAAAATCGATGAAGGGGCAGCCGTGCTCGACAGGAAACAAGTGGAATCCGCGCTCTATCGTGACGCGATGAGCCGTTTTGCAGGCGCAGTACACGTCGTGACGACCGACGGTGTCGCGGGCAGGCGGGGCGTGACCATCATCGCCGGCTGTTCGGTGTCCGACGAGCCCCCGACGGTTCTCGTGTGCCTCAGCCGCTTGAAGCCTGAGAACGACGTTTTCGCCGAGAATGGTGTCTTCGCGCTCAACACGCTGTCCTCCGATCACCGGGCGCTGGCCGATGCATTTTCCGGCTTTACCGGCCTCGATCAGAAGGAACGTTTCGCGCTCGGCGAGTGGGAAACGGTTTCGACCGGCGCGCCGGTTCTCGTCGGTGCGCTGACGTCGTTCGATTGCCGCATCATCGAAACCAAGGAAGTCGCAACTCACCGCATACTTTTCGGTGAAGTGACAGGCATCCGCATCGGCGATAGTCTTTCGCCGCTGATCTATCACAACCGCCGCTACCACAGCCTCGAAACCTGATCGGTTTCACCGGAGCCCCCATGCAGACAGCCCATCCGCGTCCCGTACCGAACTCGATCGACGAGACGCTGGAACTGCTGAAATCCGCCGATTATGTCGGCGATCGTGCGCTCGCGACCGTCCTGTTTCTGAGCCTGCGCATGGCCCGGCCGCTCTTTCTGGAAGGCGAGGCCGGCGTCGGCAAGACCGAGATTGCCAAGGTGCTCGCCTCCGCGCTCGGCCGCCGTCTCATCCGCCTTCAGTGCTATGAAGGGCTCGACGTTTCATCCGCCGTCTATGAGTGGAACTACGCCGCGCAGATGATCGAGATCCGCATGGAGGAGGCCGCCGGCGAAGTGAAGCGCGATGCGATGGAGCGCAATGTCTTCTCTGAGAAATACCTGATCCGCAGACCGGTGCTCGACGCGCTGTCGGGCGAGGAGGGCGCGGCCCCGGTCTTCCTCATCGACGAGCTCGATCGCACCGACGAGGCCTTCGAGGCCTTCCTTCTCGAAATCCTGTCGGACTTCCAGGTCACAGTGCCCGAGCTCGGCACGATCAAGGCCAAGGAGCCGCCGATCGTCATCATCACCACCAACCGCACGCGTGAAATCCACGACGCGCTCAAGCGCCGCTGCCTCTATCACTGGGTCGACTATCCGACCGCCGAGCGCGAGTTGGAAATCGTTGCGCGCAAGGTGCCGCAAGCAAACGAGCGCCTGTCGGCCGAAGTCGTCGCCTTCATCCAGCGCCTGCGCCAGATGGACCTCTTCAAGGCGCCCGGTGTCGCCGAGACGATCGACTGGGCGAGTGCGCTCACCGAACTCGACAAGGTCGCGCTTGATCCAGAGACCGTGTCCGACACGATCGGCGTCCTGTTGAAATATCAGGATGATATCGCTCGCATCGGCCAGGGCGAGGGGCGTCGCCTCCTCGCCGAGGTCAAGTCCGAACTGGCGGCAGCCGAATAGCCATGAACGCGGCGCGCAGGCAGGCCGAGGGCAGGATCGCCGACAACATCGTCTATTTCGGCCGCACCCTGCGCAAGGCGGGGATGCGCGTTGGCCCGGCAGCGGTCAAGGATGCGATCGAAGCGGTTCTTTCAGCCGGCATTGGTACGCGGGAAGAATTTTACTGGACGCTCCACGCGGTACTGGTGAACCGGCGCGAGGATCACGCCACCTTCGACGAGGCCTTCCGCCTCTACTGGCGCTCGCGCGAGCTGATCGAAAAGATGATCGCAATGTTCTCGCCCGTCGCACCGGACATGCGCGAAAAGTCGAAGCCGAAACCGGCGGAGAGCCGCGTCTCCGAAGCTTTGCTTGGGCAGAACGAGCGCCAGACGAAGCAGGAAATCCCTGAAGTCGAGTTCGATGCCCGCTTCTCGGTGTCAGGCAACGAGGTGTTGCGAGGCAAGGATTTCGCCCAGATGTCTGCCGCCGAGCTTGCCGAGGCCCGCGCCGCCATCGCCCGATTGAAGCTGCCCGCCGATCATGTGACGACGCGGCGCTTTCGGCCGGATCAGCGCGGCGGCCGCGCCGACCCGCGCGCGATGATGCGCCAGGCCCTGCGCACCGGTGGCGACCTGATGCTTCCGCGCTTCAAGTCCGTCCGCACCGTCCATCCGCCACTTGTTGTTCTGGCCGATATTTCCGGCTCCATGAGCCAGTATTCCCGCATCTTCCTGCATTTTCTTCATGCCTTGAGCGAGAAGCGCAGTCGCGTGCACACCTTCGTCTTTGGCACGCGCCTGACCAATCTCACCCGCCAGATGCGCCACCGCGATCCCGACGAGGCGCTCGTCGAGGCCGCCGCTGCGGTCAAGGATTGGTCGGGCGGCACGCGCATCGGCGAGACGCTGCACGAGTTCAACCGCCTCTGGTCGCGTCGTGTGCTGGGACAAGGCGCGGTCGTGCTCCTCATTACGGACGGTCTGGAGCGCGACAACACCGACCTTCTTGCCAGCGAGATGGACCGGCTGCACAAATCCTGTCGTCGCCTGGTCTGGCTGAACCCTCTGCTGCGCTTCGAGGGTTTCGAGCCGCGCGCGCGCGGCGTCCGTGTCATGCTCGACCATGTCGACGAATTCCGCCCCGTCCATTCGCTCGACGCGCTGAGCGACCTCGTGGCCTCGCTGTCGTCGAAAAGCCGCCAGTCGACCGACCCGCGTCAATGGTTGGCACTTGGCAAGGGCGGGGCCGCATGACCATATCCAGCTTGGAGGATTCTGCGATGACATCTGATCTCCTCGGACAGGGAGCCGATCCGCTCGCACTCGCCGAACGCTGGGTCGGCGAAGGCCGCAAGGTCGCGCTCGCGACCGTCGTTGAGACATGGGGCTCTGCGCCGCGCCCCGTCGGCAGCCACCTCGTCATCGATTCAGAAGGCAATTTCGAAGGCTCGGTCTCCGGGGGCTGCGTGGAGGGCGCGGTGGTCGGCGAAGCCATCGATGTGCTCGACTCCCGGGCGCCAAAGATGCTCGAATTTGGCGTTGCGGACGAAACCGCCTGGCAGGTAGGCCTCTCCTGCGGCGGCCGCATCAAGGTCTATGTCGAGCCCGTCGCCTGACCATGGATCTGGACCTTCTCCGACAGGCCAATGCCGAACGCGCCGCTCGCCGGGCGGTGATCCTTGCGACCGATCTCGAAACCGGCGCCGCGACGATCCACCGCGAATCAAGCCGGCGCAACGGCGACCTCGGCGCCGCGCTCACCCGCGCCTTCGATTCCGGCAAGTCCGGCACCGTCGAAGTCGATGGCCGCCAGCTTTTCCTCAATGTCCATGTCCCGCCGGCGCGGCTGGTCATCATCGGCGCGGTCCATATCAGTCAGGCACTCGCTCCCATGGCGCGTCTAGCCGGCCTCGATGTCGAAATCATCGATCCCCGCACGGCCTTCCCAACGCCCGAGCGCTTCCCCGACACGGCGCTGAGCGCCGAATGGCCGGAAACGGTGCTTGCCACCCGCCCGCTTGATGCCTTCACCGCGCTCGCTGCCGTGACGCACGATCCCAAGATCGACGACTTCCCGCTTGAAGCCGCGCTGCGCGCGAACTGCTTCTATGTCGGCGCGCTCGGAAGCCGCAAAACGCACGCCAAGCGGGTCGAGCGCCTCATTGCTGCGGGCTTGGACGAAACCGAGATCGCCCGCATAAGCGCCCCGATCGGCCTTGCTATCGGGGCCGCCAGCCCCGCCGAGATCGCCGTCGCGGTCCTTGCCCAAATCATCGGCGCGCTGCGCACCCGCGCCTCGCGTCATATGGAAGCGCAGGCGTGAAGTTCGGCCCGCTGACGCTCGATCAGGCCGAAGGCGCGCTGCTCGCGCATTCCGTTTCCGTTCCGGCCCTGCGTCTGAAGAAGGCTCATCGCCTGACAGCATCCGACATCGCCTCTCTGCGCGCCGCAGGCATCGAGACTGTGATCGGGGCGGTTCTCGAAACCGGCGATGTCCCGGAAAACGACGCCGCTGCCCGCCTTGCCGTAGCCCTCAGTGTCGATGGCGTCGAAATCCGCGAGCCGGCGACCGGCCGGGTGAACATCCACGCCCGCGAAGCGGGCGTTTTCGCCGTCGACCGCGCGATCATCGACGCCATCAACCGGGTCGATCCGGCGCTGACCATCGCCACGCTCGCCCCCTTCGAAGCTGTTCAGTCCGGCCAGATGGTTGCGACCGTCAAGGTCATCCCCTTCGCCGCGCCGGAAATCGCCCTGCGGGCCGCAAGCGACGCCGCCCGAGGCGGTCAGGCGTTCGCCGTTCATGCGTTTCGCCCGCGCCGCGTCGCGCTCGTCCAGACGACATTGCCCGGCATCAAGCCGAGCGTCCTCGACAAGACAGCCCGCGTAACCGCAGACCGTCTTGGCCGTTCGCACAGCACGATAGGCACCGAACTTCGTGTTCCGCACGATGATCTGGCGCTCGCCAAGGCCCTTTCCGATCTGGACGTCGACACCCAACTGGTCCTCGTGTTTGGCGCCTCGGCGCTCTGCGACTGGGATGACGTCATCCCCGCCGCCATCCGCCGCGCCGGCGGCATGGTCGAGCGAGCCGGAATGCCCGTTGATCCGGGCAACTTGCTCGTCCTCGGTTCGCTCGATGGCCGCACCATCATCGGCGCGCCCGGCTGCGCCCGCAGCCCCAAGCCGAATGGCTTCGACTGGGTGCTCGACCGGCTGATCGCTGGCATGCCGGTTACCGCGGACGACATCGCCGGCATGGGCGTCGGTGGTCTCCTGATGGAGATCCCCGTCCGGCCGCAGCCGCGCGACACGACCTCCGCCGCGGCAACGCGCCCGGTCGTCCACGCCGCGATCCTCGCCGCCGGCCGCTCCAGCCGCATGCACGGACCAAACAAGCTCCTCGCCGAATTCGACGGCGAGCCCTTGATTCGCCGCGTCGCTGAAGCGGTGACGAATTCATCCGTCGACGCCACCCACGTCGTCCTCGGCCATCAGCGTGACCGTGTCGCCTCCGCGCTGGGCGGGCTGGACCTCGCCATGGTCGAAAACCCCGAATATGCCGACGGCCTCTCCACCTCGCTCAAGGCCGCCGAGCGTGCATTGCCGCCGGAGGTGAACGGCCTCCTCGTCGTCCTCGGCGACATGCCCGGCGTCACAGCAAAGGCCATCGACGCCATGCTCGAAGCCTTCGCCGGCGCCGGTGGACAAGCCATCATCCGCGCAACTGATGCCGGCAAGCGAGGCAATCCGGTCCTGCTGCCCCGCGCGCTCTTCGCGCAGATCGAGCGGATCGAGGGCGACACCGGCGCGCGCCACCTTGTCGAATGCGCGGCCCTGCCGGTTGTCGACGTCGAACTCGGCGCGGCCGCCAGCCTCGATCTCGACACCCAGGAAGCCGTCCGCCAGGCCGGCGGCAACATCGTGGAAGGCGCCTGATGCGCTTGCTTCTTGCCGCTGCCGTCCTTGCCGCAACGCTCTCCACAGCCGCCGCCGAACTTCTTGCCCCCTCGAGGATGGACCGCCTCTTCGCCCTCCCGGCCACCATCGAGGCGAGCGACGACGGCGCCCGCCTCGTTGTCGACTACCAGGAAATGCGTGACATCAACGGCCGTGACGAAATTCCCGAGCGTCGCGCCCACGCCACCTATGTCGATCTCTCCGTCCGCCGCGCCCAGCGCGACGTGACGGTCCAGACGCCGGCCGGTAATATCCCGCACGTCGCGGTCGGCAAGGCGCAGGGCGCAAGCTTCATCGTCGCCTATCTCCACGGTCAGGGTGGCAGTCGCAGGCAGGGCGCAGACGATTTCACCTTCGGCGGCAATTTCAACCGCATCAAGAACCTTGCCGCGCAAAATGGCGGTCTTTACCTCTCGCCCGACTTTGCCGATTTCGGCGCCACCGGTGCAGGGCAGGTGGCTGCGCTCCTGAAGACCTATGCGAACGCCTCGCCGCAGGCTCCGATCTTTGTCGCCTGCGGCTCCGCCGGCGGCGCGATCTGCTGGCAACTGGCGCAGGAAGGCGACCTGGCCACCCGCCTCGGCGGGCTTCTCCTGCTAGGCTCCCATTGGGACGAAAACTTTCTGAAAAGCCCTGCCTTCCGCGCCCGCGTACCAGTCTATCTCGGCCATGGCAGCCGCGACCGCGTCTTCCCGGTCGAGCGGCAGGAGGCGTTCTTCCGCTCCATCCGTGCCGCGTCGCCCGGCTATCCCGCCCGCTTCGTCCGCTTCGAGACCGGCAGCCACGGCACGCCCATCCGCATGACCGACTGGTGCGACGTGATCAACTGGATGAGCGACCACCGCTGATGCTTGGAAAAGGAGAGACCATGGAAGCCTACGTCGATCCAACGCGTGAGACCTTCGGAGATTTCCGGCGGCTGGCGGAGGAAGGGCCGATCCATATGCTCAATCTCGTTCGCTTGCGGGACCGGGCCGAATATCCGGATGGCCGCCATGTCAGCGGCGAAGAGGCCTACCGCGCCTACGGGCGCGAAAGCGGGCCGATATTCCGTCGCGTGGGCGGACGCATCGCATGGACAGGCGATTTCAGGCTCATGCTGATCGGCCCCGCCGACGAGCGCTGGGACCGTTGCTTCATCGCCGAATATCCAAGCGGCGTGGCTTTCGTGGAGATGGTCAAGGATTCCGACTACCAGAAGGCCGTGGTCCATCGACAGGCGGCCGTACTCACGTCGCGCCTCATACGCTTGGCGCCGGGACGCCCAGGTGACGACTTCGGTTGATCACGGCGCCTCGCCGTACCCGATCACCTGTTCGGGGTTGATCTCGCCGTCATAGGTCGCGTCGACCTCGTAGAAGACGAGCGAGAACGTGCCATAGCGAAAGATCCAGCGTCCCGACGCCGAGGCATCCCCGACGCCCCGCCACTTCTCGAACGAGGTGATCGCCTGCGTGTCTGGATCGTAGTCGGAGTTGATGAGTTCGGTGCGTGTGATCATGCCGAGTTGCGTCATCTCCTCGACCGTGCCTTCGAGATCGTCGTTCTCGTAGCGGATGTCGAGCTCGGGCACCGCGAAGGCCACCGGCTCGACCGGGCTCTCCCCGTCCGTCATCAGATAGACATGGCTGATGTTGTAGGCGCCGGACTTGCAGAAGAAACGGAAGAGCCGTGCCGTCCGCAGCGCATCGTCCGACGTCTCGTGCATGTAGCGATAGCCGATCTCGAAGCTGTCCGGCGCGCGCTCGTCGGCCGCTACCCCTTCCATGGCCCCGCCGCCACAGCGATTGGCGAAACTCGTAGCGAACACGCGCTCGGCCTCGAGCAGTGCGGCATCGGTTTCGGGCAATTCCAAATCGCCGCACTGCCGCGGTAATGCTTCCGGGCCGAATGCGGAGTGGGTTACCCGAAGGTCGCCGTCCTCGATCGCCATTGGCGTGTAGCCGTCGGCGAAATTGGCCGGGTTCGGCGCCTGCAGCGTGTAGCATCCGGCGTAGATCGTCTCCGTTCCGTCCGTCGCCACGGAGCGCAAAACGAGCGGCAGGCGGTAGTAGACGCTGCCGGCCGCACCTTCCTCCGCCGGTACACCGAGCAGAAGTTCGCTTGTGTCGGTGTCGGCATAGCCGTTCGCGTAGGCCTCGACGCTGTCGGCCGGCGGATTGGCAAAATACGAATAGGCGCGCGCGAATTCCTCGCGCTCGATCGCATTGTAGAGCGAGCGGATGACGGCATCGGGCGACGATCGGTCGTCGATGAAGTCCGTTTGAGCGAGCGCAGCGCTGCTCATCAAAAGAGTTGCCGCGCTGATCGAGACGAGCTTGCGCATGGGCAGACCTCGCGAATCATGTCCCTTCATGATCGCGAAGTCAGCCACTCATTGGCGGCAATGTCTAGAATCTGCGCTTCGATGCCATGTCGCGGGCGATGTGAGGAAAGTCGGCCGGCTTGATGCCGAGGTCCGACAGTTCCGCGCTGCCCATGGCGTTGAGGATCAGCATGCCGCGCGATTGATGGCTCGGGCGCATCGGCCGCGGCTTGGCGAAGAATTCAGTCAGAATGCCCATGGATCGTCTCCGAAGTTGCGATCCTCCCGTGCCGGAAGATGGCATCGCGACAGACGATTGTGCAGTGCAATATGTGCAGGTCTCCCATGCGTGTCGAACGCGCCGAATGGGAACCTTTCTTAGGAAATGACGATTACTGTCAGGCGAATAAACGAGAATGGCTGGGAGGCCTCATGTCCGGCACGCGCGCCAAGAGCTTCGGGGATCTGCTCGACGAGCTGATTTCGGATGAAGCGCTGGAGCGTGTCGAGCTTGGGCCAACTCCAACGCTGCAGGGCGACCTCCTCGACCAGATCGAGCGCCTTCAGGCATCGAATGCGCCCCTTTTCGAGCCAATCGCGCGGAAGGCCTATGGCGAGCCGACCTTAGCGCCGGATGTTCTGGAAGCGCTCGACACGCTGATGCCGGAACTGTCCACCGATCCTCACGAGATTGCCCTCGAACTCGGCATTGGTGGCCTTCACACAGCCGCCGACCTCGACCGGGCTCGTCGGCGTTTCGCCTTCGAAAACCACCCCGACCGGCTGGCGCCGCATCTTCGCGAGCGCGCCGCCACGCGCATGGGCATAGCCAACGGCCTGATCGATACGGCGAAGAGGACGATGGCCGAGTAGCCATCGTCCGCGAGGATGTTACCAGCTTCCCGTGTTCGGCATGGACGCCCAGGGTTCGGCCTTTTCCTTGGCCGGGCCTTTTTGCAGAAGCTCGATCGAGATTCCGTCCGGCGATTTGACGAACGCCATGTTGCCGTCGCGCGGCGGGCGGTTGATCACGACGCCCTTGTCGGAAAGCCTCTGGCAGGTCTCGTAGATGTCGTCGACCTCGAAGGCGAGATGGCCGAAATTGCGCCCGCCCTGATAGTCTTCAGGGTCCCAGTTGTAGGTCAGCTCCAGTAGTGGCGCCTGTTTCGACTTGCCGGTCTCCACGTCTTCCGCTGCGGCAAGGAAGATCAGCGTGAACCGGCCCTGTTCACTTTCAATCCTGCGCACTTCCTGCATACCAAGCTTGTTGCAGTAAAAATCGAGTGCCTCGTCGACGTCCTTTACTCGGACCATCGTGTGCAAGTATCGCATTTCGCTATCCTTTTCAGATATGCGGCCGTTTTGCCGTGGATGCGACAGATAGGATCAGCGCCGCCTGCTGGCAACCGGCGCGTCGAAGCTCGGCAACAGTGACGCGCCAGTATTTCCGGCCTGTTGCGACGAAAAAGCCACAATCAGCCCTTGCAACCACCCGAAGGCCCAATGCTATCCTGCGCATCCAGAATCAAGTGTATCGTATCTTGGAAGGGGTCGGGCATGGGGGATAATGCCTCAGCAGCGGGGAGTCTGGCGACGAACGCTAAGAGCGCCGACAGCGACGTTGAGACGTCCGACCATGTCGAGGCCTCCGGCGCCATCAAATGGTTCGACGTCGCCAAGGGCTATGGTTTCATAGCTTCGGACGATCCAGCGCTCGGCGATATCCTGATTCACGTCACCTGCCTGCGCCGCGATGGCTTTCCCACGGCCCTCGAAGGCGCGCGGGTCACCTGTCTCGTGCGCCGCGGCGACCGCGGGCTGCAGGCGTTTCGCATCCTCGCGATGGACAGTTCAACCGCGGTCCACCCCTCCGATCAGCCGGCCGACCGCACCCATGTCTCTGTCGTCCCCGAAAGCGGGCTGGAGCGCGCGCTCGTCAAGTGGTTCAACCGCACCAAGGGCTTCGGATTCCTGACGCGGGGCGAGGGCACCGAGGACATTTTCATTCACATGGAAACGCTCCGCCGTTTCGGCATCACTGAACTGCGTCCAGGCCAGGTTGTGCTCGTGCGCTTCGGTCGCGGCGACAAGGGCCTTATGGCTGCCGAAGTTCACCCCGATATCGGGACTTTGCCGGTCGCGCATTGACGCCAGCCCGTCGCTGCACGGCCCAAATCGCAAAGGATCATCAGTGAACGCACGCATCGCAGCCCTTGCCCTTTCACTCTCCTGTGCCTTTCTACCTCTGGCATCGGTGCCCCATGCCGCCGCCCAGCAGGTGGTGCAGGGCGCCCCGATGGAATTGCCGGTCGACGCCGCGCCGCTCACCTTCGAGGTGGATGGCGAGACGGTCTCCTTCGACATCGAGATCGCCGATACCGCGGAGCGCCGCGCGCGCGGGTTGATGTTCCGCACCGACCTGCCGCAGGATCGCGGCATGCTCTTCGTCTTCGAACAGACCCGGCCGGTCAGTTTCTGGATGCAGAACACGCCGTCGCCGCTCGATCTCGTCTTCATCGGCCAGGATGGACGCGTCATAGACATCCTGCCGGGTGAGCCCTTCTCCACGGCCTCGATCGGGCCGGACGAGCCGACCCGGTTCGTGCTCGAACTCAACCGGGGTACGTCCGAGCGCGTCGGCCTCGTCGCCGGCACCCGCCTGAACCATCCGACGATCGATCGGGTCGCAGGCAATTGACTCTTTTACGCCCGATGCAGCATTTCCATCACGACGGTTTCGACATTGCCTTCATGGATGAGGGTGATCGCGACGCTGAACCGGTCCTCCTTGTCCACGGTTTCGCCTCAACCCACCGCATCAATTGGGTTCAGCCTGGCTGGGTGCAGACGCTGACACGCGCTGGCTACCGTGCCATTGCCTTCGACCATCGCGGCCATGGCGAAACGTCGAAGAGCTACGACACGAGCGCCTACACGCCCTCGGCCATGGCTTCGGACGCGGCGGCGTTGCTCGATCACCTCGGCATCGCACGTGCTCACGTGTTCGGCTATTCCATGGGCGCGCGCGTCTCCGCCTTTCTCGCGCTCGAGCACCCGGAACGCGCCGCAACGCTCATATTCGGCGGCCTGGGCATCGGGATGGTCGAGGGCGTGGGCGATTGGGACCCCATTGCCGACGCGCTGCGGGCCCCCTCTCTGGATGATGTCAGCCATCCGCGCGGCCGCATGTTCCGTGCATTCGCGGATCAGACCAGGAGCGACCGCGCCGCACTCGCCGCCTGCATCGAGACGTCCCGTCAGGAGCTTTCGCCGCAAGATGTCGGCCGCATCGCACAGCCGACCCTCATTGCCGTTGGCACCACCGACGACATCGCCGGCGATGCGCACCGCCTTGCCGACCTGATGCCGCATGCCGAGGCATTCGACATCGTCGGCCGAGACCACATGCTGTCCGTCGGCGATCGCACCTTCAAGACGCGCGCGCTGGAATTCCTAAAGGAGCATCCGCTGTGATCGACGAAGCCGCCATCTCCTTCCGCGGCACTGAAGACAATCGCCTCGTCGGCTCGATTTGGGATGGCGGTGGCCAGCCCGTCATCCTGCTTCATGGCGGCGGCCAGACCCGGCATGCTTGGCAGAAGACCGCCATGCGCCTTGCCGAGCGCGGCAAGCGTGCCATCACGATCGACATTCGCGGCCACGGCGAGAGCGACTGGGTGGAAAGCGGCAATTACAGCTTCCTTCACTACGCCGGCGACGTGCGTGCGCTCTGCGTCGCGGTCGAACGGCGGTTCGGCGAAAAGCCGGCGATCGTCGGCGCTTCCCTCGGCGGGCTCGCCTCGCTCCTGGCCGAGTGCCGCGAAGGCCCGCTGATGGATGCGCTGGTGCTCGTAGACATCGTGCCGCAGATGAACCCTGCCGGCGTTGCACGCGTCATCGGCTTCATGGGCTCGCGCATGGATGAGGGCTTCGGCTCTCTCGAGGAGGCGGCGGACATGATCGCCGCGTACCTGCCCAACCGAAAGCGGCCGCGTACGCTCGATGGCCTTTCCAAGAACCTTCGCCTCGGCGAGGACGGACGCTTCCGCTGGCACTGGGACCCGGCGTTCATGCGCGGCCCGACCAGCATCGACGCCGATGCGCGAACGCTTCTCGGCGACGTGGTTGACCGGTTGCCGCATCTCGATCTGCCGATCCTGCTCGTGCGCGGCATGCAGTCGGAACTGGTCGACGAGGCCGCCGCGCGCGATTTTGTCGGACAGTCGAAGAACGCCCGATATGTCGACATTGGCGGCGCTGGCCACATGGTCGCCGGCGACCGCAACGATGTCTTCTCACAGGCCGTCATCGACTTCTTCGAAGAACAGGCAACTCCTCTGTCGACCTCCTAGCCGCGCGGGGCAGGGCCGGGGCCTACGACCAGATGTTCTTGTCGATCTTGCCCAGCAGTTCGGGGTATTCGCTCGCCTCAAAGCGTGGCGACTTTCCGGCCTTTCGCTGCCGGAAATAGTCCCGCGTCAGCTTTGCGACCGTGCCCGACAGCAGCACGATTGCGATCAGATTGATTGTCGCCATCAACCCCATCGACGCGTCGGCGGCATTGAAGACGGTCGACACGCTCTCATAGGCGCCCCAGATCACCATGCCGAGAAGTGCGAAGCGCAAGATGCCAAGCGAGACGGCATTGTCGGCCCGCAAGAAGGTCATCGCATTCTCGGCATAGGAGTAATTGCCGATAATCGAGGTGAAAGCGAAGAAGAAGATGGCGACCGCCACGAAGTAGAGGCCGAATGCGCCGAATTGCTCCTGCAGTGCGCTTTGCGTCAGCGTCGCGCCCTCGACGTCGCCCCCAAACTGGTAAACGTCGGAAAGTAGGATCATGATCGCGGTCGCCGTGCAGATGACGATGGTATCGATGAACACGCCGAGCGCCTGAACGAAGCCCTGCGAGGATGGATGATGCGGCTGGGGCGTGGCAACGGCTGCGATGTTCGGCGCCGAGCCCATGCCGGCCTCGTTGGAAAAGAGCCCACGCTTCACGCCGTTGAGCATGGCGGCCATGATCCCGCCCGTCACGCCGCCCGCAGCTTCCTGCAGGCCGAGAGCATGGGCGAAGATGGAAGCAATGACGCCGGGCACTTCCGACAAGTTCATGACCAGCACGATGACCGCCATCAGAAGGTAAAGCCCGGCCATCACCGGTACGATGACCTGGGCGACGCGCGCGATCTGCCTGATGCCGCCGAAGATGACGATGCCCGACAGAACGGCGACGATCACCCCCACCCACAGTTTCGGAACCCCGAAGGCGCCTTCTACCGCGTCGGCGATCGAATTGGCCTGCACCGCATTGAAGACGAGACCGAAGGACAGGATGAGGAAGATGGAAAAAAGCGCTCCCGCCCATGGAGCGCGCAGCCCGCGAGCGATGTAAAAGGCCGGTCCGCCGCGATACTGCCCTTCGCTGTTTTCGATCTTGTAGAGCTGCGCCAGCGTGGATTCCGAATAGGCTGTCGCCATGCCGACCAGCGCCACCATCCACATCCAGAAGATCGCGCCCGGCCCGCCCAGCGATAGCGCGACCGCGACACCAGCGATGTTGCCTGTGCCGACCCGCGAGGCAAGGCTGATCGTCAGCGCCTGAAACGGGCTGATGCCATGCTTGTCGGTTTCTTCGCTCTTGGCGATCACCCGGAACATCTCGCCGAAGTGGACGAACTGCAGGAAGCCGAGCCGCGCGGTGAAATAGATGCCGACGGCCAGAAGCCCGTAGACCAGCACGTAGTTCCACAGGATGTTGTTGAGGAAGTCGACGATAGCGGTCACGGCACGTCCCCTTGGTTGATCGAGTCGGGCGCGCAGCGGCCCTCGTGTCGAAACTGTGGCAACGAGCGCCTGTTGTCGAGGCCGCCCATTCGCAAATCATCGTTTTGGCGACAGCGGAAATTAGCGAATGCTTAACCCCGTTGCGCATTCGCCGTGCTTGCGATCCACTCCGTTAATCTTGTTGGACCAGTGTCGTAGGCTCCAAAGCGGGGTGGTGCTATGGCAAACTTCTGGCGGTCCGAGGCGGGCAATTTCGGTATCATGACGGCGGTGCTTTTGCCGGCCTTGCTGGCCGGCGCTGGCCTCGCCATGGACACGGCCAATATCGTCAGCGCCAAGTCCCGGCTGCAAAACGTGGCCGACGGCGCCGTCCTCGCCGCCTCGCGCGAAAACGCCTCGGATGAAGAGCGCGAGCGCCTGTTCGACGACTTCATCGCCAGCCAACTGCACGAATCGACCATCCTTTCGGCCGAGACCAGCCTCACCACGCGCGAAGGCCTGAACTATGTCGAGGTGACGGGCCGCGTCGATGCCAAGGTCGGGCTCTTCCTGATGAACCGTTTCGGCCGCGGCGACGTCACCGTCACCGCCACGTCCTTCCGCTCGACCAAGACGCTCGAGATCGCCATGGTGCTCGACAACACCGGCTCGATGGGGCAAGCCGGCATCAACGCGCTCAAGAAGGCGTCGAAGGCGCTCCTGGAGGCAGTGGAAAGCGACGGCGACCCGCGCCAGGACGTCAAGGTCGCGCTCGTGCCCTTCGTCACCGCCGTCAACATCAAGGGCGAGGGTTACGACGAGGCGTGGATCGATACGAAAGGCGAGGCCGTCTACAATGGCTGGAACTTCATCACCGATGCGATGCGCACCACGCGCCAGACGCAGACCGCGGTGCAGCGCCGCTCGGACCTGACCGACGCGCAGCGCGACGCGGTCGTCACGAACTGGGAGCATTTCAAGACCGGTTGCTCGATCAACGGCAATTCGCAGGACGCCAAGGACATGCGCACCATGTGCGCGAACGTGAAGAAGTACCCGCATCACCTCGAACTCTTTCGCCAGTCGAAGACGACGTGGAAGGGATGCGTCGAGGCACGTCCTGTCCCCTACAATTTCGACCTGACCGCGCCGGACCCGGCGAACCCCGATACGCTCTTTGTCCCGTATTTCGCGCCGAGCGAGCCCCGCACACGCCAGACCGAGGGCGGCAACGACGGCTCGGCGTTCAACAACGCCTGGCTCGACCACAAGACCAGGAATTTCGACATCAGCGAGGATGCCGGCAGGAACGACGTCCAGCGATCCACCGTCAAGTATGGCATCGACGGCCTGGTCAACTACGTCCCGGGGAAGTCTGTGAAGGACACCCACAACCTGACCATCGGCCCCAACCGCGCCTGCCCGACGCCGATCGTGCCGCTGACGGCCGACATGACGAAGGTGCGCGCGGGCATCGACGCGATGCAGTTCTGGAACGGCTCAGGCACCAACATCTCCGAAGGCCTTGCCTGGGGCTGGCGCGTCCTGTCGCCCGAGGCACCCTATACGCAAGGCGCGCCCTTCGAGAGCGACAGCGTTTCGAAGTTCATGGTGCTCATGACCGACGGCACCAACGTTTCCTTTGGCGCCAGCAACACCATCAACAAGTCCGACTACGGCTCCTATGGCTTCCTCGGCACCAAAGGCGTCAACAATGCAGCCAGCCGCATCGACGGCAAGACCAGCCAGGGCGAAGCCGAAAAGACGCTCAACACGTGGACCGGCTCCATGTGCACGCAGATGAAACGCCAGGGCGTCGAGGTCTTCACCGTTCTCTACAACACGACGAATTATGCCGTTAAGACGCTGTTCCAAACCTGTGCCACGAAGAAGGAAAACTTCCACATGGCAAGCAACACCGCTGCGCTCGAAACAGCCTTCGCCAATATCGGTCGCGCGGTTGCCGCACTTCATTTGACCCACTAGGCCGAAAGCTTGGAGGCGACATGCGCTCCTGCTTGACCGAGCGAACCTGTCATCGCCCTTCTGCGTCCTGCCAGACCTTTGGCGACAACGGGGAACGAACCGTCCTCCCACGCATTTCATCAGGTTAAACGCATCGTCTGATCTGGGGGAGTGCCATGTCTTTCCGCGAGTTTCGCCGCGACCGTCTCTCAAAGCCGATCTTCGGCTGGGCGAAGGGCATCATGCCGCCCATTTCGGACACCGAGCGTGACGCAATCGACGCCGGCACGGTCTGGTGGGACGGTGAAATCTTCACTGGCACGCCCGATTGGGACAAGCTCGTCGCCATGCCTCCGGCCAGCCTGTCAGCCGAGGAGCAGGCCTTCATGGAAGGCCCCGTCCGCGAACTGTGCGCCATGGTCGATGACTGGAAGCTGGCCTGGGAAGACCGCGACCTGCCGCGCCCGGTCTGGGATTTCCTGCGCGAGAAGAAGTTCTTCGGCATGATCATCCCGAAGAAATACGGTGGGCTGGGGTTCTCCAACACCGCGCATTCCGAGGTCGTGCGCACGATCTCGTCCGCCAGCGTCGTCGCCGGTGTCACGGTTATGGTCCCCAATTCGCTCGGACCGGGCGAACTGCTGATGCATTTTGGCACCGACGAGCAGCGCGACCACTGGTTGCCGCGCCTCGCTGACGGGCGCGAGATACCCTGTTTCGGCCTGACCTCGCCGGAGGCCGGTTCCGACGCGGCGGCGATGACCGACACGGGCGTCGTTGAATATGGCGAGCACGAGGGCGAACGTGTCCTGGGAATCCGGCTCAATTTCGAAAAGCGCTACATCACCCTCGGCCCGGTCGCGACCGTCATGGGCCTTGCCTTCAAGCTCTCCGATCCGGAAAACCATCTCGGCGCCGGAGAAGATCGCGGCATCACCGTCGGCCTGTTGCCGACCTCCACGCCCGGTGTCAGCCACGGCGACCGCCACATCCCTCTCCTTAACCATTTCCAGAACGGGCCGCTGTACGGCAAGGACGTCTTCATTCCGCTCGATTGGGTCCTGGGTGGACCGGAACGTGTCGGGCAGGGGTGGAAGATGCTGATGACGGCACTTGCAGCCGGGCGCGGAATTTCGCTGCCCTCGCAGTCCGCCGCATCTGCTGGCATCTGCGCGCGCGCGACCGGCGCCTATGCCCGCGTGCGAACACAGTTCAACGTGCCGATAGGCAAGTTCGAGGGCATTCAGGAACCGCTCGCGGAAATCGCGGCGAATGCCTACCAGATCGACGCCGCACGCCGCCTGACTGTCGCCGCGCTTGACGAGGGCCACAAGCCGTCGGTCATCTCGGCGATCATGAAGTTCCATGCGACCGACCGCATGCGTCGGTCGATCGAGCATGCGATGGACATTCATGGCGGCAAGGCCATCATCGATGGGCCGAAGAACTACCTTGGCGCGCAGTACCGCTCCGTCCCCATCGGCATCACGGTCGAGGGCGCGAACATCCTTACCCGCAACCTGATGATCTTCGGCCAGGGTGCGATCCGCTCGCACCCCTACATGCTCAAGGAGCTGCTGGCGCTCTCCGACGAAGACCAGAAGCGCGGGCTGGAAGAGTTCGACCGCCAGTTCTGGCATCATGCCGGCCATTCGGCGCTCAATGCGCTGCGCACCTTCGTGCGCGGTTGGACGGGCGGGCTCATCGCGCCCGCGCCGCGCAAGGCGGCGCTCTCAGGGCACTGGCGGCAGCTTTCGCGTTACGCCGCCGCCTTCGCACTCTTGTCCGATCTTGCGCTCCTGACGCTTGGCGGCGCGTTGAAGCGCAAGGAGATGCTGTCGGCACGGCTCGGCGACATCCTTGCCGAGATTTATCTCGGCGCCGCGGTTCTCAAACGCTTCGAGGACGAAGGCCGTCAGGAAGCCGACAGGCCGCTGGTCGACTACGTGATGGTTCGGGGCCGCCAGCGCATGGGCGTCGCCTTCCGTGGCGTCCTTGCCAACCTGCAGGCCCGCTGGGCCGCGTGGCTCGTGCGGGCGCTCGCCTTCCCGCTGGGTGTGCCGAACCCCGAGCCGAGCGACAGCGAGCGCACCCGTGCGGCGGAAATGCTGATGGAGCGCGGCTCGCAGCGCGACCGCCTTACGCCCGATCTGTATTTTGGCCAGGGCCATCAGAGCCATGCCCTGAAGGATCTTGAGCACGCCTTCGATCTTCTCACCGCGATCGCCCCCATCGAGAAGAAGCTGCGCGATGCCAAGGTCCGCGACCTCGACCGCGCAACCGAAACGGGTCTGCTCTCGGCGGACGAGCGCCGGCGGCTCGACGAGGCGCGCGCGGCCGTCGCGAAGGTCATCGCGGTCGATGCGTTTCCAATGGCTGAAGTTTCGCCTCTGGCAGACCTGCATGAAACCCGTGAACACCGTTCGGAACCCCGTCAAGCTGCCGAGTAACCTGGCTGTCCTTTGCCGTTGACAGGGGCGGCAAAACCAGTGACCAAGAGCCTCGATAGGAGGGGGGTCCATTGTCCGCGAGGAGCGTCGAGGAACACGGTTCTGGAGGCCGGTTGGACGACAACTCTCCTGAGCCGCTGGGGGTGGGTGCGTTCGACTGGGATCTGACTGGTCTCGGTCCGCGCTCAGGCTGGCATGCGCCCCTGCGCGCTGCGGCCGACATTGTCCTGGCCATGGACGGGCCGGCGATTCTTGTCTGGGGGGATGACGACCGGCTGGTCTACAACGACGCTGCGACGCCTGTCGTCGATCGCACCCTTCGCCCGATGCGTCGCGGCTTGCCTCTTCGCGACCTCGATGCCGAGTTGCGTCAGCCCCTGTTTACTCTTGCCGCCGAGGTTCGGGCCGACGGAAAATCCTCGAAGGCAAGCTTTCAACGCCAGGTCCTCGATTTGACCGGAAGCGTTGACCGCCGCGTGGATGTGACGGCCAGCCCGGTCGGTGACGGTGTCGGCGTCCTCTTCACACTTAAGGTGGAGACGTCGGAAAGCGGTCGCTCGCCGGTCTCCTCGCTGCGGCTGATCGACCAGATTCGCCAGCTTGCGGACGGCCTGCCGCAGATGGTGGCCTTCATCGATTCGGATTTGCGCTACACTTTCCGCAACGAGGCTCACCGCCTTTGGGTCGACCTTCCGGACGAGCAGGTCATCGGCCGTCGCCAGTCGGAAGTGTTGGGCGTCGAAGCGTACGAGGCCCTTCGTCCCTATGCAGAATCCGCGCTTGCCGGCCAGTCAGCGCACTTCGAAACGCTTCTGGCGCACCCCTCCGGCACGCAGCGCTATATCGAGGCAGATTACGTCCCCCATCGCCGTGAGGACGGCATCATCGCCGGTTTTTTCGTTGTCGCCCGTGACATGACCGAGGACCGCTTGCAGGAGGCCGAACTCGTTCGCGCTCGCGAGCGCCTGCGGCTGATTCTGGACAGCGCGATCGAGTATGCGATCATTCTCCTGGACAGGGATGGCCGCGTCACTTCGTGGAACAGCGGCGCTCAGCGCCTCCTCGGATATGACGAGCAGGACGTAATCGGCAAGGATGGTTCGATCTTCTTCACCGAGGAGGACCGGGCGCGCGGTCTTCCGCAATATGAACGGGCATTGTCACGCGAAACCGGTAAGGCCAGCAACGAGCGCTGGCATGTCCGCAAGGACGGCAGCCGCTTCTGGGGTTCCGGCTCCATCCTTCCTTTGGCCGATGGAGGGCATGGCGGCTTCCTAAAGATTCTGCGCGACCGGACGGAGGAGCGCGAAGCGCAGGAGGCGATGAACGAAGCGCGCCAGCGCGCCGAATTGATCGCTGCCGAACAGGCGGCGCTGCTCGGCCAGTTGAGCGAAGGGGTCATCGTCACCGATCCAGCCGGCCGGATAACCTTCATCAATCGCTCTGCCGCGGAGATTCACGGCGTCGCCCATCTCGACATTTCGCCGGAAGAATACGCCAATAGCTTCCAGCTCTTCCGCGAGAACGGCGAGCCCTATCCGTCGCACGAACTGCCGCTTGCCCGCGCGGTCCTCAATGGAGAAAGCGTGATCGAGGCGCGCTGGCGTATCCGGCGCCCCGATGGCGCGGAGGTTCTCGCCATTGGCAGCGCCAAGCCTGTTGTCGGTCCAAAAGGCAAAATCATCGGCAATGTCTTGACGATCCGCGACGACACGGCGCGTCAGGCGGCCGAGCAGGAACTGCGCGAAATCTCGCTGCGCAAGGATCTGGCGCTATCGGCCGGGCAAATGGGTGTCTGGGAATGGAACGCGCTGACCGACACGATGATCTGGGATGACGCCCAGTTCAGTCTGTTTGGCGTCAGCCAGGATGGCTTCGTGCCTTCTCTCGCCGCGTTCCGGGAACTCACCATCGGCGACGATTTCATGGCAATCGCCAACGCAGCCGACAAGGATGGGCCGGGAGGCCGTCTTGTGGACGTCGATTTCCGCATCCGGCGGCCCGACACCGGCGAAATCCGCTGGATGGGTTCGCGCGCCATTGCCATGCACGACGACACCGGACGGCTGATGCGTATGGTTGGCGTCAATATCGACCTGACCGAGCGCAAGCGCGCCGAGGAGCGCCGCGGCCTCCTGATCAACGAACTCAACCACCGCGTCAAGAACACGCTCGCAACGGTCCAGTCCATTGCCTCGCAGACATTCCGGGAAAACGATGTCGGGCGCGAAATGCGCGCCTTGTTCGAGGCGCGGCTGGTGGCGCTTTCCAATGCGCACAACGTGCTGACCCGCGAAAGCTGGGAAGGCGCGCCGCTGGCGGAGATCATCGGTCAGGCGATCCTGCCCTTCGTCCAGAAGCAGTCGCCGCGCATTCGTGCGAAGGGGCCGGATATCCGGTGCTCGACGAAATCGGCGCTTGCGCTGGCAATGGCCTTGCATGAACTGGCGACCAACGCCGTCAAATACGGCGCGCTTTCAGGAGCGGTCGGCGAGGTGACCATCGACTGGTCGGTCGACGGCGCTGCTGACCTTTTCAAGCTTGTCTGGCAGGAAAGGGACGGGCCTGCGGTCATCCCGCCCTCGCGGCAGGGTTTCGGCTCGCGCCTGGTCGGTCGCAGCCTTGCAGGAGAACTCGGCGGCGACGTCCGGCTCGATTTCCAGCCAGCCGGGCTGATCTGCACCATCACCGCCCCGCTCGACCAGATCGGCACCTTGGTCTGAGTCTTCGATATTTCAGCAATGCTGCAACCACCTTCCGGCCGGAAGCGTTTTGGGGATGAAGATTTCAAACAGGAGGCTCATATGCCGGAAAACGAAAAAAATCGTCATCTCGACATCGAAAAGAACGAGGACAAGAACGTTCAGGAGGAAGAATTGCAGGAAGGCCTGGAGGACACGTTCCCCGCGAGCGATCCTGTCTCCGCAACCGGCTCGAGCATCACCGGCGCGCCGGAAAAGGAAAAATCCGACAAGAAATGAGCTGAAACCCGCTGGTATTGAGCTGGCTTTCGCCGGATTAGCTCACTTTTGAGCTCAAAAAGGCGGCTTTCGAGCCGCCTTTTTCGTGTTCCGAGGACTAATAATCCCGTTCGAAGAAGACGCCCAGGCTCGAATCCCCATCGGACCCGACCGCCCCGCGCGCCTTCAATTCGTCGGTAATGTCGAGGTTGATCGTCCCTCGCGCCGTCCCGCCGGCGCCGGCTTCGACGCCCAGGTAGATATTGTCCTGAATGTAGCGCCCGGCGCGGACAGCGGCGTTGCCTTCGCTGTCGGTGACGATGTCGAGATCGTCCAGACCCGTCGCGCTGCGCAGGCTGCCCAACAGTGACGAGTTCCCGCCGCCAGCAAGCTCTGCCGCCGCTGCGGCAAGCTGCGCGATCTGGAAGGCGGAGAGCTCGCTCAGGGACCGGTTGAAGATAAGGCGGGCAAGCACTTCATCTTCCGGCAGTTGCGGCGAGGACGAGAAAGAGATGTCGAGGTCGGAGACACGGCCAGACACGGTGATGAACACGGTCGTCCCGTCGCTTTCAGAACTGGCGACGAAGTTCAGCACCGGATCGAGATCGCCAACGAGCGTGATCGTGCCTTCCTCGAATTCGATCCTTTGGCCGAGAATTCCAATCCGGCCCCGGATCAACTCGAACCCGCCAACCGGCTGTACGTTCGTTACCGGCCCCAGCACGCGAACGCTGCCGCCGAGCTCGGCATCGAGGCCGCGACCGCGTACGAAGATCTGGTTCGGCGCGTTGACCGTCACGTCGAGCTGAATGACGCTCGGTCGGGAGGAGGGGACCGGCGTGCCGTCATTTGCGCGCGCGCGCTCCAGCGTCGCTGCGACGCCCGGGGGCGGATTGCGATGGATGACATCGATACCGGCAGCGCCGCCGCCGAGATTCTCGGGAACGGAAATCTCTGCCCGCTCGATATTGAGCGTGCCCGACAGCCGCGCGTCGGCCGCAAGCGGGCCGGTGAAGGCTAGGTTGCCCGACACGGTCGCGACGATCAGGTCGCCATCGTTGTAGCGCGCCTGGTTCAGCACGATGTTGATGTCGGCAGGCAGGCCTTCGCCAAGCGAGATCGTGCCGCCCGCCGAAATCGTGCCGCCGGCGCCAAGCGTGGCGTTGGCGGACTGGATCGTGATCGTCTGGCCGTCGATGCTTGCCGACACGTTGATGCCGCGCAGCGAGACGTTGGTTTCGGGATCCACGACCTGCGCCCCTTGCGTCGAGACGGTGCCGCGGATCTGCGGATCGGAGATCGAGCCGGTGACCTGTCCCTGGACGCCGACCGTGCCGACGAGCTGCGTGCCGCGATCGATCAGGAAGCGGTTGGCGAGCGAAAGCGGTGCCTCGGCGGTCAGATTGACCGCGAGCCCTGAGCCCTGAAGCGGAACCGTGCCGCTTGCGGAAAGTGACAGCCCCTGATTGCCAGACACGGTGACCGAGGACAGGGTCACTGTCTGATCCGCGAACCGACCGGCCGCGGCCGCGTTGAGCGCGCTAATGCCGGCATCATTCAGCGGTGCGGCGGAAAGGCCGGATGCGCTGAGATTGAACGCGGCCTGCGGGTCGGAAGTGGTACCGGTCACGCGGGCGGTCCCGGAGAGATTGCCGCCAAGATTTTGATCGGGAACGACAGCGTTCAAGATGCCGAAGGGGAAGGCGGCCAGCGTAACATCGAGCGCAAGCTGGCCATCCCCCAGCGGCGCGGAGCCGCGAACCGTTGCGTCGAGCCCTTCGGGGCTGGTAGCGCGTGCGTCGATCTCAAGCCGGTCCCCGGATGTCGTGCCGCGCGCGGTCAGCCCGAGCGAGGAAAGGCCAGCATCGCGAAGAACGGCGGCCCGCAGGGTACTGCCGCGAATGTCGAAGGCGACGTCCGGCTGGTTGCGCGGTCCGATGATACGGGCCGTCCCATCGATCGTGCCGCCGAGTTCGAGGTCAGGACGGATCGTATTGGCGATCGACAGCGGCAAGGCGGCGACCCTCACGTCGAGATCGATCTGGTCCGCAATGCGGCCAGTGGCGTCGATGCTTCCACCCCCGACATCGAGCGCGAGCGCGTCGATGGTGATGGTTTCGCCAATGACGGAGAGGCTCGCTGGCTGCCGCAGCCGCGCCGCCAAGTCGCCTTGCGCAAGGTCGATGCGGGTCAATGCCAGACGGAAACCGTCTCCTTCGGGCGTCAGCGAACCTTCGGCGGCGGCTGTCGTGCCGTTGTCCAGAAGTGCATTGGCGGAGAAATCTGTCGTTTCACCCTGTCGGTTCGCCCTTGCCTGAAGCGTCGTGACGTCGACGCCGCCAGCCGAAATGCCGCGCGCGTCGCCGGAGCCGTCGATGCGCGGTACGCCGAAAAGATCGTCGATCCCGGCCTGGATGTCGGCTGCCTCGATACGGGTCTCACCGACTACGAAGCTGTCGATCGTACCCTCGACGGTAGCGCGCTGTTCGTCTTCGACCGGCTCGAGTGCGATGGTTGCCCGAACGGCGCCAGACGCTTCCTGCAGCGCAAGCGCTGCGAGGGTCGAGATGTCGGCCGCATCGATTTCGAGCGAACCGGCAAGAAGGCCGGTTTCACCCTGCACGACGGAGCCGGTCAGGCGCGCGCCTCCGGCGGAAAATACCAGGTCGGTCAGGCGACGTTCCTCCTCGACGAGCGCGATGGCCGAAGAGAGGTCGACGCGCACGCCGTTGAGGAAAGCGCTGCCCCCGATCGTGCCATCGAGGTTTCTGTCCTGGAGGGTGCCTTCGAATGCGATGGCAGCGTCGCGCAGCTGCTTGTCGGCAAGGCGGCCTGATGGGACCGTGACGTACGTCGTAAGGTTGATCAGCCCATCGCTGCCGGATGCGCGGCCTTCGGCGGTCAGCGCGCCAGAGGCCTGCGGAGAGACCAAAGCGAGGTCGGTCAGGCCGAAGCGGAAGTCGAAGTCGGCGGCGCCGGTAGCGTAGGTGCCATCAGCCAGGAGGTCGAACTGCTGGTTCTCGATGCGCAGGTCGTCGGTAACGAGACCGTTTTCTCCGCGCTCGATGCGACCTGCAATCGTCGTGCGGCCACCCATGAGGTTGTCCGCCGCTTCCTGGTCGATGCGCAATTCGTCGATGGTGCCATCGAGCGTCAAATTGAAGCCGCCGGAAATCGGCGTGACGCTGCCGTTTGCGCTGAGCGCGAGCGCGCCGGAGAGATCGCGGCCGGCCAGCCCGGAGAACGGCGCAAGGCTCGACGTCTCGACCGCGATGTCGCCATCGAAGACGTATTCGGCGACCGTGCCGGCGAGACTGAGGATCAGCGCTTCCGCTTCTATCCGCGTATCGGAAAGCACCAGCGGCTGCGATGCGTTCCACTCGCCGGATGAGGAAAGGTCGATGCGGGTGCCGAGGGCTTGCGCGACTTCCTCGTCGGGCGAGGTGACGCCATCGACGGCTCCGGAAAGGTCGAAGGTAATGCGCCGCTCGTTCGGGCTGTCGAGGTTCTGCGCCACGCCAGCAAGGTCGAGTGCCATCGTTTCGGCGGAAAAGCTCGCCGTGGCGAGCCCGCGAATGTCAAGCTCGCCCGACCAGTCGTCGTCCGCCCCTTCGCCATAGGAGAGAGCCAGAGCTGCGCGCTGGACGGTGGTATCGCCGCCGGGAACCGGCAGGACGACGACGTCGCCGCTCGGGTCTTCGACGGATGCCTCGATGGCGAGGCGACGCAGGAAGCCGTCCGCGGTCGTCTCGGCGGATGCGGAGAGCGCGAGCGCGGCGCTTTCGAGGTCGAGCGCATCGAGACGGAACCCGCCTTCATCCGGGATGAAGCCCTGGGCTTCGAGAGACGTCTCGGCGCCGAAGAAGTCGCGGAACCGCGCGGGGATCAGCTGAGCGATCGGGCCGGACAGTCGGGTCGAGAAGCCCCGGCCGGCCCGACCTTCGCGCAGCATCGCGGTGCCGGTCAAAATGCGCTCGCTGTCCGCATCGAGTGCGAGCTGAACATCGAGATTGTCGAGTTCGCCATTGCCGGCGAGTGTCAGTGCAACCGGAGGACGATCTTCGATATTCAGCAGATTGGCCACTATGCCGTTTTCCGGCTCACTCAGCGACAGATCGAGATCGACGGCTTCGGTGGCGTTCGAATAGGCGAAGGCCAGCCCGAGTTGGCCTCCCGGCCCATCGAGGCGCGTGACGTCGAGCGCAGTGTCGATCGCGCCATCCTCCAGCCGCAGGCGGCCGGCGAGCGAAAGCTCCGATTCCAGACCGAAGACGGTCGGGCCGAAGGTCGCCACCGGGATTTCGAGGCTTTCCAGATTGACCGCGACGGGCAGTTCGGGGACCGCGAAGCCGGAGGATTCGGGCGCCGGTAGCCCTTCGTCGGGCAGCGGCTGGCGTATTACGTCGATCCGATCGGCGCGCAGCGAAGAGATTTCGAGCCTTTGGCGCAGGAGTAGGGCCGTGCGGCTCCAGTCGATGGACGCGTTGGTGATACGCAGCCAAACGCCTTCCCGGTCTGCGACCGTGATTGAGCCAATGCGGGCATTGGACGACATCGCGCCTTGGATGCCGCTGATCTGAATCTGGCGGTTGGGCGTCGAAAGCTGGTTCTGGATAAAATTTGTGAAGATCGAGCGCGTCTCGGCTTCGGTTTCCTGCGCGCTGGCGGGAACCGCGAAGACGAGACAGGCAAGGGCTACAAGAACTCGGATCAAAACGCCTGTCCTATCCCAACGTAGAAGGCGACGGATGGGTCGCCCGGCCTTGGATCGAGCGGAACCGCTACGTCAAGGCGGATGGGACCAAGCCCGGTGAAATAACGCAGGCCCGCGCCAACGCCGATACGCACGTCCTCGCCGAAATCTGGCACTGAGTCCGCTCCGACGAGGCCGGCATCGGCAAAGCCGACGAGGCCGATGGAGTCGGTGACCTGCGCACGTGCTTCCACCGAGCCTTCGATGAGCGACTTTCCGCCAATGACCGTTCCGCCAGGTCCTTCGACGCCGATATTTCGGAATGCGTAACCGCGCACCGATCCGCCTCCACCAGCGAAAAAGAGCTTGTCCGGCGCGGTTTCGCCGATCGACGGGCCAACCAGGGTGCCAAGCTTGGCGCGACCGGCAAGAACGAAGCGGCTCTCCTCGCCGAAACCGTAATAGGTGCGGCCTTCGAGCGTGGAGCGGAAGGCGGCATTGCCGTACTGAAATTCGTAGAAGGGTTCGGCCATGGCCTCGGCGAAATAGCCGCGGGTCGGGTTAGGCACGTCATCGCGCGAATCGAAAGTCAGCGAGCCAAGGAGGCCGGCGGTCGTGAACTGGCGCGTGCCGAAAGCGTCGTCCTCGAACTCGGCATGGCTTGCATTGACGGCGAAGCGGCCGGCCAGTTCCTCGGTAAAGATGTGCGAATAGCCCGAAATCGCATCGACGCCGGTGCGGGTATAGGTGTCCAGCACCTCACGCGTGCCGAAGAGCGAGGCGAAGTAGTTGGTATCGGGCGTGAATACCCCAGGCTTTTCAAAGCTGACGCCGACGCGATAGGTGAAGTCCTCGGGATTGAATCCGTCGCTGTCGAGCGACTTGCCAATGCCCGCGACGCGCGCGTCGAACCGCAGGCGCTCGGCACGACCGAAGAGGTTGCGGTGCAGCCAGTAGGTCTCGAAACCGAGGCCGTCGACAGTGGAATAGGAGCCGCCGACGCCGAAGCGACGCAACTCGCGCTCCTGCACGATAAGGTCCATCGGCAAGAGCCCGTCCGGCCCGATCGCCTCTGCCTCCTGAAAGCGCGAGGCGCGAAAGACGTCGAGGCGGGCGAGGCGGTCGCCCGCGCGCTTGATATCGTCGGGATCGTATTCGCGCCCGAGAGGCAGGCCGGCCATGAAGGCCACGAATTGGGGGTCCATCCGCTCGGTGCCCTGGACCGTGATCGGCCCGTAGAACGCCTTGCGGCCGGGTTCGACCGTGATGCTGGCATTGACGATGTCGGCGTCATGCGCGGCCTCGACGCGCCGCTCGACCACCTCTGCCTTGGCATGGCCTTGCTGGCGCCAGGCTTCGACCGACAGGCGCTCGGCGCGCAGGATGACGGTGGAGCGGGCGACTTCACCGGGCGCATAGCCTTCCTCGCGCGGGTCGTCGACTTCATCGCGCCAGCTTTGCGGGGGTGGGGCCTCGTTGATGATTGAAGCCTCGCCGAAGCGGAATTCGGGACCGGGATCGATGGAGACGACGACGGTGGCGGGATTGGCGAGCGGCGTGTCGGGGGCGATGTCGGCTGCTTCCCGGCCATCGATGCGGATCGATATGGTGCCGCCGTAGCGGCCCTCCGTGTAGAGCGCGGCGAGGAGGCGGCGATAGTCGCCGCGCGCTTTCGCGAGGAGGCCGCCAGCGCCGGACGCCGGCTCGTCGCGTTCGTTCCAGAGCGTGGACGAATTGCGCAGCTTGCGCTCGAGCGCGGTTTCGGCGTCAAGCACCGTGACTTCGGCGGTGTAGTTCTGTGGCTCGCCGATGACCTCGACCTCGTCGGTGTCGTTCGAACCGAACAGGCCGAAGAAGGCGGACGCGCTGGTGACTTGCGTCATCGCGGTTGCGAGCGACAGCGAAGCGACGAGGAGCCGGTGACGTATCCCGAACTGTCCTGACAAGGCAACTCCCCGCACTCTGAGACGGGCGGGTCGAGAAGACCAAAGCTTCCCCCTCCCGCGCCATCCGTCCAACGCCACCAACTCTGGCCAAGGCCAAGCTCGTGATATTGATAATGAATCCCTAACAAATCGCGACCAGTCGCGCCGATGCAACCTATCGGTTAGTCCCCGTCCTGTCCAATCGCCTTCGTGGCCGGAAGGTCACGGCATGTGTCGTAACGTCAGGAACATTGGGTCGGCGTCACGACTTTGAACGCATGAACACGGCAAGAGGAGATCATGCCATGCCTGCCAAGTCCAAGGCGCAGCAGAAAGCTGCCGGAGTTGCCCTTTCCGCCAAGCGCGGCGAGATCAAGAAATCCGAACTGAAGGGTGCATCGAAGCAGATGGTGGACTCGATGAGCGAAAAACAGCTCGAAGAATTCGCCGAGACGAAGCGGAAAGGCCTTCCCGACAAGAAATCGTGATCGTCAGGCCACGTCGAGTGTGATGCCGTTCGGCTGGGTTTCCAGCGCTTCGAGGAACGATTTCTGCCAGGCGAGAGCGTCGCCCGCCGACACGCGCTCGTAAAGCGCTGAATGGCGTTCCTGCCTCTCTTCGAGCGGCATGGTGAGCGCTCGGTCGATGGCGGCGGCCATCGCATCGATGTCATAGGGGTTCACGATCAGCGCCTCGGCGAGTTCTTCTGCCGCGCCAGCGAACTTGGACAGGATCAGCACGCCGGGATCATCCGCATTCTGTGCGGCGACATACTCCTTTGCGACGAGGTTCATGCCGTCGCGAAGCGGGGTGACAAGGCCGGCACGGCTGACGCGGTACAAGGCGGCGAGCTTCTCGCGGGCGACGGAGCGGTGAATGTACCGAATCGGTGTCCAGTTGAAGTCGGCGAAGCGGCCGTTGATCGAACCGGACAGCGATTCCAGTTCGTTCCGGATGTCGGCATAGGCGTCGACATCCTCGCGCGTCGGCGGGGCGATCTGGAGGAAGGTGACCCTCTTCATGTGCTCGGGATAGAGATCGAGCAGCCGCCCGAACGCCTTCATCCGGTCGGGCAGCCCCTTCGAATAGTCGAGCCGGTCGACACCGATGATCTGCTTTCGGTCGAGCACCATGCGGCGCATGGAATCGATCTGGACATCGTCCGATGGCGAGGCGGCAAGTTCGGCAAAGGCTTCGGTGTCGATCCCGATCGGGAAGGCGGCGAGATGGAGGTCTCCCGCAGGTCCCGACATGCGCCCATTGACCGGCGCGGAGAGCTCCATGTGATCCTGCGCGTAGCGCGCGAGGTTGGCGACGTCCGTCTGAGTCTGGAAGCCGACGAGGTCGTAGGCGAGGAGGCTGTCGGCCAGCCACTTGTGGCCAGGCGCGGCCGCGAGGACTTCCGGTGGCGGAAACGGGATGTGCAGGAAGAAGCCGATGCGCTGCGTGCAGCCGCGCTTGCGAAGCTCGGAGGCAAGCGGGATCAGGTGATAGTCGTGGATCCAGATCGTATCGTCCGGCCTGAGCATCGGCAGGAGCGCGTCGGCAAAGCGAAGGTTGACCTTTCGGTAGCCGTCGAGGAATTCGGAATGGAAGTCGACGAGGTCGAGCCGATAGTGGAAAAGCGGCCAGAGGACGGAGTTGGCGAAGCCGAGGTAGTAGTTGGCATAGTCGTCCGGCGTCAGAGGAATGGTCGCCATGGCGACGTTGCCGGCTTCGGTCAGTTCCGGCGACGCGTCATTGGCGGTTTCCGCGGTTTCGCCCGACCAGCCGACCCAAAGCCCACCACGACGCTTGAGCGCGTCGGAGAGGCCGACTGCAAGCCCCCCGGACTGCGTGGGTTTCGTCAGATCTGCGACCCTGTTCGAGACGACCACCAACCTGCCCAATCCAAAATCTCCCTTCTTGCCGATGTCGGCCAAACCCGCTGCATGGCGATTTGATCCACGGAAAATTAAATCGATGTGCGCACAGTTTTAGCAACAATGACGGCCGATGCAAATTTAGGCAGGCACGTCGGCGAGTCGGACGAGCCATTCGCGAAGGCGCCCGGGGTCGTCCACACGCCATGACGCCGCCGTGTGGCCCGGCCCGATCTTGATCGCCACGCCGTCCATCTCGTTGACGGCAGCGAAGCCGAACTCGTCGGTGACATCGTCGCCGGCGAAGAGCGGGATGCGGCCGGCAAATGGCTCCTCGGCCATGAATGCGCGAATCGCGTCGCCCTTGTGCGCGTGCCCGGCCTTGACCTCAACAACCATCTTTCCGTGCAGAATGTCGAGCCCGTCCAGTTCGCCGAGTACGTCGTGGATCCGCGTGGCAATCGTGTCGCCGAGGTCCGGTCGGCGCCGGTAGTGGAAAGCGATGGAACCCGGCTTGATCTCGATCATCGTGTCGGCAAGAGCGAGATGCAGCTGCGTCAGACGGGCCTGCGCCTCGGCGAAGAGATCGGCGTTGTGCTGCGTCGAGTGCACGGTGCCGTCAAAGCCGCGCCGCCACATGCCATGAACGCCGGCGACCGGCAGCACGAGTGGGGCAACCAGCGCATCGATCTGTTCGATCGGCCGGCCGGTTACGATCGCAACGGCTCCCGACGTCAGGCGCGCGAGACTTTCCAGTGCCGCGCCGGTCTGCACGGGCAAGTGAACGTCGTCGGGATGCTCGACGATGTCGGCCAGCGTGCCGTCGAAGTCGAGGAAGACGGCCAGACGCTCGGTCGGGCAGGGAATGCGAAGATCGGCGAGGGATTTGGTCGAGATGATATTCACCCTTCGTTGAAGTTGCGGAACAGGCCCTGATTGACGGCGTTATCCCGCCATATAGGCAACACAATCCCAACACCAACGGGGCCGGCACGAATAGCGGCAAGGTGACATATGGCATATTTCGAGCGGGACATTCTCGACCAGTCCAAGGTCGTGGAGATCGGCAACGACACCAAGGGGGGGCCAACAGTGCGGCTGACACCAGCGGATGCGCCCAGCATCATGCTAGGCGATGGCCGTGACCATGGAGCCGCGCCGGAGACCCACAGCGGGTTCAGTTGGCGACCAACGGTGGTCGTCACTGGGTTGGTGCTGATTGTATTTTTTGCCGCTGCATTTCTTTAGTCGTATTCCTGCAGGCCTTCGGCGGGATGATGGAGGTTGATGTGATTTTGCGAATGTCGATGACCATCGCCGTTTCGTTGGCGATCGCTACCGGGGCAATCGCGCAGGGACGACCCGACAGCCGAACGATGTCGTGTGCGCAGGTGCAGGACATGATTGTGCAAAACGGCGCGGTAGTACTGACGACGGGCCAGTTCACCTATGATCGCTATGTCGCGACGCGTCAGTTTTGCAGCCACCCTTACGTCCCGGTGCTTGCGTCGGTCCCGACGCGGGATCGCGCGCAGTGTCCGGTTTATCGCTGTGGCGAAGACCTGTTCCAATTCGACGAGTGACGATCACAGGCGCACGCGTTCCGCAGTCGGATCGTAAAGCGGCTTGAGGCATGCTGTTGCCGCGTGACGAATTCCGGCAATCTCGATTTGATAGTCCGAGGACAGGATGGAATCCGGGCTTTCGCCTCTCGACGGCACATAGCCAAGGCCGATTGCGCTGCCCAGATGATGGCCGTAATTGCCGGACGTGATCGTGCCCACGATCTCTCCGTCACGCACGATCGCTTCATTGTGGAAGATGAGTGGCCGCGGGTCGTCGAGCCGGAATTGCACGAGCCGGCGTGACAGGCCGCTCTGCTTTGTGCGCAGGACGGAATCGCGGCCGATAAAGTCGCCCTTCGCTGTCTTCACGGCAAAGCCGAGCCCGGCTTCGAGAACGTGATCCTCATCGGTGATGTCATGGCCGAAATGGCGGAACGCCTTTTCGATGCGGCAAGAGTCGAGCGTGTGGAGACCACAAAGCTTCAGGCCGACATCCTCGCCTGCCGCCTCGATCGCTTCGAAGACATGAGCTGCTTGATCGGTCGGGACATAGAGCTCCCAACCGAGCTCGCCGACATAGGTAACACGGTGCGCGCGGGCGAGGCCCATGCCGATCTCGATCTCCTGGCATGTGCCAAACGGGTTGGCTTCGTTCGAGAAGTCGTTCGGGCTGATCTTTCCGATAAGCTCTCGAGATCGCGGCCCCATGAGGCAGAGCACCGCTTCGGCAGCCGTGACATCCGTGATAACGACGAATTCGTCGGCGAGATGCCGGCGCAGCCAGGCGAGGTCGCGCTGGAGCGTTGCACCGGGAACGACGAGATAGAACACCGTCTCCGACAGGCGCGTGACGGTCAGGTCGCTCTCGATGCCGCCGCGCGCATTGAGCATCTGCGTGTAGACGATCCGGCCCGGAACGACGTCGACATCATTGGCGCAGAGACGTTGCAGGAAGGCGCAGGCGTCACGGCCTTCCACTCTGATCTTGCCGAACGAGGTCATGTCGAAGAAACCGACGCCGTTGCGGACGGCGAGATGCTCCTCGCGCTGATTGTCGAACCAGTTCTGCCGCTGCCAGGAATAGCGATAGTCACGCTCCTGGCCATCGCGGGCGAACCAGTTGGCGCGCTCGAAGCCGGCGACCTCGCCGAACACCGCGCCCCGCGCCTTCAGATGCGCGTGGAACGGTGAGCGGCGGATACCGCGGGAGGTTTCCATCTGGCGATAGGGAAAATGGTCGGCGTAAAGGAGGCCGAGCGTCTCGGAAACGCGCTCGCGCAGATATGACCGGTTCTTCTGAAAGGGCTGGGCGCGGCGGATGTCGACTTCCCACAGGTCGAAAGGCGGTTCGCCATCGTTCATCCACTGGGCGAGCGCCATGCCCGCGCCGCCCGACGAGACGATGCCGATGGAGTTGTAGCCGGCCGCGACCCAATAGCCGGCAAGTTCGGGCGCTTCGCCGAGATAGTAGCGGTCGTCGGGCGTGAAGCTTTCGGGGCCGTTGAAGAAGGTGTGGATGCCGGCCGAACCCAGCATCGGCATCCGGTTGACGCCCATTTCGAGGATCGGCTCGAAATGCGCGAAATCCTCCTGCAACTGGTCGAAGCAGAAATCCTCTCGGATGCGCTCGCCGACCGGCGGCCAGGCCTTCGCCTTGGGCTCGAAGGCGCCGAGCATCATCTTGCCCGCGTCTTCCTTGTAGTAGGCGCATTCGTCCGGCACGCGCAGGACGGGCAGGCGGCCAAGGCCGGCGATGGCCTCCGTGATGAGATAGAAGTGCTCGCAGGCATGAAGCGGGATCGTGACCCCCGACAACGCTCCAAGGTCGCGCGCCCACATGCCGGCGCAGTTGACGACGATGTCGGTTTCGATTGTGCCGGATTCACCGCTCTGTTCCCAGGCAACGCCAGCAACGCGGCCGTTCTTCTGCTGGACTGCCGTCACCTTGACGTTTTCCGCGATCGTCGCGCCGTTCTGCCGTGCGCCTTTTGCCAAAGCCATGGCAATGTTGGCGGGGTCCGACTGGCCGTCGAGCGGCAGATGGACGCCCGCCTTGACGCCTTCGATGTTGAGATGCGGATACATCTCCTTGACTTCGGCGGGCGATATCTCGCGCACGTCGACATCGAAGGCACGGGCGAGCGAGGCCTGGCGGAAAATTTCCTCCCTCCGCTCGTCGGTAAGAGCGACGGTGATCGATCCGACCTGCCGCATACCGGTGGCGACGCCGGTTTCGGCCTCGAGCTTGGCGTAGAGATCTGCCGAATATTTCGCGAGCCGCGTCATGTTGCGCGAGGCGCGAAGCTGCCCCACGAGCCCGGCCGCATGCCAAGTGGTGCCGGACGTGAGCTGCTTTCGCTCAAGAAGAACCACGTCGCGCCAGCCAAGCTTCGCCAGATGATAGGCGACGGAACATCCGGAGATTCCGCCGCCGATGATAACGGCGCGGGCGCGGGTGGGAAGGGCGGTCATGGGGTGTCCTTGGGCGTTTGCGCGCGGGAAGCCTCACGCTCTATCCCTCTCCACAAGGGGGAGGAAGTTCGCCAACTCCGCGCAACGCGTTCGGCTTGGCGCAAGATCGCAGGCAGAGCCGCAACGTTCACGTCACCCTCCCCTTTGTGGGGCGGGATACAGTGTGAGGATAGCAACGCTTCCACCAGGCCGCGTTACGCTTGTAGCCGGCGACGAAGCGCTTCAGGCGGATGGCGGCGTCGCGCAGGATGTCGTCGGGCTGGGTGAGGCTGATGCGGATGTGGCCGGCGGCGGCGTCGCCGAAACTGGAGCCCGGCATGACAGCGATCTTCTCGGCTTCGAGCAGCGCCCAGGCGAAGGTCTCGCAGTCCGGGTCGACCGCGGAAATGTCGAGCATGACATACATGCCGCCTTGCGAGCCGCGCACGACGATGTCGTTGGCGCCGGCCAGCGCGTCGAGAAAGACGGTGCGGCGGGCACCGTAGCGGGCGGCGATGTCGTCGACGCCGTAGCGGTTTTCCAGCGCCTCTGTTGCCGCGCGCGAGACGAAGTCGGGCAGGCCGTAGGTCGTGACCAGATTAAGGTTGATCAGAAGCGAGATCATCGGCTCCGGCCCGGTCAGCCAGCCGATGCGCCAGCCGGTCATGCCATGGCTCTTTGACATGGAGTTGATGACGAGCGTGCGCTTTTCCATGTTTGGCAAGGCGCGCGGCGAGATGTGCTCGCGCCCGCCGGTAATCGACCAGTAGACTTCGTCCGAGAGCAACCAGAGATCGTGCCGGATGCAGATATCGGCGAGCTTTTCGAGGCTTTCGCGGGTGTAGATCGCGCCAGTCGGATTGTTCGGCGTGTTGATAAGAATTGCACGGGTGTTCGGCTCAATCGCCTTTTCGATGGCGGCGGCGTCAGGCTGAAAGCCGTCCTCCGCGCGGGTCTCCACGACCGTGAAGCCGGCGCCAGCGGCGCGGAACGTGCCGGGATAGGTCGCGTAGTAGGGCGCAACCACGATGGCGTGGCTTCCCGGATCGAGCGTCGCGGTGACGGCAGCGAAAAGGGCGGACTGGCCGCCGGGTGTCGCGAGCACCTGGTCGGCCGTGGTCGCGACGCCGGTGCATTCGGCCGAGACGGCGGCCATGGCACGGCGAAGGCGCGGCACTCCGGGCAGGTTCGTATAGTGGTGATGGCCGGCGCGCACTTCCCGCACGCAGGCCTCGACGGTTTCGCTCGGCGTATCGAAATCATGGTCGCCGACCGAAAGCATCGTGATGGCTTCACCGGCCTGCTTGCGGGTGTATGCCTCGAAATGAACCTCCCAGCCATCCTTGCCGGAGGGAATGATGCCGGAAATGCGGGCGGACGGGGTGGGCATGGCTGAACCTTCAGGCTTTGAGTCTGGCGTTTTCCGGGTCCCAGAGGGGCGCATCGCCATGAACCGTTGCGGCGAAGCGTTCGCCGAAGATTTCGATCTCGACCCGGGAGCCCGGTTTTGCACAATCCGCACGCAGCATGGCAAGGGCGATCGACTGGTCCACCCGGTGGCCCCAGCCGCCGGAGGTCGTTTCGCCGACGATTTCGTTCCCATGCCACACGGTCGACATGTAGGGCGCGTCGCAGGCGCCGGGGGTATCGAGGGTGAGGATCGCAAAGCGCTTTGTGACGCCTACCTGCTTTTCGGATGCGAGGGCGGCCTTGCCGAGGAAATCCGGCTTGTCCCACTTCACGAAGCGTTCGAGGCCGCACTGGAGAACCGAATAGTCGGTCGACAAATCCTGCTTCCAGCCGCGATACCCCTTTTCGAGGCGCAGCGAATCCAGCGCGAACATGCCGAAGGGCTTGAGGCCGTGTTTCTGGCCGGCGGCCCAGACGGCATCGAAAATCGGCGCGGTGTCTTCAATCCTGGTGTGGATTTCCCAGCCGAGTTCGCCGGCGAAGGAAACGCGGACGAGCTGGCACCATTGGCCGGCGATCTGCGCAGACTGATGGGTGAGCCAGGGACGGGACAAGTCGGCGTCAGTGATCGCGGCCAGAATGGCGCGGGAACCAGGGCCGGTGAGGATCTGGCAGGAGAAGGCGTCGGTGACGTTTTGAAGCGCGATGGCAGAGCCTTGCGGCAGATGTTTCGCCAACCACTCGAAATCGTGGAGCTCGGCAGCGGCTGCGGTGATGAGGAAGAAGAAGTCGTCGGCGACCGCCATGATCGACATCTCGGTGACGAGCCGGCCCTTTGCGTCGGCGAAATAGCCGAGGCCGATGCGGCCAGGTTTCGGCACGGCGCCGGTGATGAGCGATGCCAGCCAGTCGCGCGCGCCATCGCCCTGCACGCGGTAGCGCGAGAAGCCGGGAAGGTCGAGAATGCCTGCCGCGTCGCGTACGGTGTGACATTCCTCGCGGACGCGCTTTTGCCAGGGGCCATCGCGCTCGAAGGTCTGCGTCGCGGCCTCGGATGTGTCATCGCCGGGCTGCGCGTACCAATTGGCGCGTTCCCAGCCATTGGTCGCCCCGAACTGCGCGCCGAACGCGGCGATGCGGTCGTGAATGGCGGAGAGCTTGGCGGGTCGACCGGCCGGCCAGGCATGGCGGGGAAAGTGGATCGCGTATTCGTGGCCGTAGACCTCCATGCCCTTGGCAACCGCGTAGTCGGGCGCTGAGGCGAAGGCGGTAAAGCGGCGCGGATCGCACGACCACATGTCCCATTCGGTTGCGCCTTGCGTGACCCATTCGGCGAGCACCTTGCCGGCGCCGCCTGCCTGCGCGATGCCGAAGGTGAAGACGCAGGCCTCGAAGGCGTTCGGCACGCCCGGCATCGGGCCGATCAGCGGATTGCCATCGGGCGCATAGGGGATCGGACCGTTGATGACCTTGGAAAGCCCGGCGGTGCCGAGGATCGGGACGCGCTTCACGGCGTCTTCCAGATACCATTCCAGCCGGTCGAGATCGTCGGGGAAGAGCTGGAAGGAGAAGTCGTCCGGCATCGGATCGTCGCTCGACGCCCAATGTGCGCGGCAGTTGCGCTCGTAGGGCCCGAGATTCATGCCGGTCTTTTCCTGGCGCAGGTAATAGGAGGAATCGACGTCGCGCAGCAGCGGCAGCTTGCGGCCCGCTTCCTCCGACCAGGCGGCAAGTTCGGGGATCTCTTCAAATAAGATGTATTGATGGCTCATCACCATCATCGGTACGTCGCGGCCGAACATGCGGCCGACTTCGCCAGCGCGGTAGCCGGCGGCGTTGACGACGATTTCGCAGGCAATCTCACCTTCGGACGTCGCGAGCTTCCAAAGGTCGTTCTCGCGGCGAACGCCGGTGAGGGGGCAGAAGCGGACGATCTTCGCGCCCATGTCGCGTGCGCCCTTGGCCAGAGCCTGCGTCAACTGCGCGGGATCGATGTCGCCATCGTTCGGGTCGTAAAGCGCGCCCTTCAGGCCGTGCCTTTCGAGGAAGGGGTAGCGCGCCTTAAGCTCGTCGAGCCCGAGAAGGTCGATCTCCATTCCTTGATGGCGGCCCATGGCTTTGACGCGCGCGAACTCCTGCATCCGCTCTTTCGTGTGGGCGAGGCGCACCGAGCCGGTGACGTGATAGTTCATCGGATAGCCGACTTCGTCAGCGAGGCCGCGATAAAGCTGCGCCGAATAGCGCTGCATGTTCATGACCGACCAGGAGGACGAGAAGGTCGGGACATTGCCGGCGGCATGCCAGGTGGAGCCGGAGGTGAGCTCGTTCTTTTCAAGCAGGACGCAGTCTGTCCAGCCGGCCTTGGCAAGGTGATAAAGGGCCGAGACGCCAACGGCGCCGCCGCCGATGATCGCCACGCGGGCCTGGCTTGGCAATTCGCTCATGATGCTCCCCATTTGCCGCTCTAGCCTGCAAGCCGCGGTGGAAAAGGCAATGGGTTTGACGTTCCTGGCTCAAAGAATTTGCGTGCTGGCATGGCATGGCCTATGCCGACCTGATCCACGGGGTAGCCAAACGCGCCCGATTTGAGTCTCAAGCCGCAACGCTAGGATTTCGCATGCTGGCTCCCGACATCAATATTTCTCCGCTGGACGAAGCCGTTATCGTCGATGAAGCGATCAATTCCCGCAAGTCGGTGCGCGCCTTCCTTCCGACGCCGGTGGATGAGCAAACGGTGCGGGACATTCTGGAGATCGCCGCGCGCGCGCCCTCGGGCACGAACATGCAGCCCTGGAAGGTCTATGTCGTCACGGGCGAGAAGAAGCAGGCCATGAGTGACGCGATCCTGGGGTCCGGCATCCGCGCGGAAAAGATCGCCTGGGACGAGTACAAGTACTATCCTGACCAGTTCTTCGAGCCGTACCTTTCGCGCCGGCGCGCGGTCGGCTTCGCACTTTACAACCTGCTCGGCATCGGCAAGCGCGAAACGGAGCGCATGCGCGCCCAGCACGACCGGAATTTCACCTTCTTCGACGCCCCGGTCGGCATGATCTTCACGATCGATCGCCGACTGAACCAGGGGTCGTGGATAGACCACGGCATGTTCTTGCAGTCGATCATGATCGCTGCGCGGGGCAGGGGGCTGCATACCTGTCCGCAGGCGGCGTTCGCGCCTTATCATCGGCAGATCCGGCCGGTGCTGGGCATTCCCGATGAGGAAATCATCGTTTGCGGAATGGCCCTTGGCTACGAGGACGAATCGAAGCCTGAAAATTCTCTGAGGTCCGAACGCGCACCGCTCGAAGAGTTCGTTTCCTTCGTGAAGTGAAGCCCCAATGGCAGCGCCCCAGATACAGATCTGGGGCGCGTCGGAGGCTTTACTTGCTCAGGAAGTCGATCAGGTCCCGATTGAGCTTGTCCTTGTCGGTGAAGTGGAGGCCGTGGGGGGCGCCGTCATAGACCTTGAGCTCAGCGCTCGGCAGGAATTCCTTCACGCGATTAGCCGAGACATCGATCGGTACGGTCTGATCGTTGTCGCCGTGGATGACGAGGGTCGGGATCGAGAACTTTCGCAAATCGTCCCGGAAGTCGGTTTCGGAAAAGGCGCGAACGCAGTCGATGGTGGCCTTGGGCGAAGCCAACATCGCGAGCTGGCTCGTCCAGGCCAGCAATTCATTCGAAATCTCGAAATTGAGCATCCCGGCGCCGTAGAACGTCTTGCCGAAATCGGCGAGGAAGTGCGGCCGGTCCGCCTTGAGGCCACTGACCATCTCGTCGAATGTGCTCTTGTCGGCGCCATCGGGATTGTCGCCCGTCTTCAGCAGGAAGGGCGTGACGGAGGAGACGAGCACAGCTTTCGAGATCCGGTCGCTCCCGTATCGGCCGACATAGCGCGCGACTTCCCCGCCGCCCATCGAGAAGCCTACGAGGGAGACCTCGTTGAGGCCGAGCTCTTCGATGATCGCCTTCAGATCGTCGGCCATCGTGTCGTAATCATAGCCCGTCCATGGCTGGCTCGACCGACCGAAGCCGCGTCGGTCGTATGAGATCACGCGCATTCCGGCATCGACGAGGACGCGCGCATTGTATTCCCACATGTCGCCGTCCAGCGGCCACCCATGGATGAGAATGACGGGTTTGCCGGTGCCCCAGTCGTTGTAGAAAATCTGGGTGTCGTCGGCAGTCTTGATGAAAGGCATGAAGCAACTCCGTTTGGTTCGAGAGGCGAACCAGAACGGGCCGACTGGTGTTCCTCTAGCCAACCGTCAGAAAAAGTTGATCGTCGTGGCGTGAAGGATCAGGAACCCGTCGCCAGCCTGCATCGAGGAACACAGCCGAGATGACTGCGTCATTCAACCGTATAGCCGAACTCTTCGGCGCTTGCGCGCAGCAGGTGCCAGAAGGATCGCGCGAACGAGCGGTAGACGTAGAGGTCGAAGCGGTCGACCCCGGTGCGGTGGATGAGCGTGAAGACGTCGTGGTGCGCGGTGGATTTGGCCTGGCCGACCGGAAAGGCACCGGCTGAAAAATCGAGCGCGTAAAGTTTCGACAAAAGACGCTCCGCCCTCTCGCCCTCGACGGCGATGGCCGTGCGGCCGTGCGAGAGGTCGCAAACCGTGCCGAGATCGCTGCCGATTCTGTCGCGCAGGGTTTCGCCGCGTCCCTCGGCCTGGTCGACGACGAGCCAACGGCCGGGCGCGAAGCCGAAGGCGGCGGTGTTCTCGACGATCGCGCCCGCCCCCGGCACAGCATCGAGGTGCAGACCCGTCACGGTTTGAATGACCTTGCGCAGCGCTTCGTCCTGGCCAGGCCACGCGGCGAGTTGGACGATCGATCCGGGCTGGGTTTCCGACAGCGTCACCCCCGAGCCGCCTTCGCGATTGCCATGCGCACCGCGGCGGTAGTCGGGCTCGAGCGGGGAGACGATTTCAACCATGCATGCGGCTCCCTTCGGGATCGAAGAAGTGGTGACTGACGATTTCGACCGGGCCGTATCGGTTCCGCACGGGATCCGAGACGAAAGCGCGTTGGCCGTGGCGGGCCTTGCCGCCTTTGACGAGGGCGAGCGCGATGTATTTGCCGAGCGCCGGAGAGAAGCAGAAGCCGGTGATGTGGCCGATCGAACCGCGCGGTTCCTCGCCGAGCTGCTCCACGATGTGGCCGCCGCCCTGGAGCGGACGGTCGTCGAGCGCGACGATGCCGACGAGGCTGATGCGGTCGGGCGCGACAAGACCTTCGCGGTCGACCATGGCCGAGCCGATATAGGGCTTCTTCTTCGAAAGCATCCAGTCAAGGTAGAGATCGCGCGGCGAGGTACGCCCGTCGATCTCCGCGCCAGTGACGTGGCCCTTTTCGATGCGCAGCGTGCCGAGCGCCTCAAGCCCATAGGGTACGATGCCGAATGGCTGGCCAGCTGCCATCAGCGCATCCCAGACATGCTGGCCGTGACCTGCGCCGCAATAGACCTCATAGGCGAGTTCGCCCGAGAAAGAGAGGCGGCAGATCATGACCGGCGCCCCGGCGATCTCGCCCCTGACGATCCCCATGAAGGGCAGAGCGTCGTTGTCCACACCGGTGCTCTCGACGCAGGCTTCGAGGACGCGACGAGCGTTCGGGCCGGCGACGGCCGCGCCCGCCCACTCGTCGGTGACGGAGGTGACGTGGACGCGCAGGTCCGGCCAGACGCAGTCGAGATAGTATTCCAGATGCTGCATGACCTTGCCGGCGTTGGCCGTGGTGGTTGTCATCAGGAAATCGTGCTCGCCAAGCCGCCAAGTCGTGCCATCGTCGAAGGCGATGCCTTCCTCGCGCAACATCAGGCCGTAGCGCGCCTTGTGGACGGGGAGCGTGGAGAACATGTTGGTGTAGACGCGGTCGAGGAATTCGGCAGCGTCCGGGCCCTGGACGGCGATCTTGCCGAGCGTGGAGACGTCGACGATGCCGACGGAGGCGCGGACGGCTCGGGCTTCGCGGACATAGGCCTGCTCAACCGTCTCGCCGCCTGCGCCGTAGATCATCGGGCGATACCAAAGGCCGGCGGCATACATGCGCGCGCCGCGCGCGAGGTGCCAGTCGTGCATAGGCGTCAGCCGTTGCGGCTTGAAGTGGCCATGCCGATCTGCGGCGAGCGCGCCAAGCGAGACGGCGGAGAAGGGCGGGCGGAAGCGCGTCGTGCCGACTTCCGAGATCGGCAGCCCGCGCGCGGCGGCCATGATCGCGAGGCCCGGCACGTTGGACGATTTGCCCTGGTCGGTCGCCATGCCGAGCGTCGTATAGCGCTTCAAATGCTCGACAGACTGGAATCCCTCGCGATGGGCGAGGCGAATGTCGGAAGCGGTGACGTCGTGCTGGAGATCGACGAAGGCCTTGCCGGACTTCTTGCCGGTCGGGTGGATTTCGAACACGGGCGCTGGTTCGTACTCGATCTCGGGCTCGTTGACGGCGTGATCATCGCCGAGCGCGGCGGCGGCGGAAAATGCGCCGGTGAAAGCGCCGGCGCCGGTCCAGCGTTGCGTGGGCGACGGTGGCAGAAAGGCTCGGAGCGACTCGTCCCATTGCGGCGCGTGCCCGGCCTGGCTGGCAAGGTGAATCGCGGGCGACCAGCCGCCGGAAACAGCAAGGCAATCGACGACGATGGCCCGCGTGGCGCCATCCTTGACCTTTCCGTCGGCGAAGGGTTGGATCTCGATCTCACGCAGGCGGCGCGCGCCGGACGTGCTGGTGACGGCGTAGCCGAGCAAGAGTTCGGCGCCTGCCTCCCGTGCAAGTTCGCGCGCGGAAAGCGAGACGCCGGCGCGCACGTCGATGATGGCGGCGATCTCCGCCCCGGCATCCTTCAGCGCCAGCGCGGCTTCGTAGGCGGAATCGTTGTTTGCGAAGATCGCGATGCGCTCGCCCGGCAGAACGCCGTATTCGCTGGCGTAGCGCGCGGCGGCGGAGGCGAGCATGATTCCCGGCCGATCGTTGCCGGGGAACACGATCGGCCGCTCGAAGGCGCCTGTGGCCAGAACAACGTCCCCGGCGCGGATGGTCCAATGGCGATGGCGCGGCTCGCCGATGGCCGCGTGCGCCTTGTGGTCGCTGACACGCTCGAGCGCGCCGAGCGCATTGTCGTCGTAATAGCCCCACACCGTCGTGCGGGGCAGGAGGGTGACGTTGGGCAAGGTTGCAAGTTCGGCAATCGTGGCGGCGACCCACTCTGCTGCGGGAAGGCCATCGATGGTGGCCGACTTCCAGCGCAACGTGCCGCCGAATTCGGCCTCCTGCTCGGCAAGGAAGACGCGTTTGCCTGTCGCCGCCGCGCGCTTCGCGGCCATCAGCCCGGCGGGACCGGAGCCGACGACGAGCACGTCGCAAAAGCCGTACATCTTCTCGTAGCGATCGGTATCCGGCTCATAGCCCGCGCGGCCCAGGCCGGCGGCGCGGCGGATGAAGTGCTCGCAGAACATCCAGAAGCGCGTGCCCTTCAAGGGGCCGACGACCGGTCCCATGAAGGTCTTGTAATAGAATCCGGCTGCAAAGAGGTTCCCGGCAAGGCTGTTGAGCGCGCCGACGTCGAACGATAGCGAGGGAAAGCGGTTCTGACTCTCGACGGTGAGACCGTCGTAAAGTTCGATCTGCGTTGCGGGGATGTTCGGCTCGCGCAGCTTGCCCCTGATCACCGTGACGAGCGCGTTCGGCTCTTCGATACCGGCGGAAAAGACGCCGCGCGGGCGGTGGTACTTGAACGAGCGGCCGACGACTGAGATGCCGTTGGCCAAAAGCGCCGAGGCGAGCGTGTCCCCGGCATGGCCGGTCATCGCCGTGCCGTCGAAGGTGAAGCGGAGGCGGGTCGCGCGGTCGATCCGGCCGCCATTGTGGGCGCGGCGCGGGCTCACTTGGCGGCCTCTCGGTTCATGCTCTCGCGGGCAATGGCGACGGACTTGATCTCGTGCGTCAGCGTCGAGCGGACGACGGCCAGATGCGCGCGGCAGCCGCCGGAGTGCTGCCAGAACTCGCGATGGTCACCGGCCGTGTTGACGCGGTCGTAGACATAGGCGTTCCACGCGGACTGGTCGTTCGACATCGGGTGCGGCCGGGTGCGGTTGGCATCGCCCTGATAGGTGAATTCCGACAGGTCGCGGGGGCCGCAATAGGGGCAGGCGATCAGCATGGATGAAGCCTCAATGCCATTTGGGCGTTGCGCCCTGGCCTTTTTCGTCGATCAGGATGCCGCGCGCGAAGCGGTCGAGCGTGAAGGCGGCGTTCAAGGGGTGGGCTTCCCCGCGCGCGATCGTGTGCGCGAAGCACCAGCCGGAGGCGGGCGTCGCCTTGAAGCCGCCGTAGCACCAGCCGCAATTCAGGAACATGCCGGGCAGCGGGCCGGGCGTGATGATCGGCGATCCGTCCATCGACATGTCCATCACGCCGCCCCATGAGCGCAGCAGGCGAACGCGGGCGAGATTGGGGAACATGGCGAGAAGCTCGCTCATGACCTCCTCGACCAGCGGCAGGTTTCCGCGCTGGGCGTAGGTGTTGTAGCCGTCGAGATCCCCGCCGAACACGAGCCCGCCCTTGTCGGACTGCGAGACATAGAGATGGCCGCCGCCGAAGGTGACGACCTGGTTGATGAGCGGCTTGAGAGACTCAGAGACGAAGGCCTGGAGGACGTGGCTTTCGATCGGCAGATCGTCGATGCCGGCGAGCTTCATTACGCGGCCGGTAGAGCCGGCGACGGCGACGGCGACCTTCTTGGCGCGAATCTCGCCGCGCGTGGTGGTGACGCCGACCACGCGTTCGCCCTCGCGCAGGAAGCCGGTGACCTCGCAATTCTCAAGGATGTCGACGCCGCGCCGGTCAGCGCCGCGCGCATAGCCCCAGGCAACCGCATCGTGGCGGGCGGTGCCGGCGCGCGGCTGCAGCAGGCCGCCGAGGACGGGAAAGCGCGCCGTGGCCGACATGTCGAGGCCGGGCACCATGCGCGCGACTTCCCCGCGGCCGAGCAGGACTGCGTCGCCACCCTCGTGGCGCATCGCGTTGCCCCGGCGCGCGTGCTCGTCCATCTGGGCGGGGGAGTGGGCAAGGTTGAGAACGCCGCGCTGCGAGAACATCACGTTGTAATTCAGATCGTGGGAGAGGTTTTCCCACAGCTTCATCGAGTGCTCGTAAAAGCGGATATTGTCCGGCAAAAGGTAGTTCGAGCGCACGATCGTGGTGTTGCGGCCAATATTGCCCGAGCCGAGATAGCCCTTTTCGAGCACCGCGACATTGGTGATGCCATGCTCCTTGGCGAGGTAGTAGGCGGTCGACAGGCCGTGGCCTCCGCCGCCGATGACGATGACGTCATAGGAAGGGCGGGGGTCCGGCTTGCGCCAGGCCGGCTTCCAGTCCTCGTTTCCGGAAAGGGCGTTCCTCAGGAGGGAAAGGAACGAGTATTCGGCCATGCGGGTCCCCGCTCGAATGAAGCGTTGCGACTGGGCGACGGTATAGATCACGCCCGCGGGCCAACGCAAATAAAGCGCCATCGGCTTTCGCTATCCCGACCTATCGATGTGGCGGATCGCCAGCGTCGCGGGGCGTTTGGGCGATGTCGCAAACAGGCCTGAAAGGGACTTTCGGGCCAGCCTATTGTCCGCGAAATTCGATGCAGGCCGCACCACAAGAACTGCGCTGCCAATCTCATATTCGGGGAGCCTTCGGGGACATGAAAGACAAAGCGCGTGCGGTCGTCATCGGTGGAGGCGTGGTTGGCGTCTCGACGCTCTATCACCTCGCCAGGAAGGGCTGGTCGGACGTCGTCCTGATCGAGCGCAAGGAACTGACCTCGGGCTCGACCTGGCACGCGGCGGGGCTGCTGCCGCTCTTCAACATGAGCTATTCGGTCGGCCAGATTCACCGCTATTCGGTGAAGTTCTATCAGGAGCTTCAGGAAGAGACCGGCATGAATGTCGGCTTTTCGCAGGTCACGAATATCCGCCTCGCCCGCACCAAGGACCGCTGGGACGAATACATGTACTACGCCGGCGTCGCCGAGACGCTTGGCATCCCGGTCAATATCCTGACGCCCGGCCAGGTCAAGGAAATCTGGCCGCTGTGCGAGACGGACGGGCTTCTGGGCGCGATCCAGCATCCCGACGATGGCTATATCCAGCCGGCCGACCTGACGCAGGCGCTGGCAAAGGGCGCGCGCGACCGCGGCGCCACGATCTACCGCAACACAACCGTGACCGCGATCGAGCAGACCGCCGACGGCAAGTGGCTGGTGAAGACCGACAAGGGCGACATCGAGGCCGAGCACATCGTCTCGGCCACCGGCAATTTCGCCCGCAAGACCGGAGAGATGGTCGGGCTCAACGTGCCGGTCATTCCGGTCGAGCACCAGTACATCGTCACCGAGCCGCATCCGGCGATCGTCGAGCGACGGAAGCAGGGACTGCCGGAAATGGGCGTGCTGCGCGAGAGCGACTCGTCCTGGTACATGCGCGAGGAAAATGGCGGGCTGCTTCTTGGGCCCTACGAGCACGGCGCGCCGGTCTGCTATGTCGACGGGCCTTCTGACGATTCGGAATACGAGCTGTTCCAGGAAGAGCTCGAACGGCTGATGCCGCATATCGAAACGGCGATCGCGCGCGTGCCGGCCTTCGGTGAAGTCGGCATCAAGAAGGTCTATAACGGGGCCATCGCCTATACGCCGGACGGCTCGCCGATCATCGGGCCTGCGCCGGGGCTGAAGAATTTCTGGCTGAACGAGGGGCATTCCTTCGGCGTCACGGCCGCCGGCGGCGCCGGCTGGCAGCTTGCCGAATGGATCGTCGACGGCGAGCCGACCATCGACATGATGGGCGTCGACCCGCGCCGCTTCGGCCCCTACGCGACCGAAGGCTACCTGAAGGCGAAGAATGAGGAAGCCTACGCCAACGTCTTCACCATGCACTATCCCGACGAGGAACGCGCCGCCGCGCGCCCCTTGAAGACGACGCCGGTCTATTCGCGGCTGAAGCAGATGGGCGCGGTGTTCGGGTCGGTCTATGGTTGGGAGCGCGCCAACTGGTTTGCGCCGGAAGGTTATGAAGTGCCGGCGGCCGAACTCGGCGTCGGCGCGGACGTCCTGACCAACCACAACCATGCGCCGGCGCTGGACGATGGCCGCATCGTCGAGCGCTGGTCGTTCCGCCGCTCGAACTACTTCGACCATGTCGGCGCGGAAGTGAAGAACGTGCATGAGAATGTCGGCGTGCTCGACATGTCTGCCTTCGCCAAGATGGAAGTGTCCGGGCCGGGCGCACGCGCATGGCTGGAATCGATCCTCGCCAACAGGATCCCAAAGAAGCGCGGGCGCATCGCGCTGACGCATCTTCTGACGAAGACCGGCGGCGTCAAAAGCGAGTTCACGGTCTACGAGTGGAAGCCCGGGCGGTTCTACCTCGTCTCGGCTGGCGCTTACGAGGCGCACGATCACGACGTTCTCGCCAAGCTCGCGCCGACCGACGGTTCGGTCGTTCTCCAGCCGATCACGCAGATGTATGGCGTTCTCGTGCTGGCCGGCCCGAGGAGCCGCGACGTCCTGAAGAGGCTCACCCGCACGAGCCTGTCCAATGCCGATTTCCCTTGGCTGTCAGGCAAGGAGATCGCGGTCGGAACCGGGACGGCTCATGCGCTGCGCGTCAACTTCGTCGGCGAACTCGGCTGGGAACTGCATCACCCGATCGAGCAGCAGAATGCGATCTTCGACGCGCTGATGGAGGCAGGCGCCGAGTTCGGCATCAAGCCATTCGGCATACGCGCGATGACGGCGATGGCGATCGAGAAGAGCTATCGCCTGATCCCGCGCGAGCTCTCGATCGAGTATTCCGCCTGGGAAAGCGGGCTCGACCGTTTCGTCCATCCCGGCAAGGGCGAATTCATCGGCCGCGACGCGCTGGTGAAACTGAAGGAGACGGGTCCGAACTGGAACTTCGTCACGCTCGAGGTCCATGGCGTGACCGACTCGGACGCCCGCGGAAACGAAGCGATCCACAAGGACGGCAGGCTGGTCGGCCGTGCGACCCATGGCGGCTATGGCTGGCGGATCGGCAAGAGCATCGCGCTTGCGATGGTGAAGCCGGAAGCCGCGGCAGAGGGCACGGAACTGGAGATCACGATTCTCGGCAAGCCGCACAAGGCGACGGTGATCGCCGAAAGCCCGTTTGACCCGGAAAATGCTGCGTTGCGCACCGACGGATGAAAATTCTGACGTAACGTCATCGTGAATGGAGAAGCCCGGTATGGCCGGGCTTTTCGCTTTGTGATCGATAGAACGTGCGTATCCTCGTGACATGGCCGTGACTGTTCGAACCATGTCTTCGATCACAGGCAGCGTCACAATCACGCTGATGACGGCAAGCGTTTCCACCGACCGGGCATTCGCGGAACAGGAAATCGTCGACGTTCAGCTCGTTCTGGCAGCCGACGTTTCGCTTTCGATGTCCTATGAGGAGTTGCGCATCCAGCGCGACGGGTACGTGGCGGCGCTGACGCATGAGAGCGTGATCCAGGCGATCGAGGATGGCGCCTACGGCAAGATCGCGCTCGCGATGTTCGAATGGGCGGGGGACGAATCCCATTATCTCGTCGTGCCCTGGACGGTGATCGCCTCGCGCGAGGACGCAGAGGCCGTTGCCGCGCTTATAGGCCAGCAAAACACCAACAGCGCGCGCCGCACGTCGATCTCCGGCGCACTGGATTTTGCCGGTGACCTCTTCGCGGAGAGCAATTTCAGGGGCCTGCGCCGAGTCGTCGATATTTCCGGTGACGGACCGAACAATCAGGGTGGCCCGGTGGCCGAAGCGCGCGACCGGCTGGTGGCGCAGGGCATTGTCGTCAACGGCCTGCCGCTGATGACCAATGGCGGTATGAGCACGGTCTTCGATGTGCCGGACCTCGACGGGTACTACTCCTATTGCGTCACAGGCGGGCCGGGGTCGTTCGTTATCCCGGTCAACGACTGGGGCCAGTTCCCGGAAGCCGTCCGGCGCAAGCTGGTGCTCGAACTCGCGGGTCCCTGGTCGCCCACATGGCGGACCTATGCCGAGCGGGCCCCGGTCGTGCAGGCGGCGAATGTCGAAGAGTATGATTGCCTGATCGGCGAGAAGCGGTGGATGAACCGCAGTTGGAACTGGCCCAATCCCTAACACTTCGTCATCCTCGGGCTTGACCCGAGGATGACGAAGCGCGGGGTGGAGGCTCGCCGCGAACGCGGTCGCGGGAGTGTCTTGGCGCGGACGCCTCAGGCCACCAACAACTGGCGGCGTTCGCCGCGCTCCTGCTGCGGTGAGCGGGCGTAGACTTCGCGGTAGCACTTGGAAAAATGCGAGGCGGAGACGAAGCCGCAGGCGACGGCCACTTCGACCACCGGCATTGCCGATTGGAGCAGGAGATGCCGGGCGCGGTCGAGACGGATTTCGAGATAGTATCGCGCGGGCGAGCGGCCCATTTCCTGACGGAACAGGCGTTCGATCTGGCGGCGCGACAGGCCGACATGGTCGGCGATCTCGATCAAGGACAAGGGCTCGGTCAGGTTCGCCTCCATCAGTTCGATGATGATCAGCACCTTCGAATTCTGGACGCCGAGGCGGGCGCGCAGCGGCAGGCGCTGGCGGTCCGTGGGGCTGCGGACGCGGTCAGTCAGAACCTGTTCGCACACGCGGTTGACCAGATGCTCATCGAAATCGTCGCCGATGAGCTTCAGCATCATGTCGAGCGCGGCTGTGCCGCCGGCGCAGGTGTAGATGTTCTGGTCGACCTCGAAAAGATCGGCGAACACGTTGGCCTTCGGGAAAGCTTCGGCGAAGCCCGGCAGGTTCTCCCAATGGATCGCGCAGCGGCGGTTGGAGAGGAGGCCAGCGGCGGCGAGCACATGCGCCCCGGTGCACAGGCCGCCGATTGAGACACCGCGATTGTACTCCTCGCGCAGCCAGGCGAAGGTGGTCTTGTTGGAGTAGGTCTCGACGTTGACGCCGGAGCAGACGATGACCATGGACGGCCGATCACCGCCCGTCATTTTGCGCCGCTCGACCTCGAGCGAGGTGTCCACCGCGCACTCGACCGAATTCGACGCCTTGACGGGCTTGCCGTCGACGCTGGCGAGCCGCCACTGGTAGGCGGAATAGCCGAGCATGCGGTTGGCGGCGCGCAACGGTTCGATGGCCGTCGCAAAGGCGATCATGGTGAATTCGGGAACAAGGAAGAAGACGATCGAACGCTTGACGGTATTTCGGGCGTTCATTCCACACCTCGCCGCGGGCCGCGCGACACCGGTCTTGCCATGTCGCTTTCCGGCCAGCCTCAACAGGAAAACCCTTAGCTGTCAATGGAATGCGGCAGCTTGGTGACAGCAATTTGTCGGCAGGATTATCTAGCGGGCGCTCGACACAAAAAACCGTGCGGAACTGGCGTTCCGCACGGCATCATGTGGGCCACATGATAAAGCTCGATCAGACGAAATGTCCGAGGCGCGAGGCGTTCATTGCCCCGGTCTGGCCAGGCATGGTGCGTCCAAGGCGCTGGCGCTCAAGCGCCGTCGCAATGTTGGACGAGCGCTTCTTGACGAAAAATCGGTTCAGGAACTTCATGACACGTCTCCAGTCTTTGATGACACGCGCAACGGCCTTCGCATCGTGGAGTGGGGTCGTTCGTCGTTGCCGCAGATATAATGATGCGCTGCGCGAATTTGCGATGCAAAAGCGAAGTGCAACGATGCAAAAACGACATCCCCGGTTCCAGTTGAAGGTGTAGCACTCGCCTATCCGAGCCTCAGGCGCGGGCAGGGAGGGAATCCGTCGGGCGCACTCTCCTCGAAGGCGTCAAAAAGCGACGGGCGCAACAGATCGGTCTGCATTTCGTGCGGCAGGTTGGAGAAGAACAGGAAGGCCTGGAGTCTTCGGCGCCGTGCGCGTCGCGCTGCCAAGTGGTCGTGTAGACGCGTCAGGAAGGAGCAGATCATCGGAAGTTCCTCCCATTCCAGAAGCGGTCTTCGTCGACGCGGGAGGCGGTCCGATCGGGCCATCCGATGTCGCGGCGGGTTTCCGGCGAGAGGCTGCGCATCAACGCGTCGCTGCGCTGGCGGTGATGGATGGCGCGCAGCCCGTCTACCAGATGCGAAAAGGCGGAGAGCGTGAACATGGCAATCTCCTTTCGTTCGCTTGCTCTTCGATGGATTGACAATGCGCCGCACCCAAGGTTCAATCAAACGAAATGAAATGATCCTCGCATTCAGGAATGTTGATCATGAACGCTCCCATTAATCATCCTGTGCCGCTGCTCGATCTCGACCTGTTGCGCACCTTCGTGGCCATTGCGGAGACGGGCAGCTTCACGGCCGCGGCCAGTGCCGTGTTCCGCACGCCGTCGGCGGTATCCATGCAGATCAAAAAGCTCGAGGAGATTCTGGGGCGTTCGGTCTTCTCGCGCGATGCGCGCTCCGTGACGCTGACCAGTGATGGCGAACTCCTGATAGGCTACGCGCGGCGGCTGATCGCGCTGAACCGGGAAGCAGTATCGAAATTCGTCATCCCCGACATTTCCGGTGTGGTGCGGCTCGGCTCGCCTGACGATTACGGCGAGCGCGTGCTTCCACATGTGCTCAAGCGTTTCGCGAAGACCCATCCGGCGATCGCCGTCGACGTCGTCATCGACCAGTCGAGCAATCTGCGGCAGCGGCTGTCGGATGGCGGGCTCGACATCACGCTTTTCACCGTCTGCCGCAACATTCCGGCCGAAGCCGAAATCCTCCTGACCGAGCCGATCGTCTGGGGCGGCGCCAAGGGTGGCTGCGCGCATATGCGAGAGCCGCTGCCGCTGTCGATCTGGGAAGAAGGCTGCGCCTGGCGCTCGGTGGCGCTTGAAGCGCTCGGCCGGGCCGGTCGCGAATACCGCATCGCCTATATGAGTGCGCACACGGCCGGCCAGCGCTCGGCAATCCTGTCGGACCTCGCCGTCGCGCCGCTGCCGCGCTCCTTCATCGGCGAGGAGATCGTGGCGCTCGGGCCGGAAGAGGGCCTGCCGCTGCTGCCGACCTACAATCTGGCGATGACGGTGGCGCCGGACGCCTCGGCGCCGGTGAAGGCGGCGGCGGACCACATCCGCGCGACGTTCGAAAGCTTCCGCGAAACCGGGAAATTCTAGTCTCGGCTGCGCCTTGCCGCGCGTTCCTCGCGTGAACGGCGGCGCGGGGCGCCATCGCCTTCGTTGGAGGGGGTGGCCTTGCGTTCCGGCAGTTTCACCTGGGCCGCGAGCTTCGGGAACGGATCTACCTTGTTTGGCAGCGCCATCGCGTCGATGAAGAGCTGCTGGAAATGCGGCTCCAGTGCCGTCTCGATCTTGTCGATGCGCTTGACGGTGTCTTCGATCTCGCGGCGATGGTCGCGATTCAAGAGCGCCATCAGCGCGCCCGTGCCTGCCGCGTTGCCGACCGCCTTGACCTCGGACAGGTCGCAATCGGGGATGAGACCCAGCACCATCGCATATTTCGGGTCGATGAAGGAGCCGAAGGCGCCGGCGAAGCAGATCGTGTCGACCGTTTCCACGCCCTGCTTTTCCATCAGGAGCTTTATGCCGGCATAAAGCGCGGACTTGGCGAGCTGGATCGCCCGCACGTCGTTTTGCGTTACGGTGATGCGCTGCTTGCCTTCGTAGAGAACGTAGGTCGCAGTGCGTCCGGAGGCTTCGATGCGCGCAGACTTTGCGGCAAGAGAGCCATCGACGACGCCATCTTCAGTGATGATGCCGGCAAGGTACATCTCGGCGACGACCTCGATGATGGCCGAGCCGCAGATTCCGGTGATGCCGACGGCCTCGGCGTCCTCGAAGAAGCCCGGCTCGTCCGACCACTTGTCGACGCCGATGACGCGGAACTTGGGCTCCAGCGTCTCGGGATCGATGCGCACGCGCTCGATGGCACCGGGGGCCGCGCGCTGGCCCGACGAAATCTCGGCGCCTTCGAAGGCGGGGCCAGTCGGCGATGAAGCGGCTAGAAGGCGCTGGCGGTTGCCCAGGACGATCTCCGCGTTGGTGCCGACATCGACGAGGAGCATCATGCGGTCCTGCCGGTGCGGGCCTTCCGACAGCGTCGCGCCGGCCGCATCCGCGCCGACATGGCCGGCAATGCACGGCAGGACGTAGACGCGCGCACCGTGATTGATCTTGAGCCCGATCTCGCTCCCCCATGTGTGCACCGCGCCTGAAACGGCGAGGGCGAAGGGCGCCTGGCCGAGCTCGGTTGGATCAATGCCGAGGAAGAGATGGTGCATGATCGGATTGCCGACGAAGACGGCGTCGAGGAGCGTGTCGGGTTCGACCTCGGCTTCGGTGCAGACCTTGTCGATCAGGTCATTGACCGCGCCGCGCACGGCCTTGGTCATCGCCTCGCGTCCGTCCGGGTTCATCATGACGTAGGAGACGCGGCTCATCAGGTCTTCGCCGAAGCGGATCTGCGGGTTCTGGGTGCCCGCGGTGGCGGCGATGCGGCCTGAAAGGAGCGAAACGAGGTGCATGGCGATGGTGGTCGAGCCGATATCGCAGGCAATGCCGTAGGCCTCGTTCTTAAGACCGGGCCAAAGCGCAATCAGCGTCGGTCGCGAGGAATCGAGGTCGCGGTGGATGGCGGCGGTCACGCCCCAACTTCCCTTGCGCAGGATCGACTGCACCTGCGGCAGCAGATGCTGCGAGACGAGCAGGTCCTGCCAGCCCCAATCCTTTTCCAGCATCACCTTCAGCCGGTCGAGATCGCCGAGCGGCTTGTGCATGTCGGGCTCGTCGACCTCGACATAGCAGAGCTGGACCGCCGGATTGCGCTCGATCACGCGATCGATGGGCGACTTGCGCACGAGTTGCGCATTGATCTGCACGTCCTGCGGCACGTCGATGACGAGATCGCCCTGGATCGTCGCGGAGCAGGAGAGGCGCCGGCCTTCCTTGAGGTCGCGCACCTTGGCGTAGCGCTGTTCCTTCGCACCGAAGGGCGAGATGTGATCGGCGGCAGACGAAATCTTGTGCTTGGCGAAATGCCCTTCCTGCACTTCGATCTGACAGCGCCCGCAAGTGGCGCGCCCGCCGCACACGCTCTCCACATAGACGCCAAGCTCGCGCGCGGCGTCGAGCACGGTGGTGCCGATGGGAAACCGCCCGCGCTTTCCGGAGGGCATGAAAAGGACCAGCGGGTCCTTGATATTGGACGGGGCGTTCAATCTACTTCTTTCTAACGAAGCACCAGTTCAGACACGGAAGCCTATCCCCGCGCCATCCGGGCTTCCCGCCCGCCGCGGCGGCGGCCACCATTGCCATCGCCCGGGGCGTTGACGGGAACCGGGGCGGCGACCGCGTGACCGCCCTCGGCGGGCTTGTAGTCCTTGTAGGTACGTATCCAGGTGGTGCAGTCGCGGTCGGTGCCGTTCAGGACATTGGCGGCACGAACGGCCTCCATTTCCTGGGGACGGCAGGGGTTCATGATCGCGCTCGTCATGCCCGCGCCGATGACCATCGGAATGAAGCCGGCATTGATGCCGTGGCGGTGCGGCAGACCGAAGGAAATGTTGGACAGGCCGCAGGTGGTGTTGACCTTCAGTTCCTCGCGCAGGCGACGCAGGAGCGCGAAGACCTGGCGACCGGCATCGCCCAGCGCGCCGATCGGCATGACCAGCGGGTCAACCACGACGTCGTGCGCGGGGATGCCGAAATCGGCGCAGCGCTCGACGATCTTCTTGGCCACAGCGAACCGGACGTCCGGGTCCATCGAGATGCCTGTCTCGTCATTGGAGATGGCGACGACGGGGACGTTGTACTTCTTGACCAGCGGCAGGATAGCCTCGAGCTTTTCTTCCTCGCCGGTGACCGAATTCACCAGCGGCCGGCCCTTGGCGACCTTGAGCGCGGCCTCGATGGCGGCAGACACGGAACTGTCGATCGACAGTGGCACGTCGACGAGTTTCTGCACGATCTGCAACGTCTGGACGAGAAGCGCCGGCTCGGTCGCGTTGGGATCGACAGCGGTGACGCCGGCATTGACGTCGAGCATCGTGGCGCCGGCGGCAACCTGTTCGAGCGCGTCCTTCGTCACCGTGTCGAAATTGCCCGCGACCATCTCGGCAGCGAGCTTCTTGCGGCCGGTCGGGTTGATGCGCTCGCCGATGACGCAAAAGGGCTGATCGAAGCCGATGATGATTTCCCTTGTCGCGGAGGCGACGATGGTGCGGGTCATTTCGAGATCCTTGGGCGCGAGGATTAGCGGGATGCGTGGACGGCGGGCGAGGCGGCGTGGGTTGGCCACGAGCCGCGCTCGACGAGCCATTCGGCGCTTTTCTTCAAACCGCCGAAGGGGAAGACATGGATCTGCGCGATGGCGCTGCCGGGCGTTGACTGCCAGTGCCTCTCAATCGGACCGACCATGCCCTCGGGTGAATGGCTGGTGGCGAGCGCAGTGAGTGACAGCGCATTCTTCTTCAGAAACTGGATCGAGTTTCCGACGCCGCACATGGCAGCGAACTTGATCAGCGTCGTGATCTTGGCTGGGCCTGCCACGCCGAGATGGACGGGCAGGTCGATGCCTTGAGCCTTCAAACCTTCGGCCCAGGAGATGAACTTCTGCGGATCGAAACCGAACTGGGTGACGATGCGCACGTCGATGCCGGAGCGCTTGGCGAAATCCTGCTTTTGCCGCAGCGCATCTATGGCTTGCGCGTCGGTAAAGTCGGGGCTGCCTTCCGGATGGCCGGCGACACCGAGATGAGAGATGCCGTACTTTTCGAAAAAGCCGGTGTCGAGCACTTCCATCGTCGAGGCGAATTCGCCGGCCGGCTTGTCGAGCCCGCCGCCGATGACCAGGACGTCGGTAACGCCGGCCTCCTGTGTGGAGCGCTGGACACGCTCCTCGAGGGCGGCGCGGGTCGTCAGCCGGCGCGAGGCGAAATGCGGGACGGGCCGGTAGCCGAGATCGCGCACGCGCCTGGCGGCGGCGACCAGCGTGTCGGTCGGGTCATTGCCGATGTCTGTAATGTAAACGCGCGAGCCTTCCGGAAAGAGACCCGGCAGGTCGTTGGATTCGATGGCCTGCATGGGCGCAACCTCGATCGATGCAGCAATCTTCGTCATTCAGCGCTCCTCCGCCATATTCGCTTCACGACCACCGGATTTCACGAGCGCAACGAGGCGGTCGCGATCATAGGCGGTGTCAAATTCCATCAATGCCTTTTCGGCCTCGGCCTCAAGATCGTCTCCGACCGGCACTGGATCGGCTTTGCGCCACTCTGCAAGATACGCATCGGTCTCGCCTGCACCAGTGCGCATGGCACACATGTCGATCGCCTCGGTGAAGCGCAGGGGCAGTTCGCGCTTTGCGTTCTGCCGGCCCTTGCGCACGATCACCTGTGCGGGGATGTCGCGCCAGTACACGATGATGAGATCGGCCATGAAGGCTCCGTGAAATCAACCAGCCGGAGCATTGCCGCATGGCGACGGGCGCTGCTTGTTGCCGGGCGACGCGGGTGCCTTCAAAAGCGACGCTTGTCAGATGCCGAAGACGGCGCTCGCCAGGAACGCGCCCGCGCCGACGACGGCTGCGATGATGGCGAGCGAAAGCGCGCCGAGGCCGAGCCCGACGGCGAGGAAGATGCCGTCGCGCTCCGACAGCGCCAGTCCGATGACGGCGACGGAGAACGCCGGCAGCCAGTTGCCGAGTGGAATCGGCAGGAAGACGGCGACGGCGAGGACAAAGCTGGCCAGGCCGAGATAGCGGTCGGCCTGGGCCGTGTCGAACGGCCAGTTGCGTGGGCGCACCAGCCTTTCCAGCCATTCGAGACGTGGAACGACATAGCTGACAGCGTGACGGAAACGGTCCACGCCGATCGACTTGTCGAGGACGAAGCGCGGCAGCCACGCGGTGGGATAGCCCAGCATCATCTGCCCTGAGACCAGCATCAGCGGAATGCCGAGGACCAGCGTCGAGCCGGGCGGCAACGGCAGGAGGTTGAGCGCTGCGAAGAGAACGAGCAGCATTGCGAAACCGCGGTCCCCCATGGAATTGCGCAGTTCCTCGATTGAGACCGAGTGTTCCGATTCGGCCGCCAGGCGCCGGAAAATCTGCGACAGGCGCGCCTTGCCTGCAGCCATGGCGGGCACGGGGACTGGCAGCATTTCGGAACGGGCAAGTTCGTCGGTCATTGTCGTCCGGTCATCCTTCGCAGTCGCCCGCCAAGATGGGCAGCGTCGACCACACCGCAATAGAACTAACATCGATTCATTGTGCGAATATTGCGGTCTATCGCCTGAACTCGAGAATGTCGAAAGTGGATTCGTAGCGCGGCAGGGGGAATTCGATCTGCCAGCTTTCCGCACCGGTGCGCACGGCGTAGCCGACCTGATCACTGTCGGTGCCCGCGCCGTATTCGGGCGCGGCGTCGCCGGCGACGAAAAACGCGCCGAGATAGGTCAGACGCGTGTCGCTCTCGGTGAAGAAGCGGCCGACGGTGCGCTGTGAGCCCGACAGCTTTTCAAGACGCCAGCCGGATCCGTCATCGGTGACGCGGCAGTCGAACCAGCCATAGACGGCAAGCTTCGCCAATCCACCGGCCTTCAGCGTGCGGCACTGCCAGTTGCCCGTCATGTCGAAGTCGGAAAATGGCAACGGGTCCGCCTCTGCCGCCTTGCGTAGCGCGGCAAGCGCGGTGCGGCTGTCCGCGTTCTCCGCCTCGCCCAGCGCCTGCTGCTTGGCGCGGTCGAAGGCGGCGAGACGCTCACGGTCGGCGTCGGTGATCAAATCCTCGATCTCGCCGGTGGCGAGCGAGGCAGCTATTGAGGAGAAAATCGCGATAAGCGCGAGCGCGGGGCGGCGAAGCATCGGTAGTCCAATATGGAGGTTCAGGCGCCCTGATTGGCCTTCTCATGTGCCCTTTTCAGGGCAGGGCCAAGATCGCCATAACCTGTGAAGCGTCGCTCATAGGCAAGGCCGAGCATGTCGGCGGCGCGGATGGCCACGGCTTCCAGCGCTGGATCGTCCGTTTGGGCGAGATAGACGACCTTCTCATAATTGCCGAAGAAGTCCGTGATCAGTTCGGGATGCCGGTCGAGGCCCATCGGCTTCATGAAGAAGGCATCGAAATGCCGGCACAGGAAATCGGTCATATAGAACGATGTCATGTCGCCGTCGGCGATCGCCTCGAAGGCGGGCAGGCCCTGGTAGAAGGCAAAGCAATGCGGGCCGTCGATGCGCTCGACGCCATGGGCGGCGCAGACCTTGTCGATATCGCCCCCTGTCCCACAATCTGCATAGCCGACGAAAATGCTCGCAATGCCCTCGGCGCGGGCCCGTGCAATCGCAGTGTCGAGGGCGGGGGCGATACGGTCCGGGTGATAATGGAACTCGGCCGGCAGGCAAGTCAGGTCCAGATGATCGAGGTGCAAGGCGGCCTTAACCGCGATTATCTCGCGCGCAATCATCCCGCAGGCGATGACGAGAACCTTTTGCGGGTTGGCGCGTTCACCGAAGGAAGCTGGATTTTCCATGCCTTATCATCGCGGGAGCAGATAAAATGTCCAAGGCAATTTCGCGTGTCGCCATCGTCTTCGCCGTCGTCGCCGTGGCCAGCGGCTGTGCAAACACCATCCGAGGCGTCGGTGCAGATGCCGCCAACACGGTGGATGCGACGCAGTCGGCCGGCCGTAATGTTGCCGGCGCGGCAGAATAGCGGTCGATCACGAACCGGATTTGAAAAGGGCGCCATGGGCGCCCTTTCTTGTCAGACGGAAGCGCGGACGTTGTGCTTGCGCTTCATAAAATCCTTGGCAGTCTCGACCGCGACCGCCGCGTCCCGGCAATAGGCGTCGGCGCCGACAGCCTTTCCGAACTCCTCGTTGAGAGGCGCACCGCCGACGAGAACGACGAAATCGTCGCGGATGCCCTTTTCCTTCATCGTGTCGATGACGACCTTCATGTAGGGCATGGTCGTTGTGAGGAGCGCAGACATGCCGATGATGTCCGGCTGATGCTCCTCGATCGCGTTCAGGTAGTTCTCGACCGGGTTGTTGATGCCCAGGTCGACCACGTCGAAGCCGGCGCCTTCCATCATCATGCCGACGAGGTTCTTGCCGATGTCATGGATGTCGCCCTTGACGGTGCCGATAACCATCTTGCCCTGCTTGGGTGCATTCGTGGCGGCCAGAAGCGGGCGCAGGATATGCATCCCGGCCTTCATCGCGTTGGCCGACAGAAGCACTTCGGGGACAAAGAGGATGCCGTCGCGAAAGTCCTCGCCGACGATTCGCATGCCCTCGACCAGCGCCTCGGTAAGCACCCTGTAGGGCTCCCAGCCGCGCTCCAGCAGGATGTTCGTGCCTTCCTCGATTTCTTCCTTCAGCCCATCATAAAGATCGTCATGCATCTGCTGCACGAGTTCGTCGTCGGACAGTTCGGAGAGGATGATTTCGTCGTCGGACATCGGGGACTCCTGAAAGGCTCGGGCAGGCGAGCATGCGCCTGAATTGTCGTGCCCAATTCATATTCTGACGGCGGCGATTTCCCATAGTCGGAATGCGACGTCGGCGGAAACGAAAGCGACCGGAAAACATGCAGGATTCCGTGTCGATTTTGCGACACGGTTTGGCGCGGCCAAGCCCGTTTGCAAACGGCCCTCGACTAGATTGGCGGGAAAACGCCGCGATCGATGGCGACCGGATAAGGACGGGTTTGGACATGGACGAAAATCTCGCTCACGCGGAAGAGGCGGGCGCAGGACGGCGCGGTCGTGGAGCCAGCGGCGGCGCGGCGGCACGGCGCGCGGCGCGCTCGGGCGGCGGTCCGGGCAAGACGCTGACCTATATCAAACGCCAGATCCCGCTCTATGAGGTGCTGAACGAGGAAGGCCTCGCGCTGATCGAGGCCAATGCGGACACCGTTCTCGAAGAGGTAGGCATCGAGTTTCGCGACGACGCCGAGGCGCTGGAGCTTTGGAAGCAAGCGGGGGCGGATGTGCGCGGCGAGCGGGTGCATTTCCCCAAGGGCCTGTGTCGTGAACTGCTGAAGACCGCTCCGTCCGTCTTCACCCAGCATGCGCGCAATCCCGAGCGCTCCGTCCAGATCGGCGGCGACGCGACGGTCTTCGCGCCCGTCTACGGCCCTCCCTTCGTGCGCGACCTCGACGGCAATCGCCGCTATGCGACGATCGAGGATTTCCGCAATTTCGTGAAGCTCGCCTACATGGCGCCATCGATCCATCATTCGGGCGGAACGGTGTGCGAGCCGGTCGACATTCCGGTCAACAAGCGGCACCTCGACATGGTGTTCAGCCACATGAAGTTCTCCGACAAGCCCTTCATGGGCTCGGTGACTGCGCCGGAACGCGCTGAGGACACTGTGGCGATGGCCCGCATATTGTTCGGCGACAAGTTCGTCGACGAGAACACGGTCATCATCAACCTGATTAACGCCAACTCGCCGATGGTCTTCGACGAGACCATGCTGGGCGCGGCCAAGGTCTATGCCCGCGCCAACCAGGCGACGATCATCACGCCCTTCATCCTGGCCGGGGCCATGAGTCCGGTGACGGTGGCGGGCACGCTCACGCAAGTCCTGGCAGAGGTGCTGGCCGGCGCATCCTTCACGCAGCTCGTGCGGCCGGGCGCTCCGGTGCTCTTCGGCACCTTCGCCTCGTCGATATCCATGCAGTCCGGCGCGCCCACCTTCGGCACGCCGGAGCCGACGCTCGTCTCCTACGGCGCGGGCCAGCTCGCGCGCCGCCTCGGCCTGCCGTTCCGCACCGGCGGATCGCTCTGCGCCTCCAAAGTGCCCGATGCGCAGGCGGCATACGAAAGCGCGAACACGCTGAACTCGACGGTGCTGGCCGGCACCAACTTCGTTCTCCACGCCGCAGGCTGGCTCGAGGGCGGGCTCGCCTCCTGCTACGAGAAGTTCATGATGGATGTCGACCAGCTCGGCATGCAGCAGAAATTCGCCGCCGGCATCGATCTGTCGGAAAATGGGCAGGCGATGGACGCGATCCGCGAGGTCGGCCCCGGCAGCCATTATCTTGGTTGCTCACACACGCAGGCGAACTTCCAGACGGCGTTCTATCGCTCCTCGATTGCCGACAATAATTCCTACGAGCAGTGGCTGGCCGAGGGCGAAAAGACCGCGCCGCAGCGCGCGAACGATCTCGCTCGCCGCTGGCTCGATTCCTACGAGTCGCCTTATCTCGATCCGGGCATCGAGGACGGGCTGAAGGACTTCATGGCGAAGAAGAAGGAATCCATGCCCGACGCCTTCACTTGAAAGGAGCCCGTATCAGGCCGGGCTAAAGTGGCCGACATCATCCACAAGGAAGTCTGGCGCTCGGCAATGCGAGGGCCGGACGGGAAGGCGTGATGCCTTCGCCTGGTCGCTCTGCCGGCATGGCGGTCATCGAGCAGATCGCCGCGCACCTGTGCGCAAACGGCCTCATCCTGCGGGGCGGGTTCAACTTCGGTCGCGGCGAGGATGCGCCGGCCAAGGCGGTGCTGTTGGTCGGCCATGGCGGGGCAGGGCACTGGCCGCGTTTTCGGGCATGGCGGGCGCACAACCAAGGCGTCGCCGACCCATTGGACACGTGGTCAAGGCAGGTCATCGACGAGATCGCGAACGATGTGGGCGCGCGCGCGGCCTATCCGAATGACCGGCCCCATCTGCCGTTCCAGCAATGGGCGATGCGGGCGGAGGGGCTAAGGCCGTCGCCGATCGGGATTCTCATGCATTCCGAATTCGGGCTGTGGCACGCCTATCGCGGGGCGCTGCTGTTCGATTGTATGCTGGCGCTCGGGGAGGCACCAAGGCCGCGCCATCCATGCGATGAATGCGTGGCTCGGCCTTGCCTTCTGGCGTGTCCGGTCGGCGCATTCAGCGCAAGCGGATATGACGTGATGGCTTGTCGGAGCCATGTTCACGGCGAAGGTCTGAACTGCCGCGAGCAAGGCTGCATCGCGCGCAATGCCTGTCCACACGACGCGTATCGCTATCCCGCCGAGGTTCAGGCATTTCATATGGATGCGTTTGTGGCTGGATAGTTTGGTCGAGTGAAGCTCACTAGAAGAATTCAGATCGCCAGCCGTGTCGTATGCTTGATGCTCTTCAGCACCAGATTTGTGCGTACGTTAGCGATACCCGGCAGACGGAACAGAAACCCTTCGAGGAAGGCATTGTAGGCGTCGAGGTCGACGCAAAGGACGCGCAGATGATAGTCGGCCTCGCCTGTCGTCGAGAAGCAGTCCAGCACCTCGGGCCTTTGCTGGACCTCGGCGATGAATGTGTCGACATGGCCGTGGTCGTGGCGGGTGAGGGTGACGTGGACGATGGCATGGAAGTTCAGTCCCGCCCGGCTCGGATCGAGCAAGGCGCGGTAATCGCTGATGATCCCGGCCTCCTCCAGCGCCCGCACGCGACGCCAGCAGGCCGAGGCCGACATGCCCGCCCGGTCTGCAAGGTCCTGGTTGGAAATACGGCCGTTTTCCTGCAAGATCGAGAGAAGGCGGCGGTCCGGTTCTTCCAGTTGCATCGCAATACCCGAATGAATTGACCAGCTATCGCCGAATTCGCGGCAATGGCTTGCGCATTGATGGCTCAGCGGCCGCAAATCGGCAAGCTCTTTCACCCGATCGGGCGTATCCTGTCCCGAGCCAATCGGGAGACTAGCCATGACCGTTCACGAGCCCATTCGCGAACTCGCCCGCTACCAGCTCAAGGACCGTTACGAGATGGAACGCGGACGCGTCTTCATGACGGGCACGCAGGCGCTGGTGCGGATAGCACTCGACCAGGCCCGTCGCGACCGCGCGGCAGGCCGGAAGACCGGCGGGTTCATTTCCGGCTATCGCGGCTCGCCACTCGGCGGCCTCGATCTCGAATTGTGGCGCATCGGAAAGAAGCTCAAGGAATCGCGGATCGAATTCCTGCCGGCGGTGAACGAGGATCTGGCGGCGACGGCTGTGTTGGGCTCTCAGCAGGTCGAGACCAACCCCAGGCGCGAGGTCGAGGGCGTCTTCGGCATGTGGTACGGCAAAGGGCCGGGCGTCGACCGTTCGGGCGACGCGCTGAAGCACGGCAACGCCTATGGCTCCTCGCCCAATGGCGGCGTGCTGGTGGTGGCCGGCGATGACCATGGTTGCGTCTCCTCATCCATGCCGCACCAGTCGGACGTCGCCTTCATGGCGTGGTTCATGCCGACGCTGAACCCGGCGAGCGTGGCGGAGTATCTCGAGTTCGGCGAGTACGGCTATGCGCTGTCGCGCTATTCGGGCATGTGGGTCGGCTTCAAGGCGATCTCGGAAACCGTGGAATCGGGTGCGTCTTTCGAACTGAAAGCCGACAGGCAGTTCAAGGCGCCAGACTTCACGCCGCCGCCCGATGGTCTCCATTATCGCTGGCCCGATTTGCCCGGACCGCAGATCGAGGAGCGGATGGAGGCGAAGAAGCAAGCGGTCTTCGCTTTCGCGGACGCAAATCCAATCGACCGGCACATCTATGAGGTGCGCGACGCCAAGTTCGGCATCGTTACGACGGGCAAGGGCCATCTCGACCTGATGGAGGCGCTGCGGCTTCTGGGGATCGGCGAGGCGGAGTGCCGCGAACTCGGCATCGACATCTACAAGGTCGGCATGGTTTGGCCGCTGGCGCGCCGCGACGCGCTCGATTTCGTTCGCGGCAAGCAGGAAGTCCTCGTGATCGAGGAAAAGCGCGGCATCATCGAGAGCCAGTTCAAGGAATATTTCTACGACTGGCCCGGCGACAAGCCCAAGCGCATGGTCGGCAAGCGCGACGAGGCGGGCGAGCGGCTGGTGCCCTGGACCGGGGAATTGTCGCCGCGCCAGCTAGTGCCGATCGTGGCCAAGCGCCTCGACGGCATCTTCCCCGGACGCGGCTTCACGGAACGGGCGCAGCGCATTTCGGAAGCGCCGCGCATCGCGCTAAACGTTCCGGGCGCAACGCGCACACCTTATTTCTGTTCGGGCTGCCCGCACAATACTTCGACCAAGGTTCCTGAGGGCTCGCAGGCGCTCGCCGGCATAGGCTGTCATTTCATGGCGTCATGGATGGACCGCGAGACGAGTTCGCTGATCCAGATGGGCGGCGAGGGGGTGAACTGGGCTGCGTCCTCGCTCTTCACCGGCAAGGGCCATGTGTTCCAGAATCTGGGCGAGGGCACCTATTATCATTCTGGCTCGATGGCAATCCGGCAGGCGATCGCCGCGAAGGCCAACATTACCTACAAGATCCTCTTCAACGACGCGGTGGCGATGACCGGCGGCCAGCCCGTGGACGGGCCGATCTCGGTCCACGCCATCGCGGCCGAAGTGCGGGCGGAAGGCGTGAAGCGGATCGCGCTCGTGTCCGACGATCCGGAAAAGTTCTCGATGCAGGACTTTCCCGCTGGCGCGACGTTGCATCATCGCCGCGAGATGGACGCCGTCCAGCGTGAACTGCGGGATATCGAGGGCGTCTCGGTCTTGATCTACGAGCAGACCTGCGCGACCGAAAAGCGGCGGCGGCGCAAGCGAGGCACGTTGGAAGACCCGAAGAAGTTCGTCGTCATCAACGAACTCGTCTGCGAGGGCTGCGGCGACTGCTCGGTCGAATCGAACTGCCTGTCGGTCGAGCCGCTGGAAACCGAGTTCGGCACCAAGAGGCGAATCAACCAGTCGTCCTGCAACAAGGATTTCTCGTGCCTCAACGGCTTTTGTCCGAGCTTCGTGACGGTGGAGGGCGCGACGCGCAGAAAGAAGAGTGGCGTCGAATTCGACCTCGCGACGCTTGCCGCGGACATCGCCGCACCTGACATCCCCGCTCTGGAAAAACCGTTCGATCTCCTGATCACCGGCGTCGGCGGAACCGGCGTCGTGACGGTCGGCCAGCTCGTCACCATGGCGGCACACTTGGAGGCCAAGGGCGCGACCGTGCTCGACTTCACCGGTTTTGCGCAAAAGTTCGGCCCGGTGCTCTCCTTCGTCAGGCTGGCGGCGAGCCCACAGGCGATCCATCAGGTGCGCATCGACGGTGGCGCGGCCGACGCGCTGATCGGCTGCGACATCGTCGTATCGTCCTCGCCAAAGGCCTCTGCGACCTATCGCGCGGGGATGAAGGCCGCGGTGAACCTCGCCAAGATGCCGACCGGCGACATCGTGCGCCGTCGCGACGCGGATCTTGCCGTCGACCAGCGGCTGGCGGCAATTGCCGGCGTGGTCGGAGAGGGGGCGCTGACGGCGGTCGATGCCAACGCGCTGTCCGAAAAGCTGATGGGCGATACGGTTTTCGCGAATGTGATGATGCTCGGTTTTGCCTGGCAGCTCGGTCTCGTGCCGGTCGGCCACGAGGCGCTGCGACAGGCGATCGAACTCAACGGCGTGGCAATCGAGGCGAACCATCGCGCGTTCCTGATCGGGCGGTTGGCGGCGGCGAAGCCCGAGGCGGTGTCAGCACTGTTCAAGCCCAAGCCAGTTGGCGGCGAAACGCTGGACCAGATCGTCATGCGCCGCGAGGCGTTTCTGACCGACTATCAGGACGCCGCCTATGCCGGGCGCTATCGCGCGCTTGTGGATCGCGTTCGGGCGGCGGAGGCGGGCTTGAGGTCGCAGAGATTGACAGAGGCCGTCGCGCGCTCGCTCTTCAAGCTGATGGCCTACAAGGACGAGTACGAGGTCGCGCGGCTTCACACGCAAACGGGCCTGAAGGCAAAGCTCGCGGCCGAGTTTGAGGGTGACTGGAAGATCGTCCATCACCTCGCGCCGCCGATGTTGAACGGTGAGAAGGATGCGCGGGGGCGGCCGTTGAAGCGCGCGTTCGGACCGTGGATCAGGAAGCCGTTCCACGTTCTGGCGCGCATGAAGAAGCTACGCGGTACGCCGCTCGACATCTTCGGCTACACGGCCGAGCGGCGAATGGAACGGGCGCTGATCGACTGGTACGAGACGAAGATCGAGGAAGCGCTGGCCCGGCTTTCACCGCAAACCCATGCGGCGATCACCGAAGCGATGGCGTTGCCGATGCAGATTCGCGGCTTCGGGCCGGTCAAGGACAAGGCGGTTGCCGAGGTCAAGCCGAAGCTGGATGGCGCGCTGTCTTCTCTTTGAAGCGCGCTCACGTTTTGTGACCGGGGGCCAAGGTTAGGCTTGCGTCCTCCGGATCGCTGCGCTAACCCTCGCCGCGTTGCAACAAGGCCCATGGCCGGTCCCGTTTCAGGCTTGCGAAAGAGTCGCGCTACTTCTCTCGGCGCCACCCCGCTATAGTCAGGGATCGACGCTCAACGGGAAGTCGGTTCATGAACGAAGTGCTCACCTCATACCTGCCCATCGTTATCTTCATGGGCGTGGCGCTGATCGTCGGTCTGGCGCTGATCGCGGCGCCCTTCCTCATCGCCTACCGCAATCCGGACCCGGAGAAACTGTCGGCCTACGAGTGCGGATTCAATGCCTTCGACGACGCCCGCATGAAGTTCGACATCCGCTTCTACCTCGTCGCGATCCTGTTCATCATCTTCGATCTCGAAGTCGCCTTCCTCTTCCCCTGGGCGGTCTCGTTCGGCGAAATCGGCATGCTCGGCTTCTGGTCGATGATGATTTTCCTGGGCGTTCTGACGATCGGCTTTATCTACGAATGGAAAAAGGGAGCGCTGGAATGGGATTGATCGATAACTCCCAGACCCTCGTCGCGCCGCAACCCAAGGGTCTGGTCGACCCGCGCACGGGCAATCCGATCGGATCTGACGATCCGTTCTTCCTCAATGTGAAGGAAGAGCTCGACGACAAGGGTTTTCTCGTTACCTCGTCCGAGGCGCTGATCACCTGGGCGCGCTCCGGCTCGCTGATGTTCATGACGTTCGGCCTGGCCTGCTGCGCCGTGGAGATGATCCACACCTCCATGCCGCGCTACGATTCGGAGCGGTTCGGCGTCGCGCCGCGTGCCTCTCCGCGTCAGTCCGACATCATGATCGTCGCCGGGACTTTGACCAACAAGATGGCGCCGGCGCTGCGCAAGGTCTACGACCAGATGCCGGAGCCGCGCTACGTCATCTCCATGGGGTCGTGCGCCAATGGCGGCGGCTACTATCACTATTCCTATTCGGTCGTGCGCGGCTGCGACCGCATCGTGCCGGTCGACATCTACGTGCCCGGTTGCCCGCCTTCGGCGGAAGCGTTGCTCTACGGCGTTCTTCTTCTTCAAAAGAAGATCCGCCGCACCGGCACGATCGAGCGCTAGGACAGGACGAATGAGCGAAGCTCTCAAAGACCTTGCCGCCTACATCAAGGAGCGGCTCGATGCGCAGGTTCAGGACGCGGTCGTCGCCTTCGGCGACCTGACCATCCATGTCGAGCCGGGCGACCTGATCGCCGTGCTCGAATTCCTGAAGAACGACGTGCAGTGCCGTTTCGTGTCGATCATCGACATCTGCGGCGCGGACTATCCGGCACGCGAGAAACGCTTCGACGTCGTCTACCATCTGCTCTCGCCCTATACGAACCAGCGCGTGCGCCTGAAAGTGAAGACGGACGAGGACAACCCGGTCCCTTCTGCCACCGAGGTTTTTCCCGGTGCCGACTGGTTCGAGCGCGAAACCTACGATCTCTACGGCGTGCTGTTCACCGGTCACCCGGACCTTCGCCGCATCCTGACCGACTATGGTTTCGAGGGCCATCCGCTGAGAAAGGACTTCCCGCTGACCGGCTTCGTCGAGGTTCGCTACGACGATGAAGTCAAGCGCGTTGTCTATGAGCCCGTCGAGCTGAAGCAGGAATTCCGCAACTTCGACTTCCTCTCGCCTTGGGAGGGCACGGATTACGTGCTGCCGGGCGATGAGAAGGCGAAAGCGAATTGAGGCGCCGCAATGGCTGAGACTTCCGTCCGCAACTTCAACATCAATTTCGGCCCACAGCATCCGGCCGCGCACGGCGTCCTGCGCCTCGTGCTCGAACTGGACGGGGAGGTCGTGGATCGCGTCGATCCGCATATCGGCCTGCTTCATCGCGGCACCGAGAAGTTGATCGAGCAGAAGACGTACCTCCAGGCCGTGCCCTATTTCGACCGGCTCGACTATTGCGCGCCGATGAACCAGGAGCATGCTTTTGCCTTGGCGGTCGAGCGCCTACTCGGCATCGAGGTTCCGCGCCGTGGGCAGATCATTCGCGTGATGTTCTCCGAGATCAGCCGGATCATGTCGCACATCCTGAATGTGACGACGCAGGCCATGGACGTCGGCGCGCTGACGCCCCCGCTGTGGGGTTTCGAAGAGCGCGAGAAGCTGATGGTCTTCTACGAGCGCGCTTCGGGCAGCCGCATGCACGCTGCCTATTTCCGTCCGGGTGGGGTCCATCAGGATCTGCCCGATCAGCTAGTCGAGGATATCGGCACCTGGATCGGACCGTTCCTCAAGATGATGGACGATCTCGACAATCTCCTGACCGGCAACCGCATCTTCAAGCAGCGCAACGTGGACATCGGCGTCGTCTCGCTCGAGGACGCATGGGCCTGGGGTTTTTCGGGCGTCATGGTGCGCGGTTCGGGCGCGGCGTGGGACCTGCGCAAGTCGCAGCCCTACGAATGCTATGCCGACATGGATTTCGACGTGCCGATCGGCAAGAACGGCGACTGTTTCGACCGCTATCTGATCCGCATGGAAGAGATGCGCCAGTCGGCGAAGATCATCAGGCAGTGCGTCGATCTTCTGCTGGGCGCCGAGAAGGTCGGTCCCGTCTCGTCGACGGATGGCAAGATCGTGCCGCCGAAGCGGCAGGCGATGAAGCGCTCGATGGAAGCGCTGATCCATCATTTCAAGCTCTACACCGAGGGCTATCGCGTGCCGGCCGGCGAGGTCTATGCCGCCGTCGAGGCGCCCAAGGGCGAGTTCGGCGTCTATCTCGTCGCCGACGGCACCAACAAGCCCTATCGCTGCAAGCTGCGCGCGCCCGGTTTCGCGCATTTGCAGGCGATGGATTTCCTCTGCCGCGGCCATCTCCTGGCCGACGTTTCCGCCGTTCTCGGCTCCCTCGACATCGTGTTTGGTGAGGTCGACCGCTAAATGTCCGTACGCCGTCTCGCAGACCCGCAATTCCAGCCCCCTGCATTCGCTTTCACCGGCGAGAACCTGGCCTGGGCCGAAAAGACGATCCGGAAATACCCCGCCGGACGCGAGCAGTCGGCCGTCATTCCGCTGCTCATGCGCGCGCAGGAGCAGGATGGCTGGGTGACGCGGGCGGCGATCGAGCACATCGCGCATATGCTTGAAATGCCGCTGATCCGCGTGCTTGAGGTCGCGACCTTCTACACGCAGTTCCAGTTGAAGCCTGTCGGCACCAAAGCCCACATCCAGGTATGCGGCACGACGCCGTGCATGCTGCGTGGGTCTGAGGCACTGATGGACGTGTGCCGCTCGAAGATCCATCACGAGCAGTTCCAGTTGAACGAGAGCGGCACGCTGTCGTGGGAAGAGGTCGAGTGCCAGGGCGCCTGCGTGAATGCGCCGATGGTCATGATCTTCAAGGATGCCTACGAAGACCTGACGCCGGAGCGTCTGGCCGAAATCATCGACGAGTTCGACGCGGGCAGGGGCGACGCCGTCCCGACCGGGCCGCAGATCGACCGCGTCTTCTCCGCACCTCAAGGCGGGTTCACGTCGCTGACGGATGAGAAAGCCGTTCTCAAAGCATATCGCCAGTCAGGGCCGAAGAAGACTGGCGGCGACCAGCCGGAAGTGGCCCCCTCGCAGGCCGCCAAGCCAAAGACGGCCGCGCCCGAAACCGACCCGACGATCAAGTCGCCATCACCGGTCAAGGCCGATCCGGCTGCCGAAAAGGCCGCCAGCGCGCAAGCGCCAAAGGAAGACAAGGGTGCTGCCGATCTGGCTGAGCCGTCAGTCGAACGCGAAGTGACTGCGCGCGAGCATCCCGACAAGAAGGACGGCACGACCGCTGATTACCGCGCGCCGGAGGACATGGAAGGCGAGCCGATCGGTCCCGCCGGCCGCCGCCGCGCATCGGAGAGCAAAGCGGAAGTCGGAAAGCCGTCGCCCGAAGGCAAGACCGAGGCGAAGAAGCCAGCACGTGCGAAGAAGCCGAAGACCGGCGATGAAGGCGGAGACAAGTGATGCTGCAGGACAAGGACCGCATCTTCACCAACATCTATGGTCGCTTCGACAAGTCGCTGAAAGGTGCCATGGCGCGCGGGCACTGGGACGGTACGGCCGGCCTCATCGCCAAGGGACGCGACTGGATCGTCCAGGAAATGAAGGATTCCGGGCTGCGCGGCCGTGGCGGCGCGGGCTTTCCGACCGGGTTGAAATGGTCGTTTATGCCCAAGGCTTCGCAGGACGGTCGCCCACACTACCTTGTCGTCAACGCGGACGAATCCGAACCCGGTACCTGCAAGGACCGCGAGATCTTGCGCCACGACCCGCACACGCTGGTCGAAGGCTGCCTGATCGCCGGTTTCGCGATGGGCGCCAACACGGCTTACATCTACGTGCGCGGTGAGTTCATACGCGAGCGCGAGGCGCTGCAGCGTGCGATCGACGAAGCCTATGATGCGGGCCTTCTCGGCAAGAACAACAAGAATGGCTGGGACATGGACGTGTTCGTCCATCACGGCGCCGGCGCTTATATCTGCGGCGAGGAAACGGCGCTGCTCGAGAGCCTCGAGGGCAAGAAAGGCCAGCCGCGCCTCAAGCCGCCATTCCCCGCCAATGTGGGCCTTTATGGCTGCCCGACAACGGTCAACAACGTCGAATCGATCGCGGTTGCCCCGACCATCCTGCGCCGTGGCGCGGGCTGGTTCGCAGGCTTCGGGCGCCCGAACAATGTCGGCACCAAGCTCTTTTGCGTCTCCGGCCACGTCAATACGCCGTGCACAGTCGAGGAAGAGATGTCGATCCCGTTCCGCGAACTGATCGACCGCCACTGTGGCGGCATTCGCGGCGGCTGGGACAATTTGCTTGCGGTCATTCCGGGCGGCTCATCCGTTCCGCTGGTTCCGGCCGAGCAGATTATCGACACGCCGATGGATTTCGATTCGCTGCGCGACCTGAAGTCGGGACTTGGCACGGCGGCGGTCATCGTCATGGACAAGTCCACCGACATCGTAAAGGCGATCGCGCGGCTTTCGTATTTCTACAAGCACGAGAGCTGCGGGCAGTGCACGCCGTGCCGCGAAGGCACCGGCTGGATGTGGCGCGTGATGGAGCGCCTGGTGCGCGGCGAGGCGCAGAAGCGCGAGATCGACATGCTGCTTGACGTTACCAAGCAGGTGGAAGGTCACACGATCTGCGCGCTTGGCGACGCGGCCGCCTGGCCGATCCAGGGTCTGATCCGGCACTTCCGACCCGAGATCGAACGCCGCATCGATGAGTTCACGCGCAACAGTCACCGCGCCGAGCCGGCGCTGGTCGCTGCGGAGTAGAGACGCGCGCGATGACCGATAAAAACCCGTTCGAGGATTTCGCGAAGCCGAGCCGGTCGGCGATGCCCGACCAGTTCGCCGGCATGGCGAATTTGATGGCGCATCCCATGGCCGGCATGGCCGCCGCCTCGGCCATTGGATTTGGTGTGGCAAGTCACGCGTTCGGCCTTTGGATTGGAGCGATGGCGGGGGCGACGGAGGCCTCGCGCAGATTGCTGGCGGAAACGGAAGAAGGGGCGGCAGCCGTGCCGCGCACGCGACTCAAGTTGGTGTCGGTCAATGCGAACGATGAGGTCGCAAGCCTTGCCCGCACGGTCGAGGCCGATGGCGACAAGGTGGCGCGCGACGCCGCGCATGCTTCGGCGCGTGCCGCCGAGGCGCTGCTCGGCGATGTGAAGTCGGCGGCGGAAGGCGCGATGCGCGCCCCGGCCCAGAAGGCCAAGCCCGCCCGGCCGGACGATCTGAAGGCAATTTCAGGCGTCGGGCCGAAGCTGGAGCAGGTACTGAACGGTTTGGGCATCTGGACCTTCAGCCAGATCGCGGCGCTGGCGGATGCGGAGATCGCGTGGCTGGATGACCAGTTGGGCTTTGACGGTCGAATTCATCGCGACGGCTGGTTGGAGCAGGCGAAGAGCCTTGCATCCGGGCCCAAGTCCGGTTCAAAGGGTGCGGGCCGCAAGCGGTCCTGAAATTTCCCGGCCGACGAGGCCGGAACTGTTGGGCGGCTATAGCCGCCGGGGTTAGAGGCAAGATGGCGAAGCTCAAGGTAGACGGCAAAGAGATCGAGGTTCCCGATCACTACACGCTGCTTCAGGCGGCGGAGGAAGCGGGCGCGGAAGTGCCGCGCTTCTGTTTCCACGAGCGTCTTTCGATCGCCGGCAACTGCCGCATGTGTCTGGTCGAGGTGAAGGGGGGGCCGCCCAAGCCCGCCGCGTCCTGCGCGATGGGCGTGCGGGACCTGCGCCCCGGCCCGAACGGCGAGCCGCCGGAAGTCTTCACCAACACGCCGATGGTGCGCAAGGCTCGCGAAGGCGTGATGGAATTCCTGCTCATCAACCATCCGCTCGACTGCCCGATCTGCGATCAGGGCGGAGAGTGCGACTTGCAGGACCAGGCGATGGCCTTCGGCGTCGACGCCTCGCGCTATCACGAGAACAAGCGCGCGGTCGAAGACAAGTATATTGGCCCGCTCGTCAAGACGATCATGACACGCTGCATCCACTGCACGCGCTGCGTGAGGTTCACGACGGAAGTTGCTGGAATCTCGGAACTCGGACTGATCGGTCGCGGCGAAGATGCCGAAATCACGACCTATCTCGAGAACGCGATGACGTCTGAACTTCAGGGCAATGTCATCGACCTCTGCCCGGTGGGCGCGCTGACCTCCAAGCCCTACGCCTTCCAGGCGCGTCCGTGGGAACTTTCGAAGACCGAATCCATCGACGTGATGGACGCGGTCGGCTCGGCGATCCGTGTCGACACCCGTGGCCGCGAAGTGATGCGCATCATGCCGCGCGTCAACGAGGCGATCAACGAGGAATGGATTTCCGACAAGACCCGCTTCATATGGGACGGCCTGCGCACGCAGCGTCTCGATCGTCCCTATGTGCGCAGGAACGGCAAGCTCACTGCCGCAAGCTGGGGCGAAGCCTTCGGCGCGATCAAGGATGCTGTGGCGAAGACGTCTGGCGACAGGATCGGCGCGATCGCCGGCGACCTTGCGACCGTCGAGGAAATGTATGCGCTGAAGGGTCTGATGACGGCACTCGGCTCGGCGAACATCGACTGCCGCCAGGACGGCGCTAAGCTCGATCCGGCCAATGGCCGCGCCAGCTACATCTTCAATCCGACCATCGAAGGCATCGAGGACGCCGACGCGCTCTTGATCATTGGCGCGAATCCCCGCTTCGAGGCATCGGTTCTCAACGCCCGCATTCGCAAGCGCTGGCGCATGGGCAATTTCCCGATCGGCGTCGTCGGCGACATCGGTGACCTGCGCTACGATGCCGAGCGCATCGGCGGCGGCGCGGAAACGCTGCGCGAACTCGTTGCCGGCAATCTCGAATTCGCCAAGGTGCTCAAGGACGCGGCCCGTCCGATGGTCATCGTCGGCCAGGGCGCGCTCGTGCGTGCCGATGGCGAGGCAGTGCTGGCGCTGGCCGCCGAACTTGCCGCTTCCGTGGGTGCTGCCAGCGCCGAGTGGAACGGCTTCGCCGTCCTTCACACCGCGGCTTCGCGCGTCGGCGGCCTCGACCTCGGCTTCGTGCCGGGTGAGGGTGGCAAGAACGTTGCGGGGATGATGGGTGGGCTTGACGTGGCCTTCCTGCTGGGAGCCGATGAATTCGACATGGCCGGCCTCGGCTCGGCCTTCACCGTCTATATCGGCAGCCACGGCGATGCGGGAGCGCACCGTGCCGACGTGATCCTGCCGGGCGCGACGTACACGGAAAAGTCGGGCACCTATGTCAATACGGAAGGGCGCGTGCAGATGGCAAACCGCGCCGGCTTCGCGCCGGGCGACGCCCGCGAGGACTGGGCGATCCTGCGTGCGCTGTCGGATGTGCTTGGCCACAGGCTGCCCTACGATTCGCTGCCGCAGCTTCGGGCCGCGCTCTATGCCGAATTCCCGCACTTCGCCGCCGTCGACGAGATCGCGATGGGCGACGCGGCGCACGTCTCGGCGTTAAAGAGCAGCAAGACCGAATTCGACAAGGCGGCTTTCGTGTCGCCCATCAAGGACTTCTACCTGACCAACCCGATCGCGCGCGCATCCGCCGTGATGGCCGAGTGCTCCGCGCTCGCCCGGGATGGTTTCAGGCAGGCAGCCGAATAGGGCAGGGGTAATGGATAATTTGTTCTCGACCTACGTCGGACCCGGGCTGTTGATCCTGCTGCAGTCGGTCGTGCTGATCGTCACGCTGCTGATACTCGTCGCCTATCTTCTTTATGCCGACCGCAAGATCTGGGCGGCTGTTCAGCTTCGGCGCGGCCCGAACGTCGTTGGCCCCTGGGGCTTGCTGCAGGCTTTCGCCGACCTGTTGAAGTTTGTCTTCAAGGAGCCGGTCATACCGTCCGGCGCCAACAAAGGCGTGTTTCTGCTCGCTCCGCTGGTGACGGCGGTTTTGGCGATCTCGGCGTGGGCGGTGATTCCGGTCGCCAATGGCTGGGCGATCGCCGACGTCAATGTCGGTATCCTCTTCGTCTTTGCCATTGCCTCGCTGGAGGTCTACGGCGTGCTGATGGGCGGCTGGGCCTCGAACTCGAAATACCCGTTCCTCGGCGCGCTGCGCTCGGCGGCGCAGATGGTGTCCTACGAGGTCTCGATCGGCTTCGTCATCGTCACGGTGCTGCTACTCGTCGGCTCGCTGAACCTTTCCCACATCGTATTGGCACAGCAGACCGGTCTTGGCACGATGCTGGGCCTGCCGGGCTCGTTCCTCGACTGGCACTTCATCGTGCTGTTTCCGATGTTCGTGATCTTCTTCATCTCGGCGCTCGCCGAGACGAACCGGCCGCCCTTCGATCTGGTGGAAGCCGAATCGGAACTCGTCGCTGGTCACATGATCGAATACTCCTCGACGCCGTTCCTGCTCTTCTTCCTCGGCGAATATGTCGCGATCGTCCTGATGTGCGCGCTGACGACCATCCTGTTCCTGGGTGGATGGCTGCCGCCCTTCGACTTCGCGCCGTTTACCTGGGTGCCGGGCGTGATCTGGTTCCTGATCAAGGTCTGCTTCGTCTTCTTCATGTTCGCCATGGTGAAGGCGTTTGTGCCGCGCTACCGCTACGACCAGTTGATGCGCCTTGGCTGGAAGGTCTTCCTGCCGATCTCGCTCTTCATGGTGGTCGCAACCGCGAGCTTCATCAAACTGTGGGAAGCGATGGCGGCATGAGCATCGCGCTGATCGGAGGCCTCGTGGGACTGGGAATCGCGCTCGTCGATTTCGCCTTCCTGCGGCTTCTGGCGACCCGCGTCGATCTTGCCGAGACGAAGACCGCACTCAATGTTGCCGGGTTCACCCAGTTGGTGCTCCTCCCGGTCATCGGCTACTTCGTAGCCCCGTACGTGTTCGGAGACTGAATATGTCAGCTCTTGCCCAAGCCGCGAAATCGCTGCTCCTGCTGGAGTTCGTGAAGGCTTTCTTCCTGTCGATGCGTCAGTTCTTTGCGCCGAAGGGCACACTGAACTATCCGCACGAGAAGGGCCCGACCAGCGCGCGCTTTCGCGGCGAACATGCGCTGCGCCGCTACCCCAATGGCGAGGAGCGTTGCATCGCGTGCAAGCTTTGCGAGGCGATCTGCCCTGCGCAGGCGATCACCATCGAGGCCGGTCCGCGTCGCAACGACGGCACACGCCGCACCGTGCGCTACGACATCGACATGGTGAAGTGCATCTATTGCGGCTTTTGCCAGGAAGCCTGCCCGGTCGATGCCATCGTCGAGGGACCGAATTTCGAGTTCGCCACGGAGACCCGTGAAGAGCTCTATTACGACAAGGACAAGCTGCTGGCGAACGGCGACCGGTGGGAGCGTGAACTGGCGCGCAACATCGCGATCGACTCGCCGTATCGCTGAGGCTTGGAGAGTGGACGCAGGCACGCCTTGCGTCTAAGAGACACGCGGCTTCGGACGCAGGCCGACGCCAATGGCCGGGATGATCCCCGGCCTTCGATGAAATCCGGGGGAACCCATGCTGACAGGACTAGAGGCGATCTTCTTCTACGTGTTCGCCTTCATAGCGGTGGGCGCGGCATTCATGGTGATTGCCGCCCGCAATCCCGTGCATTCCGTCCTTTATCTGATCCTGACCTTCTTCAACGCGGCCGGGCTCTTCCTGCTGACGGGTGCCGAGTTCCTGGCGATGATCCTGCTCATCGTTTATGTGGGCGCCGTGGCGGTGTTGTTCCTTTTCGTCGTCATGATGCTGGACGTCGACTTCGCCAGCCTGAAGCGCGGCGCACTGCACTATGCGCCGGTCGGCGGGCTCGTCGGGATCATTCTTGCGGCAGAGCTGATCATTGTTGCCGGCGGCTATGCCTTCGCACCTGAGATCGGCTCGCAGATCGCCCAGCCAATTCCGGACGTGGCGACGCGCCACAATACGGCGGCCCTCGGCGACATTCTCTATACGGACTATATCTACTTCTTCCAGATCGCCGGCCTGATCCTGCTCGTCGCCATGATCGGCGCGATCGTCCTGACGCTGCACCACAAGGCGGGCGTCAAGCGGCAGGACATCGCCACGCAGGTCCGCCGCACGCCGGAAACCGCGATAGAGATCAAAAAGGTTGAAACGGGCAGGGGTCTTTGATGGAAATCGGCATCGCGCACTATTTGACGGTATCGGCCCTGCTCTTCACGCTTGGCGTCTTCGGCATCTTCCTGAACCGCAAGAACGTCATCGTCATCCTGATGTCGGTCGAGCTGATCCTGCTCGCCGTCAACATCAACTTCGTGGCGTTTTCCGCAGCGCTGGGCGACCTCGTCGGCCAGGTGTTCGCGCTGTTCATCCTGACCGTGGCCGCGGCCGAAGCCGCCATCGGTCTTGCAATTCTCGTCGTCTTCTTCCGCAACCGCGGCTCGATCGCGGTCGAAGACGTCAATCTGATGAAGGGCTGAGGGGCTCATGTATCACGCCATCGTCTTTCTTCCGCTTCTCGGCTTCCTGATCGCCGGCCTCGGCGGCCGCGCGATCGGTGCCAAGGCGTCGGAATATGTGACGTCCGGTCTCCTGGTGATCTCGGCGGTGCTGTCGTGGATCGCGTTCTTCTCGGTCGCGCTCGGAGACACTGAAGGCTTCACCGTGCCGGTGTTGCGCTTCATCCAATCGGGCTCGCTGGACGCCTCCTGGGCACTGCGGATCGACACGCTGACGGCAGTAATGCTCGTCGTGGTGAACACGGTGTCGGCGCTCGTCCACATCTATTCGATCGGCTACATGCACCACGACCCGCATCGGCCGCGCTTCTTCGCCTATCTCTCGCTCTTCACCTTCGCCATGCTCATGCTGGTTACATCGGACAACCTCGTCCAGATGTTCTTTGGCTGGGAAGGCGTGGGTCTGGCCTCCTACTTGCTGATTGGCTTCTGGTACAAAAAGCCGTCGGCCAACGCAGCGGCCATGAAAGCCTTCGTGGTCAATCGCGTCGGCGATTTCGGCTTCGCGCTCGGCATCTTCGGCGTGTTCGTCTTGTTCGGGTCGGTCAATTTCGACACGATCTTTGCGACTGCCGCGACGATGGCGCCGACTGAAGGCGCCGAAGCGGGCGAGGCGGTCTGGACCTTTCTCGGCTATGGCCTCGACCAGACGGCCGCCGTCACCGTCATCTGCCTCCTGCTCTTCATGGGCGCGATGGGCAAGTCGGCGCAGGTACCTCTGCACACCTGGCTTCCGGACGCCATGGAAGGCCCGACGCCGGTCTCAGCGCTGATCCATGCCGCGACGATGGTCACCGCCGGCGTGTTCATGCTGGCCCGTCTGTCGCCGATCTTCGAACTCAGCCACACGGCGCTGCTGGTCGTCACCTTCATCGGCGCGATAACGGCGTTCTTCGCCGCGACGGTCGGCCTCGTCCAGAACGACATCAAGCGCGTCATCGCCTATTCGACCTGTTCGCAGCTCGGCTACATGTTCGTCGCGATCGGTACCGGTTTTTACGCGGCCGCGATCTTTCATCTCTTCACGCATGCCTTCTTCAAGGCGCTCCTGTTCCTGGGTTCCGGCTCGGTCATCCACGCCGTCTCCGACGAGCAGGACATGCGCCGCATGGGGGGGCTGCGCCGCCTTATCCCCCGCACCTACTGGATGATGATCATCGGCACGATCGCGCTGACGGGCGTCGGTATTCCCGCGACCATGATCGGCACCGCCGGCTTCTTCTCCAAGGATGCGATCGTCGAAGGCGCGTTCGCCGGCCACAACGCGTTCGCCGGTCCCGCCTTCGTGCTGCTGGTGATCGCTGCGGTGTTCACAAGCTTCTATTCGTGGCGCCTGATCTTCATGACGTTCCACGGCAAGCCGCGGGCGACCGCGGACGTCATGCACCACGTGCACGAGTCGCCCCCGGTCATGCTGGTGCCGCTCTATGTCCTCGCTGTCGGCGCGCTGTTCGCGGGCGTCCTGTTCTACGGGTTCTTCGTCGGCGACAGCTACGACACCTTCTGGAAGGGCGCGATCTTCATGGCCGAGGAGAACCACATTCTCCACGAGTTCCATGAAGTCCCGTTCTGGGTGAAGGCTTCGCCGTTCCTTGCGATGATCGTGGGGTTCCTGACGGCTTACGAGTTCTATATCCGCTCGCCCGAAAAGCCTCGGCAACTCGCTGCCCGTCACCACGGCCTCTACCAGTTCCTCTTGAACAAGTGGTACTTCGACGAGCTCTACGACTTCCTGTTCGTACGCCCGGCCATGCGTCTCGGCCGCTTTCTGTGGAAGACGGGTGATGGGAAAGTCATCGATGGGCTAGGCCCTGACGGCATCTCCGCGCGCGTCGTCGACGTGACCAACCGCGTCGTCAAGCTGCAGACCGGCTACCTCTATCACTACGCCTTCGCCATGCTGATTGGCATCGCCGCGCTCGTCACGTGGATGATGCTCGGGAGTTCCTTCTGATGACCGACTGGCCCATTCTTTCCACGGTCACCTTCCTGCCGCTGGTCGGCGCGTTCCTGATCCTGCTGATCCGGGACGAGGGAACGTCCGCGCGCCGCAACATCCGCAACGTCGCGCTGCTGACGACCGTCTTCACCTTCCTGCTCTCGATCTTCATCTGGCTCGGCTTCGACAACGCGAACCCCGGCTTCCAGATGGTCGAGAAAGTGGAGTGGCTGGATTCGGGCATCTCCTACCATCTGGGTGTGGACGGCATTTCCATGCTGTTCGTCATCCTGACGACCTTCCTGATGCCGATCTGCATCTTGGCATCGTGGCAGGCGATCGAGAAACGCGTCAAGGAATACATGATCGCGTTTCTGATCCTGGAAACGCTGATGATCGGCGTGTTCTGCGCGCTCGACCTCGTGCTTTTCTATGTCTTCTTCGAAGCCGTGCTGATCCCGATGTTCATCATCATCGGCGTATGGGGCGGCAAGCGGCGCGTCTATGCGTCTTTCAAGTTCTTCCTCTACACGCTTCTCGGCTCCGTGCTGATGATGCTCGCAATCATGGCGATGTTCTGGGAAGCGGGCACAACCGATATCCCGACCTTGATGACGCACGACTTCCCCGTCGGCATGCAGCAATGGCTGTGGCTCGCCTTCTTCGCTTCCTTCGCGGTGAAAATGCCGATGTGGCCGGTCCACACTTGGCTTCCCGACGCTCACGTCGAGGCGCCGACCGCCGGCTCGGTGATCCTGGCAGCCGTTCTCCTGAAGATGGGTGGCTACGGCTTCCTGCGCTTCTCGCTGCCGATGTTCACGGATGCGTCGATCTACTTCCAGCCGCTGGTTTTCTGGCTCTCCGCAATCGCGATCGTCTACACCTCGCTGGTTGCGCTGATGCAGGAAGACATCAAGAAGCTGATCGCCTATTCGTCGGTTGCCCACATGGGCTACGTGACCATGGGCATCTTCGCGATGAACCCCGAGGGCATCCAGGGCGGTATCTTCCAGATGCTGAGCCACGGCCTCGTCTCGGGCGCGCTGTTCCTGTGCGTCGGCGTCGTCTATGACCGCATGCACACCCGCGAGATTGCCGCATACGGCGGCCTCGTCAACAACATGCCGAAATACGCCGTCGTCTTCCTGATCCTGACGATGGCCAATGTCGGCCTGCCGGGCACCTCCGGTTTCGTCGGCGAGTTCCTGACGCTGCTCGGTGTCTTCCAGGTGAATACGCTCGTTGCACTGGTTGCCACGCTCGGCGTCATCCTGTCGGCGGCCTATGCGCTTTGGCTCTACCGCCGCGTCATTTACGGTGCGCTGACCAAGGAGAGCCTGAAGAGCATGCTCGACCTGTCGGGCCGCGAGAAGGCGATCATCTATCCGCTGGTCGCGCTCGTCATCCTCTTTGGCGTCTATCCTGCGCCGATCTTCGACGTGACGGCCGCCTCGGTGGAGGCGCTCGTCAGCAATGTGAACCAGTCGATCGAAGCGGCGGAAGCCGCCGCATCGGCCGGCCTCCAGACCGCAGCGCAGCAGTAAGGCGCGGAAAAGACCATGACCCTAGACCTGTCCCAGAGCCTCGCCCTCGTCACGCCGGAGATGATCATGGCGGTCGGCGCCCTGGTTCTCCTGATGATCGGCGTCTTTTCCGGACCGCGCGCCAACATGACGGTGACGGGCCTCGCCGTCGCGGTGCTTATCGGCGTCGGCGCATGGATGCTGCTTTTTTCGGACTACGGTCAGGGTTTCGGCGGCGCCTTCGTCGCCGACCCGTTCTCGCGCTTCATGAAAGTGCTGACCATCATCGGCGCTGTCGTCACGCTCGTGATGTCGGTGGGCTTCGCCAAGGCGGAGAAGTTCGACAAGTTCGAGTATCCGGTCCTGATCATGCTGGCGACGCTCGGCATGATGGTCATGGTGTCGGCCAACGACATGCTGACGCTCTATATGGGCCTCGAACTGCAGTCGCTCGCACTCTACGTCGTCGCCGCGTTCAACCGCGACAATGTTCGCTCGACGGAAGCGGGCCTGAAATACTTCGTCCTCGGCGCGCTGTCCTCGGGCATGCTGCTCTACGGCATCTCGCTCGTCTACGGCTATACGGGCAACACGGGCTTCACCGAGATCGCGGCTTCGCTTGCGGGCGGCGAGCGCTCGCTCGGCCTCGTCTTCGGCCTCGTCTTCGTGCTGGCCGGCCTTGCTTTCAAGATCTCGGCCGTCCCGTTCCACATGTGGACGCCGGACGTCTATGAGGGCGCGCCGACGCCCGTCACCGCCTTCTTCGCCGCTGCGCCGAAAATTGCCGCCATGGCGCTTCTGGTCCGCGTCACGGTCGGCGCGTTCCAGCCGGTTGCGCCGGACTGGCAGCAGATCATCGTCTTCGTCTCCATCGCCTCGATGGTGCTCGGCGCTTTCGCCGCCATCGGCCAGCGCAACATCAAACGCCTGATGGCCTATTCGTCCATCGCCCATATGGGGTTCGCGCTGGTCGGCCTTGCCGCCAACAGCCAGGCCGGTGTGCGCGGCGTCGCGATCTACATGCTGATCTACCTTGCCATGACGCTAGGCACCTTTGCCTTCATCCTCGCGATGCGCCGCAAGGAAGGCCATGTCGAACAGATCGACGAACTGGCGGGCCTCTCTTCGACCAATCCGGTCATGGCGACAGTCCTGACGATCCTGATGTTCTCACTCGCCGGCATCCCGCCGCTCGCCGGCTTCTGGGGCAAGTGGTACGTCTTCCTCGCCGCGATCGAGGCGCAGCTCTATCCGCTCGCGATCATCGGCGTCATCGCCTCGGTCGTCGGTGCCTATTACTACCTGCGCATCATCAAGATCATGTGGTTCGACGAGCCGGCAGGCGGCTTCGTGCCGATGGCGGGCGAACTGCGCCTCGTCCTGGGCGCTTCAGGCGCGTTCGTTCTCTTCTACGTGCTGATCGGCGGTCCGATCGGCACCATGGCCGAGGCCGCCGCGCGCAGCTTCTTCTGACGGTATGGCGTTCGCGCTCGCACCTTCGGCGCTCGCTGCCGGCTACGGTCTGGAAGTCTTCGACACGGTCGGCTCGACCAATGCGGAAGCGCTCGAGCGGGCGAAAGCCGGCGGGCGCGGGCGCACTTGGTTCGTTTCCGATCATCAGGTTGCGGGGCGCGGCCGGCGTGGTCGCCCCTGGCACACGCAGCGCGGCAATCTCGCCGCATCGCTTCTCCTGACCCCGGACGTGCCGCTCGGCCAGGCAGCTGCGCTTGGCTTCGTGGCCGGTCTCGCCCTTTCGGATGCGCTGGAAGCCGTGGTGCCGCAAGCGCGGATCGGTATCGGCGTTGATGGAGGTTCGACGTCGGGCAAGGGCCGCTTCGAGCTCAAATGGCCGAACGACGTCCTCGCGCATGGCGCCAAGCTTTCGGGTATCCTTCTCGAATCGGCCATGCTGGATAGCGCGCGTTATGCGCTGGTGGTCGGCATCGGCGTCAATGTCGTAACCTATCCGCAGGACGTGCCTTATCCGGCCACGTCGCTGCGCGAGATGGGTGCAGATTTGGACGCGCAGGTACTGTTTCTCGCGCTGTCTGACGCGTGGATCGACAATGAGCGGTTGTGGCGCGAGGGGCGCGGCCTTGACGCCATTCGGGAAAAATGGCTCGCCAAGGCTGCGGGTCTCGGATCGGAAGTGGCGGTGCGCGCGGAAGGCCGCGTGGTGCGCGGCCGTTTCGAAACGATTGATGAAGAATGCCGGTTCGTCATCCGGGAAAATGACGGAAATGCAATCAGGATCGCGGCCGGCGACGTTCATTTCGGCGCCGTCGCATCCGCAAGTCTGGACGAGAAAGCAGGAGATTGATGGCCACGGACGACAGGAACGAACTCGTCTTTTGCCCGCTTGGCGGGGTTGGTGAAATCGGGATGAACTTCGCGCTCTACGGCTTTGGGCCGGCGGACAAGCGCGAGTGGCTGGTGGTCGATGTCGGGGTGACGTTCCCTGACCCCACGTTGCCGGGCGTCGATCTGGTGCTGCCGGACACGCGCTTCATCGAGGGCGAGATCGACAGGCTGCGCGGCATCGTCATAACACACGCTCATGAGGATCATTACGGCGCGCTGCTCGATACGTGGCCAAAGTTGAAGGCGCCGGTCTGGATGACGCCGTTCTCCGCCGGGATGCTGGAAGCCAAGCGCATTTCCGACAATGTGTGCGTGAAGCCTCCGATCAACATCTACAAGGCCGGAGAGCGATTCAAGGTCGGTCCGTTCGAGATCGAAGCCGTCGCCGTGACGCACTCGATCCCCGAACCCGTGTCGCTCGCGATCCGTACGCCGGTCGGCACGGTGATCCACACCGGCGATTGGAAGCTCGATCCGGCGCCGAACCTGCCCCCGATGACGGACGAAAACCGCTTCCGCCAGATTGGCGAGGAGGGCGTGACGGCGCTGATCTGCGATTCGACCAACGCCATGCGCGAGGGTGACTCGCCGTCCGAACAGGCGGTCAGCGAAGGGATTCGCGGCGTCATCGAAAAGTCGGCGGGCCGCGTGGCGATCACGACCTTTTCGTCCAATGTCGGTCGCATCGTCTCGATTGCCGAAGCAGCGCGCGACACCGGCCGCCAAGTGCTGGTTCTCGGCCGTTCGCTCAAGCGCGTGATCGATGTCGCCGGGGAACTCGGTTATCTCGATGGCCTGCCACCCTTCCTCCAGGAGGAGGACTATGGCTACATCCCGCGCGAGAATGTCGTGGTGCTGTGCACAGGCAGCCAGGGCGAGCCGCGCGCCGCGCTCGCCAAGCTCGCACGCGACGAGATGAAGCATGTCGCGCTGACGGCGGGCGACACGGTCGTTTTTTCCTCGCGTGTCATTCCCGGCAACGAGAAGGCGATCCTCGAGATCAAGAACCAGCTCATCGAGCAGGGAATCAAGATCGTCGAGGACAGTGACGCGCTGGTCCATGTGTCGGGCCATCCGCGCCGCAGCGAGCTTCTCAAGATGTATTCCTGGGTAAAGCCGCGCATCCTTGTGCCGGTGCACGGCGAGGCCGCGCATCTGGTAGCGCAAGGCTCGCTGGGTGCGAGCGCGGGTATCCCGGAGGTGGCGCAGGTTCGAAATGGCGACATGATCCGTCTTGCGCCTGGAGCCGCCGAGATTGTCGGCACTGTGCCTTTCGGTCGCCTGATGAAGGACGGCCGGATCATCGGCTCCGAGCAGGCAGTCGGCGTGCGCGACCGGCGAAAGCTCGCTTTTGCAGGTCATGTCGTCCTCAACGTCGTCCTAGATGATCGCTACGAGATGGCGGGCGAGCCCGACATCGTCGCCATCGGCGTCGCCGAGACGGATGCGAAGGGCGAGCTTCTCGAAGATCTCATGCTCGACGCGGCCATCAGCGCCGTGGAAAGCATTCCCCGCCAGCGCCGGAAGGACCTCGACATGGTGTCGGAGGCCGCGCGCCGCGCAGTGCGCTCGGCCGCCAACGATGCCTGGGGCAAGAAGCCGATCGTTACGGTTTTTGTGACGCGGTAGGGAGAAAGGTCATGCTTGGACGATTGAACCACGTTGCGCTTGCGGTTCCCGATCTTGCGGCCGCGACGGCGCTCTATCGCGACACGCTCGGCGGCAAGGTATCCGAGCCGCAGGCACTGCCTGAGCATGGCGTGACCGTGGTCTTCGTCGATGTCGGCAACACCAAGATTGAGCTGCTCGAACCACTGGGCGAGGGATCAAGCATCCAGACTTTCATCGACAAGAACCCGGCGGGTGGCATGCATCATGTCTGCTACGAGGTCGATGACATCATTGCTGCGCGTGACCGAATGAAGGAGTCTGGCGCGCGCGTTCTCGGTGACGGCGAGCCAAAGATCGGGGCACACGGCAAGCCGGTGATCTTCCTGCATCCCAAGGACTTTATGGGGACGCTGGTCGAGCTCGAGCAGGTCTGAGCGCCGGTCGCGACCAACCGACACGTTTGCGGGCCGCCGCGTTTGCGATAGGGGTTCGCCAACGGCCGGCGAGCGCGCAGGCCGTCATGAGGACGAAACATGAACTGGGTATCCGCCTTTGCGGTCTACTTTATCATCTGGTGGACGGTTCTGTTCGCCATGCTGCCCTTTGGCCTGCGCACGCAGGACGAGGAGGATGATGTCACCCTCGGGACCACGTCGAGTGCGCCGTCGGGCTCGCATATGCGAAAGGCCATCATCCGCACGACTGTTGTCTCCCTGCTGATCTACGGTGCGTTCTATGTCGCCACGTCGGTTTTCGGTTGGAGCTTCGATGACATTCCGAGGATTGGACCGGGGACCTGAAAGCCTAGCATTACCGGCGCCCCAGTATTCCATATGAACTTCGATGCCCAAAAAAAAAGCAAGGCACGAAGCCTTGCAAATTTAAACGCGTCCGATCCATTTCCAATTACAGGCGGCTGCGGGTTTATCGCGCCAGGATCGCATCCTCCCAAGACTTTGACCGCGTAGGAAAGCGAGAATGCTGTGCTCGCTTTCTCTGTTATGGTGGTGAGACTAGACCAATCGTCGCACCGCTGTCACCTTAATTTTCGCGTCGTAGCCCGTATTTTGTGCTGCAATGCACAATTATCCGGCAATCGGTTGTCGCCTGTCCAGCAATCGTTGGGCGGCGACGCGTCGCGCCATGCGCTGGGTTTTCAAGGGGCCTTGAAATAGCTATGAAGCGCGGGCAATCGCGGCTTAGCCGAGCCGTTTGATTCCGCGCCTTTCTCTACTCAATGGACGTCCTTGATGCGTTTGTCGCAGTACTTTCTTCCCATCCTGAAAGAAAATCCCCGCGAGGCCGAAATCGTTTCGCACCGGCTGATGCTGCGTGCTGGCATGATCCGGCAACAGGGGCAGGGCTCGTTCACCTGGTTGCCGCTGGGCAAGCGCGTTCTCGACAAGGTCAACCGCATCATCCGCGAGGAACAGGATCGGGCGGGTGCCCACGAGATCCTCATGCCGACCATCCAGTCTGCCGAGTTGTGGCGCGAAAGCGGCCGCTATGACGACTACGGCAAGGAGATGCTGCGCATCAAGGACCGCCAGAACCGCGACCTTCTCTACGGCCCGACAAACGAGGAGATGGTGACGGAAATCTTCCGCTCCTACGTCAAGACCTACAAGGACCTGCCGCTCAATCTCTACCACATTCAGTGGAAGTTCCGCGACGAAGTGCGCCCGCGTTTCGGCGTCATGCGCTCGCGCGAGTTCCTGATGAAGGACGCCTATTCCTTCGATATCGACTATGAGGGCGCGAAGGCGGCGTACAATCGCATGTTCGTCTCTTATTTACGCACCTTCACGCGCGTCGGCATGAAGGCGATCCCGATGCGGGCCGACACCGGTCCGATCGGCGGCGACCTCTCCCACGAATTCATCATCCTGGCCGAGACCGGCGAGAGCCAGGTCTTCTGCGACAAGGCCTATCTCGACCTTGCCGTCCCCGGCGCGGACACCGACTTTCGCGACGAAGCGGCGATGGCCGCGATCGTGCAGGAGTGGACCACGCCCTATGCGGCGACCGAGGAGATGCACGACGAAAGCGTCTGGAGCGCCGTCGGCGATGGCGACAAGCTTGCCGCACGCGGCATCGAGGTCGGGCACATCTTCCACTTCGGCGAGAAATATTCCAAGCCCATGGGCGCCAAGGTGCAGGGCCCGGACGGCAAGGAGCATTTCGTCTCGATGGGCTCCTACGGCATCGGCCCGTCGCGCCTTGTCGCAGGCATCATCGAGGCGAGCCATGACGAGAACGGCATCATCTGGCCGCAGGCCGTCGCCCCGTTCGATGTCGGTCTGATCAACATGAAGTCGGGCGACGCAGCTTGCGATGCTGCCTGCGATCGCCTCTATGCCGAACTCGGTGCGTCGGGCCGCGACGTGCTTTACGACGACACGGACAGCCGCGCCGGCGGCAAGTTCGCCACCGCCGACCTAATCGGCCTGCCCTGGCAGGTGATCGTCGGCCCGCGCGGCGTGGCCGCGAACGAGGCCGAGATCAAGAATCGCAAGACCGGCGAGCGGCGCACCGTTTCCCTCGATGCAGTCGTGCGCGAACTGGGAGTGTCCGCATGAGCGAAGCCGTGTCGAAGAAGGGCGCCGGGCCGTTTTCGGCCTTCGAGCGCATGGTCGCGTGGCGCTATCTGCGCTCCAAGCGCAAGGAAACGGTGATCTCGGTCATCTCGATGATCTCCTTCATCGGCATCATGCTGGGCGTGGCTACGCTGATCATCGTCATGGCGGTGATGAACGGCTTTCGGGCTGAGCTTCTCGACCGCATTCTCGGCATCAACGGCCATCTGGTCGTCCAGCCGATCGAGAGCGGTCTCGACGACTACGAGGAGATCGCCGCGCGCTTCAACGGCATTGCCGGGGTGCGGTATGCGATCCCACATGTGGACGGTCAGGTGCTCGCCTCCGGGCGGCGCACGGCAGGTACGGGCGCGCTCATCCGCGGCGTTCGCGCCGAGGATCTGGCCAAGATGGACAGTGTTTCCGGCAACATCCAGCAGGGGTCGCTCGAGGGCTTTTCGGGAGACCAGGGCGTTGCGATCGGCAGCCGCATGGCGGAGTCGCTCGGCCTGTCGGTCGGCGATCCGATCACGTTTGCGTCCGCCGACGGCGACGTGACGCCGTTCGGGACGACGCCGCGCGTCAAGTCCTATCCGGTGATCGCCGTGTTCCAGCTCGGCATGTCCGAATATGACGCCTCGGTCGTGTTCATGCCGATCGAGGAGGCGCAGCTCTTCTTCAACTCGGACGGCGTCGCGCAGTCGATCGAAATCTTCGTCGACAATCCGGACGCGGTAGACGAGTTGCGGCCCGCCATCGAGGACGCCGCGATGCGGCCGGTCTTCCTGACCGACTGGCGCCAACGCAATCAGACGTTCTTTTCCGCGCTGCAGGTCGAGCGCAACGTGATGTTCATGATCCTGACGCTGATTGTGCTTGTCGCCGCGCTCAACATAATCTCCGGTCTGTTCATGCTGGTGAAGGACAAGGGCCGGGATATCGCGATTCTGCGCACGATGGGCGCGACGAGCGGCTCGGTGATGCGGATTTTCTTCATGACAGGCGCTGCGATCGGCGTGGTGGGAACCATTGCCGGCGTCATCCTCGGCGTCATCGTCTGCCTCAATGTCGAGTCGATCCGTCAGTTCTTTTCCTGGCTGTCGGGAACCACGATCTTCAATCCCGAACTCTATTTCCTGAGCCAGTTGCCGGCGCGTATGGACATTGCCGAGACGATTTCCGTCGTCCTGATGGCCCTAACCCTCTCATTCCTGGCAACGCTCTTTCCGGCATGGCGGGCCGCCAAGCTCGATCCCGTCGATGCGCTGAGGTACGAATAATGGCGGCCAAGACCGTATTGAAGCTCAAGGGCGTCGAACGCTTCTACGAGGATGCCGCCGGCAAGCTCGTCATCTTGAAGGGGGCGGACTTTGCGATCGCGCAGGGCGAGATGGTCGCCCTCGTCGCGCCGTCCGGCGCAGGCAAGTCGACGCTTCTCCATACCGCCGGCCTCCTCGAGCGCCCTAACGGCGGCGAGGTGGTGCTGAACGGCCAGGAATGCGGCCAGATGTCGGATGATGACCGAACGGCGATCCGGCGCAACGAGATCGGCTTCGTCTACCAGTTCCACCATCTCCTGCCGGAGTTCTCGGCGCTCGAGAACATCATGATGCCGCAACTCGTGCGCGGACTTTCGAGCAAGGAGGCCTCCGAACGCGCGGCGCAGCTGCTCGATTACATGAAGATCGGCCATCGGAGCACGCACCGGCCGTCCGAGCTTTCGGGCGGCGAACAGCAGCGCGTCGCGATCGCGCGTGCGGTCGCCAACGCGCCCCGGCTCCTGCTCGCTGACGAGCCGACAGGCAATCTCGACCCAGCGACGGCCGGCTACGTCTTCGACGCGCTCGAAGCGCTGGTGCGCCAATCCGGCCTGTCCGCCCTGATCGCGACCCACAACCACGAACTTGCAGCGCGCATGGACCGACGCGTGACGCTTTCCGAAGGCAAGGTCGTCGAAATGGTGGCCTGAGCGCCCGTTCGCAAAAAGTGCGCCGTGCGGGAACGATCCGCGGCGCTCAGGGTTTTTCCTGCGTAGGGACGGCGCCTCGGCGCCACGCAGGAAATAAGAAAATGGCAGGCAGGTTTTTATCGACCACGCTGATTTGCGCGCTCGTGGTGGGTTCGTTCTACTTTTTCGGAAACGTGCAGGCAGAACCCCAGGCAAGGCTCTCGCTGATCAATCCGCCGATAGCCGAAAATTCCACTAACTGAGTTATTCGGCGTCGGGTTGACGTGCGGGCGACGCGTCGGCGAATGCGGAAAGCTCCATGCAGGCGTCACGAATCCGCGAGATCGTCGGATAGGGCGACATGTCGACGTTGAACCGGGCATTGTTCGCGACCTGGGCGACGAGGCAGATGTCGGCAAGGCCGGGTGTCTCGCCGTGGCAGAAGCGACCTGTCTGCGGATGGGTTGCCAGCATGGCTTCAAGCGGAACGAACGTCTCGTGGACCCACTGGCGAAACCAGTCGGCAACGCCCGCATCGTCGGCACCGTAGCGCGAGCGCAGCGTGTTGAGAACGCGCAGATTGTTCACCGGATGGATTTCGCAAGCAATCATCTGCGCTATTGCCCGAACCCGGGCCCGGTCGCCAGGTTCGGCGGGAAGCAGCGGCGGCTCGGGGATCATCTCGTCCAGGAATTCGCATATCGCCAGCGATTGCGTGACGATTGTCCCGTTCGACCAGACCAGCGCCGGCACGAGCCCTTGCGGGTTCACCGCAAGGTAGGCGGGGTCCCGATGCTCACCGTGGCGCAAGTGGTGCGCGACGTAGTCGTAATCGACGCCCTTGAGGTTAAGGGCGATGCGGACCCGATAGGAAGTCGAGGAGCGGAAGTAGTTGTGCAGGACGACCCGGCTCATGCGCCGTCCTTCATCGCTGCCAACTCATTGAGCAAGTCGATGAGGTGCTCGGTCTTCTCGCGTCCGTAGCGCGCCTCGAGGACGGAATAGATTGCGATGCTCTGCGGCGTCACGGCCCGGATCAGCTCGAAGCCGGTTTCATCGAGGCTGAGGAGCGAACGGCGCGCATCGGCATGGTCGCGCTCGCGCCGAATGATGCCCCGCTCCTCGAGCGACTTGATGATGCGGGTGAGGCTCGGCGCCAGGACGCAGGCGCGCTCCGCCACTTCGGTCGCGTCGAGCGGGCTCGTTTCCGCGAGAATGCGGATGACGCGCCACTGCTGTTCGGTCAGATCGTGCATGGCGAGCAGCGGGCGAAAGCGCACCATGACGGCTTCGCGCGCGCGCAGAAGCGACAATGGCAGCGAGCGTGACGTGTCACGCGGCAAGAGCGTGTCTTCCAGAACGTCGTTCGGTTCACCCATCCCGCGTCCCCCGATTCTAGTCGCCATAGGGTACCCAGACATTCTTCACCTCGATAGCCCGTGGCAAGAGGAGATCGTGCGGCTGAACGGTCCAGTCGACGGCCTTCCCGTTCGACGTCCACACGCGCTTGAGATTGCCGGCAGATTCGGCTTCGGCGGTGCGGCAGGTATCCTTGTCGGCGACGACCCAGAGCCCGTCGACGTCGTCGTGCATGGCAAGGACTTTGGCGAGATCACGGGCCGTTCCTGTGACGATGTTGACCGCGCCGGCCGGGAGATCGGATGTCTCCATGACCTGGTACAGATCCGTCGCAACAAGCGCATGCCGGGCCGATGGCACTGCAACGACGCAGTTGCCCATGGCAAGCGCCGGAGCGATCAGCGAGATGAGACCGAGAAGCGGCTGCTCGTCGGAAGCGACGACGCCGATGACGCCGACCGGCTCGTGGAGGGCAAGCGTGACCGCGCGGGCAGGGGGCTGGTGAACACGGCCCTCATATTTGTCGGCCAGGCCGGCAAGCGCAAACAGGCGCTCGACGGAAAGATCGACCTCCGCGCGGGATGCATGGGCCGACGCGCCGGTGAGATCGGCAATGCGAGCGGCAAATTCCTCGGCACGGGCGTCGAGGTTCTCGGCGAAGAAGTAAAGCACCTGCGCACGGTTGTAGCCGGTGGCGGACGCCCAGCCCCTGGCGCCGTGCGCAGCGGAGACGGCGTCGCGGATGTCCTTGCGGCTGCCGACGCCGACTTCGCCGGCCAGGCGGCCCTTGGCGCCGACGATCGGCATTGAATAGGCGCCGTCCGGCCGAACCTGCTTGCCGCCGATATAGAGCTTGGCCGTGCGATCGATGCCAATGCCATCGGACCCTGAAGTCGGCTCGATCGCGTTGGCGGGCGCGAGATCGGCGGCGCGGGGCATCGGCGCAGAAAGATACTCGGCAAGGCCCTCCCGCCCGCCTTCGCGTCCGAAACCGCTTTCGCGGTAGCCCCCGAAGCCGCATGCGGCGTCGAACATGTTGGTGCCATTGATCCAGACGACGCCGGCCTTGAGCTTGGGCGCGGCGTCGAGCGCGAGATTGATGTTCTCGCTCCAGATCGAGGCGGCGAGGCCGTAGCGGGTGTTGTTCGCGATCGAGACCGCTTCGTCGGTCGTGCGGAACGTCATCGCGGCGAGGACCGGACCGAACACCTCTTCCTGGGCCAGAACGTTGGCCGGTGCGAGATTGGTCGCGAGGAGTGGCAGGTGGTAGTGGCCTTCCGTCGGGACCGCGCAGTCCGGCTGCCAGCAGACTGCTCCCTCGGCCGCACCCTGCGCGACGAGGCGACGCACGCGTTCGAGCTGCGTTTTGTCGACGAGCGGGCCGATATCGGTGTTCTTATCGAGAGGGTCGCCAAGGCGAAGCTTGCCCATGCGCGCCTTGACCTTCTCTACGAAGCGCTCGGCGATGCCTTCCTGAACGAGAAGGCGTGAGCCCGCGCAGCAGACCTGGCCCTGGTTGAACCAGATCCCGTCGACGAGGCCTTCGACGGCGGAATCGAGATCGGCATCCTCAAAGACGATGAAGCCCGATTTGCCGCCCAGTTCGAGCGACAGCTTCTTGCCCGTTCCAGCGGTCGACCTGCGGATGATCTTGCCGACCTCTGACGAGCCGGTGAAGGCGACCTTATCGATGTCGGCATGATCGACGATGGCCGCGCCTGCCTCGGGGCCGCCCTGGACGATGTTGACGACGCCCTTGGGCAGGCCCGCTCGGGCGCAGATCTCGGCAAAGAGGATTGCGGTCAGCGGCGTGAACTCGGCCGGCTTCAGGACGACGGTACAGCCGGCTGCAAGCGCCGGCGCGATCTTCCAGGCGAGCATCAGCAGCGGGAAATTCCAGGGAATGATCTGGCCCGCCACGCCGACGGCCTTGTGGCCGGGAAATTCCTTGTCGAGCGACTGCGCCCAGCCGGCATGGTGGATGAAATGGCGGATCGCAAGCGGCACGTCGATGTCACGGCTTTCGCGGATCGGCTTGCCGTTGTCGATTGACTCCAGCACGGCGAACAGGCGCGCATGGCGCTGCATGGCCCGGCCGATGGCATAAAGATGGCGCGCGCGCTCATAGCCCGACAGCGCCTGCCACTTGGGTAGCGCCTTGCGGGCGGCCGCGACGGCGGCGTCGATATCGGCGGCGCCGGCCTCGCCGAGCGTTGCGAGCAGCCTGCCCGAGGCCGGATCGCGGCTCTCGAAGGTCTTGCCCGAGGCCGGCTTCCTCCATTCGCCATTGATAAAGAGCGAGGCGGAAAAATCCCGTGCGGCCAGCCAGCGATCTGCTTCCGAACGGGATTCGGGGGCGGGGCCATATTCCATGGCGTCGTAACGTTCCAGAATGTTCACGTCAGTCGGTTCCGGTTTCTTCCGTCAGGCCATGGCGTGACGGTGGGCGGCCGAATAGCGGCCGGTCAGATGGTGCTCGAGCTGCCGCTCGATGTCTGTCAGGAGGCTCGATGCGCCAAATCTGAAGAGATCGGGCTCGAGCCAGCGCCGGCCGAGTTCCTCGCGCATCAGGACGAGCCAGTCGAGCGAGGCTTTCGCGGTCGAAATGCCACCGGCCGGCTTGAAGCCGATGAAAAGGCCCGTGCGCTCGAAATATTCGCGGATCGCGCGGACCATGACGAGGCCGACGGGAAGCGTCGCATTGATGCTTTCCTTGCCGGTCGAGGTCTTGATGAAATCGGCGCCGGCCATCATTGCCACCATCGAGGCGAGCATGACGTTGCGCAGCGTTGCAAGGTCGCCCGTTCCGAGGATGACCTTCAGATGCGCCTCGCCGCAGGCTTCGCGGAAGGCGGTGATCTCGTCGTAGAGTTCCTGCCAGCGCGCGCCGAAGACGAGCCCGCGCGGGATCACGATGTCGATCTCGTCTGCGCCTGCGGCGACCGATGCGCGGACTTCGGCAAGCCTGGTCTCGAGCGGGGCAAGTCCGTGCGGGAACGCTGTCGAGACGGCCGCGACGTGGATGCCGCTCCCCTCGAGCGCTTCAACCGCGGTCGCGACGAAAGGATGATAGACGCAGACAGCCGCCGGCCGGATCGGCCGCTCGGTCAGGCCGAGGCCCGCAACGAGATCTGCGCGCAGCGGGTTGAGCGCCTTGGCGCAGAGCCGTTTCACGCGATCCGGCGTATCGTCGCTCGACAGCGTTGTCAGGTCCATCAGTGATATGGATTTCAGCAGCCAGGCCGCCTGATTGTCGGCTTTGATAGAGCGGCGCTTCGTCATGGTCTGCGCGCGGCGCTCAAGCGCACTCTTGTTGACGTGACGCATCGCTTCCAGCCAGCCGAGGTCGAGGGGTTGGCCGGGATTGCGCTTCAGCCCGTCGCTGGCCGCGCCCGCCGTGGGAAGGTGGTGCAAGGTGGCGGCTTGAAGCTTTGCCGTCATCGTTCTTGTTTTCCAGTTCGTCTTGTCCGCACGATATCGCACGAAACGCAGGCAAGTGGAATGCGGGACGGGAATACGCTGCCGCGAGATTGTTTTGCGCCATAATAGTTTGGGAACAAACAAGGTGGTTGCCACGGGCGCCAGCCTCGTTATAGGCTTGCCTACGCATCGGTCGGATGGGAGGAATGTCCGCACCGTGTGAATGACAACGGGAGGAGGAACCCATGTCAAAGAAATTTCTTGCCGCTGCTGCTATCGCCGCGCTCATGTCCACGTCGGTCCTGGCACAGGACGCGCCCGTCGAGCTTCGCTTTGCCCATTGGGTACCGCCGCAGCATCCGTTGCACGTGACCGGGATGACCGAATGGATCGAATCCATCAAGGAGGCGTCCGGGGGCTCGATCACGATCACGCTCTATCCCGCACGACAGCTCGGCCAGGCCGGCGACCACTACGACATGGCGCGCGACGGCATCGCTGACATCGCGTTCGTCAATCCGGGCTATCAACCGGGTCGCTTCCCGATCATCGCGGCCGGCGAACTGCCCTTCCTGGTATCGAATGCGACCGGCGGCTCCGCGGCGCTCGACGCATGGTATCGCGAATATGCCGAACAGGAGATGGCCGACGTCAAGGTCTGCCTTGTCCATTTCCATTCGCCCGGTACGTTCCATTCCCGCGAGCCGATCAAGGTCCCTGCGGATGTGAATGGTATGAACGTGCGTCCCGCACATGCCACCATGGCCGCTTTCGTTTCGGCGCTCGGGGGCCAGAACTTCCAGGTCTCGGCGCCGGAATCGCGCGACGCATTGGAGCGCGGTGTTGCCGACGCCATTTCGTTTCCGTGGAACTCGATCCTGATCTTCGGCATCGAGGACGTCGCGACCTACCACCTCGACCTGCCGCTTTACGCGACGACCTTCGCATGGGCGATGAACAAGGCACGCTACGAAGGCATGTCGGAAGCCCAACGCCAGGTGATCGACGATCACTGCACGAGCGAATGGGCCGAGCGCGTCGCAACCGGATGGGCCAACGACGAGGATTCGGGGCGCGAGACTCTGGTCTCCATGGAAGGCCATGAGGCCTATGCGCCGACGGACGAGGAGGTCGCTCAGTGGCGCGAGGCGGCAGCCCCTATGAAGGATAGCTGGGCACAGGCGGTGACCGGAGCCGGCCACGACGCCGACGCCGTCTTCCAGGGACTTGTCGACAAGCTGGAAGAGCACGACGCGGCCTACTGACCACCGAATGAACCAGCGGTCGATCCGGATGTTGCGGATCGGCCGGCTAACCGCGCGAGGAGGCGGGATCGATGACTGAGGGCCAAGGCCTGCTTCGGCGCGTCGTTCAATTGGTCGATGGCGCAGCGGCCGTCTTTTTGGCGGTCATCACGCTTTTGACCTTTGCGGCCGTGGTGATGCGCTACGTGTTGCAGATGCCTTTTCCCGGCTCCTTCGATGTCAGCCGCCTGCTTCTGGGCGTTGCGATTTTCTGGGGTATTGCGGCGGCCGCCTACCGCAAGGACCACATCCAGGTCGATCTCTTCTGGCAGATCCTGCCACCGGCCGGACGGCGCGTGCTGGATGTTTTTTCGGACATCGTCTTTGCCATCTTCATCGCCGCCATGGCGTGGATGCTGTTCTGGCAGGTTGGCCGGGTTCGACAGTCGGGCCAGACGACTTTCGAGCTCGCGATCCCGATCTGGCCATTCTACGGTATCGCCTGGCTCGGTATCGGCCTTTGCCTGCTCGTTCTCATCGCCCGCATCTTGCGGGGCTTCACCACCCCCGTCTCCGACCCGGCTGGCTCCCAATGATATCGACCAACTTCGTCGCCGCCGGCGGCTTCGTCACTCTTTTTGTCCTACTGATCCTGCGCGTCCCGATCGGCGTCGCAATGGGCTTGGTCGGCGTCGCGGGCTTTGGCCTGCTGGCGGCCTGGGACCCGGCGCTCAATCTTCTCGCGATCTCTCCGATACGCACGGTGACCGACTATTCGCTCGGTCTCATTCCCATGTTCATCCTGATGGGGGCGGTGGCGTCCGCATCCGGCATGAGCGGCGAACTCTACCGCGCGGCAAACTCCTTCCTCGGCCATCGCAAGGGCGGTCTGGCGATGGCGACGATCACCGCCTGTGGCGGCTTTTCGGCGATCTGCGGCTCCTCGGTGGCAACTGCCGCGACCATGGCCAAGGTCGCCCTGCCGGAAATGAAGCGCTATGGCTATCCCGATACGCTTGCGACGGGCTCGATTGCGGCGGGTGGGACGCTCGGGATTCTCATACCCCCCTCGATCGTGCTCGCGATCTATGGCGTCATGACCGAACAGGACATTGGCCAGCTCTTTATCGCCGGCCTCGTCCCGGGCGTTCTGGCGATGTTGATGTACCTCGTCACGGTGCAGGTCTATATTCGCGTGCGCGGATTGCAGATCCCGGTGCAGGAGCCGGTCAGCTGGGGCGAGCGGCTCGCGGCGCTGCGCGGCGTCTGGGCGATAATGCTGCTTTTCGTCTTCATCATCGGCGGCATCTATGGCGGCGTATTCACGCCGTCGGAAGCGGCCGGCATGGGCGCGGCCGGTGCAATCATCATATCGGTTCTGCGGCGCCGGCTCTCGATGAAGAAGCTCTTCGATTGCCTTCGGGAAAGCATGCAGGTGACCGCCGGCATCTTCAAGATCCTGATCGGCGCGATCATCTTCGGCTACTTCCTGACGATCACCCAGACGCCGCAGAAGGTCACGAGCTTCCTGCTGTCGCTTGAACTCGGGCCCTATCCGACGCTGCTGCTGATACTTCTCTTCATGATCGCCCTCGGCTGCATCCTCGACGCGATGGCGATGATCATCCTGATGATCCCGATCCTCTACCCGGTCATCATGGCGCTCGGCTTCGATCCGATCTGGTTCGGCGTCGTCATCGTCATGACGGTGGAGCTCGGCCTGATCACCCCGCCGATCGGGATGAACGTCTTCGTCATCAACTCTATGGCCAAAGACGTGCCGCTGCAGAAGATATTTGCCGGCGTGATGCCTTTCGTCATGACGGACCTCGTCCGGCTTGCATTGATCCTCGCCTTCCCGGCAATCGTGCTCTTCCTGCCCCAAACGATGCGGTAACGGTCGAGGATGGGCTACGCAAACGTTGAAGACATGCGCCAGCACGCCCGGCGCCGCCTGCCGCGGGCGGTCTTCGACTATGTTGACGGCGGCGCGGGAGACGAGCGCGGCGTCCAGCGCAATCGGGATGCGATCGAGCAGCGGCTGCTGAAGCTGAAGCCGCTCACCGACGTCAGTCGCCGCGACCCGACGGTCCCGCTCTTCGACAAGCGACTGCCTTTGCCGTTCATCATCGGTCCGACCGGCCTCAACGGCGCAATCATGCCAGGTGGTGACGTGGCGCTGGCGCGCGCTGCCGCGAGATTCGGCATTCCATTCGTGCTGTCGACAGCTTCGAGCATGTCGATCGAGGAAGTGGCCGATGCGGCAGACGGCGAGCTCTGGTTTCAGCTCTACGTGCTCAACCGCGATGCGGCCCGGCAGTTCGCGGCCCGCGCGCTCGCCGCGGGCTACCGGACACTGGTGCTGACTGTCGACGTGCCCGTGGGCGGGCGGAGGGACCGCGACTATCGTAATGGCTTCGGCGTTCCCTTCCACATGACGGTCCGTTTTGCGCTCGACTGCGCGCGCCGCCCGGCCTGGGCGCTGCAGCAATTGCGCGGCGGGGCGCCGCAGATGGCGAACTTGCGCAGCAGCGCGGCCCAGGACGCCAACAGCCAGGCGATGCTGATGCTGCGCCAGATGGATGCGAGCTTTGACTGGGACGATCTCAAGGCGCTTCGGAATGAATGGCCGCACCGTCTGATCGTAAAGGGCCTGACCGATCCGGCAGACTGCGCGCGCTGCTATTCGCTCGGCGTCGACGGCGTCGTCCTGTCCAACCACGGTGGGCGCCAGCTCGAGGACGTCGTCTCGGGGTTCGACGTGATCGAACATGTAGACGTTCCGGACGGCAGAACGCTTTTGGTGGACGGCGGTTTCCGGCGCGGCGCCGATATCGTCAAGGCGCTGGCGCTGGGTGCCGATGCGGTCATGCTCGGTCGCGCAACGCTTTACGGACTTGCCGCCGCCGGTCAGGCCGGGGTGGAGCAGGTGATCGAGACGCTTAGCCTTGAGATCGACAACACGCTGGCGCTCGTCGGCTGCCCGAATGCGGCGGACCTCGACCGCACGATTCTTCAGGTCTAGCCGATCGCGACCTCGACGAGTGCAAGCTGGCGCTTTTCCTCGATGTGGCGGATCGCGCCTTGCAGAGCCCTTGGCAGGTCGTCCGCACTGGTGACCTTCACTGCATAGGCGCGGCTCGCCTCGGCAACCTTGGTGAAATCGGGCGAGGGCTCGAGCGAGGTCAGCGGCATCCGGTTGGCTTTGGCGGCATAGCCATCGGGATAAAGACCGGTCACCGAATGGCGCACCGCGCCCCATTCGGAATTGTTGAGGATCACGACGAGGATCGGCAGCTCCAGCGCCTCGGCGATCTGGTGACAGGCGACCGGATTGGAAAAGACGTAGGATCCGTCGCCCATTGTCGCAACGACGAGCTTCGAGCGGTCGGCAAGCTGCATGCCCATCGCACAGGGAAACGACCACCCGAGCCCGCCCGCATGCGGCTCCTGATGCCAGGAATTGTGCCGGTCGAGCACGATCGGATCGAGCGGACAGCCCAGTTCGGAAAGCACCGTCGCTTCTTTGCCGGCAATGGCGTCGGATACGCACTTGGAAACGTAGGCCTTCGACATCGGTGCCGATGGCGCGGCGGCCTGCGCGAGGCGTTCGCGAAGCTGCGGCACGCGTAAGGACAGGAGCGCCTGACGGCTCATTCTCGCGCCGACGTGACGGTTCATCATGGGCCGCATTTCGGCTGCGAGCGCAAGAATGCCGTCATCGCTCGGGCAGGCGATGGTGACGTCTGATCGGAAATTGCGCACTGGCGTGCGCGCGAAAAGCGGGTCCGGTCCCAAATGGATGAATTTGGCATCCGGCGCCGGCTTGTGCATGTCCGGCCACCAGGGCGCGAGCGCATCGAGCACCAGCACGACGTCAGCTTCGCCAAGCCACGGGTCCGGGTTTGCGCCAACATAGCAGGGATGGTCCGTTGCAATGGCGGTCGCGACTGCCCACCACTGGCACACCGGGATCGACCAATCGGACACGAGTTGCGAAAGCGCCGCGAACCCGGCTTCGCTGCCAGCTCCCCGCTGGGCGACGATCAGGGGATTGCGCGCTTCGGCCAGCATCTTCGCAGCCTGGCGGATCAGCGTCATGTCCGGCCCCGCGCGGGTCGGCTGCATCGTGGCGGGCGCGTCAAGCCCGGCGGCGTCGACCTCTTCGCACAAGACTTCGCGCGGCAGGCTCAGATAGACCGGCCCCTTTGGCGTCGAATTGGCGATCGCGTGCGCTCGGTCGAGAAGGGGGCCGATCTGCTCGGCAAATCGCAGCTCGTAGTCCCACTTGGAAGCTTCCCGGACGAGCGCCGTCTGGTCGCGCATCTCCTGCCCCCAGCCGATCGGCACGGTTCGCGCCCCGAAGCGCCCTTCTTCCGTGACGGGCGTGCGTCCCGACATCATCAGCACCGGAACCTGGTCGACGGCGGCATTGATCGCGCCAATCGAGCCATTGGCAAGACCGACATTTGTGTGAAGGATCACCGCTTGTGCCTTGCCGGTCGCGAAATAATAGCCGTGAGCCATGCCCATGGCCGCGTGCTCATGCGGCATGACGATCGCGTGTGGCAGCGGGATGTCCTTCGCGGACGCCTCGGCAAGGCCCTCGATGATCGGGGGGAAATCGGTGCCCGAATTGCAGAAGACGTAATCGACGCCGAGCGATTTCAGCCGCGTGAAGAGCGCGGCGCCGGCCGTCATCTTCGCGCTGCCGGCCTTGTCTCCGGCTCGACTCTCCAGCATCGATACCTCCTGTAGTTGAGCGCAAGGGCGGTCAAACTAGTTTGGTATCAAACATTCTTTCGAAACTTCGCGCAACCCGACTCACTCGATCTCGGCGGTGATTCTGCGCAGAAGGTTAAGCAACTCGGCCTTCCGGTCGCCGACGATCCGGTCGAGACGCTTGTCATGTTCGGCCGCATGGCGCGACAGATCCACCAGGCGCGCGATGCCGGCCGGGGTCGCGAAGAGAGCGTAGCTGCGCCGGTCGCGCGCGATAGGCTGTTTTTCAACGAGACCTTCGCGGATCATGTCGCGCAGGAGGGGCGTCAGGGTCGACTTGTCGCGACCGGACGCGCGCGAGAGCGTCATCGGCGTGATGCCGGGATTGTCGTTGATGAGGCTCAACAACGCATACCAGCCCGGACGCAAATCGCTCTGCCCCGTCTGGCGCTGAAATGCGCGGAACGACGCATTCTGGGCAAGTCGGAGATGAAATCCGATGTAATCGTCAAGGTCGCCGAGCGCGATGTCGCCCACCTGCCTGTTTTCGATTTCGCCCCGAAGTGGTTTTGCGTGGTTCATATGGTTTTCCATGAAGACCTTCCCCATGATCTTACCTCTTATACGGTCGCCGGCAAATGTGGATTGCATGCACAACCATAAGAGGTTCTTGTGCGGTTGTTGCTTCCATGGAGGGTCCACTGGGAGGAGAGCTGACTCCCGAGCCGGGCGCTGCGACCCTCCCGTCTGGACCACGGTCGAAGAAACCGCGCCGAAAGGAATGGCTGTCGTTTGGCCCGATCTCTCATCGAACGCCCGGTCATCGAGAACATGGACTGGCGTGACCTTCTGGACCGCTACGCTCGGCTGCGCGCTTGGACCTTCGATTACCGGTGCTTCGGATGTGAAGGGGACTTCGGGAAAGAGTTGTTCGCTCGAGCAGACTTCGCCGTTATGGCGGCCTGCGACCCTTCGTTGCGAACGAGATGCACTCTTGATGAGTGATTACGACCAGTCTTGTGATGTCACTGCAATCCAGTCGGATCGACGCCTCGCGGAGCCTGAGGCAGGTCTCACCTGGGCGCCCTCTCAACTGCAAGTCGAGCGTCGTAGCGCTACCGCCCGCCATTCTTCTCGCGCGTCTTCGTCCATGCGCGAGCCGGCGGCTCGCTGTTAGAGGTACATGACTCGCGACGAGCGATCCGACCATCGCGTTTCACGACGATCTGCGCTAAGTAGGCCGCCGATCCGTCCTTGAGGGCGGGGTACGATGGTTCTCGTCGGTACAACATGCTCGTCATCGGTACGACAATTGTTGTGCTCTCGCCAGAACCGTCAATGACGCGCACGAACGAGCAGCAAACAGGCATGAGCACGAAAGACGCAAACCTGCATGAAGGCGGCACTCCCGCGCTTTACCGCCGTCCGGTTTTTGCTATAGCCCCGATGATGGACTGGACGGATCGCCACTGCCGGTACTTCCACCGGCAGATGACGCGCCATGCGCTGCTCTATACGGAAATGGTGGTGGCCGATGCCGTTATCCACGGCAATCGCGACCGCTTGCTCGGATTTGCGCCTGATGAGCATCCCGTTGCGCTGCAACTCGGCGGCAGCGATCCGGTGAAGCTGGCCACGGCGGCGGAGATCGCGGCTGAATGGGGCTATGACGAAATCAATCTGAATGTCGGCTGCCCGTCCGACCGCGTGCAAAGCGGCACCTTCGGCGCCTGTTTGATGCGCACGCCGGACCTTGTGGCCGAATGTGTTTCGGCGATGAAGGCGCGTGTGTCCGTGCCTATCACCGTCAAGTGCCGGATCGGCGTCGACGAGCAGGACCCGCAGATTGCGCTCGACGAGATCGCCGACAAGGTGATCGCCGCAGGCGCCGATGCGCTATGGGTCCATGCGCGCAAGGCTTGGCTGCAGGGGCTTAGTCCGAAGGAGAACCGTGACATCCCGCCGCTCGACTATGGTCGCGTCTACAGTCTGAAGGCGCGGCTCGGCGCAAACTTCGTCGGCATCAATGGCGGCATCGCCGATCTCGACGAGAGCGTGCGGCATCTGGAAAAGACCGATGGCGTGATGCTGGGACGTGCCGCCTATCACAATCCCGGTCTGCTGGCCGACGTCGACCGGCGCATCTTCGAGGCCGCCGAGGCCCCGATCGAATGGCCCGAACTGATTGACCGCATGGCCGATTACTGCGCGGCGCATATCGCCGGCGGTGGCCGGTTGACCCATGTCACGCGCCACATGGTCGGTCTCTTCCACGGCTTGCCGGGCGCGCGGCGGTTCCGCCAGATTCTGTCGACTGACGCGACGAAGGCCGGCGCGGGACCCGATGTGCTGCACGCAGCCTTTGGCCAAATTGAGTTGGACCAAGCCCGCGACGCCGCCTGAAGCGGTTTACTTTCCCTTCTCGTCACGCTAGCGCACGAGCGCAACAAATTGCGGGGGATGCGCATGTCCGGACTTGATCTGCCGTGGGGCGAGCTTGCGGTCTTCGCTGCGGCCATCGCCGCCGCAGGCGTCGTCGCAGGGCTGATGGCCGGTATTTTCGGGATCGGCGGTGGCGCGGTTCTGGTGCCAGTCTTCTACCAGGTCTTCGGCCTTCTCGGCGTTGATGAAGTCGTACGCATGCATCTGGCGGTCGGCTCGTCGCTGGCGATCATCATTCCGACGTCGATCCGCTCCTTTACGGGGCACAAGGCACGCGGGGCGGTCGACATGGATCTTCTGAAGAGTTTCCTCATTCCGGTTCCGATCGGCGTTGTGCTGGCGTCCATCACCGCCGCCTATATCTCGAGCGAAGGCCTCCGCATCGTCTTTGCCGTGCTCATGCTGCTCGTCGCGGTGAGGCTTCTGTTCAACCGCGAGTCTTGGAAGATCAAAGGTGACCTGCCGGGCGCGGGGGGGCGCACGTTGGCGGGCGTGATCATTGGCTATTTCTCGACGCTGATGGGCATTGGCGGCGGGGTGATGAACAACACGTTCATGACCATTTACGGCCGGCCGATGCATCAGGCAGTGGCGACGTCGTCGGGCGTCGGCGTCCTGATCGCAATTCCCGGCACGATCGGCTACATCTGGGCAGGCTGGAACCACCCCGACCTGCCGATCCTGTCGACCGGCTTCATCAACTGGATCGCGGTGGCGCTTATCATCCCGATCGCGCTGATCGTCACGCCCTATGGTGTCCGGATCGCGCATGCGTTGAAAAAGCGCCAGCTCGAAGTCGCCTTCGGCCTGTTCTGCATCTTCATTTCCGCTCGCTTCTTCTGGAGCTTGATTGCCTGACGTTCAGTCGCGCAGGATGAGGCGCTCGCCGCGCATGTCGAAACCGGACAGCGAGCCGATGAAATTCATGCCGAGAAGCGTGCGGTCGAGCTGACCCTCCGCTGCGACGAGCGCCGGCAGGCGAGTCCGCGAAATCCCGCCGATCCGGATTTCATCTATGACGATCCGCGCGGCCTGCGTCGGTCCGTTCGCGGTCATGATCGGGACGGTGTAGCTCAGATTCTCTGGCTCGAAGCCCACGCGGCGGGCGTCAGCAGAACTGAGGACCGTCGTGGTCGCGCCGGTATCGACCATGCTGTTGACGGTCGTTCCGTTGATCGATGCGCGGATCTCGAAGTGACCGTTCGCCATCCGGTCGATCATGACCGCAGCGCGGCCATCCTCCCCGATCATGGCGAGCGGGCTGCCGGGAATGAGCCCGGCCGTCAGGCGGCTGCCGACATCCTGCAACTCGTAGCGGTACTGATAGCCGACCATCAGTGCCATGATGATGACCAGCCAGATGGCGAGCGTACGCGCCATCGGGCCGAAGCGCTGTCCGGAGCCCAGGATGCCAACGGCGATGACCGCGCCGAGGAGGCCGAGATAGAGAGTCTGCGCGAAGCTGGCGCTGTCGAGACCGAAAATCGTACCGCTGTCGCCCGTCGCGACCAGTGCAACGAGGCCGAGGGCCATGACGGCGATGACGATCCAGAAGAGGCGGCCCATCGCTCAGTCCTGCGTCAGGTCGCGCTCGCGCGCCATACGCGCGCGGCGCGTTTCACGGCGAGGGCGGCGCTCCATGGTGGCAAGGCGCGTGGGCAGCTCGGCCATCATTTCGCGGCGCGCCTGGGGCGTCATCGTCGTCCACGCGCCGATCTCCTCACGCGTGCGCCCGCAGCCGAAGCAGAAGCCGGTCGCCATGTCGATCGAGCAGACGAGAATGCAAGGCGATTCGATCGGCGTCATTGAGTGTTCCTGGACATGCATGACAGATGGTCCAAATGAAGCGGCCTTGCAAGACGAGGGCTTGGAGGTTCGGTGTGGGCATCCGCCATTGTGATACCGACGCGACTTGGGTATGCGCTATCGCAGATTCTGAGGAGTATTCGATGACCAGCGGCCTGCCATTCGACGACTATCGCGATCTCCTTCGGCGCATGCCCGAGGCGGACAAGGAAGCGCGGCGCGAGGCCGAGGCTCGCCTGCGGCTGCTCGAGGCGCAGGGCGTGCCGCTCGGGCGATTGGGCGAACTCGCCGTCTGGCTGGCCGGCTGGCAAAGCCGCGCCCAGCCGCAGATCACGCGGCCGATGGTGACGCTTTTTGCAGGCACGCATGGCATCGCCAGGCATGGCATCAGCAGCCGGCAGGCCAATGAGACACAGGCAATGGTCGAGTTCTGCGCGGCGGGAGGAGCGGCGATCAACCAGATCTGCGCGGCGAACGATTTCGGACTGAAGGTCTTCGATCTCGCCCTCCACCTGCCAGTCGACGACATTTCGGAAGGCCCTGCCTTCGACGAGCGCGGCTGCGCGGTGACCATGGCCTTCGGCATGGAAGCGATAGCAGGAGGGGCGGATCTGATCTGCATCGGGAGCCTTGGGGTCGGCGGCGAAACGGTCGCCGCCGCGCTCCTGATGGCGCTGCACGGACGGGCCGCGCTCGACTGGATCGAGCCGATCGGAGATCCGGATCTGACCGAGCGGCGCATCCGCCTCATCGACAAGGCCGTAGAACTCCATGGCGGACATGTGAAAGACCCTCTGGAAGCGCTGCGCCGACTTGGCGGGCGTGAGATCGCGGCGATTGCCGGCGCGATCCTCGCAGCGCGCATGGAGCGCGTTCCTGTGGTGCTCGACGGGATCGTGTCGCTCGCCGCGGCGGCCGTCCTCCACGCTGCGCGGCCGGATGCGATTGACCATTGCCTGCTTGGCCACGCGACGACCAATCGCGGCCAGCGTCATGCGGCGCAGGCGCTCGGCTTGAAACCGATCCTCGATCTCGAAATGGGCGAGGGCGAAGGGATCGGCGCGGCGATGGGTGCGCTGGTTCTGAAAAATGCAGCCCAGACTTTCGGCTCCATGACCATCCGGCAGAACTGAACTCAGCGCCGTCCGGCCGCTGCCCTCTGCCGGGTCGGCAACGCCGGCAGGGCCTCCATCACGCGCGCAGGCGGCAGGATGGCGATGGCTTCAGTGCCCTCGCGCAGCTTGGAGCGAAGCTGAAATTCGCCGCCGTGCAGTTCGAGCAGCCCCTGGACGATGGGCAGGCCGAGCCCGGTTCCCTGTTCAGCACTCTTGATGGCGATCGAACCCTGGCCGAAGGCCGAGAGCACGACGGGGATTTCCTCGGCCGGAATGCCGGGGCCGTTGTCCTTGACCGAGACGTACTGACCGCCGCCGGCGGTCCAGCCGACGCGCACGCGCACTTCCGAGCCGTTCGGCGCGAACTTCACGGCATTTGAGATCAGGTTGAGCGTGATCTGGCGCAGCGAGCGCTCGTCTGCGAAGACACGCGGCAGCGTCGGCTCGAACTGCTGGACGAGGCGGATCGCCTTCTTGTGCGCCTTCAGCTCCATCAGGTGGCAGCACTCTTCGACGACGCCGGTCAGCGACAGAGGCTCCTCGTTGAGCTGGTAGCGGCCCGCCTCGATGCGGGAGAGGTCGAGGATCTCGTTGATGAGGTTGAGGAGGTGCTGGCCGGACGCGTTGATGTCGCGCGAGTAGTCGCGATAGGTCTCGTTGTGCATGGGGCCGAGAACCTCGTTGCCCATGACTTCCGAAAAGCCGAGGATCGCATTGAGCGGCGTGCGCAGCTCGTGGCTCATCGTCGCCAGAAATCGAGACTTCGCAAGGTTCGCCTCCTCTGCGCGCCGACGCGCCTCGTCCGACATGGACTTCGCCGTCTCCAGTTCGACGATCAGCCCGTCCTTTTCCGCCTGATAGGACAGGAGCATGACGGCGGAACGGTTCATGTGACCGGCGACAAATGTAAAGAAGCCGAGCGAGACAGCCAGCAGCGCGACCATGATCGCCTCGACGGGCATTGCCATATCGACAGTCAGATAGGCGAAGACGGCGACCGGCAACGCGAAGGTCAGGACCAGCGCCCCGCGCAGCGTGTGCGAGATGAGGGCAGTGGAGGCAATGGCCAGGAGCAGGATGACGGTCTTGAGGACCGTGAACTGGTCGAGCTGGCATTCAACGCATTCGATCGCCGCAAGATACGCCCAGCCGAGACCGGAGACGAAATGACCGAGCAGAAACGAGCGCTTGACGCCCACTGCGTCGAGTTCATTGATGTCGGCGCGGTCGACCCGGCGCGCGATCAGCGCGAGACCGAGATAGCAGGCGACCGTGATGATGGCCCATATGACGATCTGCGGGCCGGTGCCTGCAAAGACGCCACCGGCCATCACGACAAGCACCATCAGCGGGATCGCAGCCGCCGTATTGATCATCGCGCGTGCGTGAAGTTTCAGAAGGTCGCGCTCGAACACCGGATTGCCCTCGCGCTGGGAGAGGCGCTCGCGCGTGCGTCGCACCGCCTTGGCCACATCCGTGTTGCGATGCGCCTTCCTGCGGTCCACGATGTTCTTGTCGGCAAGTTGCGTGCCTGAAAACGCCATACGAAATATCAGTCAATGCGCGCCAATGATCGGCACGAAGTCTAGCCAAAGAAGATTAAGAGACCCTTCGCTTGCCAGTTCTTCCCTTTCGCAGACCACGGCAGGCCCGGCCACGGCGGGGGGGCAGGGGCGCGATGCGCCCGCTCGGCCTGCGCGACCTGGCGTTGACGGCCGGCATGTTCCTGGTTCTTGGCGCGCTTGCCTGGAACTTCGAGCAGCGCGCGGCGCACGAGATCGTGTCGACGGTTCGAGTGATCGACGGCGACACGCTCGACACCCGCGACGGCCGGATTCGGCTTGTCGGGATCGACGCGCCGGAGATGGGCCAGACCTGCGACGACGGCATGGCGATCTATGACTGCGGCCGCGAGGCGCGCGAGCGACTGCGGCAGCTGATCGGCGGTCGCGAGATAAACTGCGCGACTCGGCGCAAGGACCGCTATGGCCGGTTCCTTGCGACCTGTCATGCCGGTGACCTGAACCTTGCCGCGCGGATGGTCGAAACCGGCTGGGCAGTCGCCTCCGGTGACTACGACCTCGCCGAATTGCGCGCGCGCAGGGCCGGGCGCGGCATCTGGGCCGGCACGTTCGAGCGTCCGGACGAGTGGCGCGCGACGCGTGGCATGGCGACCGAGGATGGCGGGCTTTTCGATCCTGTCCTCGACCGGCTTCGGCTTTGGATCGGCCGCTGACGAAAAGCGTCTGGCGGGACAGGCGATTTCCGTTCTAGACAGGAGCTGAACGAGGGAGAGAGACGGACATGAAGCTTTACGATGGCGGCCGCGCGCCGAACCCGCGCCGGGTACGCATATTTCTCGCAGAGAAGGGAATCGACGTGCCGATCGAGCCGGTCGACATGGCCGCGATGGGACACAAATCCGAGGCAGTGACGAGCCGCAACCCGTTGCAGCGCCTGCCGGTGCTTGAACTGGACGACGGGACTATCCTAGCCGAATCGGTTGCCATTTGCCGCTATTTCGAGGAGTTGCATCCCGAGCCGCCGTTGTTCGGTATGGGCGCGCTCGGCCGCGCGCAGGTCGAGATGTGGCAGCGTCGCATGGAGCTTCATTTCCTTTCCGCCGTCGCCCAAGCCTTCCGGCATATCCACCCTGCGATGAAGGAATGGGAGGTGCCGCAGATCCCCGAATGGGGCGAGGCCAACAAGCCGAAGGCGATCGAATATCTCCACATGCTCGACCGTCATCTGGCTGACAGCCGCTTCATCGCAGGCGACGACTACACGATCGCGGACATCACCGGCCTCGTCGGCGTCGAGTTCATGAAGCCGGCCCGGCTCGAAGTGCCCGCCGAGCTTCAGAACGTGAACCGATGGTTCGCTGAGGTCTCCGCGCGGCCGAGCGCCAAGGCCTGATCCTGGGCAATGCGGAAGAATTTGTCCGGCGCATCCGGCTTTGCCGAATATGCCGGGACAAGCCGCTCAAGACGCCGCTGCCGCACGAGCCGCGGCCGGTCGTCGTGGCGTCCTCCACAGCGCGCGTACTGATAGCGGGGCAGGCGCCCGGCACGCGCGTTCACGCCACCGGACTGCCGTTCAACGATCGCTCGGGCGATCGCCTGCGCGACTGGATGGGCGTCACGCGCGAGGAATTCTACGATCCGGCGCTGTTCGCGATCGTCCCGATGGGATTCTGCTTTCCGGGGCAGGACGACAAGGGCGGCGACTTGCCACCCCGTCGCGAATGCGCCCCGGCGTGGCGGGCACCGCTTCTGGCAACCACGCCGCAGATCGAGCTCGTCCTGGCAATCGGGCTCCACGCCCAGCGCTGGCATCTTGGCCGCGAATTTGGGACCTCGCTGACATCGAACGTCGAGAGCTGGCGGGCGATATTCCTGCGCAACACGCACCCGCGTATCCTGCCGCTGCCGCACCCCTCCTGGCGCAACACCGGATGGCTGAAACGCCACCCGTTCTTCGAAAGCGAATTGCTTCCGGTCCTGCGCCGCGAAATTCGTTTGTCGACAGCGCCCTCGGATTAGGACAATTTTGCTTCGATAGAAGCTAACGACCGGACTGCATGCTTGGCTACCGCGCGAAACTTCGTCATTTTAGCATGAGATTTCTCATCGGAGCCTCATATGGACCGCCTCGACCGCAAGATTCTGCGTCTCCTGCAGGAAGATTCCACGCTCGCCGTTGCCGACGTCGCCAAGAAGGTGGGGCTGTCGACGACGCCGTGCTGGCGTCGCATCCAGAAGCTCGAGGAAGAGGGTGTGATCCGCAAGCGCGTGGCGCTGCTCGATCCGGTGCGCATCAATGCGCGTGTGACGGTCTTCGTCTCGATCCGCACCAATTCGCACAGCCACGAATGGCTGCGCCGCTTCTCGGAAGTCATCCAGGAATTTCCCGAGGTCATCGAGTTCTATCGCATGAGCGGCGACATCGACTACCTCCTGCGCGTCGTCGTACCTGACATCGCCGCCTACGACGCCTTCTACAAGCGCCTGATCGCCAAGATCGAGATCCGCGACGTGTCCTCGTCATTCGCCATGGAGCAGATCAAGTATACGACCGAACTGCCGCTCGACTATATGGTGTTGGACAAGGAAAGCGGGTCTGGCAGCAATGCGGCTTGACTACGTCAGTCGCGAGATCAGCGAGGATGTATCCCAGCGCTTGCCGCCCTTGCCCTGGACGTCCTTGTAGAACTGGTCGATGAGGGCCGTGACGGGCAGTTGCGCCCCGTTGCGGTCGGCTTCCTCGAGACAGATGCCGAGATCCTTGCGCATCCAGTCGACCGCAAAGCCGAAGTCGAACTTGCCATCGCGCATCGTCTTCCAGCGGTTCTCCATCTGCCACGAGCCGGCGGCGCCCTTTGAGATGACGTCGACCACCTTCTCGATGTCGAGGCCCGCACGCTGGCCAAAGGCGATGCCTTCCGACAGGCCCTGGACGAGACCGGCGATGCAGATCTGGTTGATCATCTTGGTGAGCTGTCCCGCCCCGACCGGACCCATCAACCCGACCATGCGCGCATAGGCGTCGATGACGGGCTTCGCCTTGTCGAAAGTCTCTTGGTCGCCCCCGCACATGACGGTGAGGACGCCGTTTTCAGCGCCGGCCTGTCCGCCCGAGACGGGCGCATCGATGAACCCGATGCCCTTTTCGCCGGCAAGCGCCGCCAGTTCACGTGCGACCTCTGCCGAGGCCGTCGTGTTGTCAATGAAGATCGAGCCGGAACCCATTGACGAGAATGCGCCATTGTCGCCGAGCGTCACGGAGCGCAAATCATCGTCATTGCCGACGCATGAGAAGACGAACTCCGCGCCCCTGGCGGCGTCCGCCGGCGTCGCGGCCGACTTGCCGGAGAACTCCGCGGCCCATTTCTCGGCCTTGGCAGCGGTGCGGTTGTAAACGGTGACGTCATGGCCGCCCTTGGTCTTGAGATAGCCCGCCATCGGGTATCCCATAACGCCCAACCCCAAAAATGCGACCTTCGCCATCGTCCTCTCCTCCGTCGTGGATCAAAGTCCCAGCCGGGACGTGATAAAATCTGCCACTGCCGCTATGTCATCGATCGGGAAAACGGGCAAGGTTTCGGCCGGCAATGCGTGGTCGCTGGCGACCGCGACGATGTTGGGATCGTCCGCCGAGAGCGGGCGCGTGTCCTTGGCGTCGCGCCGGCGCGTTTCGATCTTCAAGTGTCCCTCGCGCTTGTAACCCTCGACGATGACGAGGTCGCAGGGTGAAAGACGCGCGAGAACCGCGTCGAGCGAAGGCTCGCTCTCGTCGCGCAGTTCGTGCATCAGCGCCCAGCGATTGCCCGAGACGATCGCGACCTCGCCGGCACCGGCCGCGCGGTGGCGAAACGAATCGGTGCCGACCTGGTCGAGGTCGAAGGCGTGATGCGCGTGCTTGACGGTCGAGACTTTCATGCCCCGCGCGACGAACTCGGCCACGAGACGTTCCGTGAGGGTGGTCTTGCCCGAATTCTTCCAGCCGGTGATGCCGATGACACGCTGTGTCATGATCCGATCAACCTTGAAATTCGCTCGGCCTCGGCAAGGTCGTCGGGCGTATTGACGTTGAAGAAGGGATCAAAGGCTTCAGTTGGGAAATCGACGCCGTCGAAGCCGAATTCATCGAGAAACGTCATGACCTTGCGGGTTTCGGCTCGTACAAGAAAGTTGGACAGCGGTTCCAGTGCCGTGACGGGCCAGAGGGCGAAAACCGGATGAACGCGTCCGATCGACCGGGCGACCTGGATGCGGGCCGGGTCGCCCTTTCTCAATTGGCGCACGAGGGTTTCGGGGAAGAACGGGCTGTCGACGGCGACGCTGGCGAGCGCGGAATGCCCGCGCGACTGCGCCCATTGGAGACCGGCCTGGATGCCGGCAAGCGGCCCTTCGAAGCTTGGCGTCGCGTCAGCGATGACAGGCACGCCGGCCGCCTCTACCTGAAGCAGATTGGAACTCACGGACAGTTCGTCAACCTGCGGCTCAAGGCGTGCGACTGCGCGGGCAAGAAGCGTCCGGTCGCCGAGAATGATCATCGCCTTGTCGCTGCCCATTCGCGTCGAGCGCCCGCCGGCGAGAACGAGGCCGGCGACGCTCATTGTGCCAACTCGCCCTTTCGCGCGGCCACGTGCATAACGTAGAGCGCGGCTACGATCCCCAGGCTGGAAGACGCCAGCATGACCCATAGCAGAGGAGCCGGGCCGGTTTCAGGCCCCAGAAGGCCGCCGGCAAGAACGGAAAGCCCTGCGCCGCCGCCGATCTGCATAGCACCGCCGAGGCCGGACGCTGAGCCGGCAAGATGCGGACGCACCGAAACGATACCGGCCATCGCGTTTGGCAGCGTCATGCCGTTGCCGAGCCCGACGAACATGACGGGCACGAACAGCGATGCGGGCGTGACGTATCCTGCGAAGTAGAGAATCAGCGGCACCGTCATTCCGCCCGCCGCGATCAGATTGCCCATCAGGAGCATTCGATTGATGCCAATGCGGCTCGAAAGGCGCCCCGACAGGAAGTTGCCGAGCATGTATCCGACCGAGACGAAGCCGAAGTAAAACCCGTACTGGGAGGGAGAGAGGCCGAAGATTTCGCTCGCAACATAGGGACCACCGCCGAGAAAGGCGAAAAAGGTACCCGAGGTGCAGGCCGCAGTGAGCGTATAGCCCCAGAAGCGTTCCGACCGGACCAGTTCAGGATAGGCGCGAACCTGCGCGAAGAGCGATGAGGAGGGGCGCAGGTTCGTCTCGCCGAGATCGACCCAAATGATGGCGAAAGCGGTCAGGCCGAAAGCGAGTGTCAGGACAAACGTCGACTGCCAGCCATAGAGCTCGTCGAGGAAGCCGCCGATGATCGGTCCGATCATGGGAACAAGCGTCATGCCCATCGTGACGTAGCCGATCTTGCTCGCCGCCTGGTCCGGCCCGACCGTGTCGCGCACGATCGCGCGCGAGAGAACCATCCCCGCAGCCGAGAACGCCTGCAGAATGCGGCAGGCGAGCAGAACCTCGATCGTCGGCGCGAAGATCGCGGCAAGGGTTCCGGCGAGAAAGACCACAAAGCACAGAAGCAGGACCGGTCGACGGCCGAACCTGTCCGAGGCCGGGCCTATGAAAAACTGCAGAACGGCCGTAGCGATGAGATAGAGGGCGACGGCAAGCTGCACGACCGAATATTCGGCGTCGAAATGCCGTGCCATGGCCGGGAGCGATGGCAAGAAGACGTTCATCGCCAAGGCGCTCGACGCCGTAGCCATGACGAGCGTGAAGATGTGCGGCGGCGTCGCCGCGCGCTGGGCGAGGCGGAGCGTCATTGCAATGAACTGAACGCGTTAATCATGCCGCCTGAATAGGCCTCATCCGTTCCGGCATCAAGCGCATCAGACGCCATCGGGAGCCATGGCGGGTGTTGTGGTATCGATTACCGGCTGCGTCTTGCCGGCATGGCGCTCGCGGTAGAGCGTGTAAAGCCCCGACGCCACGACGATGGCCGCGCCAATCAGCATGGCCGTGTCCGGAACTTCGCCGAAGGCAAACAGGCCGATGAGCAGGGCCCAAATCAGCGCGGTGTAGCGGAACGGTGCGACGAAGGATATTTCGCCGACGCGCATGGCCATGATGATGAACTGATAGCCGACGATCAGCAGCAGTGCGGCTGCAAAGAGGAACGATGTCGACGTGACCGTCAACGGCGTCCAGCCGCCATAGGGGATGACGAGAACCCCGCCTACGATCGTGACGAAAAGCGCGGTCGCGAAGGAGACGGCAAGCGTCGGTATGTGTTCGGGAATGCGTCGAGTGATGAGGTCGCGGACCGCGCAGAAGGCGACGCACAAGAGCGCCAGCAGCGCGTAGGAATTGAAGCCCTCGAAGCCAGGCCGCACGATGATCAGGACGCCAACGAATCCGACGAGAATCGCCGTCCAGCGCCGCCAACCAACCGGCTCGTTCATGAAGAGCGCCGCGCCCATGGTGACGGCAAGCGGCAGCGCCTGCAGGATGGCCGAAACGTTTGCAAGCGGCATTTGCGCAAGCGCGGCAAGGAAGCACAGTGTGCTCCCGACCTCACCGATGGCCCGAATTGCCACGAGCGGGCGCCGAATAAGGCCGAGCGCTCGAAAAACACCGCTGTGCCAGGCGAGCAGTCCGATCAGGACCGTGGCGAAAGTGCCCCGGACGACCATCACCTGCGCGGCGCTCATCTCGCCGATGACCGTCTTCGTCATCGCGTCGTTGATGGTGAAGCCGGCCATCGAAATGGCCATGAACAGGGCAGCGCGGAGATTGGGCGAAAGATTCACGGAAGATGGCTCGTCGGTTGGCTCACCGATGCCATAGGATGCCGCCGTGCCGGGCGCAACGGACCAGCGCGGCGAAACTCTGCTCCACAGAACGCTTTAACCGCCGGTGACGCTCATGTGCCGGGAAACGGATGGCCGACTGGTGCGGCGGTCGATCACGAAATCGTGGCCCTTGGGCTTGCGGCCGATCGCTTCGTCGATCGCGCTCGACAGCAGCTCGTTGCCCTCTGATGCGCGCAGCGCGGCTCTCAGATCAGCGGCGTCATCCTGGCCGAGACACATGTAAAGCGTGCCCGTACATGTCAGCCGGACGCGGTTGCAGCTTTCGCAGAAATTGTGCGTCATCGGCGTGATGAAGCCGAGCCTTCCGCCCGTCTCAGCCACCTCGACATAGCGCGCAGGACCACCGGTCTTGAACGGAATGTCGGTGAGGGTAAATTGGCGCTCGAGCTGGGCGCGAAGAAGCGACAGTGGAAGATACTGGTCGGTCCGATCCTCGTCGATCTCGCCCATCGGCATCGTCTCGATGACCGTCATGTCCATGCCGCGACCATGCGCCCAGCGCAGCATGCCGGGGATTTCATGGTCGTTGAAGCCCTTGAGAGCGACGGCGTTGATCTTGATCTTGAGACCCGCCGCCTGCGCGGCGTCGATGCCGGCCATGACCTTGGAGATGTCGCCCCAGCGAGTGATCTGTTTGAACTTCGCAGGATCGAGCGTGTCGAGCGAGACGTTGATCCGCTTGACGCCGCATTCGGCAAGTTCGGCGGCGAAGCGCTGGAGCTGCGAGCCGTTGGTCGTCAGCGTCAGTTCCTCGAGCGCGCCGCTCTCGATATGGCGCGAAAGGTCGCGGATCAGATGCAGAATGTTCTTGCGCACCAGCGGCTCGCCGCCTGTCAGCCGCAGCTTTTTCACGCCCTTTTCGATGAAGACGGTGCACAGGCGGTCGAGTTCCTCGAGGCTGAGAAGGTCGCGCTTGGGCAGGAAGGTCATGTCCTCAGCCATGCAGTAGGTGCAGCGGAAGTCGCAGCGATCAGTCACGGAAACGCGCAGATAAGAGATTGCGCGTCCGAACGGGTCGATCATGCTGGGGTCACCAAATGTCATGCGGCAATCTTCCATGCTCATCCCGTCAATTTCGTGATCTTTTCGTCCGCGCGCAAGCCCACTGAGCCGAAAGTCTGGCGCTTGACGATGAATTGAGGCATTCGGATGTGAACGGCGGAAAAGGACATCACATGCGGCCACCATCGGAATTGCGCGTTGCCAAGGATCGGCGTTTGCTCACGGTCCTGTTCGACAATCACGCGCCGATCCCGCTCGATGCGGAGTTCCTGCGCGTCGTTTCGCCTTCGGCAGAAGTGCAGGGTCATTCGCCCGAACAGCGCGTGACCGTGCCAGGCAAGCGCAATGTCGCGATTTCGAAGATGGAGCCTGTCGGCAACTACGCCGTCCGCATCATCTTCGACGACGGGCACGATACCGGCATCTTCACCTGGGATTACCTGCACGCGCTTGGCCACGAGAAGGAGACGCGCTGGCAGGCCTATCTCGATGAACTGGAGGCCAAGGGCCTGTCGCGGGACTAGTCTTCCTTCAGGGCGTCGCTGATGCGGCGCATCTGGTCGCCGAGCCGCTCGCACTGGTCGGGCGTCGATTGCGCCATGACGCGGTCGAGCAGGGCCGCATAGATTTCCATGGCCGTCATCAGCCGCTTGTCGCCGTCGTCAGTAAGGTAGAGGCGCATGATGCGGCGGTCGTTGTCGTCCGGATCGCGCCGCAGCAGCCCCTGTTTCTCGAGCTGCGGCAGCAGCATGGTGATGTTCGAACGACCCACCAGAAGCCGGCGCGCAAGATCGTGCTGCGACAGGCCAGGGTGGCGGTAGAGGTTCATCAGAACGTCGAGTTGGCCGATTTTCAGCGGCGCGATCGCCTTGGCCAGTTCGCGCACGACCGCGCGCTCAGCCCGCACGACCGCGATCCAGTTGCGGAACCGGGGATTGTCCCAGGGCAGGCGGGGCGCGTCGATGGATTTCGTTGCGGTCAAGGCTTGCGCTCGGCTGGCGGATCGTAGGGCAGTCCGGCTTCCTTCCAGGCGCCGAACCCGCCTTCGATGTGCTTGACGGGAGAGAGCCCCATGTCCTGTGCGGTCTTGGTGGCGAGCGCCGAGCGCAGCCCGCCCGCGCAAAAGAACACGAACGTCTTGCCGCTGGCGAAGACCGGCTTGTGGTAGGGGCTTTCGGGGTCGATCCAGAATTCCAGCATGCCGCGCGGCGCGTGCAGGGTGTGCGGAATGCGTCCCTCGCGGTCCAGTTCACGCGGATCCCGGATGTCGACCAGAACAACGTCGTCGCGCGCAGCGAGTTCGTGTGCTTCGCTGGGCGATATCGCCTCGACTTCGGCATTGGCTTCTTCAAGCAATGCCTTGTAACCCTTTTTCATCGCAGGCCTCCTAACCTGCCGATGATGGCCGCGCAAAAGCGTCAGCGCAAGACGCTCGCGCGCTCCCGGTCAGCCAAGGTTCAGTTCCTTGAAGAAATCGTTGCCCTTGTCGTCGATGACGATGAAGGCGGGGAAATCCTCGACCTCGATGCGCCAGATCGCCTCCATGCCGAGCTCGGGGTACTCGACGACTTCCACTCGCTTGATGCAGTCCTGTGCCAGCCGCGCGGCGGGGCCGCCGATCGAGCCGAGATAAAAGCCGCCATGGCGCCCACACGCCTCACGCACTTGGCGCGAGCGGTTGCCCTTGGCAAGCATCACCATCGATCCGCCGAAGGACTGGAACTGGTCGACATAGGAGTCCATGCGACCCGCAGTCGTCGGGCCGAACGAGCCCGACGCATAGCCGACCGGCGTCTTGGCCGGGCCGGCATAGTAGATCGGGTGGTTCTTGAAATAGTCGGGCATCGGCTCGCCGGCTTCGAGGCGCTCGCGGATCTTGGCGTGCGCAAGGTCGCGCGCGACGATGATGGGGCCGGTCAATGACACGCGGGTCTTGACGGGCTGGGCCGAGAGGATTTTCAGGATCTCGCTCATCGGCTGGTTGAGATCGACCTTCACCACATGCGAGGTCAGCTTTTCTTCGTCGATGTCGGGCATGTAGCGGGCCGGGTTTGTCTCCAGCTCCTCGAGAAAGATGCCGTCCTTCGTGATCTTTCCCTTGGCCTGGCGGTCCGCCGAGCAGGAGACGCCAAGCCCGATCGGCAGCGAGGCGCCGTGGCGGGGCAAGCGGATGACCCGAACGTCGTGGCAGAAGTATTTGCCGCCGAACTGTGCGCCGACGCCCATGGATTGCGTCATCTTGTGAACTTCGGCTTCCATCTCGAGATCGCGGAAGGCGTGGCCGGTCTCGCTGCCCGATGTCGGCAGTCCGTCGAGATAGCGCGTGGAGGCGAGCTTCACGGTCTTGAGATTCATTTCCGCCGAAGTGCCGCCTATGACGATCGCGAGATGATAGGGCGGGCAGGCGGCGGTGCCGAGCGTCAGGATCTTTTCCTTCAGGAAGTCGAGCAGCCGGTCGCACGTCATCAGTGAGGGCGTCCCCTGGTAGAGGAACGTCTTGTTGGCCGATCCGCCTCCCTTGGCGACGAACAGGAACTTGTAGGCGTCCGCGCCTTCCTCGTAGATGTCGATCTGTGCAGGAAGATTGTTCTTGGTGTTCTTTTCCTCGAACATCGACAGCGGTGCCAGCTGCGAATAGCGCAGGTTCTTCTTCTCATAGGCGTCGAGCACGCCCTGGCCGAGCGCATCGGCATCGCCGCCTTCAGTCCAGACGCGGCGGCCCTTCTTGCCCATAATGATCGCCGTACCTGTGTCCTGGCACATCGGCAGGACACCGCCAGCGGCGATATTTGCATTTTTCAGGAGGTCATAGGCGACGAAGCGGTCGTTGTCGGTCGCTTCCGGGTCTTCGAGAATCGCGGCAAGCTGCTTCAGATGGCCGGGTCGCAGCAGATGGTTGATGTCCGCGAAGGCAGTTTCCGACAAGAGGCGCAGACCTTCGACGTCGACCGTCAGGATTTCCTGGCCGCGGAAGGTATCGACACTCACATGCTCCGAGGTCAGCTTGCGATAGGGCGTTTCGTCGGCTGCGAGGGGAAAAAGCTCGGCGCTTGCATAGTCGGCCATCGTCGAAAGGTCTCCGGAAAGAAACAGGTTGGCAGGCTCTTAAAGCTAAACGGGTCCGGATTGAAGCCTGCCTTTGGACCGAATGAAGGGCGTTGTATTCCTGCAATGGTCGCCACAAAACCGGCCATGCAAGACGCGGACTGCCTTGAACACCAGGCCTCGTCATCCGTAGCATCGTGATTGCGGCGGGCGCGAGTTTGCGATTTGGAAACCATATCGGGTCCAGTGTCGGCCCTAATGTTCGCAGGCACGCTTCGCGCCCGGTTGGAACTCTCACTGGATTGGACGATATGATCAAGCGTATGCGCCTTCGGGCTCTGGCCCTGACCTCAACCGCGCTCGCGGCGTCGCTCCTGACCGGTGTCGAAAATGCTTCCGCGCAGGGGTTTTTCGAGCGCCTGTTCAATCAGCCGCCGCGCCGCTATGTCGAGCCGCAATTTCCCCAGCAGCAGCAGCAGCAGGCACCGGTCCAGCGGCAGGCCCAGCGTGCCGCGCCGCCGCAGGCTCCGCGCGTCAGCGGTCCGCAATACTTTACCTACAAGACCGATGCGCTGGCCAAGGTGAACTTCGCCGCCATTACGATCGATCCCGCACTGGTCGGTTCCGGCATCGACCACGGCACGGTAGGCGCGACGACCCAGGTTACGCGCGGACCTTCACAGCCGGTTACCGTTGCCGGCGGCAGCCTGGAAGAGGCGGTGGAGAAAGCGCTTGAGGGCAATGAGATCCGCGGCGAGTCGCGCCGACGCATGGCCGAGCCTGACGATCGGCAAGTGCCGTCAATCACCGGCGCCAGTCCGAAGCTCGAGATCGACGTTCGCAAGCATGCCGTGCCTTCGCCCGAGCCGGCAAAGGCGACGGCGGCGACGATTGCCAGTTCGCTCGACGACCTCGCGACCTACGAATTTTATGCCGAGCAGGCGATCGGCGATGCGGTGGTGGCGCATTACTCCAAGCACCCGCAGGTGATCTGGTCCGACGGCGGGCGCGTCAACTCGGCGGCGCGCGACGTGTTGCGCGAACTGGCGAGCGCCGACGACTACGGCCTCAACCCCGGCGACTACGCCGTGTCCATGCCGCGAGCGAACGATGAAGCGGCGCTGGCGCGATTCGAAATGGCGCTGTCGGCGCGCATGCTGCGCTATGCGCGCGATATCCACGCCGGCCGCGTCGATCCGAACCGCATCTCCGGCTATCATGATTTCGAACTGAAGACGGTCGACTATTCCGGACTATTGGCGAATCTTGCCGATGGCGGCGACGCGCGCGACGCGTTGCGCGCGCTTCATCCGCAAAACGAGTTCTACAAGGCCATGCAGGTTGAACTCGAGGAGCTGCGCGCCAGCGAGGAGAAGAGCATCGTCATCGCGCCCGGTACGTTCATCCGGCCCGGCCAGACGAATTCAGAACTGCCGAAAATCCTCGCCGTCATCGAGAAGGAGGCGGATCAGAGCTTCCTCGCCCAGCATGCGACGGCTATCGAACTCAACCGTGCCAGCGAGGTCTATTCGGATGATCTCGTCGCGGTCATCAAGGCGGCGCAGCAAAAGCGCGGGCTGCAGGTCGACGGCATCATCGGACCGCGCACCGTTACCTCATTTGCGGGCGAGTCGAAGGCGGCGCGAATCGAGAAGGTGAAGCTTGCGATGGAGCAGCTTCGCTGGCTGCCTTCGGACTTTGGCGACCGCTACGTGTTCCTGAACGCGCCATCTGCGACGGCGAGCTATGTCGAGGACGGCCACGAGAGGCTCTCGATGCGTACCGTGGTCGGCACCAAGGCGACGCAGACGTATTTTTTCCAGGACGAGATTTCGTATGTCGAGTTCCACCCCTACTGGGGCGTGCCGCGGTCGATCATCGTCAACAAATATCTGCCGAAGCTCTATTCGGATCCGTCCTATCTCGACCGGTCCGGATTCGAGGTGACAGACCAACAGGGCCGCCAGATTTCGTCCTCGGCTATCGACTGGCCCCGCTACGGGGCGAACATCCCCTTCAACGTCCGACAGCGTCCGGGGCCTGGCAATGCGCTCGGCGAGTTGAAGATCATGTTCCCGAACAAGCATGCGATCTACATGCACGATACGCCCGACCGCCATCTGTTCACCCGCGACAACCGCGCCCTCTCCAACGGCTGCGTGCGTCTCGAAGACCCGCGCGCCATGGCGGCGGCGGTGCTTGGCTGGGATCGGGCGAAGGTCGATTCGCGCCTTGCCGGCCAGCACGGCCGGGACAATCTGGAGGACAAGATCCCGGTCTACGTCGCCTATTTCACCGCATGGCCGGAGGCTGGCGGCAAGATGGGTTACTACCCTGACGTCTACGAGCGGGATCTGAAAACGCGCGAGGCCATGGAGCGCATCGAAGCGGCGAGGGCGCCGTCGATCTGACGGCGCTCGATCGAGCAATCATCCTGGCGTGCTGATCGGGTGTCGTTCCGCGCTACAGAACGAAAAATGAGAAGCGACAATGCCGACAGTTCGGTAAATGGTGGGCGCGACAGGGATTGAACCTGTGACCCTTCGCGTGTGAAGCGAATGCTCTCCCGCTGAGCTACGCGCCCATGAGCGTCCGGCGCTCAAGGTCGTCCGGCGGACCGAACGTGGCCCGCGTATAGGAGCATCCGGCGGCGTCCGTCAAGCGGTCTTGGCGCGCGGCGAGGTTGCCGCTGCGATCAGTCGGTCGGCAAGATCGACTGTCAACTCGTCGAAATGCGAAACTATGTGCGACGGCTCGAATTCGCGCACGTGCTTGTCGGTGTAGCCGAAGTCGACGGCGACGACGGGAATGCCCGCTGCCTTGGCCGTCTTGATGTCGGTTTCAGAGTCGCCGACCATGATTGCGCACTCGGGATCGCCGCCGGCGCGTGCAATCGTCTCGATCAGGTGGCGCGGGTCCGGCTTGCGGAAGGCGAACGTGTCCTGGCCGCAGATTGCGCGAAACCGTTCGGTGAGGCCGAGGCCCTGCATCAGGCGCGTCGAATGCATCTCGAACTTGTTGGTGCAGATCGCGGTCAGGTAGCCCGCGTCGTCGAACCGGTCGAGCGCTGCGATAACGCCTTCATAAGGCTGCGATTCGCCGGGCATGTTCGAGCCATAATGCTCGATAAACGTGTCGAGCAGCTCTTTCAGGCGCTCATTTGAAAGAACCCGCTGCTGCGCCGCGTAGGCGCGCTCGATCATGACCTTGCCGCCCATACCGACGAAGCGCCGAAACTCCGCGGGCCCGGCCACGGTCATGCCATCCAGCGCCAGGCAATGATTGAGACTCGCCATCAGATCGGGCGCGGTGTCGACGAGGGTGCCGTCGAGGTCGAAGACAATGATCGGAGCAGGCATAGGGATCGTCCGTCGGTTTCCGTTGCGGCGGGTCTAACTTGGCCCAGCGGCGCGCGCAAGGCGACCGGGAAGGTTTGCCAGCGCGGGGGAAGATGATAAACGGCGTCTGCCAACGAAGGAGCGGGACATGGATGCGCGAGCGCTGAAGATCGAGGCGGCACGGGTCGCCCTTTCCCACGTGGAAGACGGGATGAAGCTCGGCATCGGAACGGGCTCGACCGCCGAGGAGTTTGTGCGGCTCCTCGCCGTGCGTGTTTCCGACGGGCTCAAGATCGTCGGCGTTCCAACCTCCGAGCGCACGGCCGAGCTTTGCCGCGATCTCGGCGTGCCGCTGGCGACGCTCGACGAGGAACCGGCGCTGGACCTCACCATCGACGGCGCCGACGAGATCGGACCCGCCCTTTCGCTCGTCAAGGGCGGCGGCGGCGCGCTGCTGCGCGAGAAGATCGTCGCCTTTGCGTCGCAGCGCATGATCGTGATTGCAGATGCCTCGAAGGTCGTCGACACGTTGGGCAAGTTCCCGTTGCCGATCGAGGTGAATGCATTTGGCCTGGGCGCCACGCGCATCGCGATCGAGGAGGCCGCTGGAAGGCTCGGACTGTCGGGAAAGATCAGTCTTCGCGAGAAGAATGGCGAGCGTTTCCTCACCGACGGGGGCCATGTCATTCTCGACGCATCTTTTGGCCGTATTCCCGATCCACTGGCACTTTCGGATGCGCTTCACGCGATCCCGGGCGTCGTGGAACACGGACTTTTCCTGGGCTTGGCGGATCTTGCCGTGGTCGCCGAACCAGATGGCGTGAAGACGATCGACGGCGTATAGGCGTCGTCAGAACGAACAAGCGGCGCGTGCGCGCCGGCAAAGAGGAGACTGGACATGAATTTCAGGTATGCGGGCATTGCGCTTGCCGTCGGTGCAGCCATCGCTCTCGGATCGGCCATGGGCCCTGCCGCCTCGCAGGAGCCTTCTGAAAGCCATCTCGCCGCCGCGCGCGCGGCCGTGGACGCCGTCGGGATGACCGACGAGTTCGACAACATCCTGCCGCAGGCCGCGATGGCCCTGAAGAACGAACTCACGCAGAAGAACCCCGACCAGGTGAGCCTGATTTCCGAGACCGTCGACGAAAAGGCGATCGCGCTCGCTGCCCGCCGCGGCGATCTTGAGCGCGAGGCAGCCGCTGCCTATGCGCAGTTCTTCTCCGAGGAGGAGCTGAAGGAAATCTCGGCATTTTACGCCTCGCCAACTGGCCAGAAATTCATCGAGACACATCCGGAAGTGACCAACCAGGTTTTCCAGGCGGCCAATATCTGGCAGTCGGGCATTGCCCGCGATCTCGCGCGCGACGTTGCCGCCGAATTGGAAGGCCAGGTCGCCGAGCCTGCCGATGACGCCGCTCCGGCGCCCGCGCAGTCGAACTGAGCGGAATGTCATGACGAGGAGCCCGGCCCAGCGCCGGGCTTTTCTTTTGGGTGTCGCAGCCTTAAGTCTTGCGCCGCAATAGCAAGAAAGGCCGCCGCATGACCCAGTACGACTATGACCTCTTCGTGATCGGCGGCGGCTCCGGGGGCGTGCGGGCGGGCCGTGTCGCGGCCTCGCTGGGAAAGCGCGTCGCTGTTGCCGAGGAATACCGTTTCGGCGGCACCTGCGTCATTCGCGGCTGCGTGCCGAAAAAGCTCTTCGTGTACGCTTCGCAGTTTCCCGAGCATTTCGAGGTTGCCGCCGGCTATGGCTGGACGGTCGGCGAGCGGTCGTTCGACTGGAAGACGCTGATCGCCAACAAGGACAGGGAGATCGCGCGGCTGGAAGGCCTTTACCGCAAAGGTCTCGAGAATGCCGGCGCGACGATCATCGAAAGCCGCGCGGTGCTGGAGGATTCGCACACGATCCGTCTTGAGAAAGACGGGCGCACGGTGACCGCCCAAACGATCCTGATCGCAACCGGAGGCCATCCGAGCCTGCACCCTGCGCTGCCTGGCCATGAGCACTGCATTACCTCGGACGAGGCGTTTCACCTCACCGAACTGCCGAAGTCGATCGCCATCGTGGGCGGCGGTTATATCGGCGTCGAATTTGCCAATATTTTCCACGGGCTCGGCGTCGAGACGACGCTGATCTATCGTGGAAAGGAGATATTAGGCCGCTTTGACAAGGATTTGCGTACCGCACTTCATGTCGAGATGGAAGCCAAGGGCATTACGATTTTGTGCAAGGAGATCTTCACGAAAATCGACAGGCGCGCAGATGGCAGGCTGGAAGCCCACACCAATGCCGACCGTACGCTCATCGTCGACCAAGTCATGCTTGCAATCGGTCGCCAGCCCAACACGGCCGGACTCGGGCTCGACAAGGCAGGTGTGAAGACCGGGCCGAAGGGCGAGATTTTCGTCGACGAGTACTCGCGTACGAATATTGAGAACGTCTACGCCGTCGGCGACGTCACCGACCGCGTGCAACTGACTCCAGTGGCAATCCACGAGGCGATGTGTTTCGTAGACACGGTCTATCGCGGCAAGCCGACAACGCCGGACCACGATGCGGTGGCGACCGCCGTCTTCTCGCAGCCCGAACTCGGGACGGTCGGTCTTTCGGAAGAGGATGCGGCAGAACAGTACGACGAGCTCGAAATCTACAAGGCGACCTTCCGGCCGATGCGCCACACGCTGTCCGGCCGTCTGGAAAAGATGGTGATGAAGCTCGTTGTGGATGCCGCGAGCCGCCGCGTCGTCGGCGCCCATGTACTGGGCGTTGACGCGGGGGAGATGGCCCAGCTCCTTGGCATCGCGGTAAAGGCGAAGCTGACAAAGGAAGACTTCGACGCGACGATGGCCGTCCACCCCACTGCGGCGGAGGAACTCGTCACCATGTACCAGCCCAGCTATCGCGTGAAGAACGGCCAGCAGGTGGCGTAAGTGTCGGGAAGTCCTGTGGATCGGCACGCCGCGCCGGTGGAAGGGCTGGTCGCCTATTTCGGATACGGCTCGCTGGTCTGCCGGCTGACGCACCGCACCGAAATCGTCGCCGCCTATCCGGCGCGACTGAAGGGCTGGCGTCGCCATTGGCGCCCGCGTCCCGACATGCCGGGCTTTCCGGCCGCGCTCCTGACCGTGCGGCCGCAGGACAAAGCCGGCTGCGACGGTCTCCTTGTCATCGACCGTGCCGAAAACCTTGCCGATGTCGATGCGCGCGAAGCCCGCTACGACCGCGTTGAGATCAACCGGGCATCGATCGATTGCGCAGCGAGATTCGACGGGATTCCGATCTATCTCTACGTCGCCGAGACGCAGGTACCGGCACACCCCGCGCCGCCCATGATTTTGCAGTCCTATCTCGATGCAGTCATGCATGGCTTTCAAGCCGAGCATGGCGATGACGGTCTTATGCGCTTCCTTGACGAGACGGATGGTTGCGAGATCGGACTTCATGCGGATCGCGATCAGCCGCTCTATCCGCGGGCGCTTGCGCATGACGACGCGCGTGCCGCGGCTTTCGATCGCCTGCTCGCGCCCTATCTGGTCGCGCCTTCGGCCAAGCAGGTGTAGAATCACCGGCTTTCGTAGTGTAAGGACGCCGCCACGGGCAGGGCGCATACCCGGCCCCCAGGCGATTTTGAACGGGTGCGATGATGACGAAATGGTCTCCGAATTCCTGGCGTGACAAGCCGATCCAGCAGGTTCCTGCATATCCGGATCTTGCTGCCCTTGCCGAGACCGAAAAGCAGCTTGCCAGCTATCCGCCGCTCGTTTTTGCAGGCGAGGCGCGCAAATTGAAGAAGCAGCTTGCCGCCGTTTCCGCCGGCGAAGCCTTCATGCTTCAGGGCGGTGACTGCGCCGAAAGCTTCGCCGAGCACGGCGCCGACAATATACGCGACTTCTTCCGCGTGTTCCTGCAGATGGCCGTGGTGCTGACCTTCGGCGGCGCGCAGCCGGTGGTGAAGGTCGGTCGCATTGCCGGCCAGTTCGCCAAGCCGCGCTCGTCCGATATCGAGACGAAGGATGGCGTTGCCCTGCCTTCGTACCGCGGCGACATCATCAACGGCATCGAGTTCAGCGAGGAGGCGCGCACGCCGAACCCGGCACGCCAGCGCATGGCCTACCGCCAGTCGGCTGCGACGCTGAACCTCCTGCGCGCCTTCGCACAGGGCGGCTACGCCAGTCTCGAGAACGTTCACAAATGGATGCTCGGCTTCGTATCTGACAGCCCGCAGTCGGAGCGCTACAAGGCGCTGGCGAACAGGATCACCGAGACGGTCGATTTCATGAATGCGGTCGGCATCACGTCCGAATCCCACGCGGCGCTGCGCGAGACCGACTTCTACACCAGCCACGAAGCCCTTCTCCTGGGCTACGAAGAAGCGATGACGCGTGTCGATTCGACCTCGGGTGACTGGTACGCGACGTCCGGCCACATGATCTGGATCGGCGACCGAACGCGCCAGCCGGACCATGCTCATGTCGAATATTGCCGCGGGATCAAGAACCCGCTCGGCCTGAAATGCGGTCCGTCCATGACGCCCGAGGGATTGATCCGGCTGATCGACCTCCTGAACCCGGAGAACGAGGCCGGGCGCCTGACGCTCATTTCGCGTTTCGGGTCAGAAGCGGTTGGCGATCACCTGCCCAAGCTCATCCGCGCCGTCGAGAAGGAAGGTCGCAAGGTTGTCTGGTCGTGCGATCCGATGCACGGCAACACGATCACGGCTGCCGGCTACAAGACGCGGCCGTTCGATCGCATCTTGAAGGAAGTGCAGTCCTTCTTCGACGTTCATGCGGCCGAGGGCACTCATGCCGGCGGCATTCATATCGAGATGACGGGCAAGAACGTCACGGAATGCACCGGCGGTGCGCGTGCCGTGCGCGACGAGGATCTGCAGGATCGCTACCACACCCATTGCGACCCGCGCCTCAATGCCGACCAGGCGCTTGAACTGGCCTTCCTGGTGAGCGAACTTCTCGCCAAGAAGACGCACGGCCAGGCACCGCGCCAAGCCGTCAACGCCTGAGACAAGGCCATGACCGAGCCGGCGATCCGCACGACGTGCTGCATCGCCGGCGGCGGGCCGGCCGGAATGATGCTTGGCCTGCTTCTCGCACGGGCCGGGATCGACGTGGTCGTCATGGAGAAGCATGACGACTTCCTGCGTGACTTTCGCGGCGACACGCTCCACCCCTCGACGCTGCAGGTGATGCACGAACTGGGATATCTCAGTGAGTTGCTCACCCTGCCTCATCAGAAAGTGGAAGATATTTCGGCCGAAATCGGCGACGAACTGGTGACTGTCGCCGATTTCCGGCACTTGCCCGTCAAGTGCCCGGCCGTCGTCTTGATGCCGCAGTGGGATTTCCTCGACTTCCTGCGCCGAAAGGCCGAAGCTTATCCGAACTTTCGCTGTCTTATGGGATGCGATGCGCGCGAAATCGTGCTCCGCGATGGCCGGGTGCGCGGTCTCGAGGCGCTTAAAGGCGGTCAGCCGATTGCCATCGAGGCAGATCTCGTCGTTGCCGCCGACGGGCGCCGGTCGCGGCTGCGCGAAGCGGCAGGGCTCAAGGTCGAACCGCGCGGCGCGCCGATAGACGTCATGTGGTTTCGCGTCGCGCGCCTGCCTACCGATACCAACGCGACGGGCGGTCGCTTCGACGCCGGCCGCATCTTCGTGCGCCTTTATCGCGGCGACTATTGGCAGTGCGGCTATGTCATCGCCAAGGGCAAGGCAGAGACGATCGAGGCGAAGGGCATCGACGCCTTTCGCCGCGAGATCGCGAGCCTCGGCCGTTGGGACCTCGCACGATTGGAAGCCGACCTGCCGGATTTCTCCTCTGTCCGCGTACTTTCGGTCGCCGTGGATCGGCTGCGGCAATGGTGGATGCCGGGTTTGCTGTGCATCGGCGATGCGGCACACGCCATGACGCCGGTGGGCGGCGTCGGCATCAACCTCGCGATCCAGGATGCAGTCGCGGCCGCCAACATTCTCGGCGATCCGCTGAATGAGGGCAGGCTTGGCGACGGCGACCTCGCAGCCGTCCAGCGCCGGCGCAGCCTGCCGACGAGGTTGACGCAGGCAGCGCAGGTCTTCGCGCAGGAGAGGATACTGGCGCCGACGCTGCGTCAGAGGCGCGGCAACAAGACCCGCCTTCCTGTGCCGCTCCGCCTCATCCGCCGGTTTCCGCTGCTGCGGCGCATTCCAGCACGGTTGATTGGCATGGGAGCGCGCCCCGAGCATGTCAGGTCAGGCGGCGGCCCTGCCGGTTGAGCCGACGCTCTCGCCGGCCGCTGATGGCGCGAAGATACTGATCGCTGCCGGGTGGACCTTGAAATGCGCCGGCGTCTGCGTGACGATCTCACCATCCGTGTTGACCGGGCGTGGCCGGTCCGTTTCGATGTCGAACTCGACGCAGCGCGCGGTGCGCACCTCTTTCCAGGCGCCATGACGGCCTGAGCGGAACGAGCGCAGCATCAGCGCAAGCTTCCAGACATTGGTGAGTTCGAGGCTATACAGGTCGAGATGGCCGTCATCGATCGCGGCCGTTTCCTCGACGACGTTGCCGCCGCCATAGTGCCGGCCGTTGCCGACGGCGATCTGGTAGGTCGAAACGCGGATCGTTTCGCCCTTCTCGGTGATCGTTGCCTTGAACGGGCGCACCTTGGTCAGGACGCGGCTCGCCGCGATCGCATAGCCGAGACGGCCCCAGCGCTTCTTGGTCTGCGGGTCGAGGCTCTGGGCAAGTTCGGTGGAAAGGCCGATCGAGGCGACGTTGAAGAACGCATGGCCGTTGACGGTGCCTACATCGACTTTTCGCGTATGGCCGGCGGCAATTACGTCCGCAGCCTCCTCGAGGTCCATCGGAATGTTGAGGGTGCGGGCAAGATCGTTTGCTGTGCCCATCGGCATGATGCCCATCGGCAGGCCCGATTCCATGACCGCCACGGCGGCCGAGGATACGGTACCGTCGCCGCCGCAGACGATAACGAGATCGGCCATTTCGCGCAGGCGAACGATGTCGCGCGCAAGCTCGGGCAGCGCCTCGAAAGGCTCGACCGTGACGTCAAGCCCGCCAGCTTTCAGGCGCGCCAAAATGGGTTCCACGGGTTCGCGCCCGCGGCGCGCCTTTGGATTGACGAGAAAGAGGGCGCGTCTGCCGGTCTGCAAGTTCAATCCTTTCCGGTTCGCGAGTCTTCGCCAGATAGGCACTGTAACTTGCGATTGCGAGCTTTTGCTGGACTTCAGCTGACGTACGGCAATCGGCGATGGCCACAAAATGCGCCGGCTGGCAATCTGCTTACCCATAGATGCAGGTTTACGGATGAAGCGAGCTGAGAGCTGCCTTTCTGGTCCGACGACGCGCTGCCCAACACCTGCACAACTGGAACGGCTCGGTCGACTGAACGCTGCGTCGCCCTTGGCGCGAGGACGCCGGCGTGCCTATTTGCGGGTCGAACGGAGCCTGTGATGGATGATATCGACCCCAAGCTGTATCTCGAAACCCGCCTCGGCCTGCCAGAGGATCTGCGATTCCTCGTCGAGAAGTATCCACGCGATAGCTGGGCCGGGCATCGCAACGTCCACGGGATGGCGTCCATGTGGCTGCAGCGGCACGACATGTTCCGCGAACTGGGAGGCATCCTAACCGGCTCGATCGCCGACTATCGCGAGGGTCGAACGGATGCGCGTGGTTTCGCACAGTTTTTCGGGCCGCGCCTCAACTTCTTCCTTGGTCAGCTCGACGGGCATCACAATATTGAGGATCATCACTACTTCCCGATCTTCGCGCGCGTCGAGACGCGGCTGAAACGCGGCTTCGACATTCTCGATGCCGATCATCATCTCATCCACGATGCGCTGGAGATGAACGCGCAGACCGCCAATGCCTTCCTCCAGGCGCTGACGGGTGACACCGACGCGCAGCACTACGCCGCCGACGCATATGCGGACCAGAATTCGCGGCTCGTCGCCATGCTGGCCCGCCATCTCGACGACGAGGAAGACCTGATCATTCCGCTGATTCTCGACAAGGGCGACCGCGAACTCGGTGGATATTGATCCGCGCTTGCGGTTCGATAGTCTGCGCGGCGGAGGATCATTCATGAAATCGTTCGAGGAAATCCGTGCGCGGGCAGCCGATCGCAAGGGCGGCAACGACGTTCTGCAATCGCTCCTGGGGCCGCGCTCCGACATTAACGCGCTCGCCAGGCTGCCGGATGATCGCGTCCTTTTGACCATGGCAAACCGCATTTTCGCGGCCGGCTTTGTGTGACGGGTGATCGAACAGAAATGGCCGGGCTTCGAGGCCGCCTTCCTCGGCTTCGAGCCGCGCGCGCTCCTCTTCCAGCCGGACGATTTCTGGCACGATCTTTCGCTCGACAAAAGCATCATCCGCAACCCGCAAAAGATCGCTTCGGTGCGCGAGAATGCGGCCTTCGTCGCCCGCATTTCCGAGGAGCATGGAGGCTTCGGCCGGTTTCTTGCCGAATGGCCGGCAGGCGACCAGCTTGGTCTGACGGCATTTCTGGGCAAGAACGGAAGCCGGTTGGGTGGCAATACGGGTCACTATCTCCTGCGCTGGCTTGGCTGGGACACCTACATCGTCTCGGCCGACATGGTCGCGGCGCTGCGCGATGCCGGACTTGGCATCGCCGAAAAGCCGACCTCGAAGAAGGATCAGGCCGCGATCCAGGCGTAGATGAGCGCATGGTCCGACGAGACCGGGCTGCCGCGCGCCCAAATCTTGCGCGTGCTCTCGATGTCGATCGGAACCAATCACACCGCCGAGGAATTGCGCGCCTATGTGGGCGAGTGAACGTCGCTGCTGCGCCATTGCCCGCCGAACGCGCCCGCGCTAGACGAACGCAATGACCAAGACGCCCGACATTCTCCGCATCGCCATCGCGCAGCTCAATCCGACTGTCGGCGACATTGCCGGCAACCTCGCCAAGGCCCGTGACGCTCGCGCGGATGCGGCACGACAGGGTGCGGACCTCATCCTCTTCACCGAACTCTTCATTGCGGGCTATCCGCCGGAAGATCTCGTCTTGAAGCGCGCCTTCGTCGCTGCCTGCGAGAAGGCGGTCGGCGACCTTGCAGCGGATACGGCCGATGGCGGACCGGGCATCGTCATCGGCACGCCGTTGGCTCGCAAGAGCGGGTTGCACAACTCGGTCGTCGTGGCCGACGGGGGCAGGATCGTCGCCGAACGCTATAAGCTCGATCTGCCGAACTATGGCGAGTTCGACGAAAAACGGGTGTTCCAGCCGGGTCCGGACATGCCGGGACCGGTCAATTTCCGCGGCATTCGGCTCGGCATCCCGATCTGCGAGGACATTTGGGGCGACCTCGGCGTCTGCGAGACGCTGGCAGAGGCCGGCGCCGAACTGCTTCTCGTGCCCAATGGCTCGCCCTATTACCGCAGCAAGACGGATATTCGCCAGCAGGTCGTCATCCGCGAAGTAATCGAAAGCGGCCTGCCGCTGATATACGCCAACCAGCTCGGCGGGCAGGATGAACTGATCTTTGACGGTGCGTCATTCGCCATCAATGCCGACAAGTCGCTCGCCTTCCAGATGAGCCCATTCGAGGAGACGCTGGCCGTCACCACCTGGCGGCGCGGCGCGGACGATTCCTGGGCCTGCACAGAAGGCCCTCGCGCGATTCTGCCCGACGTGAAGGAGGCCGATTATCGCGCCTGCATGCTGGGGCTTCGGGACTACGTCAACAAGAATGGCTTCAAGACCGTGGTGCTCGGCTTGTCGGGCGGCATCGATTCCGCGATCTGTGCCGCGCTTGCGGTCGATGCGCTCGGCGAGGAGCGCGTTCGCACGATCATGATGCCGTATCGCTACACCTCCAAGGATTCGCTGAAGGATGCCGAGGACTGCGCCCGTGCGCTTGGCTGCCGCTACGACATCGTGCCCATCGCTGAGCCGGTCGAAGGATTCTCAAACGCGCTCGCTCAGGTCTTCGAGGGTACGGAAGAGGGAATCACCGAAGAAAACTTGCAAAGCCGCGCGCGCGGCGTGATCCTGATGGCAGTGTCGAACAAGTTCGGCGCGATGGTCGTGACCACCGGCAACAAGTCGGAAATGTCGGTCGGCTACGCGACGCTTTATGGCGACATGAATGGCGGCTTCAATCCGATCAAGGATCTTTACAAGATGCAGGTCTATGGCCTGTCGGCGTGGCGTAACACGACGGTCCCGCCCGGCGCGCTCGGTCCGGCAGGTGAGGTGATTCCGCAGAGCATCATCGACAAGGCACCCTCCGCCGAGCTTCGTCCCGACCAGACCGACCAGGATTCGCTGCCGCCCTATCCGGTACTGGACGACATCCTCGAATGCCTCGTCGAAAACGAGATGGGCGTCGACGAGATCGTCGCGCGCGGGCATGACCGCGAACTGGTCCACCGCGTCGAGCACCTGCTCTACATCGCCGAATACAAGCGCCGACAGGCCGCGCCGGGCGTGAAGATCACGAAGAAGAATTTCGGACGCGACCGCCGCTATCCGATCACCAATCGCTTCCGCGACCGGAGCTGAGCCCAAAAATGACCGTCACCGTTCGCTTTGCGCCGTCGCCGACCGGCCACATCCACATCGGCAATGCGCGCACGGCGCTGTTCAATTGGCTGTTCGCCCGCAAGGCCGATGGCCGCTTCATCCTGCGCTTCGATGACACGGACGTCGCGCGCTCCAAGCAGGAATATGCCGACCAGATTCAAAAGGACCTGTTCTGGCTCGGCATCAAGCCCGACGTGACCGTGCATCAATCTGCGCGATTTGCGACTTACGACGCGGCGGTGGAGACGCTGAAGGCGAAGGGCCTGCTTTATCCCTGCTACGAGACGGCGGAGGAGCTGGAGCGCAAGCGCAAGCTGCGCCTGACGCGACGGCTGCCGCCGGTCTACGGCCGCGAGGCGCTCAAGGTCACGGCTGACGAGAAGGCGGCGTTCGAGGCGGAAGGCCGCAAGCCACACTGGCGCTTCCTCCTGCCGAACTTCGAGAGCGACCCGTTTGCGCCTCAACGCACGGAAGTCCACTGGGACGACGTGGTGCGCGGTCCACAGACAGTCGATCTTGCCTCGATGTCCGATCCGGTGCTGGTCCGCGAGGACGGCAGCTATCTCTACACACTGCCTTCCGTCGCTGACGACATCGAGATGGGCATCACCCATGTCATTCGCGGCGACGACCATGTGACGAATACAGGCGCGCAGATTGCGCTCTTCAAGGCGCTTGGCGCTTTGCCGCCGGGCTTCGGACACCACAACCTTCTGACGACCAGCACGGGCGAAGGGCTTTCGAAGCGCACTGGCTCCCTGTCGATCAAGGGCCTGCGCGAGTCCGGCATCGAGCCGCTGGCGGTCGTGTCGCTGGCGGTGCTGATCGGCACTTCGGAGAACGTGGCTGCGGTCCACTCGCTTGACGAACTTGCAGACCGGTTCGACCCGACTGCGACATCGAAATCGGCGGCGAAATTCGATCCGGCCGATCTCGACGGTCTTAATCGTGACGTGCTCCATGCGATGCCCTTCGCGATTGCAAAGGCACGGCTGGCCGAACTCGGCGTCGATGGCGAAAAGGCCGAACCGTTCTGGCTGGCGGTGCGGGGGAATCTCGACCGGTTCGAACAGGCGGCAGACTGGTGGGCAATCTTGTCGCCGAAGGGCCGACCGGCCTATGCGGCATCCGATGAGGATCGCGCGTTCCTAGAGCAGGCCTTCGCCGAACTGCCGGTCGCGCCCTGGGATCAGATGACGTGGAAGATCTGGACCGACCGCGTAAAGCAGGTGACGGGCCGCAAGGGCAGGGCCCTTTTTCTGCCGCTGAGATTGGCGCTTACAGGCCGGGAGTCCGGACCGGAGCTCGCAAATCTATTGCCGCTTCTGGGGCGGGAAGAAAGCTTGGCCCGACGACCCTGACGGGCGGCAGATCGTCGAGATCGCGCAATTCGGGTTCCACGACCGGCGCAGCCGGTGGCGCTGGCTGCGCGTAGTCGGCCAGGGACGCGCCGATCACGATCAAGCTGCCATTCGAGATCATGGCGCGCATCCGCGCAGGCGAGGCTCTGCACCCCGTATCGTGAAACGAAGCCGAAACGGCTTCGCAGGCGAGCGCATCGCCTCCGGCCAGGACCAAGGCAAGGAGGACCGGCACCGCGAATCGCAATTTGCTCGAACGGATCATGCAAGGACGCATAGCGCGCCGCGATTAATCCGTCGTTGTCTCGCCCGCCGTCTGGCTCGCCTCGACGACCGCCAGCGCCGTCATGTTGACGACACCGCGCGATGTGACCGACGGCGTCAGGATGTGCGCCGGACGCGCCGTGCCAAGCAGAATCGGCCCGACATGCAGCGAATCGGTCATCGCCTTGATGGTATTGAGCGCGATGTTTGCCGCATCTAGGTTGGGGAAGACCAGGAGATTGGCTTCGCCGGTCAAGCGAGAATGCGGGAAGACGCGGTTGCGCAGCGTCTCGGACAGAGCCGAATCGCCGTGCATTTCGCCATCAGCGACGAGATCGGGCGCGATGCGATGCAGGATTTCGGCCGCCTGCCGCATCTTGAGCGCACTTGCCGAATCGCGCGAGCCGAAATTGGAGTGCGAAAGCAGTGCCGCCTTGGGTTCGATGCCGAACCGGCGGATCTCCGTCGCCGCCAGCATCGTCATCTCGGCGACCTCCTCGGCGCAAGGATCCAACGTAACATAGGTGTCGGTAAAGAATGTAACGCCGCGCTGCGAAATCAACATCGACAGCGCCGATGCGTCCGTGACTTCCGGCCGCCGGCCGATGATGAGCTGGACGTTGCGCAGATGGCGTTCGAAGCGGCCTTCCAGACCGCAGATCATGGCGTCGGCTTCGCCGCGCATCATGGCGAGCGCCGCGATGACCGTGTTGTTGGTGCGCACCATGGTGCGCGCAGCCTCGGTCGTGACGCCGCGCCGCCCGCCGAGCCGAATCAGAAGCTCGACATAGTCGCGGTAACGCGGATCGTCTTCCGGGTTGATGATCTCGAAATCGTGCTGAGGCCTGATCTTCAGGCCATAGCGCTTCAGCCGCGTCTCGATGACGGCCGGACGGCCGATCAGAATCGGCTTGGCGATCTTTTCCTCCAGCACGACCTGCGCCGCGCGAAGGACGCGCTCGTCCTCGCCGTCCGAATAGATCACCCGGTTGGCACTCGCATTGCGGGCGGCCGCGAACACCGGCTTCATGACGAGCCCGGATCGGAAGACGAAGCGCGTCAGCCGGTCGACATAGACGCCCATATCCTCGATTGGACGCGTCGCGACCCCGGTTTCCATGGCCGCCCGCGCCACCGCAGGCGCGATGCGCAGGATGAGGCGCGGATCGAAAGGCGAAGGGATGAGGAAGTCGGGGCCAAAGATCGGCGTTTCGCCTGTATATGCGCGCGCAGCAACGTCGGACGGCTCCTCGCGGGCAAGCGCTGCGATGGCGCGCACCGCCGCCATCTTCATCGACTCGTTGATGGCCGTCGCACCGACATCGAGCGCGCCGCGGAATATGTAGGGGAAGCAGAGTACGTTGTTGACCTGATTGGGGAAATCCGATCGGCCGGTGCAGATCATCGCATCGGGACGGGCCGCGCGGGCGAGTTCCGGCATGATCTCGGGCGTTGGATTTGCCAGCGCCAGGATCAGCGGCCGCTCGGCCATGTGTGCGAGAAGCTCTGGCTTGAGGACGCCGGCGGCCGACAGGCCGAGGAAAACGTCCGCGCCGCCGATCACGTCAGCAAGCGTTCGCGCATTTGTGTCCTTGAGATAGGGGTCTTTCCAGCGGTCCATCTCCTCGACGCGCCCCTTGTAGGCGACGCCGTGCCGGTCCGTGATCCAGATGTTCTCACGGCTGGCGCCGAGTGCGACGAGAAGGTTGAGGCAGGCAAGCGCCGCCGCGCCCGCGCCGGACGTGACGATCTTCACCTCGTCAATGGCCTTGCCAGAAAGTTCAAGCGCGTTGAGGACGGCGGCCGCGACGATGATGGCCGTGCCGTGCTGATCGTCGTGGAAGACGGGAATTTTCATCCGCGCCTTCAACTGTTCTTCGACGTCGAAGCATTCGGGCGCCTTGATGTCCTCGAGATTGATGCCGCCGAAGGTCGGCTCCAGCGCCGCCACGGTCTCGACCATGCGCGCGATTTCCGGCGCGTCGATCTCGATGTCGAAGACGTCGATGCCGGCGAATTTCTTGAAGAGAACGGCCTTGCCTTCCATCACCGGCTTGGAGGCCAGCGGCCCGATATTGCCGAGCCCCAGCACCGCCGAGCCGTTCGAGATGACGGCGACAAGGTTGGAGCGCGCCGTGTAGTCGGCCGCGAGTGCCGGGTCCTCGTGGATGGCAAGGCAAGGTGCGGCGACGCCGGGCGAATAGGCAAGCGCGAGGTCGCGCTGGTTGCCGAGCGGTTTGGTCGCCTGAATCTCGAGCTTACCGGGCGCCGGATATCGATGATAGAAGAGCGCCGCCTCGTCCAGTTCCGCCGGCGCTGCTTTCGTCGTCTCGACATCCGTCATCGCTCGCCCGTCCTTTTCCTTGATGTCCATGATACCTGCGCGCTGAACCGACAGCGATGCCCGCCGCCGTCATGGCGAAATCGGCGCCAACCTATCGCCAGCGGCCCATCAAAGACAACCGTCATACGGCTGTGATCTGACTCACGCCATAGAGCGGACGACGCAATGACGAGGGCATTTCATGACCGCCACGCCGCGCCGCTTTCGCACGCTGTTCATCTCTGACGTGCATCTGGGATCTAAACCGGCCAAAGCCGACTATCTGATCGACTTCCTGCGCCATCACGAGGCAGGTTGCATCTTCCTTGTTGGCGACATCGTCGATGGCTGGCGCCTCAAGCGCTCCTGGCACTGGCCGCAGGCGCACAACGACGTCGTCCAGAAGCTGCTGCGCCAGGCGCGCAAGGGCTGTCGCATCACATACATCGCGGGCAATCACGACGAGTTTCTGCGTAATTTCCAAGGTACCCATTTCGGCGGCATCGTCGTTGCCGACCGGGCCATTCACGACGCAGCGGACGGACGGCGCTATCTGGTCATCCATGGCGATCAGTTTGACGCGGTCGTCCACAACTATCGCTGGCTCGCCTATCTCGGTGACAAGGCCTATGACGCAGCCATCGTTGTCGGGCGGCTCGTCGCGCGGCTACGTCGGCTGGCGGGCCTGCCATACTGGTCGTTTTCGTCCTGGGCGAAGCTGAGGGTCAAGAAGGCGGTGAACTTCATTGGTGCCTTCCAGAACGTGCTCGCCGAGGAAGCCCGCCGCTCCGGGGTCGACGGCGTTATCTGCGGCCACATCCACCACGCCACTGACGATCAGATTGGTGGCGTGCGCTACATCAACACCGGCGACTGGGTGGAAAGCTGCACGGCCGTCGCCGAGCATTTCGACGGTACGTTCGAGATCATCCACTGGGCGAAGGCAGGCGCCACAGCCGCGCCAGTGCTTGTGCCGATCATCATCGACGCGGCTCCAGCGAAGGCTGCGTAGTTTCATCCCCACAAGGCCGGGTCGGGTGGCGACACGAGAGAGCCGCTATAGGAGAGCCCCGGGCTCCGATCACGCGCGAGAAGAAGAGGCCCGTCGAGATCGACATAGTCCGCATCCTGCGCAAGCAGGACCGCCGGTGCCATTGCCAGCGACGTTCCGACCATGCAGCCCACCATGACGCCGAAGCCGAGGCTGCGGGCACGGTCGCGCAACTCGATGGCGGACGTGAGTCCGCCGGTCTTGTCGAGCTTGATATTGATGGCGTCGTAAAGCCCGAGCAGTTGTTCAAGATCGTCAGGCCCATGCACACTTTCGTCGGCGCAGATCGGCACCGGATGCGGAATCGACCGCAGGATTTCGTCCTTGCCCTGCGGCAATGGCTGCTCGATGAGCGAGACCTTGAATTCGGCGGCGACGAGCAGGTGCTCGCGGATGTTTTCCGGAGTCCAGCCTTCATTCGCGTCGAGGATGATCCGGCTGTTCGGCGCCGCACTTGCGACCGCATGTATGCGCGCGCGGTCGTCTGCCGTCCCGACCTTCACCTTCAGGAGAGGGCGATACGCATGGGACCTTGCCTGGGCGGCCATTTCGTCCGGCTCGCCGAGCGAGATCGTCATCGCGGTGGCAAGTGGACGGGGCGGCATGGTGCACACGTCCGAATGGGCCCGGCGGCCGCCGATCTTTGATTCGAGGTCCCAGAGCGCGCAGTCGACTGCATTTCGGGCCGCGCCCGCCGGCAGCAATCGCAGGAGATCTTGTCGCCCGGCGCCATCACGGATCGCGGGCATGACCGATTCGATGGCGCTGCGAACCTGATCGAGGCTCTCACCATATCGTGAATAGGGAACGCATTCGCCACGGCCGATGTTGTGTCCTTCGGTGATCGCGCAGGCGACGACTTCCGCCTCGGTCTTCGAACCCCTTGAAATCCTGAAACTCCCGGCGATGGGGAACCGTTCTATCTCGGCAGAAATGTCACGCCGCATGAGGAATTCTCCAGTGCTGAAATCGTGCTCCGGTTGTCAAAGTGACAGCCGGGAAATTCGCAAGTAAGACTTCCGCCATGTTCAGGAAACATGCATCGGAAGCAAGTCCGGCCTTGGCTGATAACGATTTGGCGCGCCCCGCGGTCGAGTGGCGCGACGAGGACGGCCAGCTTGTTTGCATGCTGTCCGGCGACTGGGACACCCAGACGGTCGCGCTCGTTGACGAACAAATGCGTGAACTCGAGAGAACAGACGGCACAAGACGATTGTCGGTTGACGTCTCGCGCGTCGGCCGCATGGACACGGCCGGCGCGTGGATCATCGAGCGCCTTGTCCATGCTCATCGCAGCCGCGGCGCGGAAGTCGCCGTGTCCGGAAAGACGGAATCGCTCGGTATCCTGTTCGACGCCGTCGGCGAGAAGCTGCGCAAGCCCGACGAGCGCGCCGCCGAAGACCGCCCGTCCTTCGTCATCCGCACACTGGAAGCACTGGGCCGGAACACGTACACCCTGTACGGCGATTTCCTCGCTTCCATGCACATACTGGGCGCGACGATCCGCGGCGGTCAGTTGAAGCTCGGGCGGGGACATTCGGTGAACCTCGCCGCGATCTTCAATCAGATCGACAGGATGGGTGTCGGCGCCATTCCAGTCGTCGTCCTGATGTCGTTCATCGTCGGCGCGATCGTCGCCCAGCAGGGAGCGTTCCAGCTTCGCTATTTCGGCGCCGAAATCTTCGTCGTCGATCTCGTCGGCATTCTTGTCCTGCGCGAGATGGGCGTGCTGTTGACGGCCATCATGGTCGCCGGCCGTTCGGGCAGCGCCATCACCGCCGAGATCGGATCGATGAAGATGCGCGAAGAGGTCGACGCACTGACCGTGATCGGCCTCAATCCGGTCGGCGTTCTCGTCTTCCCCCGCCTCGTGGCACTGGTCATCGCACTGCCATGCCTGACGATCCTCGCCAATTTCGCGGCAATCGGCGGGGCCATAACGGTCACCTGGGTCTATTCGGGCATCACGCCGGATGCCTTCCTCGACCGCATGCGCTCCTCGATCGACATCGGAACGATCATGGCCGGCCTCATCAAGGCACCGTTCATGGCGCTGATCATCGGCATCATCGGGTCCGTCGAAGGCATGAAGGTGGGCGGCAGCGCCGAATCGCTCGGCCGGCACGTGACGAGTTCGGTGGTCAAATCGATCTTCGTCGTCATCGTGCTCGACGGTCTTTTCGCCATTTTCTACGCAGCGATCGATTTTTGAGGCGGGCATGAGCGAAGCGATACTCCAGAACGCCCCGGCCCACCTGCACCCAACGCCCGATCGCGATGTGGTTCTGAGCGCACGCGACGTGACCGTTCGATTCGGCAAGACAACCGTGCTCGAGAACCTCTCGCTCGACGTCTATCGCGGCGAAATCCTCGGCTTCATCGGACCTTCCGGCTCGGGCAAATCGGTGCTGCTGCGCACGGTACTCGGCCTCAACCGGAAGCAGGCCGGCACGATCGAACTCTTCGGTGTCGACATCGACAAGGTGACGGACCAGCAGCGCGTCGCCATCGACATGCGGCTCGGCGTCCTCTTCCAGCACGGCGCGTTGTTCTCGGCGCTGACCGTGAAAGAGAACATCCAGGTCCCGATGCGCGAGTATCTCGACCTGCCGAAGAAGCTGATGGACGAGCTCGCGATGCTGAAGATCGAGCTGGTCGGTCTCAAGCCTGACGCTGCCGACAAGTTTCCGTCCGAACTTTCCGGCGGCATGATCAAGCGCGCCGCCCTGGCCCGAGCCCTGGCGCTCGATCCCGACATCGTCTTCCTCGACGAGCCGACATCTGGTCTCGATCCGATAGGCGCGGCCGATTTCGACGATCTGGTCGACAAGCTGCGCAACACGATGGGCCTCACCGTCTACATGGTCACGCACGACCTGGACAGCCTGTTTTCCGTCTGCGACCGCATCGCGATTCTCGGCAACAAGAAGGTGATGGTCGACGGGACGGTCGAAGAACTGATGAATTACGACGAGCCGTGGGTGCAATCCTATTTCCGCGGAAAACGCGCGCGCCAGATCGACATGTCGGCGCGCGGTTGAACGAGAGAATCTGAATGGAAACACGTGCCAACTACGTCACCGTCGGAATCTTCACTCTGGTCGCCATCCTGGCGGCCTTCGCCTTCGTCTATTGGACGGCAGCGGTGGGCGAGCGCGGCGAGACCGCGCAGGTTCGTATCCTCATTCCCGGCTCTGCATCGGGGCTGGGACGCGGCAGCGCGATTCTATTCAACGGCGTGCGCGTCGGCGATATTCGCCGTGTCTATATCGATCCGCGCAATCCCGCAGCCGCCATCGCGGACGCCCAGATCGACCGGTTGACGCCCATCACGCGCTCGACGCAGGTCGATGTCGGCCTCGCCGGCCTCACCGGCCAGGCAAATATCGAGCTGCGGGGCGCCAATCTCGATGAGCCGAGCCTTCTCGACGAAGCCGAGGCGAACAACACCGTCGCCGAACTGACCGCCAATCCATCAGCCGTGACCAATCTTCTGGAAAGCGCGCAGTCTATCTTCCGCCGGGCCGATTCGGTGCTGACCGAATTCGAGGGCTTCGCGACCGATGTTCGCGGCCCGCTGGTCGAATCGGCCCGCAACGCACAGCGCTTTTCCGAAGCGCTTGGCCGCAATGCCGACGGCATCGACACCTTCCTCGCCAGCGTTTCTGACCTTTCAGGCACGCTTTCACGCGTCTCGGGCCAGCTCGAATCGACCCTCGGAGCCGCCGAGACATTCATCGCGGCGATCGATCCAGTCCGCATCAATGCGGTCGTCTCCAACGTCGAGGAGTTTACAGGCGACCTGCGCGTGGCTGGCGACGGGTTGGAAAACATCATGGCTAACGTCGGTCGCGCCACCGAGTCGATCGCCGAATTGACGTCGAGTGCACAAGGTACCTTCGCACGCGTTGACGGCGCGGTTGCCAACGTCGAGGCCATCATTGGCAGGGTCGATCCCGATGTCATCGGGGAGGTCGTTTCCAACTTCTCGTCGGCGAGCGACACGATCCGCCAGGCGGCTGCTGATGTCTCCTCCGTCGCCGAAACTGTCAACAACCGCTCAGGTGACATCGACGCCATCATTTCCGAGGCTCGGCTTCTCGGCGACAGGCTGAACCAGGCAGCGTTGCGCGTCGACGGCGTGATCCTGCGGGTCGACGAACTGCTCGGCTCAGGCGAGGCTGATGGCGTGATCGCTGACACGCGCGAGACGTTGCAAAGCTTCCGCCAGGTGGCCGACAACCTCAATGCGCGCATCGACAGCCTGCTTGGCTCCGAGGAAACGGAGGGCCTGGTCGCGGATGCCCGCCAGACACTCGACGCCTTCCGAGGAATGGCGAACACGATCGACTCGCGCGTCGACGAAGTGCTCGGTTCGGAGAATACACGGGGTCTGATTGCCGATGCGAGCGCAACTCTGGCCGCCTACCGGCAGGTTGCAGACACGCTCAACGCGCGTGTGGGCGCGATTTCGGACAATCTCGCCCGTTTTACGGGCCAGGGGCTGCGCGAGGTCGACGGGCTCGTGCGCGACACGCGCCAGTCGATCAACCGCATCGAGCGCGCCATTACGGAACTGGAACGCAATCCGCAGCGCATCCTCGGCGGGGGCGCCGGCGAAGTCCGCCAGTTTGATGGGCGACAGCGGCGATGAGGGAACGAATCGTGCCAAACGATAATTCTAGTGAGCGGGCATGCGCGCGCCGGTTGAGCGTCGACGCTCCAAGCATCAAGTCGGGGGTAGATAAGTGACATTGCGCTTTCGCATTCTGGCGGTTGCCGGGCTCGCCTTTTCGTTGTCCGGCTGCGCCCTTCTCGGCGGCGGTCCGGCTCCCCTCGATACGTTCGAATTGACCACGACCGCGACGGTCGCTGCCGGCCCCCAGCGCGGCCGCACGCAAATCCTGATCGCCGAGCCGACGGCGCTGCAGTCTCTCGACGGACAGGAAATCGTCATCCGCACCTCGCCGGGGTCGATCGAGTATCTGTCGGGCGCCCAATGGTCAGACCGCCTGCCACGGGTCGTGCAGGTGCGCCTTGCGGAGGCGTTTCAGGCGTCCGGACGGCTGGCCGGCGTTGGTCTGCCCGGGCAGGGGCTTGCCATCGACTACCAGATCGTTACCGAAGTTCGCACCTTCGGCGTGAGGGTCGACGGTGGCGCGCGGGCGGACGTAGGGCTCTTCGTAAAAGTGCTGAACGATCGCAACGGCTCGGTGCGCGCCTCGCGGCTCTTCACCGCGCAAGCGCCGGTCTCCGGTGCCGGCAACGTCGCCTATGCCGCCGCGCTCGATCAGGCATTCTCGCAGGCGATCAGCGAATTGGTGCCCTGGGCGCTGTCTGCTATGTAGCAGCAGCGTCGCCAATGCAGGCGCGCCGGGTCAAGGAGCGGTTCATGGCGTCGATCTGGCCGATCGCGAGGTTGCGCTGGCGAACTTCCTTGGTGCGAAGATCGGGGATCAGCGGACCGACGCCCATGAAACGCGATTCGGTTGCCGGTGTGCGCTCGACCGTCTGGGACAGCCCGTATTGCGCCGCCAGCGCATTCCGTTCGCTGATGAGTTGCGCGCAGGACGTATCGTCATAGCGGATCGAATTGACCACCTCGGCTTCAAGACCCTCGTTCAGTGTCGTGCAGCCGGAAGCGGCCACCAGATTGACGGCGAGAAGAAATGAAAGGGTCTTGTGCATGGATGGCAGGCTCTTGTGAGTTTGGCGGCATAATGCACGGAATCGGGGGGCGTTCCAGCCTGAAGCGGCAAGCACATCGCGAATCTGCCGCAATTGATGCTAGAAGACGGACATGCTGCGGATTCGGGGTGTTTCCGCGCGTTCAGGGCTTATACTGGAGGGAAACTTGACTTCGATGAAGCATGCCGTTGCCGTTACGGCTCTCATTTTCGCAGCCGGTTGCACGACCGACCCATTCACCGGCGAACAGCGCATGTCCAACACAGCTGGCGGTGCAGCCATCGGCGCCGGGCTCGGCGCCCTTGCGGGTCTCGCCGTCGGCGGCAGTGACCGTGCGCAGCGCAACGCCGTTCTGATCGGCGCCGGTGTCGGCGCGCTGGGTGGCGGCGCGATCGGCAATTATATGGATCGCCAGGAAAACGAGTTGCGCCAGCAGCTTCAGGGTACCGGCGTTTCAGTGACGCGCCAGGGCGATCAGATCGTCCTGAACATGCCTTCGAACGTTACCTTCGACACCGATCAGGATCAGGTGCGCGGCGAGTTCTACAACACGCTGAACTCGGTCGCCCTCGTCCTTCGCCGCTATGAGCAGACAGTCGTCGACGTCAACGGTCACACCGATTCAACCGGCAACCCGGCCTACAATCAGGCTCTTTCGGAGCGTCGGGCGCTTTCGGTGGCGAACTATCTCAATGCTCAAGGCATCGATGGCCGTCGCTTTGCTGTCAACGGTTTCGGCGATCGCCAGCCGGTGACCACGAACGCGACGCCCGAAGGACGCCAGCAGAACCGCCGCGTCGAAATCTACCTCGCTCCGATCACCTGACCCGGCGGTTCTGACGAATCAAAAAAGGCCCCGGAAGTTCCGGGGCCTATTTCTTTCATCAAAGCGACTTGGCGATTTGCGCCGCCAACCGGGCGTTGTTTTCGACCAGCGCGATGTTCGTCTTCAGGCTCGCGCCTTCGGTGAGTTCCAGCAAACGGCCAAGGAGATAGGGCGTAACTGCCTTGCCGCTGATGCCCTTGGGGCCAAGCTCGCCTTGCGCCTGCGCGATATGACCCGACATGACCTCGGCCGGAATTTCCTCGTCCTGCGGCACCGGATTGGCAACCAGCATGCCGCCGCGAAGACCAAGTTCCTGCCGCGTGGCGTGAAACCGCGCGATGGCCGCTGCCTCGTCGAGGCGCAGCGGCGCGGGCAGGGCGGAGCGCGAGGACCAGAAAGCCGGCATGACGTCTGTGCGATAGCCGACGACCGGAACGCCGCGCGTCTCCAGCACTTCGATCGTCTTCTCCACGTCGAGGATGGCCTTCGCGCCGGCCGACACCACGATGACTGGCGTAAGCGCCAATTCGTCGAGATCGGCAGAAATGTCGAAGCTGCTCTCCGCTCCCTTGTGGACCCCACCGATGCCGCCCGTTGCAAAGACCCGGATGCCGGCGAGCTCGGCCGCGATCATCGTCGCGGCCACGGTGGTACCTCCGGTTTTCTTCTGAGCCACAGCGAAGGCGATGTCGGCGCGCGACAGCTTCATCACGTCCTTCGCCTGCGCGAGTGCGTTACGCTCCAGATCTGTAAGCCCGATCTTGATCCGGCCGTCGACTACGGCAATCGTAGCCGGCACGGCTCCTTCTTCGCGGATGATTGCCTCGACGCGTGCCGCCATCTCGCCATTCTGCGGATAGGGCATGCCATGGGTGATGATCGTGCTCTCGAGCGCGACGATGGGCTTGCCGGTGGCCTTCGCGGCGGCAACCTCGGCGCTATAGTCGAGATAGGCGTGGCTTGGCGTCATGTCAGGCTCCGATGACTTTTGGCACGTCGGCCAGGCGTTTGAACAGTTCGGCTTCGCCGAAATCCGCAACGACCGTCTCGCTCTGGATCGTCAGCGAAGCGGCGGCGATGCCATGGCGCACAGCTTCATGGAAGTCCAGCCCTTGCAGCATGCGCGCCATCGTCACGCCGGCGAGCGAATCGCCTGCGCCTGTGACATCTCGTACGTTTGGCGTAGGGGGTGGCGCCAGCGTTGAAAGGCGTCCGTCCTCCAGAACGAGCATGCTGCCGCTGCCCGATGTGACCACGGCGCGCGCCAGCCCCGTCGCGGCGAGAGCGCGCGCCAACGCTTTGTTGGGCGCGCTTGCACCAAGCCCACTAAGCGCTCCTGCTTCGTTGCGGTTGACGAAAAGGACCGAAAGCAAACCGAGAATCGGTCTCAACCGGATCACCTTGGCTGGCGAAACGCCGATTGCAAAGAGAGGCAGGGTCCCGATCGCAGCGGCAAGCCGCTCGAGCGCTGGTTGGGGCAAGTTAGCGTCGGTCAGCACGCCATCTTTGCCGTCGAGCGCGTCGCGGAAAGGACGGCGGCGCAGTTGCTTGTCGAAAGCCTGCTCGTAAAGAGCCATGTCGGCAAAGCCGCAGACGAGTTCGCCGCCCTCCTCGAGGATCGCCGTATAGCTGGGCGTCGATCTGTCGAGGAACGTCGCGGACAAATCGAAAATGCCGGCAGCGTCAATCGCGCGCTGGACCATCTGGCCGGCTGAGTCGCCGCCCCGAACGGAAAGCAACGCACCCTGTGCGCCGGCGAGACAAGCGTTTCGAAGTGCATTGAACGCGCCGCCGCCCACTTCCTCGCGCATCGTGCCCGGGTTGGAGGCGCCGCTGCGGTAAGGCCCAGAAACAACGCCGCGCCGATCTATGTGCGCCCCTCCGATGGCGAGAATCGCAGGACGATCAGTCACGGACGTCGTCCGACGATCGCGACGCCACGTGTAGCAAAAGGCCGCATTGATATCTCACGAACGGTACGGAACATATTTCGAACACGCAAATGAAACCCTCGTAATACCAGTGGCTTAGACCTACTTGCCAAAACGGAACAAAAAAGGTACAAAAATCTACGGGACACGGAACTGTCCATCTTCGCTGACCAGCACGGGGTATGTATCATGGCTCAGAATTCATTGCGGCTTGTAGAGGACAGAACTGTGGACAAGACAAAGGCACTCGACGCTGCGCTTTCGCAGATTGAGCGTGCATTCGGCAAGGGGTCGATCATGCGGCTCGGCGCGAACGAGCAGGTGGTGGAGATCGAAACCATTCCCACCGGATCGCTCGGCCTCGACATCGCGCTGGGCGTCGGCGGCCTGCCCAAGGGCCGCATCATCGAGATTTACGGGCCTGAAAGCTCGGGCAAGACGACGCTGGCGCTGCACACCGTTGCCGAAGCCCAGAAGAAGGGCGGCATCTGCGCCTTCGTGGACGCCGAGCACGCGCTCGATCCGGTCTATGCCCGCAAGCTGGGCGTCGATCTTGAAAATCTCCTGATTTCGCAGCCCGATACGGGCGAGCAGGCGTTGGAAATCTGCGACACGCTGGTGCGTTCGGGCGCGATCGACGTCCTGGTGGTCGATTCGGTCGCCGCTCTGACGCCGCGCGCGGAAATCGAAGGGGAGATGGGCGATTCGCTGCCAGGGCTTCAGGCACGCCTGATGAGCCAGGCGCTGCGCAAGCTCACGGCTTCGATCTCGCGCTCCAACTGTATGGTCATCTTCATCAACCAGATCCGTATGAAGATCGGCGTCATGTTCGGCTCTCCGGAGACGACCACGGGCGGCAATGCACTGAAGTTCTACGCCTCGGTGCGCCTCGACATCCGTCGCATTGGCTCGGTCAAGGATCGCGACGAGGTGGTTGGCAACCAGACCCGCGTCAAGGTCGTCAAAAACAAGCTTGCACCGCCCTTCAAGCAAGTCGAGTTCGACATCATGTATGGTGAGGGCGTTTCAAAGACCGGCGAACTCGTCGACCTCGGCGTCAAGGCCGGGATTGTCGAAAAGTCGGGCGCATGGTTTTCCTATAATTCGCAGCGCCTCGGCCAAGGTCGCGAGAACGCCAAGCAGTTCCTTCGCGACAACCCGGAGACGATGCGCGAGATCGAACTTGCGCTGCGCCAGAATGCCGGGCTTATCGCCGAGAAGTTCCTCGACGAGGGTCGTCCCGACGACGGCGATGCAGATTTCGACGACGCTGCGGGCATGTGATCCGCATCGGTATTGAAGCCTTTAGGCCGCCGCTCACCCGGCGGCCTTTTTGTGTTCGACGTGCCTGACAAAGCCGAACGTCGGCTACCGTCTCGGATTTCTGGACAGTGCAGGGGCCCGACGCTAAAAGGCCTTTCCTCTCCCCCGATGGCGGGGCCAGTCAGCACGTAAAGGTTTGCAGATGAGTGGCGTCAACGAAATCCGATCGACCTTCCTCGACTACTTCCGGAAGAACGGTCACGAGGCGGTCGCGTCGAGCCCGCTCGTCCCGCGCAACGATCCGACGCTGATGTTCACCAATGCCGGCATGGTGCAATTCAAGAACGTCTTTACCGGTCTCGAGACGCGCCCTTATTCGCGCGCGGCGACTGCGCAGAAATGCGTGCGTGCCGGCGGCAAGCACAACGATCTCGACAATGTCGGCTACACGGCGCGCCACCACACCTTCTTCGAGATGCTGGGGAATTTTTCGTTTGGCGACTATTTCAAGGAAGAGGCCATCACGCTCGCCTGGAACCTAATCACCAGGGAGTACGGCATCGACCCCACGCGTCTCGTCGTCACCGTCTACCACACCGACGATGAAGCAGCTTTGCTGTGGAAGAAGATCGCCGGCCTTGCAGACGATCGCATCATCCGCATCGCAACGAGCGACAATTTCTGGGCGATGGGAGATACGGGCCCATGCGGCCCGTGCTCGGAAATCTTCTACGATCACGGAGAGGGCATTCCCGGTGGGCCTCCCGGTAGCCCGGACGAGGACGGCGACCGCTTTATCGAGATCTGGAACCTCGTCTTCATGCAGTACGAGCAGATCTCGAAGGATGTGCGCGTCGACCTGCCTCGCCCGTCGATCGACACCGGCATGGGGCTGGAGCGCATCGCGGCTGTCCTTCAGGGCGAGCATGACAATTACGACATCGATCTCTTTCGCGCGCTGATACGCGCCTCGGAGGAAGCGACGGGCGTCAAGGCGGAAGGCAAGAATCGCGCGAGCCATCGGGTCATTGCCGATCATCTGCGCGCGTCGAGCTTCCTCATCGCTGATGGCGTGCTGCCGTCGAACGAAGGCCGCGGTTACGTCCTGCGCCGCATCATGCGTCGGGCGATGCGCCATGCGCAGCTTCTCGGTGCCTCCGATCCGTTGATGTGGCGTCTCGTGCCAGCGCTCGTGCGTGAGATGGGCCAGGCGTATCCTGAACTCGTGCGCGGACAGGCGCTCATCACCGAGACGCTGAAGCTGGAAGAATCGCGATTCCGCAAGACGTTGGCGCGCGGTCTCGGCCTGCTTTCCGATGCGACGGAAAAACTCGGCGAGGGCGATCGGCTCGATGGCGAGACGGCATTCAAGCTATACGATACTTACGGCTTCCCGCTCGACCTGACGCAGGATGCGCTGCGCCAGCGCGGCATTTCCGTAGACACTGATGCCTTCTCCGCTGCCATGGAGCGGCAAAAGGCTGAGGCGCGGGCCAACTGGGCAGGCTCCGGCGAGGCGGCGACCGAAACCGTTTGGTTCGCCATCCGCGACCAGGTCGGCGCAACCGAGTTCCTCGGCTATGACACCGAGGCTGCCGAAGGTGTGATCGCCGCTATCGTCAAAGCCAGCACACGGGTGGACGGCGCGTCCGAAGGTGACGAAGTCGCGATCGTCGTCAACCAGACACCTTTCTACGGCGAATCTGGCGGGCAGGTCGGCGATACCGGCCGCATCTTGGGCGAAGGTTTTGCCGTTGACGTGACCGACACGCAGAAGAAGGCCGACGGGCTGTTCGTGCATTTCGGCCGTGTAATTTCGGGCACGGTAAGGTCCGGTGCGGCAGTTGAGCTCAAGGTCGATGCGGCACGCCGCGCACGCATCCGCCGCAATCACTCGGCGACACACCTCATTCACGAGGCGCTGCGCGAGGTGCTTGGGACACATGTCGCGCAGAAGGGCTCACTCGTCGCGCCTGATCGCCTGCGGTTCGACTTTTCGCATCCTAAACCGATCGCGGCCGATGAGCTTGCGCGTATCGAAGAACTCTCCAACGAGATCGTGCTGCAGAACGCACCGGTGACGACACGCCTGATGGCGGTCGACGACGCGATCGCGGAAGGCGCGATGGCGCTCTTTGGCGAAAAGTACGGCGACGAGGTTCGTGTTGTTTCGATGGGTATGGCACTTCATGTTGATAAGGCCGGCAAGAGCTATTCGACCGAGCTGTGCGGCGGAACCCATGTCGGCGCGACCGGCGACATCGGCATCATCCGCCTGCTGGCCGAGGGTGCCGTCGCCTCGGGCGTGCGACGGATCGAGGCGCTGACGGGCGAGGCCGCGCGCCAGCACCTCGATGAGCAGGACAAGCGTCTCAAAGCGGCTGCCGCTGCGCTGAAGGTCGCACCGGCAGATGTCGTAACGCGCCTCGAGGCGGTTCTCGATGAGCGCAAGAAGCTCGAGCGAGAACTCTCCGATGCCCGCAAGAAGCTGGCGCTCGTCGGCGGCGCGGGCCCGGCCGGCGCGCAGGAGCCGGAAACCGTTGCCGGTATCGGCTTCCTCGGTCGCGTCGTCCCGGGCGTTTTAGCCAAGGACCTGAAGCCGCTCGCGGATGAGGGCAAGTCGTCGGTCGGCTCCGGCGTCGTCGTCTTCGTCGGTACGGATGACGGCAAGGCCAGCATCGTCGTCGGCGTCACCGACGACCTGACCGCCCGGTACAGCGCCGTCGACCTCGTTCGCGCTGCCGCCGCCGCCATCGGTGGAAAGGGAGGTGGTGGCCGCCCCGACATGGCACAGGCCGGTGGCCCCGACGCGGCGAATGCCGATGCGGCCATTGCCGCCGTTCGGGGAGCGCTTGCCGGCTGATCGGCACAGCGATCCAGAACTAAAAAAGCCGCGGAACAATCCGCGGCTTTTTCTTGGTTAGACTAGGACTGCGCAGATCAGCGCTTGGCGATCGGCACGTAATCGCGTTCCGCCGGGCCAGTGTAGAGCTGGCGCGGGCGGCCGATCTTCTGGTTCGGGTCCTCGATCATTTCCTTCCACTGCGCGACCCATCCAACCGTGCGCGCGAGCGCGAACAGCACGGTGAACATGGTCGTGGGGAACCCGAGGGCCTTGAGGGTGATGCCCGAATAGAAGTCGATGTTCGGGTAGAGCTTCTTCTCAATGAAGTACTCATCGGTGAGGGCGATGCGCTCCAGTTCCATCGCGACGTCGAGCAGCGGATCGTCCTTGATTCCGAGCTCGCCGAGAACCTCATGCGTGGTCTTCTGCATGATCTTGGCGCGCGGATCGTAGTTCTTGTAGACCCGGTGGCCGAAGCCCATCAGGCGGAAGGGATCGTTCTTGTCCTTGGCGCGTGCGATGAACTCGGGGATCTTGTCGACAGAGCCGATCTCCGAGAGCATGTTCAGCGCCGCCTCGTTGGCTCCGCCATGTGCAGGACCCCACAGGCATGCGATGCCTGCGGCGATGCAGGCAAACGGGTTGGCCCCCGAAGAACCCGCAAGACGCACGGTCGAGGTCGACGCGTTCTGCTCGTGGTCGGCGTGCAGGATGAAGATGCGCTCCATGGCGCGCGCCAGCACGGGATTGACCTTGTACTCCTCGCACGGCACGGCAAAGCACATGTGCAGGAAGTTGGCCGCGAAGGAGAGCTCGTTCTTCGGATAAACGAAGGGCTGGCCGATATGGTACTTGAACGCCATGGCGGCGATCGTCGGCATTTTTGCGATCAGCCGAATCGAGGCGACCATGCGGTGGTGCGGGTCGGAGATGTCGGTCGAGTCGTGGTAGAAGGCCGACAGCGCGCCCACCACGCCGCACATCACGGCCATCGGATGCGCATCGCGGCGGAAGCCGGTGAAAAAGCGCGACAGCTGCTCGTGCACCATCGTGTGGTGCGTGACGCGGTAATCGAAGTCTTCCTTTTGCGCCTTGGTCGGCAGTTCGCCGTAAAGCAGGAGGTAGCAGGTCTCGAGGAAGTCGCCGTGCTCGGCGAGCTGGTCGATCGGGTAGCCGCGGTGGAGCAGAATACCCTCGTCACCATCGATATAGGTGATCTCCGATTCGCAGCTCGCGGTCGAGGTGAAGCCGGGATCGTAGGTGAAGGCACCCGTGTTCTTGTAGAGCGTCGAGATGTCGATGACGTCCGGACCGACCGAGCCTTTTCGCACCTTGAATTCGTGGGCGTCGCCATCGAATTCGAGTTTTGCCGTCCCTTCAGTCATATCAACACCTCATTCATGCGGAAGACATTCTGTTGGCAGTGCATCATTGTCATAGATCATAACCAACGTGCCGCCGTGCGAGCACTAGCTAGCGCATTTGCAATGCCCTGCCAAGTTCACCGACAGTTGCGTGCTGCGCTGCGAAGGCGCTTCACTTTTCAGCCTGATCGCGCAACCGGCCAAGACTTTCTTCGCGCCCCAGGACAGCCAGGACGTCGAAGACGCCTGGAGAAACCGAGCGGCCCGTCAGCGCTGCACGAAGGGGTTGCGCGGCCTTGCCGAGCTTCAATCCGGTCTCTTCCGCATAGGCACGCACGGCGCTCTCGGTTTCAGGGGCGTTCCACTCGGCGACGGCTTCCAGCCGGGGCAGAAGATCGCGCACGACGGCGCGTCCGCCATCGGCGAGAATCTGCTCGGCTTTCTCCTCCATAGGCAGCGGACGGGCAGCGAACAGGAACGCCGCGCCGTCCTTCAACTCGACCAACGTCTTGGCGCGGTCCTTGAGGCCGGTCATCGCGGCAAGAAGCTGTGCGCGGCGTTCCGGCGTCAGCGCGGCGAGCATCTCATCGCCGCTGGGCAGATAGGGCAGTGTCGCCTCGAAACGAGCGAGGAGGTCGGCATCGTCGCTCTGACGCATGTAGACGCCGTTCAGCGCTTCCAGCTTGGCGAAGTCGAAGCGCGCCGCGCCCTTGTTGACGTCCTCGATCTCGAACCAATCGATCATCTGCTCAAGCGTCATGATCTCGTCGTCGCCATGGCTCCACCCCAGGCGAACGAGATAGTTGCGCAGCGCTGCTGGCAGGTAGCCCATCTCGCGATAGGCCTCGACGCCGAGCGCGCCGTGACGCTTGGACAGCTTGGCGCCGTCCGCGCCGTGGATCAGCGGGATATGCGCCATCACCGGCACGTCCCATCCCATGGCCTGGTAGATGATGGTCTGGCGCGCGGCATTGGTCAGATGATCGTCGCCGCGGATGATGTGCGTGACGCCCATGTCGTGGTCATCGATGACGACCGCGTGCATGTAGGTCGGATTGCCATCCGAGCGCAGGATGATGAAATCGTCGAGATCCTTGTTGGGAAAGCGGACCTCGCCCTGCACTTTGTCGGCGACGATGGTGTAGCCTTCCTGCGGCGCCTTGATGCGCACGACTGGCTTGACACCTGCAGGCGCCTCGGACGGGTCGCGATCGCGCCAGCGCCCGTCATAGCGCGGCGGCTTGCCTTCGGCGCGGGCCTTCTCGCGCATCTCCGTCAGTTCTTCTGGCGAAGCGTAGCAATAATAGGCCTTGCCGCGTTTGACGAGTTCCTCGCCGACCTCGCGGTGGCGCTCGGCGCGCTCGAACTGCGAGACTGGCTCGCCGTCCCAATCCAGGCCGAGCCACTTCAGTCCATCGAGGATCGCGGCGGTCGCGGCATCCGTTGAGCGCTCTCGGTCGGTGTCCTCGATGCGCAACAGCATCTCGCCGCCCGTATGCTTGGCATAGAGCCAATTGAAGAGCGCTGTGCGCGCACCGCCGATATGAAGATAGCCGGTGGGCGAGGGGGCAAAGCGGGTGACGACCTTGGAGGACATGGCTGCTCCTGGAGAACTGGGGGAGGCACACGGGCTCGACGCTTTGCGGGCGCTGTGGCCATTCGTGCTGGCTCATGTAGCATAGGCGGCCTGAGGCGCAAGCGGGCGGGCAGGGGATATGACCGGGGACACGCGTCAAGACGAGGAATGGCGCGCCTTCGCTCCGCCTGGCGAAGCGGATGAGGCCGCCGTGCCGTTCGCAACCGACGCAACCACCGCGCATTTTGAATCGCGGGCGCCCGCACCACGAGTCGTCTCGGCACGTACCCTACCCATCGGTGCAGCGACAGCTCGCGCTTTGGCTGACGAACGCGACCGGGGAACGGGCTTCGTTCTTTTGCCCGTCGCCATGGCGCTCGGGGTCATGGTCTACGGCGCGCTGCCGTTCGAACCGTCGCTGGCGCTGGTCGCGGCAGTACTGGGCGTTCTGTTCGTCCTGGCCCATCTGTCCAGGGGGAGGCCGATCCTATCCTTTGCCGTCATCGGATCGCTGGCAATCTTGTTCGGCGCGGGGCTTGCCGGCGTGGAAACATTGCGAGCCGGCACCGCAATGATGGGATCCGAGATCGGCACCGAAGTGACAGGAAGAGTGGTGCGCATCGAAAACCAGGCGACTGGCCGCACGCGGCTGACCGTCGACGTGATCGCGACAGCACGGCCCGAGCTTCGCTATGCCCCGGATCGCGTTCGCCTTTCCGCGCGAAACGTGCCGCCCGAACTGCAGCTTGGCATGACGATAGTCGGCATTGCCCGCTTGATGCCGCCATCGGGCCCCGTGCGGCCTGGCGGATATGACTTCGCCTACAACAGCTACTATGACGGCATAGGCGCGATCGGCTTCTTCCTGCGCGATCCGGCGATCGTATCGTCATCCTCGCCGCCCGACTGGCGCGAAACCCTCGCACTGCGCCTCGAAGCCGTCCGGCTCGACATCGCTGCGCGCGTGCGAGGCGTACTGGACGGCGCGGAGGCTGAAATTGCCGCAACGTTGATTGCCGGTGTCCGCGCGGGCATACCTGAGACCATCAACGAGGATCTGCGAAAGACCGGTCTTGCCCACATCCTGTCGATCTCCGGTCTGCACATGGCGCTGGTCGCCGGCACAGTGCTCGTCGCCATTCGCGGAGGCTTCGCGCTCTTTCCGGTCTTCGCCTCGCGGCGGCCGGTGAAGAAATACGCCGCAATCATCGCGCTGATCGCGGCGACGCTCTATCTCGGCATTTCCGGCGGTGCCGTGGCAGCGCAACGCAGTTACATCATGCTGGCCGTCATGCTCGTCGCCATCCTCTTCGATCGCGCAGCACTGACCATGCGCAACCTGGCAATCTCGGCCATCATCGTCATCGCCCTGTCACCGCACGAAGTTCTCGGGCCGAGCTTCCAGATGTCATTCGCTGCGACTGCCGCGCTGATCGGAGCCTATGGCTGGTGGAGTGAACGGCGCCGCACAACCGAGGCCATCCAGCAACAGCGCGGTGTCGTCGGCCGCATCGGCATGACTGCGCTCAAATTCATGCTCGGCCTCGCAGCGACATCGATCGTCGCAGGTTTGGCGACGACGCTCTACGGTGCGTACCACTTCCACCGCGTATCGCCACATGCACTGTGGGTGAACTTGTCCGCGATGCCAATCGTCTCGGCAATCGTCATGCCCTTCGCCGTCCTGTCTGCCATCTTGATGCCGATCGGTCTCGAGGCCTGGCCACTCAAGATCATGGGCGCCGGCATCACGTCCGTTCTCGAAATCGCTGCATGGTTCGCAGCACGTTCGCCGATCGATGCCGTCGGGTCCCTGCCGGTCACCGCCGTCGCCATTTTCACGATCGGTCTTCTGATCATGACCGCTCTCTCGGGGCGGTTGCGTCTTGCCGCATTGCCGTTTGTGTTCGTCGGAACCGGCCTGATCGCGAGCCGCGAACTGCCGGACGTTCTTGTTTCCGAAGACGGACGCCTTGTCGCCGTGGCAGGTACGGCGCGCACGCTTCACGTAAACCGCAACCGACCAAACGGCTTTACGATCCAAAACTGGCTGCATGGAATGGATGCCGACCGGTTCCAGAGTCCGACCGATGCGGAAACACTCTCGACCGCCCTCGCGGCATCGGAACAAACTCCCGGCTTTAACTGCGCAGACAAGACCTGCGTGGCCCGGGATGGAGAGGGACATCTGATCGCCCACGTTCCCGACGCCGTCTCGGCCTTCGCATTCTGCACGCGCGCCGCCCTGATCATCATCGACGACGCTACAGCCGGCGATGTCTGCCGTACGGGCGAGGCAGCGATACTCACCAAGCGAGATTTAGCGCGGCGGGGAAGCGCGGAAGTTCGATTCGGCGGCGGCGGCGATGGTCCGCAAATCATCCACGCGATCCGCGAACCGTACCGGCCGTGGCACACGCACCGGCAATTCTCCCGTGAAGCACGCGGGATGCCGCCCTACCGACGCGAGTGAGCCGCCCTCCGCTCAGTACTTGCGAAGGAGCCCAACCAACTTGCCCTGCACCTTGACGCGCTCGGATCCGTAAATCTTGGTCTCGTAAGCCGGATTGGCGGCTTCGAGCGCGATAGAGGCACCTTTGCGGCGGAAGCGCTTCAGTGTCGCTTCCTGATCGTCCACGAGGGCGACGACGATTTCTCCCGGCGTCGCCGACGGGCCCGAGCGAATTATGACCGTGTCGCCATCGAGAATGCCGGCCTCGATCATCGAGTCGCCATGGACTTCCAGCGCATAGTGCTCGCCGCCCGAAAGCATTTCGGGCGGAACGGCGACGGCGCGCGTCGCGTGCTGAATCGCGTCGATCGGCACGCCGGCGGCGATCCGCCCCATGACGGGAATCTCGACCGGCGCGCGTGTCACCGGGATTTGCTGCGGCTTTTCCGATTTCGGAGCCGCCCTATCCGACAGGCTGCCCTGGATGATGCTCGGCTGGAAACGCCGCTGCGGCTGCGAGATTGATTCAGGCAGCTTGATCACTTCCAAAGCGCGCGCCCTGTTGGGCATGCGCCGCAGGAAACCACGCTCTTCCAGCGCAGTGATGAGCCGGTGAATGCCGGACTTCGAAGCCAGCCCCAGCGCCTCCTTCATCTCGTCGAATGACGGCGGCACACCGCTTTCCTTCAGCCGCTGATGAATGAAGAGCAAAATTTCATGTTGCTTGCGCGTGAGCATGGCTGACCTTACAAGGAGAATCGCCGAAAAACAAAACCAGAACAAACTTAACCGTTCTTCATGTGTTCTGCAACAGGCGCGCGACAATCGACGATTCCGGGAAACTGCATGCCCCAAACAGACCGAATTCTTTTCTTCCTTGGCGCCATATGCGGCGCTCTAGGCGTCGCACTCTCGGCCGTAGCGGCACATCGGGAGGGCTCGCTCGGCACTGCGGCGAACATGCTGTTGTTTCACGCCCCGGCGCTGATTGGGCTCGCGGCCCTGCGGTTTGGCCGGTTGCAGCTGGCCGGTGCATGGGTTCTCTTGCTCGGGCTCGCGCTGTTTTGCGGCGATATCGCCGCACGTACGTTTCTCGGCGACCGACTATTCCCGATGGCAGCGCCTGCCGGCGGAGTACTCCTGATTGGCGGTTGGATACTGGTCGCCGTCTCCGCTGTCGTCAGCCGGCGCGGATCAGCCTGATCGCGTCGTCTCGCCCGAAAAGATAGAGGAGCTTGCGGATCGCCTGTCCGCGCGGTGTTGCAAGGTCCGGGTCGCGCTGGAGAAACAGCCTGGCATCGTCGCGCGCGACTGACAGAAGGTCGGCGTGGTGTTCGAGGCGGGCCAACTGGAAACCGGGCGCGCCAGACTGGCGGGTTCCGAGAAGTTCGCCTTCGCCGCGCAGTTTCAAGTCTTCCTCGGCGATGCGGAACCCGTCCTCCGTGTCGCGCATAACAGACAGCCGCTGCTTGGCAATCTCGCCGAGCGGCGACTGGTAGAGCAGGACGCAGCTCGACGCCGCCTGTCCGCGCCCGACGCGGCCGCGCAACTGATGAAGCTGGGCAAGACCGAAACGCTCGGCATGCTCGATGACGATGATCGTCGCGTCTGGCACGTCGACGCCGACCTCGATGACCGTGGTACCGACGAGGATGCGCGTTCGCCCGGCCTTGAAATCGGCCATCGCCGCGTCCTTCGCTGCACCCGGCATGCGGCCGTGGACCAGCCCGACATCCGCGCCGAAGATTTCCGCCAGCGCCTTGTGCCGGTCAGCCGCGGACATGACATCCATGCCCTCGGCCTCTTCGACCAGCGGGCAGATCCAGTAGATCTTCTGGCCTTCGTCGACGGCGCGGCGCATCCGGGCAATGAGGTCGGAGAGGCGCTCGAGCGGCAGCGTGACTGTCTGGATCGGCTGGCGGCCGGCCGGCTTTTCGTCAAGGCGCGAGACGTCCATATCGCCGAACGCCGTCAGAACCAGTGTGCGTGGGATCGGTGTCGCGGTCATGACGAGGATATCCGGCGCCGCGCCCTTGGCGCCGATCGCAAGTCTTTGGTGGACGCCGAACCGGTGCTGTTCGTCGATCACGGCGAAAGCGAGGTCATGAAAGTACACGCTCTCCTGGAAGATCGCGTGAGTTCCGATGACGATATGTATGGTCCCGTCGGCAATGGCGGCAAGGGTTTCGGTGCGCTCGCGGCCCTTCTCGCGGCCAGTGAGAATGGCGGCGCGAAGGCCGGCCTTGTCCGCCAACGGCGCAATGGTCGAAAAATGCTGGCGAGCGAGAATTTCGGTCGGCGCCATCAGCGCGGATTGACCGCCAGCCTCGGCAATGCGGGCCATCGAGAGGAGAGCGACGACAGTCTTGCCCGAACCGACATCCCCCTGGAGGAGCCGCAGCATGCGATCGGGCTTGGCGAGATCCGCTTCGATTTCGGCGATGGAGCGCTGTTGCGCTCCGGTCAGCGCGTAAGGAAGGGCGGCGCGTATGGCAGCCCCCCTGGACCCGTCGCCAAGCCGCGCCTGACCCGCGACGCGCTTCATGCGCAGGCGAACCAGCGCGAGCGCAATCTGGCCGGCGAGCAGCTCATCATAAGCGAGCCTGCGCCAAGCAGGGCTCGCGACGTCGCAATCCGTCGGCGTTTCGGGCTGATGGAGGTGGAAAAGGGCTTCGCGAAAGTCGGGAAAGGCGTAGCGGTCGAGCACGGTCCGGTCCTGCCACTCGGCGAGAACCGGCATCCGCTCCAGCGCCGACGCCATCGCCTTGCGCACGAGCTTGGCCGAGAGCCCGGCCGTCATTGGATAAACCGGCTCGATCGCGGGCAGGGCGCCGGCCTCGGCCTTGGCGACGATATGGTCAGGATGAACCATGGAGGGGCGGCCGTTGAACCATTCGACCTTGCCTGACACGACGATCTCGCCGCCAACCGGCATCAGCTTTTCCAGCCATTGTCCCTTGGCATGGAAGAAGGTCAGCGCGATCTCGCCGGTCTCGTCGAAGGCAAAGACGCGGTAGGGCAACGAGCCACGGCCGCGCGGCGGCGGCTGGTGGCGGTCGACGGTCAGGTCAAGCGTCACGATCGACCCTTCGCCCGAAAGTGCCACGCCCGGACGGCGTGTGCGGTCGATCACCGAATGAGGCGGCACGAAGAGAAGGTCGGCCGCGCGCACGTCGCGGCCCGTCGTGTCTGCGGCAACGATGCGGCGCATCAGGTCGGCCGTCTTCTCGCCGATGCCGGCGAGTGACGTGACGGGCGCGAATAGGGGATCGAGTTCGGTCGGACGCATGGCGCGGGATACTATCGACGCAACTTCACGGCCGAAAGGCTGACATCGCGTTTCCCAGACGCTATATGCGCGGTCCAACCCGGTAGGCCTTTCATGTCAGACGCGACCCCATCCCCCGACCCGCTCCAGACCCGCAAGCGCAAGGCGCATTTCCGCGCCTGGCATCGTGGCATGCGCGAGGCCGATCTCGTCATCGGCGGCTTTGCCGATCGGGAACTGCGGAGCTTCGACGAAGGCCAGCTCGAACTCTTTGAATCTTTGCTCGGCGAGTCTGACGGCGATATCGTAAAGTGGATCACCGGCGAAATGCCGGTTCCGCCGCATCAGGACAACGAAATCGTCCGCCGCATGATCGCTGACGCCCGTAGCCTCGCCACCTGACATGACCCTCTTGAACCCCATTCACCTGCCGGCAAAGCGTACCGGCGATCCGACGATCGTCGATGGTGTCGCGGACGGCTACGAGGCCTTCGCGCTGGCGGCCATCGCCGCCGCGCAGGACGGGCCGGTCGTATTCGTCGCGCGCGACGGGCAGAAGATCCCGGCACTCGCAGAGATCCTGCAGTTCGTCGCGCCGGGCCTGCCGGTGCTCGAACTGCCGGCATGGGACTGCCTGCCGTATGACCGGGTGTCACCCGGCAGCGATGCCGTTGCACGCCGGCTGGATGCCATGGCGTCGATTGCTGCGCTTCGCGCCAAGCCGCACCGAGCCATTGTCCTCGTCAGCGCCAATGCCGTGCTGCAAAAGATGCCGCCGCTCGATTTCGTCGCCGGCCAGACGTTGAGCGCCAAACCCGGCAACCAGATCGACATGAACGACCTCGTCGCGCGGCTGGGGACGAGCGGCTTCGAACGCGTGGCGACTGTGCGCGACGTCGGCCAGTACGCCGTGCGCGGCGGCATCCTCGACCTGCTTGCGCCCGGCGCTGAGGAAGCACTCAGGCTCGACTTCTTCGGCGACACGCTTGAATCGATCCGAGCTTTCGATCCCGCGTCGCAACGCACGACGGGGCAGCGGCGCGAACTGCGGCTGCAGCCAATGAGCGAGATCGCGCTGACGCCCGACACGATCAGCCGCTTTCGCCGCAACTACATCGAGCTCTTCGGCGCGCCCTCGCGCGACGATGCGCTCTACGCCTCGATCAGCGAGGGCAAGCGCTTCGCCGGTATGGAACACTGGCTGCCGCTCTTCTTCGAAACGGTCGAGACCGTTTTCGACTATCTGCCGGATGCGCCCTTCGTCTTCGACCATCTGTCGCGCGAAGCGATCGGTGAGCGGCACACGCTGATCCGCGACTATTACGACGCGCGCAAGCGGCAGTCGTCGGGCAGTGTCGGGGAGGCAGTACCCTACAAGCCGCTGCCACCGGACGCGCTCTATCTCTCTGCAGATGCAGTCAAGGCGGCCGGCGAGGGCCGCGACGTCCTCGAATTCACGCCGTTTGCGGCACCGGAAGTCGACCGACGCCGCATCATCCATGCCGGCTCGGAAGCCGGACGCTCCTTCGCCGAGGAACGCGCGGACCCTTCGATCAACGTCTTCGAGCGCGCCGCGCGCTACATCGCGGAGCTGAGAGCCAAGAAGCGCAAGGTAGTCGTCGCCGGCTGGTCGGAAGGCTCGTCAGACCGTCTCGCCCAGATTCTCGGCGAGCACGAACTTGAAGGCGTCGAACGCGTTGGCTCGTTGGCCGACCTCGAAAGGCTCGGGGCCAACAGGATTGGCCTTGCGATCCTGCCGCTCGAAATTGGTTTCCAAACCGACAAGCTCGTCGTCGTCGCCGAGCAGGACATTCTTGGCGACCGGCTCGTGCGTCGTTCGAAGAAGCGCAAGAAGGCGTCTGATTTCATTGCCGAAGTCGCCGCACTCAATGCTGGCGACATCGTCGTGCATGCCGACCACGGCATCGGCCGCTTCGTCGGACTGCAGACGATCACGGCCGCAGGCGCACCGCATGATTGTCTGGAACTGCGGTACGCGGGCGACGACCGCCTGTTTCTCCCGGTCGAGAACATCGAGCTCCTGTCGCGCTATGGCACGGAGGGATCGGAGGCCACGCTCGACAAGCTCGGCGGCGGCGCGTGGCAGGCTCGCAAGGCGAAGCTGAAAAAGCGTCTGCTCGAAATGGCGGGCCATCTGATCCGCATCGCGGCGGAACGGACCTTGCGACCCGCCCCCGTCATGGCGCCACCCGACGGCGTCTATGGCGAATTCGCCGCGCGCTTCCCGTATGAAGAAACCGACGATCAACAGAACGCCATCGAAGCAGTCATGGACGATCTGGCGCGCGGCCGCCCGATGGATCGCCTGATCTGCGGCGATGTCGGCTTTGGCAAGACGGAAGTGGCCCTGCGCGCGGCCTTCATTGCAGCGCTCGAAGGGTTTCAGGTCGCCGTCGTCGTTCCGACGACGCTGCTCGCACGCCAGCATTTCAAGACGTTCTCGCAGCGCTTTGCCGGGCTGCCGGTCAAGGTGCGGCAGGCGTCGCGTCTCGTCGGCTCGAAAGAACTCGCCGAAACCAAGAAGGGCATCTCGGACGGCACGATCGACATCGTCGTCGGCACGCACGCGCTCCTAGGCTCGGGCGTCAGCTTCAAGAATCTCGGCCTCCTGATCGTCGACGAGGAGCAGCATTTCGGCGTGAAGCACAAGGAACGGCTAAAGGAACTGAAGAGCGACGTTCACGTGCTGACGCTGTCGGCAACGCCGATCCCGCGCACGCTGCAACTGGCGCTTACAGGCGTGCGCGAACTCTCGCTCATCACAACGCCGCCGGTCGACCGGATGGCGGTGCGCACCTTCATCGCGCCCTTCGATCCCCTGGTCATCCGCGAGACGCTCTTGCGCGAGCGCTATCGCGGCGGCCAGAGCTTCTATGTCGTGCCGCGCATCTCCGACCTCGGCGACATCAAGCAGTTCCTCGACGACCAGGTCCCGGAACTAAAGGTCGCAACCGCCCACGGGCAGATGGCCGCTGGCGAGCTCGACGACATCATGAACGCCTTCTACGATGGCCAGTACGATGTGCTTCTGTCGACCACGATCGTCGAATCAGGCCTCGACATCCCGACCGCCAATACACTGGTCGTCCACCGCGCCGACATGTTCGGCCTTGCGCAGCTCTATCAGATCCGCGGGCGCGTCGGCCGGTCGAAATCGCGTGCCTATGCACTGATGACGCTGCCGGCCAACAAGATGTTGACGCAGCAAGCCGATCGCCGGCTGAAGGTGCTGCAATCGCTCGATACGCTCGGCGCCGGCTTCCAGCTCGCCAGCCACGACCTCGACATTCGAGGCGCCGGCAACCTTCTCGGCGAGGAGCAGTCCGGGCACATCAAGGAAGTCGGCTTCGAACTGTACCAGCAGATGCTGGAGGAAGCTGTCGCCGAGACGAAGGGCGACGTCGATGCGGGTTCGGGCGAGTGGTCGCCGCAGATCGCGGTCGGTACGGCCGTCATGATTCCGGAAAGCTACGTGCCGGATCTGCAACTGCGCATGGCGCTCTATCGCCGCCTCGCCGAACTCGACACCCCGCAGGAAATCGACGGCTTCGGCGCCGAGCTCATCGACCGTTTCGGCCCGCTGCCGCAGGAAGTCGAGCACCTGATGAAGATCGTCTTCATCAAGGGCCTGTGCAAGCGCGCCAACGTGGAAAAGCTGGACGCCGGACCGAAGGGCGTCGTCATCCAGTTCCGCAACAAGAGCTTCCCGGAGCCGGCCGGGCTCGTCCGCTACATCGGTGAACAAGGGGCGGCGGCCAAGATCCGCGCTGACCATTCGATCGTGCTCGTGCGCGACTGGCCGACCCCCGCCAAGCGATTGCAGGGTTCTGCGGTAATCATGACGCAACTGGCGAAAATCGCCGATCAGGCGGCTTAGCTAAGCGGCGGGCCCGAGTTCGCCGCGCGCCTTTGCGGCCGAAATCTGCCGAATAGCATCGGCGAGCACGGCGGGATCCTGCGCCCCCATCACCGCATAGCGGCCTTCGAGCAGATAGCAGGGAACGCCCGTGACGCCCATCTGCTGCGCGGTTTCGATTTCGGCGCGCGTCTCGGCGACATCGGCATCGGTCGCAAGCAGCGCCTCGACCAGCACTGCGTCCATGTCCGCCTCGCGGGCGATGTCAACGAGGACTGCGCGGTCACCGACGTTGCGGCCCTCCTCGAAATAGGCGCGCATCAGACGCTTCTTGACCTGAGTTTGCCGATTGCCCTCAGCCGAAGCCGCCCAGCGGATGACCCGATGTGCATCGAGTGTGTTCGGCGAAACCTTGATCGCGTCGAACGCGAAATTGATACCGGCCGACCGCCCCGCCTCGGCAACGCGTTCATGAATCTCGCGAAGCCTTTCCTCGCTGCCGAATTTTGCCAGCATGTATTGCTTGCGATCGCGGCCTTCGGGCGGAATGGTCGCATCGAGCTGATAGGGACGCCAGCGTACGTCGACCGGAATTTCGTCCACTTGCGCCATCGCCGCATCGAGGCGCTTCAGCCCGATATAGCACCAGGGACAGACCACATCGGAAACGACGTCGATCGAGATCGGGCTAATGTGCTCCATGGCGAATTCCCTTATTGCGCGCGCCACCAGGCAGGCAGGTGGATGCCATAGAGCGGAACCTTATCAGGGTGCTCGATATGCGACCAGTGCGCGACCCAGAGCTGTGGCTGGTGATAGAGCGGCACGACATAGGCGCCGTTGAGAAGCACGCGGTCATAGGCTCGAACGGCGTCGACAAAGTCCTCGCGCGTCGAGGCGGTGAGGAGATGCCGGATCATGGCGTTAACCGCGGGCTCGGCGACGCCGGCGTAATTCATCGTGCCCTGGGGTTCCTTCGACCGGCTGCCCCAACGGCCCACCTGCTCGACGCCCGGAGACAGCGAGGCGGTGTAGGTGTGGAGGATCATGTCGTAGTCATAGGTCAGGAGGCGCTGCTGGTACTGCGCGTCGTCGACCGAGCGCAGCGTCAGCTCAATTCCGATAGCGCGCAGCGTGCGCTGCCAGGCCGCTGCGATCTCCTCGCCGTTTCGCCCGCGCAGCATGATCTCGAAGGCGAGGGCACGCCCGTCCGGGCCGACCATGCGTCCGTCCTGCATCGAGTATCCGCACGCCTTCAGCGCCTCGAAGCCTTTGCGCAGGAAGTCGCGGTCGCGGCCGCTGCCGTTTGTGCTTGCCGGCTGGTGGGCCCCAGCGAGGATCTCGGGTTCGATCGTCTCGGCGAAATCGCCGAGCAGCGCGAGTTCGGCCTCGCTTGCCGGGCGGTCGATGGAAGAGAGTTCGGAGCGCGCGTAGTAGGAGCCCGTGCGCTCGTAGGCATCGGAGAGGAGCGTGCGGTTCACCCACTCGAAATCGAAGAGGCCTGCAAGCGCGCGCCGAACGGCCAAGTCCTGGAACACGGGCCGGCGCGTGTTCATGACGAAGCCCTGCATGCCGGAGGGCAGTCCCGTCTCGAATTCCTCCTGCACCACGTCGCCCGATGCGACCGCCGGGAAGTCGTAGCCCGTCGCCCAGCGTTGCGCGTTCGTTTCGAGCTGAATGTCGATCAGTCCCTTCTTGAACGCCTCGAACATCGTGTTCGTGTCGCGGTAATAGGTAATGCGAATCTCGTCATAATTGTCCATGCCGCGCTTTGATGGATGGTTCTTGGCCCAGTAGTCGGGATTGCGCTTCAGCACGAGGCGCTCGCCCGGTCGCACTTCCGCGATCTCATAGGGTCCGCTGCCGATCATGGGCGTCAGCGTCGAGCGGTCGAACGTGTCGCGGTCGATCGCATGTTCGGCCAGGACCGGCATCAGCCCGAGGATCAGCGGCAATTCGCGATCGGGTTCGACGAACTCGAAGCGCACCGTGTTGCCCTCGACGATCGTCTCGGCAATCTTGCGCGCAGTCGTCGCATAGCGCGGGTAGCCCTTCTCGGCCAGAAGCTCGACCGTGAAGGCAACATCCTGCGCCCTGACCGGTTTGCCGTCGGAAAAGCGAGCATCCGGATCGATCGTGAACTCGACGAAGGATCGCGCTGCGTCCGTCTCGACCGATTGCGCGATCAGCGGATAAAGCGAGAACGCTTCGTCATAGGAACGCTGCATCAAGGTCTCGAAGACATTGTTGCCAAGTTCGAGGTCGAGAATGCCGCGCGCGCCGGAGCCCTGCACTATGAACGGGTTGAGGCTGTCGAAGGAGCCCTGGACGGCGTAGTCGATCCGCCCGCCCTTGCGTGCGTCGGGGTCGGCATAGGGCAGGTGCGTGTAGTCTTCCCCGAGCGCCGGTTCGCCATGCATGGCAATGGCATGGCGTGGCTCGGCGATCGCCTGTGCAACTGGCATCGCCATGACAATGGCTGCTGCCGCTATGCCCAGTAGTGCTCGCATGCCCGGTTCTCCAGAAAATCGTGCTATGATTCGCCGCAGCCTATTCGATACGGGCCACGGTTTGAACCGATCGCGCGCGTGCCGGCGACGCATTGCTCGCCCTTTATGGCAAAACGGCAGGGGCTCTGGATTTCGGCTGGTATAAGGTGTAGACGCCCCCGGCAGTCATGCTCTCGCCGCATTTGGTCAACACGACGCCACTCGATGGACCACGGCCGGTGCCGACACTCAGATCTCACGCGAAAGGATCGCTTCGAATGACGACCCTTACCACCGCCTCTACCATTTCCACGATTGCCGCCGGCCTGGTGGGGCTGGCCCTGACGACTTCGGGCGCCAGCGCTCAGCAACAGCCTCAACTGCCGCAAGGCTGGTTCAAGGCCTGCAGCCAGCAGGAAGAGACCAATATCTGCAACGTGCAGAACATCATGGTTTCCGAAACCGGCCAGTTGCTTACCGGTGTCAGCCTGATCCAGATCGAGGGCTCGCAGGCGCGCCGCGTCTTTCAGGTCACGGTCCCGGTTGGTCGTCTGATCCCGCCAGGCATCGGCATGCAGATCGATGGCGGCGAAACGCAGAAGCTCGACTACGTCATCTGCCTGCCAGACCGCTGCATCGCCGAAGGTCAGTTGACCGACAACCTCGTTGCGTCGTTCAAGCGCGGCTCGAACCTGCGCCTGACATCGGTGAACTTCCAGAACCAGCCGAACCCGATCCAGGTTTCGCTGTCGGGCTTCACCCAGGCCTTCGAAGGCGCGCCGCTGCAGCAGTCCGACATCGAGGACCGCCAGCGTCAGCTTCAGGATTTCGTCAGCCGCAACACGGAAGACTTCAACCGCCGCCTGCGCGAAGAGCAGGAACGGGCCAAGCAGGGCGGTGCTGCCGCACCGGCGGCCGCGGAAACCGAAACCGACTGAGTCTCGGTTCAATGGAACAAGGCGAACAGGCGGCCATCGGCCGCCTGTTTTTGTTTCACGATACGGTCAGTGGCTCGCGCGCGGTTTTGGCTCGTAGCGTCCGTCGAACAGGGCGCCGAAGTACTCGCGCAGTTGCGGATGGCGCACCGGGACGCCGCTTTCGTCGGGAAGAAGATTCTGCTCCGACACATAGGCAACGTATTCCGTCTCCGCGTTCTCTGCGAGCAGATGGTAGAACGGCTGGTCCTTGCGCGGGCGCATTTCGGCGGGAATGGCACGATACCATTCTTCGGTGTTTGCAAATTCTGGATCGACGTCGAAGATCACACCGCGAAATGGGAAGATGCGGTGACGAACGACCTGACCAATGGCGAACTTTGCGTTTCTTGTCTCTGGCATGTGACTGACCTCGTGAGACTATTTGGCGCAAGGCCGGGCTAAATTCAATCCCGCTCGGGTTGACGCATGGCCGATCGCTGCGTAAGCGCGACAATCCGCACCGATTGCAGGCCACATGTCGGAAATCGTCGCACTCCTTCTGCCATTCTTCGGCATGATCTTCATCGGCGCGTTCGTCGCACGTCTGACGAAGCAACCCGTCGAAGCGCTGGGTTGGATGAACTTCTTCATCATCTACCTCGCGCTGCCCGCGCTGTTTATCCAGCTTCTTTCGCGCACCCCGCTCGAAGACCTGACCAACTGGCGTTTCATCGTTGGTGCCGTTGCGGCGACCTATTGCGTGTTCTTTCTGATGTTCGCCATCGCCTGGTTGAAAACCCGCAACATTCGCGAGACGGCGATCCAGTCGCTCGCCGCGTCCTATGGCAATATTGGCTATATGGGCCCAGGCATCGCGCTTCTGGCATTCGGCCCGGAGGCGGCTGTTCCGGTGGCGCTGATCTTCTGTTTCGAGAACGCGGTCCACTTTGCCATGACTCCGTTCCTGATGGCCGTAGCGGACCGCGACCGTCAGTCGTTTGCAAGCGTCGCGATCGACGTCCTGCGCAAAATTGCCTTCCATCCGTTCATCGTCGCCTCCGCGATCGGCGTCGCGCTGGCTTGGCTGCAATTTCGGCCACCGCTACCCCTCGAAACGCTGATCGATTTCTTCGCCCGTGCCGCAGCGCCATGCGCGCTTTTTGCGATGGGCGTGACGATTGCCCTGCGGCCGCTGAAGCGCGCGCCGGTCGAACTGTTGCCGATCACGCTCTTCAAGCTCGTCGTCCATCCCGCGATCTGCTACGCGATCCTGACCGCGATCGGCGGCTTTCCACCGATGTGGATCTACACCGCCGTGCTGCTGGCGGCATTGCCGACGGCCACCAATGTCTTCGTCATCGCCCAGCAATATGGTGTCTGGATCGAACGTGCATCCGCAAGCGTGCTCGTAACGACGGTGGTCTCGATCGCCTCTCTGACTTTGACGCTCTACGCCATCAAGTCCGGTCTTCTGCCCGTCGATCCCTGGCCTTGAGCGAGAAAAGGGCGCGCAGGCCGCTGCCCGGCCGCATGCCCTCATGCATGAACAAGGCCCGTATTGGCGAAAAGGCGCGCAGGGCCTCAAACACGGTGCTGCGGGCAAGCTGCGCGGGCAGGAGGTCGGAAAGCAGGGACCGGTTGAGAAGGTTCACTGCATTTGCCCGCATCGCGACATCCGGCCGCCGGCGAACCTCGTACTCGGCGAGCGCGGCCGAGGCCCCGGGGTCGCCGCGATAGCGGGTTGCAACGGAGACCAGGCTTTCGACGTCGCGGATGCCCAGATTGAGCCCCTGCGCGCCGATGGGCGGGAAGACATGGGCGGCCTCCCCTATGAGGGCGATGCGCTTGTCGGCGTAGCGGCGTGGCCGCGAAGTCGAAAGCGGATAGGCCTGCGGGTCGACATCAACCGTGACGCGCCCCAACATCGACCGCATCTGGCGTTCGACGCGGCTTGCGAGTTCGTTTCTGTCGAGCGCAAGCAATTCCGCCGCGTCCTGCGATTTCACCACCCAGACAAGACTCGAACGGTCGCCGGCCAGCGGAACCTGCGTGAACGGGCCTGATTCCGTATGAAATTCAGTCGAAATGCCCGAATGCGGGCGCGCGTGTGAAAACGCGAGGACAATCGCCGTCTGGCCGGTCGGGCGCACATCGACCTCGATGCCGGCGGCGAGACGGGCAGGCGAACTGCGCCCGTCCGCTGCGACCACGAGCCTTGCGGTAAGCTCGGTTCCATCGGCAATCTTTGCGCCCACACGGCCCTCGCCGGGCTCCCAGCGCTCGACCATGCTTTCGTAACGAACGACGCCGGGGCGCGCGTTGGCCGCGCTTTCGAGTGCGGCATTGAGTTCGGCATTGGTGATGTTGAGCCCAAAGGCAGGCATGTCGATCTCGGCCGCCCGGAACGTGACAGTCGGGCTGCGCACGAGCCGCGAGGTTGCATCGACGATCCGCATCGTCTTCAGGGGTTCGCCGTGTTCGTGAAGAAACGGCCCCATCTTCAACGAATCAAGAAAGCGCAGTGCGGGGTTCATGACCGCCGTCGTTCGCGCGTCGCTGGTCGAGGCCTTCGGCCCGACGAGCGCGATGCGGAAGCCGGCATCGGCAAAGGCCAGCGCCGCAATCAGGCCGACTGGCCCCGTTCCGGCGATCAGCACATCATACTCGGCACGTTCCATCGTATCAGCCCGCTTTCCGTTTGATAGGAGCTATATGTTCTCACGCGCGGGATTGATCAACGGGACGATTTGGCCCATTGCGGAGCCTTCACTTTGATTGGACGGCCCCAGTGGCCATCCCTCGCAAGCTGGACTGGCCTCGACCCGTGAGCAAGGACACCAACCGAAAGCCGCTGTCGCAGCGCATTCCGAAGCCGAAGAAGAAGGTGACATGGCCGCAGGCCCGCGCTTTCTCAGTTCACCTCCTGACGGCCTCGGGTTCGTTCCTGGCCTTCCTCTCGCTCGTCGCGGCGGCCGAAAAGCAGTGGACGGCGATGTTCCTGTGGCTCGGACTTGCGCTCTTCGTCGACGGCATCGACGGCCCGATCGCCCGCAAGCTGGACGTCAAGGAAGTGCTGCCCACCTGGTCGGGCGAACTCCTCGACAACATCATCGACTATGTCACCTACGTCCTGATTCCTGCGTTCGCCCTCTACCAGAGCGGCTTCATGGGCGAGGGACTGTCCTTCCTGTCGGCGGCGATCATCGTCGTGTCGAGTGCGATCTACTACGCCGACACCGGCATGAAGACGAAGGAAAACTTCTTCAAGGGCTTCCCGGTCGTCTGGAACATGGTCGTGTTCACGCTCTTCGTGATCGAGCCAGGCGAATGGGTTTCGTTCGCGGTCGTTCTGGTGGCCGCGCTCCTCACATTTCTGCCGCTGAATTTCCTTCACCCGGTGCGCGTCCAGCGCCTGCGACCGCTCAATCTGGGCATCTTCCTCGGTTGGTGCGCGCTCTCGGCCTACGCGCTGCTCGTGGACATGAACCCGTCTGAACCGGTGCAGATCGCGATCGCGATCCTCAGCATCTATCTGTTTTGCATCGGCATCGTCATGCAGATATTCCCCGCGCTTGGACTGAAGAAGGGCTGATCATGGCAAAGGCAATCCGCATCCACGCCCATGGCGGACCCGATGCTATGGTTATGGAAGAGGTGGACGTCGGTGCGCCCGGTGTGGGCGAGGTCCGCATTCGCCACACCGCCATCGGCGTCAATTTCATTGATGTCTATTTCCGCACCGGTCTCTATCAGGCGCCGAATGGCCTGCCGCTGACGCCCGGCCACGAGGCCGCTGGCGTTGTCGAGGAACTCGGCGCGGACGTCGAGGGCCTGAAGGTCGGCGATCGCGTTGCCTACGCCTCGGCGATCGGCGCCTACGCCACGGAGCGCGTCATGGCGGCTGAAAAGCTCGTGAAGATTCCTGAAGGGGTATCCGACGAGGAGGCGGCCGCTATGATGCTGAAAGGCATGACCGCCGAGTATCTTCTGCGCCGCACCTTTCCTGTAAAGCCGGGCCACACCGTGCTTTATCACGCGGCGGCCGGGGGCGTCGGCCTGATCTTCGGCCAGTGGGCAAAACATCTCGGCGCGACGGTCATTGGGACCGCGGGGTCGGCCGACAAGATCGAGCTGGCAAAGGCGCACGGATTCGATCACGTCATCAACTACCGCACCCAGAACTTCGTCGACGAGGTGATGGCCATCACTGGCGGCAAGAAGTGCGACGTTGTCTATGATTCGGTCGGCAACGACACCTTCCCGGACTCGCTCGATTGCCTGAAGGCGCGCGGCATGTTCGTCTCCTTCGGCCAGTCGTCGGGCCCGATCCCGCCGGTCAGCCTCGCAACCTTCGCACAGAAGGGCTCGCTCTACGCCACACGCCCAACGCTCTTCAACTATATCGCGACCCGCGCCGAACTGGAGGAGTGCGCGGGCGCGCTCTTCGACGTGGTGAAGACCGGCGTCGTGAAGATCGAGATCAACCAGCGCTACGCGCTTGCCGATGCCGGACAGGCCCATGCCGACCTCGAAGGCCGCAAGACGACCGGGACGACGATCCTCGTCCCCTGATCACATGGTTGAAACTTGAAGCACTTTCAAATTCAGGCAAGCTTTGCGCATTGGCTTCGCCAGGCATAAAGTCCCGTCAGGGAACAGAAAAAGGCAGGCCAAAGGCCGCCGCATGGGGGTTGAGTGGATCAGTCCGATCCGAGCCAGACCGAAGCTTTGCTCGCGGTTCGCGGGCTGACGAAGATGTTCGGATCGCTCAAAGCCTGCGACAATGTCGACCTGACCATCGGTCGAGGTGAAATCCACGCGCTTCTCGGCGAAAACGGCGCCGGCAAGTCGACGCTGGTTAAGATGCTGTTCGGCTCGCTGGAGCCGGCATCCGGGACAATTCACTGGAAGGGTGAGCCCGTTCGCATAGCCAGCCCCGCGCAGGCGCGCGCGCTCGGCATCGGTATGGTCTTCCAGCATTTCTCCCTGTTCGAGGCGCTGACGGCGGCCGAGAACATCGCGCTTTCCATCGACGACGACACGCCGATCATGAAGATCGCCGAGCGGGCGCGAAATCTGTCCAAGACCTACGGCCTGCCGCTCGACCCGTTCAGCCATGTCGGCGACCTGTCGGTCGGCGAGCGCCAGCGCATCGAGATCATCCGCTGCCTCTTGCAGGAGCCTGAACTCATCATTCTCGACGAACCGACCTCTGTCCTCACACCGCAGGAAGCCGACAAGCTGTTCGAGACGCTCGAGCGGCTGAAGGGTGAGGGCAAGTCCATCCTTTATATCTCGCATCGCCTCGAGGAGGTGAAGCGCATCTGCGACCGCGCAACCGTCCTGCGGCACGGCAAGGTCGTCGATCACTGCGACCCGAAGCAGGAAACAGCCGCGTCACTCGCCCGAATGATGGTCGGACTCGAAGTCCAGAACGTCACCCGCGACGTGCCGGCCAGCGCAAGCGATCACCGTCCGCTGCTTGAGGTCGACCGCCTCAGCCGCAAGCCCGCGACGCCCTTTTCGGTGGCGCTGCGCGACATCTCGGTCAAGGTCCATGCAGGCGAGGTGTTGGGAATTGCGGGCGTCGCCGGCAACGGGCAGGGCGAATTCTTCGAGGCCGTCTCCGGCGAGGCGCTCCAGGACCGCGCCGAGACCGTGCGCGTCTCAGGCCATTTGGTCGGGCGCCTCGGAATTTCGCAACGCCGCCTGAAGGGCGCCGCCTTCGTGCCGGAAGAGCGGCTTGGTCACGGCGCGGCGCCGGCCATGCGGCTTTCCGAAAACCTCTTTCTTACGCGCTACCGCACCGACGCCCGCGAATATATGGGCGCAGCCGGGACGATCCGCACGAGCCGGATCGCGGCTGCCGCGCGGCGCATCGTCGAAGCAATGGATGTGCGCAAGAGCGCGGAAGATCCTGAAGCCTCTGCGCTTTCCGGCGGCAATCTGCAAAAATTCATCATCGGTCGCGAGCTCGACCGCGAGCCGAAGGTGATGGTCGTCAATCAACCCACCTGGGGCGTCGATGCCGGCGCTGCCGCGCGCATCCGCCAGGCGCTCATCGATCTCGCCCGCTCCGGCTCCGCCGTGCTCGTCATCAGCCAGGATCTCGACGAACTGTTCGAAATGTCGGACGCGATTGCGGTCATGCATGACGGACAGTTGTCCGCGCCGATCCCGATCAGCGAAGCGACCTATGAGAAAGTGGGTCTCCTGATGGGCGGCGCCGATGCGGGCCACCCGCCAAGCCCGCTCGAAGAGGAAGCAGTCTGATGCGGCTCGAACTCGTCAAGCGGCCGCAGCAATCGACGCTGTTCAGCGCGCTGTCGCCCTTCATTGCCTTTGGCCTGACCATCGTCGCCGGAGCGACCCTCTTCGCTGCCCTCGGCAAGGACCCGGTTGAAACGCTCTACTACTATTTCATCGATCCCCTGACCGAGACCTGGTCCTTGCATGAACTGGCGATCAAGGCCGCGCCGCTGATCCTGATCGCGGTCGGCCTCTCCGTCTGCTTCCTGTCGAGCAACTGGAACATCGGCGCCGAGGGACAGTTCATCATGGGCGCGATCGCAGGCTCCATCCTGCCGGTGCTCTTTCCCGACTTTCAGTTCTGGTTCGTCCTGCCGCTGATGCTGATCATGGGCATGGCGGGCGGCGCGGCCTACGCCTTCATTCCCGCGCTCTTGAAGGTTCGGTTCAACACCAATGAAATTCTCTCGAGCCTAATGCTGGTCTACGTTGCCCAGCTCTTCCTCGACTGGCTGGTGCGCGGCCCCTGGCGCAACCCGGAAGGCTTCAACTTCCCCGAAACGCGCAACTTTCATGAATACGCGATCCTGCCAGAAATCTGGTCGGCATCGGGCCGCGCGCATTGGGGCTTCGTTTTTGCGATCGTCGCCGCGCTCGTGCTTTGGTTCATGCTGTCGAAGACGATCAAGGGCTTCGAGGTCAAGGTCATCGGCCAGAGCCCTCGGGCAGGGCGCTTCGCCGGGTTCTCGGCCGGCCGCATGGTTGTCTTCGCCTTCCTGGTCTCTGGCGCGATGGCAGGGCTTGCCGGCATATCCGAAGTTTCGGGTGCGATAGGGCAGCTCCGCCCGACGATTTCGCCCGGCTACGGTTTCACCGCCATCATCGTCGCCTTCCTCGGTCGCCTGAATCCGCTCGGCATCGTTGCCGCCGGCCTCATTCTCGCGCTCACCTATCTTGGCGGCGAGGCGGCGCAGATTTCCGTCGGCCTGTCCGACAAGGTCGTGCGCGCCTTCCAGGGCTCGATCCTGTTCTTCGTCCTCGCCTGCGACACACTGATCCACTACCGCATCCGCATGGTGCGGCCCGCTCAAAAGGCGGAGGTCGCCAATGTTTGAAGCCATCCTGCTCACCGTCTCGATGGCCGCGACGCCGCTGTTGCTGGCGGCAATCGGCGAGTTGGTCGTCGAGCGCTCGGGTGTCCTCAATCTGGGTGTCGAAGGCATGATGATCATGGGGGCGGTGACCGGCTTCGGCGTCGCACTGACGACTGGCAACCCGTTCCTGGGCGCGCTCGCCGCGATCATCGTCGGCGCGCTGTTCTCGCTGCTCTTTGCCTTCCTGACGCTGACGCTCGTCACCAACCAGGTCGCCACCGGGCTGGCGCTGACGCTGCTTGGCCTCGGGCTTTCGGGCATGATCGGCGAGAGCTTTGTCGGCCAGCCGGGTGTGCGCCTGCAGCGCCTCGACGTGCCGTTCCTTTCCGAACTGCCGATCGTTGGCCGACTGATCTTCAGCCAGGACCTGATCTTCTACGTGTCGGTTTTCCTGACCGTCGCCGTCGCCTGGTTCCTGTTCTACACCAAGGCGGGGCTGACGCTGCGCTCGGTCGGCGACAACCATGCCTCCGCCCACGCGCTCGGCATCAAGGTCATCCGCATCCGCTATATGGCCGTGCTGTTCGGCGGCGCCTGCGCGGGCCTCGCTGGCGCGCACCTGTCGCTGGTCTACGTGCCGCAATGGGTGGAAAACATGACCGCCGGCCGCGGCTGGATTGCATTGGCACTCGTCGTTTTCGCCTCCTGGCGTCCGCTACGCGTGCTCGCCGGCGCCTATCTCTTCGGTGCGGTGTCGATCGGCCAGCTTCATGCACAGGCTTTGGGCATAGGCATTCCGTCGCAGCTTCTTTCGGCACTTCCCTATATCGCGACAATTGTCGTACTTGTACTCATCTCTCGAAACCGGCGACTGACAATGGTGAACACACCGGCATCTTTGGGGCGGCCGTTTGTTCCAGATCGCTAGAAATCAAATTACGGGATATGCCCCTTGGTGACCAACAGAGGACGAACATCCATGAAAACTACGCTTCTTGCTCTGGCAGCTTCCGCTGCAGTGCTCATTCCCGCGGTCGCCTCCGCCCAGGATGATCCGACCAAAGCCTGCTTCATCTATGTGGGTCCGATTGGCGACTTCGGCTGGTCCTATCAGCACCATCAGGGCCTTCTTGAAGCCGAAGAGCATTTCGGCGACAAGCTCGAGACCGCCTATCTCGAAAGCGTGCCGGAAGGCGCCGATGCCGAGCGCGCTATCGAGCGCTTCGCCCGGTCAGGCTGCGACATCATCTTCACGACGTCGTTCGGTTACATGGACGCGACCAACAAGATCGCCGGCCGCTTCCCGGACGTCAAGTTCGAGCACGCCACCGGTTACAAGCGCGAGCACCCGAACGTCGCAACCTACAACTCCAAGTTCCACGAAGGCCGCTACGTACAGGGCGTGATCGCCGCCAAGATGTCGGAAACGGGCGTTGCAGGCTACATCGCCTCCTTCCCGATTCCGGAAGTGGTTATGGGCATCAACGCCTTCCTGCTCGGCGCGCAGTCCATTGATCCGGATTTCCAGGTCAAGGTCGTCTGGGCCAATACGTGGTTCGACCCGGCCAAGGAAGCCGACGCCGCCACCGCGCTGATCGATCAGGGCGTCGACATCATCACGCAGCACACCGACTCGACCGGCCCGATGCAGGTTGCCGCCGACCGCGGCATCAAGGCCTTTGGGCAGGCTTCGGACATGATCGAGTTCGGCAAGGAAACCCAGCTCACTTCGATCATCGACGACTGGGGCCCGTACTACATCGAGCGCATCCAGGCTGTCATGGACGGCACTTGGGAACAGCAGGATGTCTGGGAAGGCATGGCCGAAGGCCACGTTGTGATGGCACCCTACACCAACATGCCCGATGACGTGAAGGCGCTGGCCGAAGAGACCGAAGCCAAGATCAAGTCTGGCGAGTTCGATCCCTTCACCGGCCCGATCAAGAAGCAGGACGGTTCCGACTGGCTCGCCGAAGGCGAAGTCGCCGAAGAAGGCGTGCTTCTCGGAATGAACTTCTACGTCGAAGGCGTCGACGACCAGCTCCCGCAGTAAGCGCGGCTCGCGTAGCGATGGAAATGGGCGCCTTCGGGCGCCCATTTTCGTTTCTGGCAGCAAAGCTCGTGACGGTCAGGGGGCGACGAACTCGCGACAGCGACAACGTTCTTCCAAGGGAGATGGCGTCGAACCGCTGATCAGACCGCCGTGCCGGCAAGGTCGTAGGCCGATGCCTGGTCGATCTTGACGGTCACGACGTCGCCGATCCGCAGCGGACGGCGTGAAGTCACCTGAACCGAACCGTCGATTTCCGGTGCATCGTAGCGCGTACGGCCCTTAGCGGTCAGGCCCGTCGTTTCGTCGATGATGATGGGAAGTCGCTTGCCGACCTTCTTGGCCAGAAGCCTGGCGGAGACCTTCTGCTGGCGCTCCATGAAGCGGTTCCAGCGAATCTGCTTCACCTCGGCCGGCACCTCGGGCAGCGCCATCGCTTCGGACCGCGCACCGCCGACCGGCTCGTATTTGAAGCAACCGGCTCGATCGATCTTTGCCTCGTCGAGCCAGTCAAGGAGCATCTCGAAGTCTTCCTCCGTTTCTCCGGGAAAGCCGACGATGAAGGTGGAGCGCAGGGCGAGATCGGGGCAGATTTCCCGCCATTTGTGGATGCGATCGAGCGTCTTTTCCTGATGCGCCGGGCGGCGCATGTTCTTCAGCACGGCCGGCGAGGCGTGCTGGAACGGGATGTCGAGGTAGGGTAGCACCTTGCCTTCCGCCATCAGCGGGATGACTTCATCGACGTGCGGGTAGGGGTAGACATAGTGGAGACGCACCCACGCGCCCATGTCGCCGAGTTCGCGGCAAAGGTCGAGGAAGCGCGTGCGCACCAGTCGATCCTTCCACTGGCTTTCCTGGTACTTCAGGTCGACGCCGTATGCGCTTGTGTCCTGTGAGATGACGAGGATTTCCTTCACACCGGCCGCGACGAGCTTTTCGGCCTCGCGCAAGACGTCGGCCGCCGGGCGCGAGGCCAGATCGCCGCGCAGCGCGGGGATGATGCAGAAGGTGCAGCGATTGTTGCAGCCCTCGGAAATCTTGAGATAGGCGTAGTGTCGCGGCGTCAGCTTTACGCCCTGGGCAGGAATGAGATCGATGAATGGCTCATGGGCGGGCGGGACGGCCTCGTGCACAGCTCCCATCACGCTTTCATAGGCCTGCGGGCCGGTGATCGCGAGCACGTTCGGGTGCTTCTGGCGGATCAGTTCCGGCGTCGCACCCATGCAGCCGGTCACGATGACCTTGCCGTTCTCCTTCATCGCCTGGCCGATTGCCTCAAGCGACTCGTCGCGCGCGGAATCCAGGAAGCCGCAGGTGTTGACCACCACGACATCCGCGCCGTCATGCTTGCGCGAGATTTCGTAGCCTTCAGCGCGTAGGCGCGTGATGATCCGTTCGGAATCGACCAGCGCCTTCGGGCACCCAAGGCTGACGAACGAGACGCGCGGCGCTGACATGATCTGCGGACCTTCCGGATATCTGGCAATTTTGGAGATGCGCCGGCGCCATAACATACAAGATCCCTGCTGGCACCCCTGCAATCACTCCTGCGACAGTTCGGGCGCACCGGCGCTGGGGTCCGAGGAGGGAAGGGAGCGCGTGAAGGTCCGTCCGGCGAAGATAACTGTCAAAAGGTCAGGCGCGGACATCTGGTGTATTGCGCCATCCGTGCAGGTATAGACCGGCCAACCAGCCGGCTCGCAAAAGACGTAGGTCGTCCAGTTCGCGGCGGCCGTCCAAATCTCCATCCGGAACGAGCTGTCAGGCATGCGCCGGATCGTTGAGCCGTCCTGCGCCTCCCAGAAAAATGGGATGATCGTCGGACTTGAACGCGCATGGTCGAATGCGACGGAGAGAGGCTTCGGGCCATGGATGAACCAGTTGAGGCGCGCCCGCGTCATGGTGCTTGCAAAGCGGTCAGGCAGCGCCATCGGGCGCGGCGGCTCCAGGAGCCGATCATTCGCTGCCCCGGGGCCCGTCATCGCGAGCACCGCTGCAATCACTGGAAAATGCCGCAGAGAGGTCGCCAACTTGTCTGTCGCTCCCGATACCCTGAGCTGGAAGCGATACGCCATCGCGTCAGTTTGCGCCAGTTTTGCGAAACCGAAACCGACGCGCGAACGTATTGCACGTTATCGCCAGATGAAGCGGGAGTTGACTCATGCATTGCAAAGCACGGTTCGTCGTCGCACTCGGATTGCTTGCCACCGCGCCGGCTGTTGCGCAGACACTGGACGGCGCGGACATCGAAAGCCTGATTGGCGACAAGCGCGTCCTGCTTTCGACGCCCTACGGCCTTGAACTCCCGCTGCGCTACAGCGGGAACGGCGATGTCACCGGCGACATATCCGGCTTCACGATGGCGTCGATGTTCACGCCGAGCGAAACCGGTCGCTGGTGGGTCGACGGCGACCAGCTCTGCCAGCAGTTTCCGACATGGTACGACGGCCAGACCTACTGTTTCGCGATTGAACAGACTGGCGAACGGACGATTTCATGGCGGCGCAACGATGGTCTGGAAGGCACGGCCCGCATCGAAGGCTGATCGGCGGCAATTTAGTCAAACTTTAACCATGTCAGCAACGCGGCAGTAGCTGCCACATTCACGCCCGGTTCCAAACACAATCGATTAATACGCAGCTAAACAATTCGTGCGATCCACAGGATTGCTCGATGGTGGACGCAGGCAATACGTCCAAATAGGTTTTGGCTGCGCATATTCGTAGCATTGGGGATCGGGGACATACATATGGCCGAACTTGGGCGCCGCAGCACGAAGACGCTTGGCTCGATCCTGGCTCTGATTTGTGGCGCGGCATTGCTTGCCGCCTGTTCAACCGGTCCCTCTCAGGTTGCCAACGGCAAGCCGAAGCGCTCCAAGGAGTACTTTGCCGAATCCGAGTACGGGGTAAAGGCGAGCCCACGCGTCTCGCATCTTGCGTCGAACCTGCCGCGCGGCGGTGGCCGCGACCAGATCGGCAAGCCCTACCAGGTGCGCGGCAAGTGGTACACGCCGAAGGAAGACCCCGACTATCGCAGCGCGGGCCTTGCGAGTTGGTATGGCGACGCCTTCCACGGTCGACTGACCGCAAACGGCGAAGTCTACGACAAGACGCATCTGACGGCGGCGCATCCGACCATGCCGCTGCCCAGCTATGCCCGCGTTACCAACAAGAAGAACGGCAGTTCCGTTATCGTGCGCGTCAACGACCGCGGGCCATTCGCCAAAGGCAGGGTTATCGACCTGTCGCAGCGCGCCGCCGAAATGCTCGACTACAAGAATAGCGGCGTCGCCGAGGTTGCAGTGGAATATGTCGGTCGCGCCCCGCTGCACGGTCTTGATGACGAGTATCTGGTGGCGTCCTACCGCCCAGGCAATGCCGCACCCGACCCGTCGGATGGCCTGCCGACTGGCGTGATGATCGCCATGAATGGCTCTACGCCGACATCGCCCATTCCGACCGCTGCCCCAATGCCGCAGACAGCGCCGTTTCCCGGCCAGTTGATGCCGGCGCCGGCGGCCGACGGCCATCTCGTGCTGCCCGACGTTGTGCCGATCGTGCCGTCGCGTCCGTCTGTAACTCTTGCTTCTGCAGGGGCCGCTTCCGGCATTATCCTCGCCTACGCCGACGAGCGCGTCAGCACGGCAAGCGCGGTCTCGAGCTTCGGTGCGCACCAGCTCGACGCTGATGCCGTCATCGCGTCATTCGCCCGTTCCACGGCGGCGCGGGAAGGAACCGGCGCTCCGGACTACATCAATGCCGGCGCGTTTGCGTCGAAGGCCGAGGCGATTGCTGTTGCGGCACAGTTCGCCCAGCTGGCCGATGCGGCGATCGAATCCGATCCCTCTGGCAGGTGGTTCGCTGTCAGCGTCGAGGAAAACGGCCGTGCCTCGCTTGACCAGATTCTGCGTCATGCCTGGGCGCACGGCGCGCTGGACGCGATGATCGTCCGCAACTGATCCCACTTTATTGCAGTTTGGAACGCGTCGTGATCCGGCGCGTTACTGTCTTGCTACTGGCTGAATCCGAACCAATCCGCACAAGGATTGGGCAAGTTTTTCAGCGCGAGTGCAAAGGGGGAGCTCCATCATTTCAAACACTTGCTTTTTCCAGAACGAAGCTTTCGAATGCGACGAGAGGGGAGTTCTCGCGTGGTAGCTTTCGACGAAATGCGCCCGGAAAGTGCCGGGCTTCGAAATCCTTATTCTGAATATGACAACTGGCTGAACGAGCAGGACACTGCCCGGCTCGGCCAGAAGATGAAAGACGCCGAGAACGTCTTTCGGCGCACCGGCATCACCTTCGCCGTCTATGGCGAACAAAACGCCGCCGAGCGCCTTATCCCCTTTGACATCGTGCCGCGAATATTGGCCGGGGCCGAGTGGCGGCGCCTGACGCAGGGCATCGAGCAGCGCGTGCAGGCGCTGAACGCTTTCCTCGAGGATATCTATCACCGCCAGGAGATCTTGCGGGCAGGGCGCATCCCGCGCGAGCTGATCGCCGGAAATGTCGCGTTCTTGCCGGAGATGATTGGTGTGCGCCCGCCCGCCGGTGTCTACACGCATATTATAGGCACGGACATCGTGCGCACGGGCGAGAACGAGTTCTACGTTCTGGAGGACAACGCGCGTACCCCTTCGGGCGTCTCCTACATGATCGAGAACCGCGAGACGATGATGCAGCTCTTCCCCGAGCTCTTCAAACGCGTCAAAGTCCGCCCGGTCGAGAACTATCCGCAATTGCTGCGCCAGTCGCTGGCCGCCGTCGCTCCGCGTACGGCCCACGAACAGCCGACCATCGCCGTTCTGACGCCAGGCAGCTTCAACTCAGCCTATTTCGAACATGCTTTTTTGGCCGATCACATGGGCGTCGAGCTTGTCGAGGGGGAGGATCTACGCGTCGTCGACGGACACGTCGCCATGCGCACGACGGAAGGTTACAAGCGTATTGACGTGCTCTATCGCCGCGTCGATGACGACTTCCTCGATCCGCTGACCTTCAACCCGGATTCGGTTCTCGGCGTGCCGGGTATCATGGATGTCTACCGCGCTGGCAACATCACCATCGCCAATGCCCCTGGCACAGGCATCGCCGACGACAAGGCGATCTACTCCTACATGCCTGAGATCGTGGAGTTCTATACGGGGCGGAAAGCGATCCTCGGCAACATTCCCACTTGGCGCTGCTCCGAGCCCGCCAGCCTGTCCTATGTGCTGGAGCATCTTGCCGAACTGGTCGTCAAGGAAGTGCACGGATCGGGTGGCTACGGAATGCTGGTCGGCCCGGCCGCCTCGAAGAAGGAGCGCGAAGCCTTCTCCGAGAAGCTTCGCGCCCGGCCCGGCAACTATATCGCTCAACCGACGCTGGCTCTTTCGACGTGCCCGATCCTGACGGATGCCGGACTTGCACCGCGCCATGTCGATCTGCGTCCCTTCGTGCTCGTTTCCGACCGCATCCGCATCGTTCCCGGCGGGCTGACGCGCGTCGCCCTCAAGCCCGGTTCCCTGGTCGTCAACTCCTCCCAAGGGGGTGGCACCAAGGATACCTGGGTACTGGACGATTAGAGGGGGCGAGACGGATGCTGCTGGGACGTACGGCCAACGGCCTTTACTGGATGGCCCGCTACATCGAGCGGGCCGAGAACATGGCGCGCCTCGTCGATGCGGGCCTGCGTATGGCGCTTACGCGCAACGAAGGCGATGTCGAGGAGTGGACTTCGGTCATTGTCTCGAGCGGCGTGGAGGCCGGCTTTCGTCAAAAGCACGCGGAATTCAACGCGGCAAATGTCTGTGACTACCTTCTGCGTGACGTCGAGAACGGGTCGAGCGTGCTGTCGTCGATCGAGACCGCGCGTACGAACGCGCGGATGGTCCGGACGGCGCTGACCCGCGAGACTTGGGAGAGCATCAACGATGCCTGGATGTCGTTCAGGCGCATGTTGGCGTCCCCGATCGACGAGCGCGAAGTGCCGAAGGTCCTCGACGCGATCAAGCGCGAAACTGCGCAGATCCGCGGCGCCTTCCAAGGCACCATGCTGCGCAACGAGATCTACGATTTCTGCCAACTCGGCCTCCACGTCGAGCGCGCCGACAACACCGCACGCATTCTCGACGTGAAATACTACGTTCTCCTGCCGTCCATTTCCTGGGTGGGCTCGTCGATGGACAACTACCAGTGGGAATCCATTCTGCGCTCGGTTTCGGCGCACCGATCCTATCGCTGGGTCTATGATGCCGCCTACAAGCCGACGAACATCGCCGAATTTCTGATCTTGTCGCGCCGTATGCCTCGTTCGCTGGCCTTTTGCTATCGCATGATTGACGAAAGCCTCGAGGGGCTGGCCAACGATTACGGCAATCGACACGCCTCGCACGAGATGTGCGAAGCTACGCTGTCGCGGTTGAAGCGGATGACCATCAAGGATGTGCTCGATGAAGGCCTGCACGAATTCCTGACCGATTTCCTTGTCCGCACGAACAATCTGGGCGACCAGGTTGCACGCGATTACAGGTTCTTCTGAGATGCTGCTGAACATCGTCCACCAGACGACTTATCGCTACGACCAGCGTCTGCCCTATGCACTGCAGCGGGTCCGGCTGATCCCGCGCACTGACGCGCTGCAAACGGTCGATCGGTGGGAGCTTTCCTACGAAGGCGCACGCGAGGAAGTGCGTTTCGTCGACCATTTTGGCAATCAGTGCCGGCTGTTGAGCACCGAACCTGGTGCGAGCCAGATCGTCATCACGGCGAAGGGCATGGTGACGACCCGGGATCAGACCGGCGTGGCCGGCCAGCATGCCGGCTTTGCGCCGCTATGGCTGTTCGAGCGCGAAACGCCGCTGACCATGCCGTCAGATGCGCTCGGCGCGTTGTCAAAACCGCTCGGTGGGCCTGAAACACTGGAACTTCTTCACGATCTGATGGACGCAATCGCAAAGCGCGTCGCCTACGTACCCGGCTCGACGACCTCCGAGACGACGGCCGACGCGGCGCTGGCGGCGGGGCAGGGCGTCTGTCAGGATCATACCCACATCTTCATTTCCGTCGTACGTATGCAGGGTCTGCCTGCCCGTTATGTCAGCGGCTATCTGATGATGGACGACACGACGCAGCAGGTCGCTACTCACGCCTGGGCCGAAGCCCATGTGCCCGGACTGGGCTGGGTCGGCTTCGACGTTTCCAACAGCATGTGCCCGGACGAGCGTTATGTGCGAGTCGCCTTCGGTCGCGACTATCGCGATGCGATGCCGGTCGCCGGAATCCGTCAGGGACAAGCTCACGAAGAGCTTGAAGTGCGAGTGACTGTCGAGCAGTAATCATCGCTACGCTATTTCTCAGGCAGCGATTCGATGACCTATTGCGTTGGCCTCAAGATCGATCGGGGGCTCGTCTTCATGTCCGATACCCGGACGAATGCGGGCATCGACAGCATTTCCACCTTCCGCAAGATGACTGTTTGGAAGAAGGAGGGCGACCGCGTCATCGTCCTTCTATCGGCGGGCAATCTTGCAACCACGCAATCCGTCGTCAGCTTGCTCGACGAGCGCTCCAAGGCCCATGCGGACCGCGCGCCCTCCATTCTCGAGACGCCTTCAATGTTTCAGACCGCGCGCCTCGTGGGCGACACGGTCAAGGAGGTGATCTCGAACTCGGCACCGGTCGGCCAGCGGGCAGACGCATTCGGCGCGTCCTTCATCCTCGGCGGCCAGATGAAGGGTTCGGAGCCACGCCTGTTCATGATTTATCCGGAAGGCAATTTCATCGAGGCCTCCGATGACACGCCCTTCTTCCAGATCGGCGAAACCAAATATGGCAAGCCAATCCTCGTTCGCGCATATGACCCGCAGATGACGTTCGCCGAGACTGCAAAGCTGTTGATGGTGTCCTTTGACTCGACTCTGAAATCAAACCTTTCCGTAGGCCTCCCGCTCGACATGCTGTTCCTGGCGCGCGACAGCTACAGAATAGAACTGCAAAAGCGAATCGGCGGCGACGACCCGTATTATCGTCAGATTTCTGAAGGTTGGTCAGATGCGCTCAGGAATGCATTCAAGAGCTTGCCAGACTTTCCCGGCTGAGACGAAAAAGGCGGCTAAGCCGCCTTTTCGTTGATCCCCATCTATTGCTCGCTCAATAGTAAGGCGAACGGCACTGACGGCGTGGCCCGTTATAGGGCTGGAACGTGTTGTCCGAAGCGCGATACGAACGGTAGCGATCGTAGCACCACTCGACATGCGCACTGCCGTAGTCGCGCACCACAGCGCGTGGTGGCGATGCAAGCGCACCACCAATTATCGCGCCCGTGATGAAGGCTGCTCCCGGATACCAGAAGCCATCATCATAGCGGCGGTAGCCCGGCCGGTAGTCGCGATACCCACGATAGCCGCGATAGTAGCCACGCCGGTCACGGTCGCGATCCCACCTGCGGTCGGATCGGCGGTCACGGTCCCAGCGACGGTCCGCCCGGCGCTCGATGCGGCGCTCGACATTGCCTGCCCACGGACTGAATTGTCGATCGGGATCGATCGCCCGGAACGAGCCAGGGAATTGGCCTTGATTGGTCTGAACTCGCTCGACGGTGGATGGAACCGATATATCGACGCGCGGCAGTGCCGACGCGTGCCCCGTCATGCCGAGCGGCAGCGCCATTGCGAGCGCGATGAAACCTGACATTAACCTTTTCATGACGACCTCCGAAATGGATTGGAACGCAAGTCCCTTTGTCACAAAATGAAATGACGTGAGGTAAGTTCCCGACCATACCGGTCAAAGACCCCGGTCGGAAGATCAAAAGCCGGTGATCAGCCGATCGTGCGCAACATGAGGACGCGGCACGCGTCTCCGCGCCCCAGCGCCGGTGCGAAAGGCGGCCGTACGATCAGGCAATTCGCTTGGGCAAGCATGCGCAGCATCGACGAGTCTTGGAGGGTGAGCGGCGTAACGATCAGATCGCCATCGCCATCGAGGCGCGCGACGGCTCGGACATAGTCCTGGCGCCGGTCGTTTTCGCCAAGCGAGCCATCGAGCACTGCCCTAGGCAGGTGTTCGCTCGCAGGCTGGCCTTGCAGCGCGGCAAGCAACGGCCGCAGGAACAGATCGGCGCAAACCATTGCGGAAACTGGATTGCCGGGCAGGCCAAGGACCGAAGCGGCACCGAGACGTCCCGCCATCAGCGGTTTGCCGGGGCGCATCGCGATCTTCCAGAAAGCAAGTTCAACGCCCTTTGTCTCAAAGACCGTCGCGGTCAGGTCGTGATCGCCAACGGAGGCGCCGCCAAGTGTGACGATCACGTCGCATCCCACCTCCACCGCGCGATCGAGCGCCGCCCCGATCGCCGCCTCATCATCAGCGACAATGCCCAGATCGATCGCTTCTGCGCCCGCATCGCGGATGATCTGCCCAACGCCAAAACTGTTCGACGCGATGATCTGGTCGTCGGTTCGCGGCTCGCCGGGCAGGACGAGTTCGTCGCCTGTCGCGATGATCGCAACCCGCGGCCGGCGCACAACCCGAACGGCCGGGACATCGGCCGCCGCGATTAGGGCCAGAGCTTGCGGGTCGATCCGGCGACCCGCTTCGAGGAGCACATCGCCTGCATGAAAATCGAGCCCCGCGCGGCGTATATGCCGCCCGACGGAAACAGTCTCGGTCGCGATGACTGCCGCGCCGTCGCGGTCGGCATTCTCCTGGATCAGAATCGTATCCGCGCCATCGGGAACAGGGGCTCCGGTAAAGATGCGCACCGCCTCGCCGGGTTCTACGAATCCTGAAAAACGTCGCCCTGCAGCGGATTCGCCGATCACGGTCAGGCGGGCAGGGACGTTGGCGACATCGTCCGCCCGCACCGCATAGCCGTCCATCGCCGAGGCATCGAAGGGGGGATGCGTTCGCCCGGCAACGATGGGCGCCGCCAGAACACGATTCCCCGCAGCATGAAGCGCGACGGTTTCCTCGTCGAGTCGCTCGACACCGGCCAACAGCCGCTCCAGCGCCTCGGCGACCGGTATCATGGGTTCTGCTTGCCGCGCCGGAAGTCGCCCGACTTGCCGCCGCTCTTTTCGACCAGCCGCACGTCGCTGATAGTCATCGCCTTGTCGAGCGCCTTGGCCATGTCGTAGATCGTCAGGCAGGCGACCGACACCGCAGTCAACGCCTCCATTTCGACACCGGTCTGGCCCTTCAACCGCACCTCTGCAACGACGCGCAAGCCGGGGAGTGCGGCATCCGGCTCGATTTCGACCGTGATTTTCGTCAGGAGCAGCGGATGGCAAAGCGGGATCAGGTCGGAAGTCTTCTTCGCCGCCATGATTCCGGCCAGCCGGGCCGTCCCAAGCACATCGCCCTTTTTGGCGTTGCCAGCCAGGATCGCATCGAGCGTCGCGGCATCCATGCGCACTTGCCCTTCGGCCACGGCGGCGCGGTGCGTCTCGTACTTGTCGCCGACATCGACCATATGTGCTTCGCCGGTCGCTCCGATGTGGGTAAGGCCGCTCATTCGTCCCCCAGAAGCGCCCGTGTGGCGCCCGCGACGTCGTCGCGGCGCATCAGGCTTTCGCCGACAAGGAACGTGTTGATCCCCACCGCGCACAGCCTGTCGCAGTCGGACCGTGTGAAGATTCCGCTTTCGCCAATGATGACGCGGTCGTCGGGGATCAGCTTGGCAAGACGCTCGGACGTCGCCAGATCGACCTCGAAAGTGCGCAGATTGCGGTTGTTGATGCCGATCAGTGGCGAGCGCAGTTGCAGCGCGCGTTCGGTCTCGGTCTCGTCGTGAACCTCGACCAGCGCTGCCATTCCAAGCTCGTGCGCCGCGTCTTCGATATCGCGTGCCAGTTCGTCGTCAACGCTCGCCATGATGATCAGGACAGCATCGGCGCCCCATGCACGGGCTTCGTACACCTGGTAGACGTCGAAGAGAAAATCCTTGCGCAAGGCGGGCAGGGCACAGCTCTCGCGCGCGGCCATCAGAAAGGCGGGCGAGCCTTGGAAAGACAGCGCATCCGTCAGGACCGAAAGGCACGCCGCGCCGCCGGCCTCATAGGCGCGCGCGAGCGACGGCGGGTCGAAGTCGGAACGGATCAGGCCCTTCGATGGGCTCGCCTTCTTGATCTCGGCGATCAGTGCCGGCTTGCCCGCTGCGTGCTTCGAGCGGATCGAGCCGGTGAAATCGCGCGCCGCGGGCATGTCCTTCGCCGCCCGCAGGATGTCGCCAAGCGGGATCGCCGTCTTCGCGGCAGCGATCTCCTCACGCTTGTATGCTTCGATCTTGCGCAGGATATCGGCCATCACGCAGTCCTTGCGCGGTTGGAAACCTCGACCAGGTCTGCCAGACACTTTCTGGCCTTGCCCTCGTCAATCGACTTGCCGGCGAGTTCGAGTCCTGCCTCCAGCGTGCGTGCGCGACCGGCCACGACAAGCGCACCGGCAGCGTTGAGCATCGCAATGTCGCGGTAGGCTCCTTGTGCGCCCTCCAGGACACCGCGCAAGGCCTCCGCATTCGCCTGCGCATCGCCGCCCTTGAGCTCTTCCGCCCGGGCGCGCCGAAGACCAAATTGCTCGGGTTCGATCTCGAACGTGTGGATTTCGCCATCCTCCAGCGCAGCCACCTGGGTGATGCCGGCGGTCGTCATTTCGTCCAGCCCGTCGCCATGGACGACCCAGACGCGCGACGAGCCCAGCTTCTTGAGAACTTCGGCGATCGGCTCCAGCCAAAATGGGGAAAAAACGCCGACGAGCTGGTTGGAGACACCGGCCGGGTTGGAAAGCGGTCCGAGAAGGTTGAAGATCGTGCGTGTGCCAAGTTCGACGCGGCTCGGCCCGACATGGCGCATCGCGGCGTGATGCGCTGGAGCGAACATGAAGCCAAGGCCGGCCTCCCGGATGCAGGAGGAGATCTCTCGCGGTCCAAGCTCAATATTGACGCCCAGTGCCGCCAGCGCGTCAGCCGCTCCCGAGCGCGAGGAGAGGGCACGATTGCCATGCTTGGCGACCGGCACGCCAGCCCCCGACACGATGAAGGCCGCGCAAGTCGATACGTTGTAGGAACCCGACGCGTCACCGCCTGTGCCGACGATGTCGACGGCGTCCGGCGGCGCTTCGACGCGCAGCATCTTGGCCCGCATGGTCGCCACCGCGCCCGAGATTTCCGGCACCGTCTCGCCTCGCACGCGAAGCGCCATCAAGAAACCGCCGATCTGGCTTGGCGTCGCTTCGCCCGACATCATGATGTCGAACGCCTTGCGCGCATCCTCGAAGGAGAGCGTTTCTCCCGATGCAACCCGCGCGATATGTTCTTTCAGATCGGCCATCGATCAGAAACTCAGTGCCTGCTGGACCGCGCCTTGGTTGACCGTAACCGGATACTTCCCCTGGAGCCGCGTGACGAGCTGGTCGAGGAGATCGTCGCCAAGGCCCCCGGCATAGTTCTGCGCGACATTCTCGGGCAGCGTCTCGGCCGATGCGTCGGCGGGTGCAAAGACCTCCGTGACCTGCAGAACGATCTGCCGGTCGCCTTCGTTCGAACCGATCGTCTCGACACCGCGCACGGGAACGGAGAAGGCGGCAGCCACGCCTTCGCGTCCGAGATCCACGTCGTCCGCGCCGCGGCGCAGGCCGCGCTTTGTCTGTACTTCGAGGTCCAGTTCGTCAGCAACGTCGGCAAGGGCGGCGCCCTCCTCAATGCGCGTTGCGATCTCATTGGCGCGCTCGGCCAGGAGACGGCGGGCCTCCTGCTCGCGCCACTGTGCCAGCGCATCCTCGCGGACCTCGCCGAGCTCGCGCTCGCGGGCAGGGGTCACGTCTGTGACCTCGTAGAAGACGTAGCCGTTGGAGCCGAGCATGATGGGCGCGTTTTCCATGTTGGGCTCGGCCTCGAAAGCGGCCTGCAAAACTTCCTCCCTACCCGGGATGTCTGCAACTTCGTTGCCTTCTGGATCAAGTCCGTTGGCGTCGACAGCCGGGATGTTGACGACTTGCAGATTCTGCTGCGCCGCCGCTTCCCGCAGTGTCGCGCCGCCAGCACGCGCATCCTCATAGGCGTCGTAGACGTCCAGCAAGATGCGGTTTGCCTCGTCCAGAGCGATTTCCTCGCGGATTTCGGCGGAAACCTCCTCGATCGGACGCACAGCCTCGGGCATGATCTCGTCGACCCGGACAATCAGCGCTCCGAACGCGCCGTCAACGACCTCGCTGATGCCGCCTTCTTCAAGCGCGAACGCGGCCTCGGCGATCGCCGGATCGGGCACGTCCTCGCGTGTGAAGGTCCCAAGCGTCAGGTCGCCTGCCGAACGACCGAGCTCGGCGGCGATCTCGTCGAACGTCGCATCACCGGCCGCGATGCGGCTGGACGCAGCCTCAGCCGCTTCCACGTTCGGAAAGACGATCTGGCTAATCGTGCGCTGCTCTGGTTCGGAGAATGAATCGCGATGGGTCTCGTAGAACTCCGTCACCTGTTCATCGCTGACCGCGGAAGGGTCGGAAATGTCTTCAGGCTCAAGCTTTGCGTAGTCGAGCCCGCGATACTCGGGTGCCGCAAAACTGGCCGCGTTCTCGTCGAACCACGCCTGCAGCACGTCGTCAGCCGGATCTCCGATGGGTTCGACCAGCCCGCGGTCGAGAATGACATAATCTGCCGTGCGGTCTTCGCCGCGGTAGAGAGCAACGGCGTTGAGAAAAGCGTCCGGAACCCCCATCCCGTCGGCAACCGCATCGACGATCTGCTGACGGATCGCCAGTTGCTCACGATCGCGCAGATAATCGTCCGGCCGCATGCCGACCTGCTGCAGCACGAAATTGAACTGGTCGCGGTCGAACTGGCCATTGGCATTGCGGAAGGCCGGGTCTTCGGCGGTCAGCGCCGCAAGGCGATCGCGCGAAAGGCCGAGATTCATCTCGCGCGCCTGCTCGTCGAGTACCGCGCCGGCGACGAGTTGCGCGAGAACCTGCTGTTCGAGCCCGAAGGCGCGCGCCTGCTCGCGCGAAATGCGCGTGCCGAACTGCTGCGACAGAAGCTGGAGCTGGCGGTCATAGGCGAGGCGATATTCGTTGACCTGCACCCGTGTATCGCCAACCGCCAGAACGTGGTTGCCGACTCCGGTCAATATCTGCCCGGATATGCCCCAGACCGCGAAACTGACGACGAGCAGGCCAAGCAGCAGCTTCACCATCAAGGAGCCGGATTTGCCGCGCAGCCAAGTCAGCATTTTCGACCTTCCCAAATTGGTCCAACATCAAACTGGCTGACGGAATACCGTCACTAGCAGGCGCTGTCGATTGCTTTGTCGACGCTTTTTGCTACCAAGCTGCCATCCGAACCACTGTTGAACGAAGGAAGTCCGATGAGCGCCAGCATTCGCCCCGTCCTGGCAGGCAACTGGAAAATGAACGGCACGAGCGCCTCGCTTCCCGAACTTCAGGCGATTACAGCCGGCGCCGCCGGGTTCGCCAGGCTCGATCTCGTCGTTTGCCTGCCCGCAACCTTGATCTCGCGCGCGCAGCCGATCGTCGCCGGCTCATCGGTCGCCCTTGGCGGGCAGGACTGCCACACCAAAGCCTCCGGGGCCCATACAGGTGACATTTCAGCTGACATGCTGGCTGACGCCGGCGCTCGTCTTGTCATCGTCGGCCACTCGGAACGGCGCACCGACCATGGCGAAACAAGTGAAATGGTCGCTGCCAAGGCCAAGGCAGCTTGGGACGCGGGGCTGAAGGCGATCATCTGCATTGGCGAAACGCGGGCGGAACGCGAGGCGGGGACGACGTTGGACGTGCTGTCGGAGCAGATCGAAGGCTCGGTTCCTGCCGGCGCGACGGCGCAGAACACACTCCTTGCATATGAACCCGTCTGGGCGATCGGCACCGGCCTGACCCCAACCGCGGAGGACGTTCGCGTCGCTCACGCGCATATCCGCGCAAGGCTGGGGGCGAAGATTGGCGAGGAAGCGCGGTCGATTCCGCTGCTCTATGGCGGATCGGTCAAATCATCGAACGCCGGCGAACTGATGGCGGTGGCAGACGTCGACGGGGCGTTGGTCGGCGGCGCAAGTCTCAAGGCCAGCGACTTCCTGGCAATCGCTAGTGCATTTTGAACAATTCGATTTAATATGCAGCTTCAGGATTGATAGGCGCTTCACCACCTGACAATCCGATACATCTGGTTACCTGACGCAGCCATTGCCGCGCTCTATAGCATAGTCATGTGGCGAATCGCTCGAGGAACGACCTCCTGCGGCGTGTCGCCATCGGTATTGATGCGGCGGGAGTACGCGTATGAGTGATGAAGACATGGCGATCGCACCTGAGCTGATCGAACCGGGCAGGCTGCTGGAGCTGACGACGCAGATCGTTTGCGCCTATGTCAGTCATAACCCGGTTCCAGCCTCGGAAGTGTCGGGACTGATTGGCTCGGTCCATCGTTCGATTGCCGCGCAGGGCCAATCCACCGCGCCGGAACGGACTCAGGAGCCGGCCGTGCCGGTCCGCAAATCGGTCACGCCCGACTACATCATCTCGCTGGAAGACGGACGCAAGTTCCGCACCTTGTCGCGTCATCTCATGGCCAAGTACGGGATGACGCCCGAACAGTATCGCCGCAAGTGGGGCCTGCCTGACGACTATCCCATGGTCGCCCCGAACTATGCCGTCGAGCGCTCGAAGATTGCGAAATCCATGGGCCTCGGCCGGCCGGAACCGGGCAGTTCGGACCAATAAGGCAGACGGGGCGGGGGGGACCATCCCCCCGCCCTGTCGATCATCTGCCTAACCGATCAGCGGGCAGTTCGGCGCCCGGCCGAATACGACCCAGACACGTTCGCCTCGCGAACGTCCGATGATCTCGATCGAGCGCCGGCCGACATCCACCACTTCGGCCCGCCGGATGCCCATCCGCTCAGCCTTGCGCAAGGCGTCTCGCGGCGAGCAGCCGCCGCGGCCGCGCCATTCGTCGCGATCTCTGTATTCACCACGGTCCCAGCGTCCCGGGCCCCGATCGCGGCCATGGCCACGATCGGGTGCAAAGAACTCCGCGCCCGGCCTATGGCCACCACCCAAGCCGTAATAGCCGCGATCCTGCGCCGCCACAGGCAGGGCGGTCAGCAGACTGGCTGCGACAAGCCCCAGAACAGCGATTTTAATCATCACAAACCCCTCATCGACATCGCACGATTGCGACCGCGATGCACCTTGCATGTCGAAAGCTGAACAGCATGGCAAAGCCTCGTTCATCCAGCGTTCATGGGGCCGCTTAGCATGAAATGTCAGCGATGGGGGTGACCGCTAACCTACTGCTTTATCGCCACTATCTCCGATACCCTCCTCCTGCGTCTATTCCCGAGACACAAAGATGCCGAGAAAAATTCCGAGAACGCTTGAAAAGAGAACAAAACAAGAACATACTGCGTCATCAACTAAGGAGAAGAACCAATGTCCGATCTCGTCCACGACCTTGTCTCGTTCGTTTCCATTGGCGCATTCATAACCACGTTGGCGCTCTGGCTGGTTGCCGTCTGATCAATCACCAATGGCAACGCCCTCGCGACGCGGGTCGGCTGCGCCTTCGATGCCCGCGGCCGTGAACTGGATGCCATGGATGCCCGAGTTGAGTTCGCGCCCCTCGGTTTCGTAGCCCAGCGCCTGAAGGGCAGGGGCAAAGTCTTCCGCACGCGAGCCGGCCTCCAGCCAATATGGACCGGCGATATTGGCCAGATGGGGCAAGGCGATCGCTTCGTTCATCGGCATGGCCCAGTCGATCAATGCGATGAGCGTCTTGGCGACATAGGGAATGATGGTAGCGCCGCCGGGTGAGCCAAGGGCATAGACCGGCTGTCCGTCCTGGAGGACGATGGTCGGCGACATCGAGGATCGAGGGCGCTTCGACGCCTCGACCCGATTCGCCACAGGCCCGGTTTCGCTTTCGGGAACGAACGAGAAGTCGGTCAGCTGGTTGTTGAGGAGATAGCCATTGGCCATCACCCGCGCGCCGAACGCGTTCTCGATCGACGAGGTCATGGAAATGACATTGCCCTCCGCGTCGGCGATAACGAAATGCGTGGTGGCCGGTGCTTCGTACGAAAAGCCGTCGATCAGGTTTTCCGTGCGTTTGCTTGAGGGCTCCCCGGGCAGGATGCGACCGTCGGCCAGCGCCTCTTCGGATTGCAGAAGTTGCGCGCGCGCAGCCAGATATTCGCCATCAAGCAGGCCGGACGGCATATCGATAAAGTCGGGATCTGCCAAATATCTGTTGCGGTCGGCGAAGGCGAGGCGGGTCGCATCGCCAATCAGGCGCCAGGCCTTCGCATCGTCGGCGCCAAGCGCGCGCAGGTCGTACGGCTCGAGCAGGCCGAGGATCTGGCCGACGGCGATGCCACCGGAGGAGGGCGGGCCCATCCCACAAACGTCGAACTCGCGGTAGGTGACGCAGACCGGCTCGCGCTCCACGACTTCGTATTCGGCGAAATCCGAGAGCGCCAGCGAGCCGGGATTTGTCGGATGGCTGGTTACTGCGTCAACGATCGCCGCTGCAACATCGCCCCGGTAGAAGGGCGCGGCGCCATGCTCGGCGAGGATCCGCAGGGCATCCGCGTAGGCTGTGTTCCGAAGTTCGTCGCCCGCCACAAGCGCTTTGCTTCCGGGAAAGAAGTAGTCGGAGGCGGCAGGATCGATGTCGAGGCGACCCGTTTCGTCTTCAAGCAAACGCGCCAGGCGGGGCGAAACCGTAAAGCCGCCCCCAGCAAGCTCGATCGCATCCGCCAGGCTGTCGCTCAGCGCCAGCTCGCCGTGCTTTTCGGCCAGGATCTCCAGCAGCAAGGGCACGCCGGGAACACCAACTGATCGTCCACCAACGACCGCCTCGAAAAAGGGCAAGGGCTCGCCATTGTCATCGAGGAAGAGGTCGGGCGCTGCGTTCCCTGGCGCCGTCTCGCGCGCATCATAGGTGATCAGTTGTCCCGTGGCGCCGTCGAACCAGAGTGCGAAGGCGCCGCCCCCGAGCCCCGAGGATTGGGGCTCGACGAGCCCGAGAACGGCCTGCACCGCGACCGCCGCGTCCGCTGCGGAGCCGCCCAGCCGCAAGACCGTCATGCCGGCTTCGGCGGCGAGCGGATTGGCAGCTACGACCATCGCCTCCTTGCCCACCACCAAAGGGGCCGATTGCATGCCGGTCGCGGCCTCAGGTGCGATGAGGTCGCTTTGACTCTGGGCCGCTGCCGGCATGGCGGTCGAAATTGCCAGAACTGCAAGAACGGGCAGGGGCGTTCGCAAGAGCTTCGACATGGCTGATCTCCGTTGCGGGAATCAGTCTACGTTGCCGAACACCTCTTCGAAAGCTGCCTTCATTGCAAAGTCGACATCGGCCATGGTCACCGGGAGGCCGAGATCGACGAGGCTCGTGATCCCCTGGCCGCGAATGCCGCAGGGCACGATCCCGTCGAAATGGGCAAGATCGGGCTCGACATTGAGCGCGATGCCGTGGAACGACACCCAGCGCCGCAGGCGGATGCCGATCGCCGCGATCTTGTCTTCCGCCGGCGTGCCGTCAACCAGGGGCGGCCGCTCGGGCCGCACGACCCAGACGCCGACGCGGTCGTCGCGTCGCTCGCCTTTCACGTTGAAGCGGTCGAGCGTGCGGATGATCCACTCTTCAAGCGCGGCGACGAAGGCGCGCACGTCCTCGCGCCGACGCTTCAGGTCGAGCATGACATAGGCAACCCGCTGACCGGGCCCGTGATAGGTATATTCCCCGCCGCGCCCCGCCGCGAAGACCGGGAACCGGTCGGCCGCGAGGAGGTCCACCGGGTCGGCGCTGGTGCCGGCGGTGTAGAGGGGCGGGTGCTCGACGAGCCAGACGAGCTCGCCTGCCGCACCGTCGCGGATCGCGCCCGCGCGCTCTTCCATAAAGGCGAGCGCAGCCGGATAGTCAGTCAGGCCCGGCTCGATCCGCCATTCGACGGACGGCGATCCGGGGATTGCCAGAAACTGAGCGGGCAGGGCATCGCGCGTGGTCATGATCAGGCGGATGTATGGGATCGGACGGCGCGCGTCCACTCGTTGACGCAGCGTCTTGCAGGTATCGGCAAAATAATCGGCAATTCCCAGCCGGTGCTCTTGTGCGGGGTGGGGCGATTTGCTAATTGCGCCGGGCCGGTCAAGACCGGCTGGTCATGGCGTGCGGTCGTGGCGGAATTGGTAGACGCGCAGCGTTGAGGTCGCTGTGGGGCAACCCGTGGAAGTTCGAGTCTTCTCGACCGCACCAATGCCATCTCGGCGCCCCCTTCAGCGCCGCTTGCCGGCTTTCTCAAATCAGCATCCACTCATCGATCAGCCATAGCGAGCTCATCGGTCGAGACCTTGCGCCACAGCAAGGCGGTCCATTCGAAGGCGGCCTGACATCGAGCTTGATAGGTTCTCCGAAGAATCGCATTTCTGGTTCGTCGGGATGACGAGTTCCACGTCATCGCGATCAGTTACGCCGTCTCGGGAATCGCGCAGCTAAATTCGCTCGCAGAGCTGAGCACCGCCTGCACGTGAGTTCTCATGGCAGGAATGTCCTTCGAGGGTGCGGACAGACGCCGAGCAGGTAAATGAGCAGCCTTTGCCGTCGCAGCATCAGGCGCTGAGGGGACATGACCTTTGGAGTTCGCTCGCCATGCCACTCACGAAGTCCTCGGCCGATCAGGTGTAAGAGGGCGTCGACCGAGCGGACCCAGAGCTATCCGCCAGTCGCATAAGATGGATTATGGAACTCCCGGGCATCTCTTGGCCCGGCATCTCGCTCAACCTTCGAAGTCGAGAACCATCCCATCATAGGCCGGATCGACGTAACCTGGCGTCTCGGACGCTACGGTTTCGTAGTCGAGCGGAATATGCATGTGGGTCAGCACTGCCCGCTTCGGCTTCAGCCGTTCGATCACTTCCAGCGCTTCCTCGAGCGAGAAATGGCTGGGGTGCCGCTTGTACTGCAGCGCGTCGACAATCAGCACGTCAAGGCCCTGAAGCTGCGCCAGCGTATCGTCCGGAAACGCACTGACGTCGGAGCAATACGCAAGCCCGCCGATACGAAAGCCGAGCGAGATGATGTCGCCATGGATCTGCGGCAACGGCAGGAACTCGATCGCGCCCCCGGCACCGTCGATCGCGAACGCGTTGTCATGCGTAATGATGTGCGCGCTCAGGATCGGCGGATACGAGCTGCCGGGTGGCGTTTCGAAGCAATAGCCGAAGGAATCGCGAAGCCGGTCGAGCGTCGGCCAATCTGCGTGAATGTCGATGCGTCTGCGCTGGACAAGCGCGAAGCCGCGCAGATCGTCGATGCCATGGATATGGTCGGCATGCGGATGGGTGTAGACGGCTGCGTCGACAGACCCGACGCCCGCTGAGATCATCTGGTCGCGAAAGTCCGGCCCGGTGTCGATTACCACGCGTGTTACGCCAGCCGGTCCAACGCGCTCCACCATGGCGGCCGCGCGCCGGCGCCGGTTGCGCGGGTTGGCGGAATCGCAATTGCCCCAGTCGCCGGTGATCCGCGGCACTCCTGGAGACGAGCCGCACCCAAGGATCGTGAAGCGATAGCCGCTGCTCACGCTCATCAGGGCCGCGGCATCTTCGAGAACAGGCGGAAAAAATTAACGGTCGTCAGCCGGCGAATTTCGGCGTCATCTAGGCCGATCGTGTCAGCCAGAACGCGTGCCGTATCGGCGACATAGGCCGGCTCATTTCGCTTCCCTCGATGCGGCACCGGCGCGAGGAATGGCGCGTCGGTTTCAACAAGTAGCCGATTGTGCGGAATGGTCCGGGCGATATCGCGAATATCCTGCGAATTGCGAAATGTGAGGATACCAGAGAAAGACACATATCCACCGAGTTCGACGCCGACTTCGGCAAGCCGTGCTCCGGATGAAAAACAATGCAGAACAAAGGGAAAGGAGCTCGTCTTCGATTCGTCTTTCAGAATCGAGATCATGTCATCGTCCGCCGCACGGGCATGGATCACCAGTGGCAGTCCGGTCACGCGCGCCGCATCGATATGCACCCGCAATCCATGCGCCTGCGCGTCGCGCGGCGCCTTGTCATAGTGATAGTCGAGACCCGCCTCGCCGATCGCCACGACCTTTGGATGGCTGCTCAATTCGATGAGCTCGGTCGCGGTGACGTCGCGCTCCTCGCCAGCATTGTGCGGATGCGTACCGACCGAGCAATAAATCTCGTCATACGCCTCGGCGATCGCCCGAACCTGGTCGAAGCGGCGGACGCGTGTCGAGATGGTGACCATGCGCTCCACGCCTGCCGCGCGCGCGCGGGCGACGATGGCGTCGCGCTCTTCCGCGAAGTCGGGAAAGTCGAGATGGCAATGGCTGTCGACCAGCATCGTCACGCGTCCTGCACTTCCTGGTCCACATAGCGCGGAAAGATACCCTGCGGTACTGGCAGTTCGGCTCCCGGCTCGAGCCAACTTTCCGCCAGACATGCAAAGGTCCGCTCGTTCGCCGGCACGTGTAGCAGATCCAACAGCTTGTCGGCAGACTGTGGAATGAAGGCGGAGCACAAGATGCCTACGCGGCGAAGAAGCTCCGCCGTCGTGTAAAGCACGGTCTCCATCCGCGCCGGATTGGTCTTGCGCAGCGCCCAGGGTTCCTGACCGGCGAAATAGCGGTTGGCCTCGGCGACCACGCCGAAGATTGCGGCAAGCGCGGTGTGCAGCGCTTGCTGAGCCATCGCCGCGCGCGCGGTCGCCAGCGCCTCCAGTGCCTGGTCGAGGAGCGCCAGGTCGGCCTCGGCAAGTTCCCCGCGCTGGGGCACCCTGCCCGCGCAGTTCTTGGCGATCATCGACAACGAACGCTGCGCCAGATTGCCAAGATCGTTGGCAAGGTCCGCGTTGGTGCGGTTGACGATCGCCTCGTGGCTGTAGTTGCCGTCCTGGCCGAAAGGCACTTCGCGTAGCAGGAAATAGCGCAACTGATCGAGGCCGTAATGCTCGACGAGCGCGGCCGGGTCGATGACGTTGCCAACCGACTTCGACATCTTCTCTCCACGGTTGAAGACGAAGCCGTGGCTGAAGACGCGTTTGGGCAACGGAATTCCAGCTGACATCAGGAAGGCCGGCCAGTAGACGGCATGGAAGCGCGTGATGTCCTTGCCGATCACGTGCAGATCGGCAGGCCAAAAACACCAAAGCTCTGCATTAACATCGGGATAGCCAATGGCGGTGATGTAGTTTGTCAGCGCGTCGACCCAGACATACATGACGTGCTTCTCGTCGCCGGGCACAGGAATACCCCAATCGAACGTTGTCCGCGAAATCGACAGATCCTTCAGCCCCGAGCGCACGAAACTGGCAACCTCGTTGCAGCGTTCGGCGGGCCCGACGAAGTCCGGCTGGCGCTCGTAAAGGTCCAGCAGGCGTTCCTGATAGGCCGAGAGACGGAAGAAATAGCTCTCTTCCTCGACCCACTCGACCGGCGTGCCTTGCGGGCCGTAGCGAACGCCGTCGGCGCGGACCTCCGTTTCGTCCTCGCCATAATAGGCTTCGTCGCGAACCGAATACCAGCCTGCGTAGGAGCTCTTGTAGATGTCTCCGTTGGCTTCCATCGCCTTCCAGATCGCCTGCGATGCGTGCTTGTGGCGCTCCTCGCTCGTGCGAATAAAGTCATCGTTTGACGCATTCAAAAGAGCTGCCATCTTCTTGAATTCTGAGGAATTCCGGTCAGCCAGCTCTTTCGGGGAAATGCCCTCCTTGCGCGCGGTCTGCAGCATCTTGATGCCGTGCTCGTCTGTGCCGGTCAGGAAGCGCACATCCTTGCCATCGAGGCGCTGGAAGCGCGCCAGTGCGTCGGTCGCGATCAGTTCGTAGGCATGGCCGATATGCGGCTTGCCGTTTGGGTAGGAGATCGCGGTGGTGATGTAGAATTTCTCGGCTGCCATGCACTCGCTCGGTCATTGGAGCATCGGACGATGCTCGCTTAGATCTGGTCGCGGTCACATAAACCACGCACTGCCGTTTGGCCAGACGGGCAATCAGCGCGCGCCGCAAAGCTGGCCGAGCAATCCGACGACATGCTGGCGCTTGTCGAGGTTGTAGGTTTCTGTGTCAGCAATGCGCTGGCGCATGCCGCCCCATTGCTCGGCGAGCCGAGCCGCGAGTTCCGCGTCGCCGGCGTGTCCGGCAGCCTGGGCCCTCTCCTCGGCCATGCGTGCGATATACTCGTTGAACAGCCGAAACTGCACGGTCGCGTCGCGCCCGCCGACTGCGTCTGCGATCCGGTAGGCTGCAGCGACGTCGAACCGACCACCCGACACTACGGCATCCACGGCGTTGGCGATGTCGAGCCCGCCGAACTGCGTCATCAAGAGCGCCTCGCGCACACTGCCTCCCGCCTTGGCGGCAAGTTCGCCCGGCGAAAGCCCGGCGACCGTCTCGGCCCCTGGCGAGACCGCTCGCAATGCGGCGGCAAGGTCGTCGCTTGCAAGCGGCTTCAGTTTCAAAAGCTGACAGCGCGAGCGGATCGTCGGCAGCATCCGGCCGATAGAATGGACAACGAGGAGGAACAGCGTGCGCTGCGGCGGTTCCTCGAGGCTCTTCAAGAGCGCGTTGGCGGCATTGCGGTTCATGTCATCGCCGGCGTCGACGATGACCACGCGGTAGCCGCCGTCATGCGACGTCATCGAAAGGAACCGGCCGACGCGACGGATTTCGTCCACCGTGACGGCTGACTTGAAGCCAGCGCCGCGATCGGCCGTGGGACGCGTAAGGTGCAGAAGCGACGGATGCGCGCCCTGCGCCATCAGGCGAAACAGCGTCGACCCGGTGTCCGGCCGTGCAAGAATCGATGGCGCCTGGGCTGGATCGGGATTGGCGAAAAGGTGGTAGGCGAGCCGAAACGCGAAGGTCGCCTTACCGATTCCGCGCGGGCCCGAAAGGATGAGCGCGTGGTGAAACTTGCCGCCCCGATAGGCACGCGCCAGTTCGTCGCCCTCCGCGACATGACCGAAAAGCTCCGCGTGCTCGACCGGTTCGGGCACGTCGGGAATGCTGTCATATTGTTCCGGCGCGGTGCGCTCAAAGCTCATCGGCGACCTGCAAAAGGCTCCCCGATGGCGCGATCACCTTGGCGACACGCGCCCACACGGCATCAGCAACCTCCTCCTTCGCCTTCGAGGCGTCGATTATGACGCAACGCGCGGGCTCGGCGCGGGCAATGTCGATATAGGCTTCGCGCCGCTCCTCGTGCAGCGCCAAATCCTCCTTCTCGTAGCGGTCGGCGTCGTCGGAGCCCCGCCGGCTAGCCGCACGCCGCATGCCTTCCGCGGGGTCCAGATCGAGGATGATCGTCAGGTCCGGCATCACGCCGTTGATCGCGACGCTTTCGAGGGCCGTCATGAATGTCTTGTCGAGACGCCCCGAGACGCCCTGATAGACGCGCGAGGAATCGAGGAAGCGATCGCAGAGCACGATCTTCCCCGCGTCGATCGCCGGCCGGATGATCTGCTCGACATGGTCGGAACGGGCCGCTGCGAACAGCATTGCCTCCATCGCCGGACCGAACGGCTCGGCCGCGCCTGAAAGGAGCACGTGGCGAACCGCCTCCCCGCCTGCTGAACCGCCGGGCTCGCGCGAGACGACGACTTCATGCCCTTCCGCCCCGAGTCGATCGGCCAGCAGCCGAATCTGTGTCGACTTGCCTGCGCCTTCGCCGCCTTCGAAGGTGATGAAATGTCCTCGTGGCAATGGGCATCCTTTCGTCGGCCGCTGAATTCGCTCCAGCGCCTAGCAGATAATGACTGCTCGGGCCAATGCGATGAACGCCCGCGCGCGGGACGCGCCTGATCAGCGCATCCAGCCGACCGCAAGTTCCTCGATGGCGTCGAGCGCGCGCTGGTGGAGCTTGCCGGTTTCGACCGACTCGGCTGCATAGAGCGGCGTTTCCTGGCTCATCGCATCGCCGATCCAGACTTTGAGCGTGCCGACCCGCGCGCCCTCCTCCACCGGCGCCATGACGGGCCCATCATAGACGATGCGCGCAACGAGACGGTCTCGGTTCGTCAGCGGTACGAAGAGCGAGATCGGCCCATTCGATCGCAGGCCGACGCCCCCTTTCTCGCCGCCATAGACCTTGGCTTCGCCGACGATCTCGTTCTCCGCGAAGACCTCGTACTTGTCGAAGGCTCGCATGCCCCAGTCGAGAATCTTGCGTGCTTCCTCCCCGCGCACCGCATCGCTCTCCATGCCGCTCAATGCGACGAAGAGGCGCCGGTCGTCACGCGCGACCGAGCCGACGATGCCGTAGCCCGATTCTTCGGTAAAGCCCGTCTTCATGCCGTCCGCGCCGATATTCATGCGCAGGAGCGGGTTCCGGTTGCGCTGGGTAATGTTGTTCCAGGTGAACTCCGGCTGGGAGTAGTAGACGTAGTATTCCGGGTATTCGGTCCAGATGTGATGCGCCAGCATCGCGAGTTCGCGCACGGTCACCACCTGCCCTTCGGCCGGCAAGCCAGTCGAATTCTTGAATACCGACCGCGTCATGCCGATCTGCCGCGCGCGTTCGGTCATGAGCTGCGCAAAATTCTCTTCCGAGCCTGCCATGCCTTCGGCGATGATGATGCAGCCGTCATTGGCGGACTGGACGATTACGCCCTGAATCAGATTTTCGAGGCGGATTGACGAGCGAACCTCGGCGAACATGGTCGATCCGCCCGACATCGCGCCGCCCGTCCGCCATGCATTCTCGCTGACGAAGAACTCGTCCTGAAGCGTCAGCCGTCCAGATTTCAATGCGTTGAAAACGACTTCCATCGTCATCAGCTTGGCGAGCGAGGCCGGCGGGATCAGCGCATCGGGGTCTTTGGAAAAGAGCACGGTTCCCGTGTCCGCATCGATCATGAAGGCCTGCTGAGCACGCGTCTCGAAGAGCTGAGCCGATGCGTTCGACCCAAGACCCAGGACACACAGGAAAGCCGCCACCGCCACGCCCAGAATTCGCCGATCATACATTGCCCTACCCCGTGTCAGCCCCTCGATGAAGGCTAGCACCGGGTCCGGCAATTTCGCAACTCAACCTCGCGCGATCACTCGATCTGCCCAAGCCATTGCAAGATTGCAACGGTGCCACCGGCTACGGCTGCGCCCATGACCGTTCCCCAGCCGGTATCCACCAGGGCAACGACGCCGTCATAACCGCGCAGAACGGAAAGATTGGTGAAATTGTAGGTAAGATAGGCGAAGAAGCCGAACAGCGCGCCGTTGAGCGCGGCCGCATGCCAGGCGCTTGCCGCCATACCGGCCGTCACGCCGAAATAGACGAACCCGACAATGTAGACTGCGTAGAAGATGGCTGCGACGCCCCAGCGCGGTTGGTCCAGCAGCAGGTCGCCCATCCGGCTCGCATAGAAGCTGCGGGCGATGACGCCAAGCCAGAGTGCATCCAGGATCAGAAAAAGGACAAGGGCGATCCCATAGGCGGATAGATATTTGGTCATCTGGCAATCCTGGTTGCTGCGAACGACCTGTCTACGCCGTCACGAAGACGGCAGATCGCCCCGCTGCCAGCTTTCCGTGATCTCACCGGCCCGATCGGTAAACCGTCCCGCTTCGATAGAACTTCGAATATCGGCCATAAGAGATTGATAATAATAGAGATTATTCCACGTCAGAAGCATCCCCGCCAGCGATTCGCCAGACTTGACCAGGTGATGCAGATAGGCGCGGCTGTAGTCCCGCGCGGCCGGGCAATCGCTTTCCTCGTCGAGTGGCCGATGGTCCTCGGCGTGGCGCGCGTTCTTTAGATTGATCTTGCCGTGCCGCGTGTAGGCAAGCCCGTGACGGCCGGCTCGGGTCGGCATCACGCAGTCGAACATGTCGATGCCCCGGGCGACGGATTTCAATATATCGTCGGGGGTGCCGACGCCCATCAGGTAACGCGGCTTGGTCTCTGGCAGGAGCGGATTGGTCACCTCCAGCATGTCGAGCATCACCTGCTGCGGCTCGCCCACCGCCAGGCCGCCCACGGCATAGCCCTTCAGGTCGAGATCGCGCAGCGCCAACGCGGAGCGCTCGCGAAGGGCCGGCACGTCGCCGCCCTGCACGATGCCGAACATCGCCTTGCCGGGCTGCGTGCCAAATTCCGCCTTGCAGCGTTCCGCCCAGCGCAGCGACAGCTCCATCGCCTTCTCGATTGCCTGGTGCTCTGCCGGCAGCGCCGTGCATTCGTCAAGCTGCATCTGGATGTCGCTGTCGAGCAGGCCCTGGATTTCGATCGAACGCTCCGGCGACATTTCATAAACCGTACCGTCGATATGCGAACGGAATTTCACGCCCTGTTCGGTGATCTTGCGCAACTGCGCCAGCGACATGACCTGAAACCCGCCGGAATCCGTCAGGATAGGGTGCGGCCAACGGGCGAATTCGTGCAAGCCCCCCAGCCGCGCGACGCGCTCGGCGCCGGGTCGCAGCATCAGGTGATAGGTGTTGCCGAGGATGATGTCCGAGCCGAGCTCGCGGACCTGGTCGAGATACATCGCCTTGACCGTGCCGCCGGTGCCGACCGGCATGAAGGCGGGCGTGCGGATCGTGCCGCGCGGCATGGTGATCTCGCCGCGCCGCGCCGCGCCATCCGTCGCAAGCACGCGAAATTCGAAGTTCTCGGTCATCAATCGTCCGATCTGAAGAGCAGGCTCGAATCGCCGTAGGAGTAGAACCGGTAGCGGTTCCCGATGGCGTGGGCATAGGCCGCGCGCATCCGCTCGGTGCCGGCGAATGCCGAGACGAGCATGAACAGGGTTGAGCGCGGGAGGTGAAAATTGGTCATCAACACGTCCACCGCCTTGAAACGGTAGCCGGGCGTGATGAAGATGTCTGTGGGTCCGGACCATGGCGCGATCGTGCCGTCATCGCGCGCCGCGCTTTCCAGGAGCCGCAGCGACGTGGTGCCGACCGCGACGATGCGCCCGCCCCCGGAGCGAACGGCGTTCAGCCTCTCGGCCGTCGCAGCGTCGATCGTTCCGATCTCGGCATGCATCTTGTGGTCGTCGGTGTCGTCGGCCTTGACCGGCAGGAACGTGCCGGCGCCAACATGGAGCGTGACGAACGCCGTTCTTGCGCCCGCTGCCTCGACCGCGGCCAGCAGGTCGGGCGTGAAGTGCAGACCTGCCGTCGGCGCAGCGACAGCCCCCTCCTCGCGCGCATAGACGGTCTGGTAGTCTTCGCGGTCACGCGCGTCTTCCGGGCGCTTGGACGCGATATAGGGAGGCAGCGGAATGTGTCCGACTGCGTGCAGCGCCTCGTCGAGAAACGCGCCCGATACATCGAAGGCCAGCGTCACCTCCCCGGCATCCGCCTTTTCGCGCACTTCGGCGGTCAGGCGTCCTGCAAGGCACATCGACCCGCCATGGCCAAACTCGATCCGGTCGCCGACCTTCAGCCGCTTGGCGGGCCGGGCAAACGCCTTCCAGCAATCGGGCGCCGTGCGCATGTGCAACGTGACGTCGATTTCGCTGACAGCCTCGCCGCGACGACGCATTCCCGTCAATTGCGCAGGAATAACCTTGGTGTCGTTGAAGACCAGCATGTCACCGGCCCGCAGAAAAGACGGCAGGTCGCGTACCGAGCGGTCGGCAAGGCCATCCGGTCGAACGATCAGCATCTTCGCCGTATCGCGCGGCTCGGCCGGCCGCAGCGCGATGCGGTCCTCGGGTAGATCGAAATCGAAAAGGTCGACGCGCATAGAGGCTCAAGAACCGGCTGGACTGAGTTCGGCCGAAGCGGCGTCCCTCAGGATGAACGAAATCGTGCCGGAAGCGTGGGCGCTCCCGGCACAATGGGCCATTCGCAGTGAGATGGCCGCGCGTCGCATCAGGCGTCGGCGACGACCTTCATCGACACGATCGTATCGGGGTCCTGCACCGGCTCCCCGCGCTTGATCTTGTCGACATTGTCCATGCCTTCGATGACCTGGCCCCAGACCGTATACTGGCGGTTGAGGAATCCGGCATCGCCGAAGCAGATGAAGAACTGCGAGTTTGCCGAGTTCGGGTTTTGCGAACGGGCCATCGAGCAGGCGCCGCGGCCGTGATTGGCGTTCGAGAATTCGGCCTTCAGGTCGGGCATGTCGGACCCACCCATGCCGGCGCGGCTTGGATTGAAGTCCTTGCCACCCTTCTTGCCGAACTTGACGTCGCCGGTCTGCGCCATGAAACCATCGATCACGCGGTGAAAGACGACGCCGTCATACGCGCCGGCGCGCGCCAGCTCCTTGATCCGCGCGACATGGCCGGGCGCCAGATCGGGATAAAGCTCGATCGTGACGTTGCCTTTGGTCGTCTCCATGACGATCGTGTTTTCCGGATCCTTGATCTCGGCCATAGGTCGTTCCTTTCTTGTCTGTATTCAGAATTATTCGGCCGCGCCCATGCGGACGCTGACCATGCGGTCGGGGTCGGTCACCGAGCCGTTCATGGCCGGGTCGCCCTTCTTGATGTTGTCGACAAACTCCATGCCGCTCTCGACTTCGCCGACGATCGTGTAGGCGCCGTCCAGCGGCGGGGCCGCATCGAACATGATGAAGAACTGCGAGTTGGCCGAGTTCGGGTCCTGGGCGCGCGCCATGCCGACGGTGCCGCGAACGAAATTCTCATCAGAGAACTCAGCCGAGATATTGCCAAGGTCGGAGCCGCCCGTTCCGGCACGCTGGCTGTTGTAGCCATTCTCCATGTCGCCATACTGAACATCGCCGGTCTGCGCCATGAAGCCGTCGATCACACGATGGAACGCGACATTGTCATAGGCGCCCTGCTCGACCAGCGTCTTGATCTGTTCGACATGCTGCGGCGCGAGGTCGGGACGAAGCCCGATGGTCACCTCGCCGTCCTTCAGCGTGATGATCATCGTGTCTTCCGGCTCGGCGGCAAGTGCCGAGGTCGCCATGAAGGCGGCGATGAGCGTGGACGAGGCGAAACGAACGAAGGACATGTCGAACTCCTTGGAACCTAGCTGAATTTCTGACGCAGAGCGGGGGCGACGCTCTTCGGCACGAAGGCCGTAATGTCACCGCCCATGGAGGCTATCTGGCGGACGAGTGTGGCGGTAATCGTGCGGACCGAGGGACTTGCCGGGATGAAGACGGTCTGCAGCTCCGGCGCGATCGTTTCGTTCATGCCCGCCATCTGCATCTCGTAGTCGAGATCGGTGCCGTCGCGCAGGCCACGGATCATGATGGAAGCCCCGTGCTGGCGCGAGGCGGTTACGACGAGTCCATCGAAAGCGACGACGTCCAGCCGACCAGCCTCTGTGCCCAGTTCTTCGGCACAAGCATTCTTGATCAGGTCGACCCGCTCTTCGAACGAAAACAGTGGCTTCTTGGACGCCTGCACACCGATGCCGACGACAATCCGGTCGGCGACCGAAAGAGCCCCTTTGAGAACATCGAGATGGCCGTTGGTCAGGGGATCGAACGATCCCGCGTAAAAGGCAATGCGCTCAGTCATGGAAGGCTTCTACTCAGACGGGACGTGGATGGCAAATGGGAGACGCGGCGTGAACGGCAGAAGAGCAGCCGCGAAAGGCGTCCAGCGCGAAACGACAATAGTCAAGGCGAACAATGAAACCTTTTGAATCATTCGTCGTTAATTCGGCAAGGAGACACATCATGATCATCATCATGCTCGCAGCCACCATGACCCTCGCAATGCTGATAGCCACAGCCTTCGGCCTGCATCAGGAAGCCCAGCGCGTTCGTGTCGAGAACCGGCAGCAGAAGATCAACCGCTACCGGTACTGATCTCTACTACTCGGCCTGGCCCTCGGGCGCATCGCTGGCGGCATCCGCCGCGGCCTGCGCCACGATCTCGGCTTCGCTCTCGAGCTCATCTTCGCCGTTTTGCGGGTCCGAAATCCGCTCCACCGACACGACCTTTTCGTCCTTGGCCGTATTGAAGATTGTCACGCCCTTCGTGGCGCGGCTGGCAAAGCGGATGCCGTTGACCGGTACGCGAATGACCTGCCCCGCATTCGAGACGAGCATGATCTGGTCGTCATTTTCAACCGGGAAAGCTGCGACCAGCGAACCGATCTCTCCGGCCTTCGAGACGTCCGTTGCACGGATGCCCTTGCCCCCGCGCCCAATAACGCGGAAATCGTAAGAAGACGAACGCTTCCCATAACCCTTCTCGCTGACCGTGAGGACGAATTCCTCACGCGCCTTGAGCTCTTCGTAGCGCTCGGCGTCGATTTGCGCGTCCTCCGAGACATCCTCGTTGGTCAGTGCGATCTCTTCATCCTCGCCCGTCACAGCCCGCCTTTCGGCAGCCGACTGCTTCAGATATGCGGCTCGCTCGGCCGGCGTCGCGTCAACATGGTGCAAAATTGCCATCGAGATCACCCTGTCGCCGTTACCCAGATTAATGCCTCGAACGCCAGTCGAGTTGCGGCTCTGGAACACGCGGACGTCGGTGACCGGGAAACGGATGCACTGGCCAGAGCCGGCCGTCAGCAAGATGTCGTCATGCTCGGTGCAGGTGTAGACGCCGAGAATTTCGTCGCCCTCGTCATCGAGCTTCATCGCGATCTTGCCGTTGCGGTTCACCTGCGTGAAATCGGAAAGCTTGTTGCGGCGAACGGTGCCCCGCGTGGTCGCAAACATGACGTCCAGATTGGCCCAGCTCTCCTCGTCCTCCGGCAACGGCATGATGGTGGTGATACGCTCGCCTTCCTGCAGCGGCAGCATGTTGCGCAGGAACTTCCCGCGCGACTGCGGCGTACCAATCGGCAGGCGCCAGACCTTCTCCTTGTAGACGATGCCGCGAGAAGAGAAGAACAGGATCGGCGTATGCGTGCTGGCCACGAACAGGCGCGTGACGAAATCTTCGTCGCGCGTCGACATGCCCGAACGTCCCTTGCCGCCGCGCCGCTGCGCTCGGTAGATCGAGAGCGGCACGCGCTTGATGTAACCGGAATGGCTGACCGTGACGACCATGTCCTCGCGGGCGATCAGATCCTCGTCGTCCATGTCCGCGCCGCCTTCGGCAAGCTCGGTGCGCCGCGGCGTTCCGAACTCGTCGCGGACCGCGATCAGTTCGTCCTTGACGATCTGCTGTATGCGCGCGCGCGACGACAAGATGTCGAGGAAGTCCTTGATTTCGTCGCCGATGGCGTTGAGTTCATCGGCGATCTCGTCGCGGCCGAGCGCGGTTAGTCTCTGCAGGCGCAGCTCGAGGATTGCGCGGGCCTGCTCTTCGGATAGGTTGTAAGTGCCGTCATCGTTGATCCGATGGCGGGGATCGTCGATGAGGCGGATCAAAGCCTCGACGTCATGCGCCGGCCAGCGCCGGGTCATCAATTGCTCGCGCGCCGTCTGCGGGTCCGGCGCCTTTCGGATGAGTGCGATGACCTCGTCGATATTCGCAACCGCAATCGCAAGACCGACCAGCACATGCGCACGCTCGCGCGCCTTGCGCAAAAGATACTTCGTGCGCCGGCTGACGACATCCTCTCGGAAGAAGACGAAAGCGCGCAGCATGTCGAGCAGATTGAGTTGCTCGGGTTTGCCGCCGTTCAGGGCGACGATATTCGCGCCGAAGGACGTCTGCAGCGGCGTAAAGCGGTAGAGCTGGTTCAAGATGACGTCGACGACGGCATCACGCTTCAGCTCGATGACGACGCGGTAGCCCTGGCGGTCGGATTCGTCGCGGATGTCGGAGATGCCCTCGATGCGCTTGTCGCGCACGAGTTCGGCCATTTTCTCGATCATCGAGGCCTTGTTCACCTGGAACGGCACTTCGGTAACGACGATGGCCTCGCGGTCGCCGCGCATCGGCTCGACATGCACCTTGCCGCGCATCAGGATCGAGCCGCGGCCCGTCTCGTAAGCGCTGCGGATGCCCGCCTTGCCGAGAACGATACCGCCGGTCGGGAAATCGGGCCCGGGGATGATCTCCATCAATTCGTGCAGTTCGATCGCCGGATTGTCGATCAGCGCGACGCAGCCGTCGACGACTTCGCTGAGATTGTGCGGCGGAATATTGGTCGCCATACCAACGGCAATGCCGCCCGAACCGTTGACCAGAAGGTTCGGAAACCGCGCCGGCAGTACCTTCGGCTCCTGGCCGGACGAATCATAAGTGTCCTGCCAGTCGACTGTTTCCTTGTCGATGTCTTCGAGCAGTTCGTGCGCCACCTTGGTCAGGCGCGATTCCGTGTAGCGCATTGCCGCCGGCGGATCGCCGTCGATGGAGCCGAAATTGCCCTGCCCGTCGATCAGCGGCACGCGCAGCGACCAGTTCTGCGCCATGCGCACAAGTGCGTCATAGATCGAGGCGTCGCCATGCGGATGGTACTTACCCATCACGTCGGCGACGGGACGGGCCGACTTCACATATTTCCGGTTCCAGTAATACGCGCTCTCATGGCTGGCATAGAGAATGCGCCGGTGCACCGGCTTCAGCCCATCGCGCACATCCGGCAGTGCCCGGCTCACGATCACGCTCATGGCGTAATCGAGATAGGAACGCTGCATCTCCTCGATGATGGAAATCGGCTCGATGTCGTCCGGTCCGCCCTGCGGTCCGCGCGGTGTCGTCAAATCAGTCAAGTGGGTTCACGATCGTGCTGATGAATCACAGGCAACTTATATAGGAAGGGCGCCCAAAATGCCAAACCTCCAGCCTCATCACGGCACGAGATAAGCGGCGCTATATCAATGCGTTAGCCGAAATGTTTCGATTTGCCGCGACAAACTGGGGAAAAACTTGGCGTTCCGGCATCCCGACCATCGGCTCGCGTGAGGATGCGATGGCGGACCGAACATGCGATAAGTGGGTTCCAGTCAACCACTCGCACCCCGGACTTTGAAGTGTTCGACGCCATCTTCAACGCCTTCGTGACCCTATTGGTGACGATCGATCCGCCAGGTCTTGCCCCGCTGTTCCTGGCGCTTACCGGCGGCATGAACCGTGCCGAGCGCGGGCAGGTCGCACTTAGGGCAAGCATCATCGCCTTCGGCATCCTGGCGCTGTTCGCAGTGGCAGGGACGACGATCCTCGCCGTCTTCGGCATCACGCTTCCAGCGTTCCGGGTCGCTGGCGGCCTCCTGCTGTTCTACATCGCTTTCGAAATGATCTTCGAGCGCCGCAACGAGCGCAAGGAGAAGAGCGCCGATGCCGCGATTACCGTCGACCACATACGCAACATTGCCGCCTTTCCGCTGGCGTTGCCGCTGATCGCCGGCCCGGGCGCCATCTCGGCAACCGTGCTCTTGTCGGGAACGTTCGAGGCGGCGCACCACCGGGCCATGCTCGTCGCCATCATCGCCGCCTGCATCGGCCTGACCTGGCTGGTCTTCATCGCCGCAGAACGGATCGACCGGTTCCTCGGCGAAACCGGTCGATCGATCCTCACGCGCCTTCTGGGCGTCATCCTGGCCGCGCTCGCGGTCCAGTTCGTCGCCGACGGCATCAAGGCGCTGATGGCCGCACCTTGACCCTTACTGGGCCGGCGCGGGCTCTGTCGGAGCTGACGGTTGCGCCGGCTGGCCCACGGCCGCCTGAATGTACGTGTTGATCTGCTCGGCCAGCGCCGGGTCGGTCTGCGCCTGCTGAATGATCGTGCCGTACTCCTCCACGGTGATGCCATCGACGGATTCGACCGCCTCGACCATCTCTTCGCTGGCCTGCTGGCGCACCGTGTTCTGCGCTTCTTCACCTTCGGCTTCCTGGAGCTGCGGCGCATAGGTGCGATTGATCTGGTCGACCTGGAGGAAGGCGACCACGAAGGACTGCAGCTTCCCCTCGTCGTAGCTGGCAGCGGGTGCAGTCTGTTCGGCTGGAGCCTGCGCGGCCGGTGCTTCCATCGTCTCCTGCGCGAGCGCCGGAATTCCGGTCGCTCCGGCAAAGCCAAGCGTGGCAGCGAGAATTGCAGCGCGCATCTTTGTATTCATTGGCATGGTTCGCCCTTCCATTTCGATTGCCGGCAGTATTGCGACAATTTCGGCTTGTTCGGCGGCGCCATTTCGAAAGGCCTTGGAGAAGCCGAACGAAGATAACGCAACCCTATACTCATCCGACAATGTCGGGTGATTTTCAGCAGAGCGAAGACTGGCAGCGAACGCGCGAAATGCCACTCAATTGATCTATGAATATGAGACAAAAATTCAAAAAGGGCCGGCGCGATCCGCACCAGCCCTTTGCGATTTCATAACGAATGGGAAGATCAGAACGGAATTTCGTCGTCCAGATCGCGGCCATAGCCGCCTCCGCCGGACTGCCCGCCGCGACCACGATCGTCGGAAGGGCCGGACTGGCCGAAATCGCCGCCGCGGCCGCCACTCGAATAGCCGCTTCCGCCGCCATAGCCGACCTGACCCTGGTCACCGCCCTGCCCGCGTGAATCCAGCATCTGCAGTTCTCCCCGGAACTTCTGCAGCACGATCTCGGTCGTATAGCGCTCGACACCGTCCTTTTCCCATTTGCGGGTCTGGAGCGCGCCCTCGATATAGACCTTCATTCCCTTCTTGAGATACTGCTCGGCGACCTTGGCGAGGTTGTCGTTGAAGATGACGACCTGATGCCACTCGGTCTTCTCCTTGCGCTCCCCCGAATTCTTGTCGCGCCAGGTCTCCGACGTCGCGATGCGCAGGTTGACGACCGGATCGCCCGAATTCAGGCGGCGCGTTTCCGGATCGGCGCCGAGATTGCCCACCAGGATGACCTTGTTCACGCTGCCTGCCATGTCGTTCTCCAAATTACATACAATTCAACTTGTGACCGGCACCATAGTGGATGCCGTCCCGCCGCGCGCCGCCGATGTACCCGCGGTCCACAACAATCATGTTCCGTTTTTGTTCTAGCGAGCGCAAAGTGCCGCATCAAGCGGAATTTGCCTCACCGCAAAAACAAAGGCCCCTGACCATCGAGGGTGCGAGGGGCCTTCTTGTCGCCACTCAGGGCGACTTTATCGATACCCGGGTATCGATCTTTTCTCTCGAAAGCGACTGGACGTCGTTCGACAATAGTCAGAGCTTTTCAGTTGGTCGCCGACCGTTGGTCAGCGCGACTGCACTAAGGCAGTCAGACGATCCTGTCCGGTGGAGTCATGCCTCACCTCATGATTGTCTCTCGGCTGTCACCGATTTCAATCGGATGACAAATTCATCGTGCCCTTGCCTTGCCGCTAGGTCAAGACAGAATCGATGTCAGGAGCATGTTCCATATTCGTTCTTTTCGCTTGATGGGTCCGTTGAAAAGCAGCAAAAGAAATTTGACGCGCGTACCGGCCTCGACGGACGCGTTCGACTACCTACATGTGCGGCTTGGCCGGACGGCTCATTCCCGGCGACGCAATCAGGAAGGCAGCGTTCGGCCCATGGCGGACCACAAATTCATTTCCGTGCGCGGCGCGCGCGAACACAATCTCAAGAATGTCGATCTCGACCTTCCCCGTGACTCGCTGATCGTCATGACCGGCCTGTCCGGCTCGGGCAAATCGTCGCTTGCGTTCGACACCATCTATGCCGAAGGCCAGCGCCGCTATGTCGAGAGCCTGTCGGCCTATGCCCGGCAGTTCCTCGAGATGATGCAGAAGCCGGATGTCGACCAGATCGACGGCCTGTCGCCCGCCATCTCGATCGAGCAGAAGACGACGTCGAAGAATCCGCGCTCCACGGTCGGCACGGTCACCGAAATCTACGACTACATGCGCCTTCTCTTCGCGCGCGTCGGCATCCCCTACTCGCCCGCGACCGGCCTGCCGATCGAGAGCCAGACGGTCAGCCAGATGGTCGACCGCGTGCTCGAACTCGAGGAAGGCACACGTCTTTACATCCTTGCGCCGATCGTTCGCGGCCGGAAGGGCGAGTATAGGAAGGAACTCGCCGAGCTGATGAAAAAGGGCTTTCAGCGCGTGAAGGTCGACGGCACCTTTTACGAAATCGCGGACGTCCCGGCACTCGACAAGAAGTACAAACACGACATTGACGTGGTGGTCGACCGCATCGTGGTGCGGGGCGACCTGGCCACGCGACTGGCGGATTCGATGGAGACCGCGCTGCGCCTTGCGGAAGGCCTGGTCATCGCCGAGTTCGCCGACAAGCCGCTCGGCGAAGAAATGACCGGCGCGGACGCCGTCAACAAGTCGAAGAACGAGACGCATGAGCGCATTTTGTTCTCCGAGAAGTTCGCTTGCCCGGTTTCCGGCTTCACCATTCCGGAGATCGAACCGCGACTTTTCTCATTCAACAATCCGTTCGGCGCTTGCCCGACCTGCGACGGCCTCGGAAGCCAGCAGGCGATCGACCCCTCGCTGATCGTGCCGGAGGAGCATGTGTCGCTGCGCGAGGGCGCGGTCGCGCCTTGGGCGAAATCGTCGTCGCCCTACTATGTCCAGACGCTCGAAGGCCTCGGCCGAGCCTATGGCTTCAAGATCGGCGACCGCTGGCGGGATTTGCCGGACGAGGCGAAGAACGCGATCCTGCACGGCACCGGCACGCGCAAGGTCGAATTCTCCTATGATGACGGCATGCGCAGCTACAAGACCTCGAAGACCTTCGAGGGCGTGATCCCGAACCTGCAGCGCCGCTGGAAGGAAACCGAGTCCGCCTGGATGCGCGAGGAGATCGAGCGCTTCATGTCGGCCACTCCCTGCCCGGCCTGTAACGGCTACCGTCTCAAGCCCGAGGCGCTGGCGGTCAAGATCAACGGCCTCCACATCGGCCAGGTCACGGAAATGTCGATTCGAAAAGCCGTCGGCTGGTTTGAGGAACTGCCGAAAGCGCTCAACGACAAGCACAACGAGATCGCAATCCGCATCCTCAAGGAGATCCGCGAGCGTTTGCGCTTCTTGAACGATGTCGGCCTCGACTATCTGACCATGTCGCGCAATTCGGGCACGCTTTCGGGCGGCGAGAGCCAGCGCATCCGCCTCGCCTCGCAGATCGGTTCGGGCCTGACCGGAGTGCTCTACGTGCTGGACGAGCCGTCCATCGGCCTCCACCAGCGCGACAATGCGCGCCTACTCGACACGCTGAAGCACCTGCGCGACCTCGGCAACACGGTCATCGTCGTCGAGCATGACGAGGACGCGATCCTTCAGGCCGATCATGTCGTCGACATCGGCCCCGCCGCCGGCATCCATGGCGGCAAGATCATCGCCGAGGGCAAGCCGGGCGAGATCATGGCCGATCCAAATTCCCTCACGGGCCAATATCTATCGGGGTCGCTGGGCGTCCCCCTTCCGGCCGAACGGCGCAAATCGAAGAAGGGCAAGCGCGTCAAGGTTGTCGGCGCGCGCGGCAACAATCTGCGCAATGTTACGGCAGAGATTCCGCTCGGCACCTTCACCGCCGTTACCGGCGTCTCGGGGGGCGGCAAGTCGACCTTCCTCATCGAAACCCTCTTCAAGGCTGCCTCGCGCCGCATCATGGGCTCGCGTGAGCATCCGGCCGAGCATGACCGGATCGAAGGCCTCGAGTTCCTCGACAAGGTCATCGACATCGACCAGTCACCGATCGGCCGCACGCCGCGCTCCAACCCGGCGACTTATACCGGTGCCTTTACGCCGATCCGCGACTGGTTCGCGGGTCTGCCCGAAGCAAAGGCGCGCGGCTACCAGCCAGGTCGCTTCTCCTTCAACGTCAAGGGCGGCCGCTGCGAGGCGTGTCAGGGCGATGGCGTCATCAAGATCGAGATGCACTTCCTTCCCGACGTCTACGTCACTTGCGATGTCTGCCATGGCAAGCGTTACAATCGCGAGACGCTCGACGTCACTTTCAAGGGCAAGTCGATCGCCGACGTGCTCGACATGACGGTCGAGGAAGGCGTCGACTTCTTCGCCGCCGTCCCAGCCGTACGCGACAAGATGGAAACGTTGAAGAAGGTTGGCCTGGGCTACATCCATATCGGCCAGCAAGCGACGACCCTCTCGGGCGGCGAAGCACAGCGCATCAAGCTCGCCAAGGAGCTGTCGCGCAAGGCGACCGGAAAGACGCTCTACATCCTCGACGAGCCGACCACGGGCCTGCACTTCCACGACGTCGCCAAGCTGCTTGAGGTGCTGCACGAACTCGTGGACCAGGGCAACACGGTCGTCGTCATCGAGCACAACCTCGAAGTCATCAAGACGGCAGACTGGGTCCTCGACCTTGGTCCTGAAGGCGGCGACGGCGGCGGCCAGCTCGTCGCTTCCGGCACGCCCGAAGACGTCGTTGCCGAGCCGAAGAGCTACACCGGGCGGTTCCTCAAGGAACTGCTCGAACGCCGCCCCGTCATCGGCAAGGCGCAGGCAGCGGAATGAGCAGGGCAGGCAAAATCCGCGCCGGCATTGGCGGCTGGACCTTCGCGCCATGGGAAGGCACCTTCTATCCCGAGAAGCTCGCGAAGAAGAAGCAGCTCGAATATGCCAGCCGGCAAATTCCGACGATCGAGATCAACGGCACCTATTATCGCGGTCAGACGCCTGAGACCTTTGCCAAGTGGGCGGCTGACGTGCCGGAGGGGTTCGTCTTTTCGGTCAAGGGCAACCGCTTCGTCACCAACCGCAAGGTGCTGTCTGAAGCCGGTGAATCGATGCAGCGCTTCTTCGATACCGGCGTCGGCGAGATGGGTGAGAAGCTGGGTCCGATCGTCTGGCAGTTCGCCCCGACGAAAAAATTCGAGGCCGACGATTTCGAAGGCTTTCTGAAGTTGCTGCCCGCGAGCCGCGACGGCGTTTCCTTCCGCCACGTGCTCGAAGTGCGGCACGAAAGCTTTGCGGTGCCCGAATTCGTCGCGCTTGCCCGCAAACATAAGGCCGCAATCTGCTATGCGGATCACCACACCTACCCGGAGATCGCCGATGTGACGGCCGATTTCATCTATGCGCGCCTGCAAAAGGGCGAGGACGACGTGCCGACGGCATACCCGCCTGCGGAACTCGACCAATGGGCGGAACGCGCGCGCATCTGGGCCCAGGGTGGCGAACCGGTCGAGCTGTCAAAGGCCGATCCGAAATCGAAACCGGAAAAGCGCCCTCGCGACGTCTTCGTCTATTTCATCCACGAGGGAAAGATCCGTGCTCCACAGGCGGCGCAAGCCTTCATCGAGCGCGTCAACTCATAGAAGTTCGCGCAGGATGCCAGGCAGCATGTCCGGCAGATCGTCGGCGATGAGCCCGGGCCCGAAGCGCGATCCGGCTTCGGCGTGAATCCAGACGCCGGCGCAAGCAGCCTCGAATACCGGCATCCCCTGCCCGGCCAGCCCGGCGATCATTCCGGCCAGCACGTCGCCTGAGCCGGCAGTCGCCAGAAACGGCGACCCATTCCCGTTCACGGCAATGCGTCCGTCCGGCGCAGCGATAACGGTATCCGGTCCCTTGTAGACCACGATCGCACCTGAACGGCGGGCCGCCTCGACCGCGCGATCCGCCTTCGGTCCCTCTCCGATACTGGCGAACAGCCGCCGAAACTCTCCCTCGTGCGGGGTCAGGATCACAGTCCAATTCGATCGGGCGATCAGCCCGAAAAGACGATCTGGATCGTTCTTGAACGAGGTGATCGCATCCGCGTCGAGAACCGCTGTCGCGCCCCTGTCCTCAAGGGTGCTGGTCAGGATTGCCTCGACGAAGTCACGGCAGCCGCCGCCAACGCCGAATGCGGGACCGATCACGACAGTCGCCGGCAACCGCTCGGCCAGAAACGTGCGCAGCGAAGCCAAATCGTTGATCTCGGACAGCATGATCGACGTCAGATGCGAGGCATTCACCGCCAGCGCATCGCGAGGCGAGCCGACGGTGACCGCTCCGGCACCCGCTCGCGCCGCGCCTTTTGCCGACAGCCGCGCAGCTCCGGTATTGAGCGGCCCACCGGAAAGCACCAGCACGTGCCCGCGTCGATATTTGTGCGCGTCGCGCGCCGGCCGCGGCAAGGCCGCCGCCCACAGGGCGGGCAGATTATCGGGCGCGGAGAGAAGAGCCTGATCACTCATTGCATATTATCGCTGCATATTGCCTTCATTTTAGGCAGACCCTTTCGCTTCGCCGTGGCCTCGGATGCCGCTTTCCCACTGCCCCCATGCTTGCCGGGCTGTGGCCAGCGCGGCAATCGCGCCTTTCGGCAAGAAACCGCAAAACGAGACCCGGAATCACCAAAACTGGCACGGCCCGTGCATTCTTTTTGCCGAAACGGGACTGTCAGGCTCGTTTTTATCGTATCGGAGGCCAATTTCGCATGAAAAAGATCGAGGCGATCATCAAGCCTTTCAAACTCGACGAGGTGAAGGAAGCTCTTCAGGAAGTCGGGCTTCAGGGGATCACCGTGACCGAGGCGAAGGGCTTTGGTCGCCAGAAGGGTCATACCGAGCTTTATCGGGGGGCCGAATATGTCGTCGATTTTCTTCCCAAGGTGAAGATCGAGGTCGTGCTCGGCGATGACCATGTCGAACAGGCGATCGAGGCCATCCGCAAGGCGGCTCAAACGGGGCGGATCGGCGACGGCAAGATCTTCGTCTCGAATGTCGAGGAAGTCGTGCGCATCCGGACGGGAGAGACCGGCATCGACGCCATCTAGGCGCGGGTCGGTCAGGATTTCAAAGTTCAACTACAGGGATACCAAAATGACCACAGCAAATGACATCCTCAAGCGGATCAAGGACGAGGACGTCAAGTTCGTCGACCTGCGCTTCACCGATCCCAAGGGCAAGCTGCAGCACGTGACGATGGACGTGGGCGCCGTCGACGAGGACATGTTCGCCGACGGTGTCATGTTCGACGGTTCGTCCATCGGCGGATGGAAGGCCATCAACGAGTCCGACATGGTGCTCATGCCCGACACCGAGACGGCCCACATGGACCCGTTCTTCGCCCAGTCGACCATGGTCATCGTGTGCGACATTCTCGACCCCGTGTCCGGCGAAGCCTACAACCGCGATCCGCGCACGACCGCCAAGAAGGCGGAAGCCTATCTGCGTTCGGAAGGCTTCGGGGACGAGGTCTATGTCGGTCCGGAAGCCGAGTTCTTCGTCTTCGACGACGTCAAGTACAAGGCCGACCCGTACAACACCGGCTTCAAGCTCGATTCCTCGGAACTGCCGTCGAACGACGATTCCGAATACGAGACCGGCAACCTCGGCCACCGTCCGCGCGTCAAGGGCGGCTATTTCCCGGTCCCGCCGGTCGACTCGCTCCAGGACATGCGCTCCGAGATGCTTTCGGTCATGTCGGAAATGGGCGTCGTCGTCGAAAAGCACCACCACGAAGTGGCTGCCGCTCAGCATGAGCTTGGCATCAAGTTCGACGCGCTGACCCGCAACGCCGACAAGATGCAGATCTACAAGTACGTCATCCACCAGGTTGCCAACGCTTACGGCAAGACGGCAACGTTCATGCCCAAGCCGATCTACGGCGACAATGGCTCGGGCATGCACGTCCACATGTCGATCTGGAAGGGCGGCAAGCCGACCTTCGCCGGCAACGAATATGCGGGCCTGTCGGAGAACTGCCTGTTCTTCATCGGCGGCATTATCAAGCACGCGAAGGCGCTCAACGCCTTCACCAACCCGTCGACCAACTCCTACAAGCGCCTGGTTCCCGGCTTCGAAGCTCCGGTTCTGCTTGCCTATTCGGCGCGCAACCGCTCGGCCTCCTGCCGCATTCCGTTCGGCAACTCGCCGAAGGCCAAGCGCGTCGAGGTCCGCTTCCCCGATCCGACCGCCAATCCTTACCTCGCCTTCTCGGCGATGCTGATGGCCGGTCTCGACGGCATCAAGAACAAGATCCACCCAGGCCAGGCCATGGACAAGGATCTCTACGACCTGCCGCCGAAGGAACTGAAGAAGATCCCGACCGTCTGCGGTTCGCTGCGCGAAGCGCTGACCTCGCTCGACAAGGATCGCGGCTTCCTGAAGGCCGGCGGCGTGTTCGACGACGACCAGATCGATTCCTACATCGAGCTCAAGATGGCCGAAGTGCTGCGTTTCGAAATGACGCCGCACCCGATCGAGTTCGACATGTACTACTCGGTCTGATCAAGACCACCATCAAACGAGGAAAGCCGCGGCAGTGCCGCGGCTTTCGCTTTGATGGAACACAGAATTCGCCGGCGAGCTACATCTGCTGGCGAAAGTCTGCCGCGACGGCTTCGGGATCGATCAGCCGTCGATATTCGCGGCGGATTTCGATCCAGGCGAACTTGAGCGAGTTTTCTACGATCTCGCGGTCGTAGGCCTTGAGCTGAGGCGCGATGGGCGCCCACTCGACGAGAGTTGCTGGGCTCGTGCCAAAAACGTCGCCGCCAGCCGCGGCATTGTCCCACTGGACGTCGGCAAGCCGCGCCTCGAACGCCTCGTTCCAACCCGCCGCAGCATCGGCGTGCGCAAGCTGATCCGCATTGGCATCGAGCCCGTGCTGAAAGCACTGCCGGGCGAGCGCATCCTTGCCGTCCCGCGAAAGCCGGCCCTGCGCGCCGACATCGGCGACCGCGAACAACGTCATGTCGGAAAGGCATGCCGCAAAGACGTGCGCCTTCGCGATGTTGATCGAGGCGATGAACTGCTCGTCCTCGAACATGGTCGGATAGCGCGTTCCCATCCGCGTCTTCAGATAGCCGTAGAGCTTCTTCTGCGAAACATATGCCGAGCGCGTGGCAACGAAGTCCGCAAGCATGTCGGCGGTTTCGAGCGGTTGTTTTTGCGCACCGAGGCCGAACATTCCGGCAAGAACTCGACCCGCACTGCGCATCTTTTCCGCTACCGCCACACGCGTTCCTCCTCTGGGTACGACGAATGTCTCAATTCCAATCGCCCGGTACTTGACCGACACTTTGCCGTCACGATTGCGATTCCATCGCCGGGAGGCGGCAGTCGGGCTGTTGGCGGAGAGGTCGCTAACACAATTTGAGGGAGGAGGACACCATGTCCGCTGACTATCGGGAAATCCCCCAGGATGTGAGAGATCGCTACTGGGCAAAGACCAGGAATCTGACAGTCGTCATTCTGGTTCTCTGGTTCATCTTTTCCATCGTGGTTCCGCTGATGGTGCGGCCACTCAATGAAATCACGTTCATGGGCTTTCCGCTTGGCTTTTACATGACCTGCCAAGGCTCGCTCATAGCGTTCGTCCTGCTGGTGTTCTTCCAGAACTGGCGGCAGGACCAGATCGACGACGAATTCGGCGTCGGCGACTAAGGGGGGATGAGGCAATGAACGGGAGTTTTCTCGACAACCTGGGCCGGGTTTACGGCCTCTACACAGGCGGGTTCTTCGTTTTCATTCTGCTGATGGCCGTCCTCGAACAGATGGGCGTCGGCGCCGATACGATCGGCCTTCTCTTTGTTGGCTTCACCATCTTCATTTACGCGGCGATCGGCTGGCTGTCGCGTACGATGGAAGTGGAAGCCTATTACGTTGCGGGTCGTCAGGTCCCCGCCGTCTATAACGGCATGGCCACGGCGGCGGACTGGATGTCCGGCGCGTCATTCGTGGCGATGGCCGGCGGCATCTACTTCGGCGGCTACAGCTACCTGGCCTTCGTGGTCGGCTGGACCGGCGGCTACATCCTCGTCAATTCGCTTATGGCGCCATACCTGCGCAAGTTCGGCTGCTACACGGTACCGGACTACATCGGCACACGTTATGGCGGCAATTTCGCACGGATCCTCGCCGTTATCGTCCTTGTCGCGGCCTCCTTCACCTATGTGACGGCGCAGATCACCGCGACCGGCACGATCGCCGCGCGCGCTTTGCACATTCCGTTCTCGTTTGGCGTGTGGTTCGGCCTTCTCGGCATCCTGCTGTGCTCCATGCTCGGCGGCATGCGCGCCGTCACATGGACGCAGGTCGCGCAGTACATCGTGCTGATCATCGCATACCTGATCCCGGTCATCTGGATGTCCAATGCCCAGGGCTTCGGACTCATCCCGCACTTCACATATGGCGAAGCGGTCCAGACCATTACCGGGCTCGAAGCCCAATATGGGCTGACGGCGCCGCCTGAGGGGGTTGCCGGCATGAAGGCGCTGACGACTCCGCATGTCGAACCCGTCGGCGGCCTTGCGGAATGGCAGTTCGTCACGCTCGCGATCTGCATGATGGCGGGTACGGCGTCGCTGCCGCACATCCTGATGCGCTATTTCACCACCCCCTCCGTGCGGTCCGCGCGCAAGTCGGTGGCGTGGTCGCTGCTCTTCATCTTCCTGCTCTACTTCACGGCGCCGGCCCTGGCCACGCTGACGAAGCTGCAGCTGCTCGATCCGTCCTTGCCCACGGCGATCATCGGCAAGACGATCGAGGAAGTTCAGGCACTCGCATGGGTCCAGAACTGGAGCAGCGTCAACTTCCTGGCGATCGTCGACCACAATGGCGACGGCATTCTCCAGCTCAACGAGTTCTTCATGCGTGAAGATATCGTCGTTCTGGCGACGCCGGAAATTGCCGGCCTGCCCTATGTCATCTCCGGCCTCGTGGCCGCGGGCGGCATGGCGGCTGCGATGTCGACGGCGGATGGCCTCCTGCTCGCCATCGCGAACGCGCTCAGCCACGACCTTTACTACAAGGTCATTGACCCGAAGGCCGATACCGCGCACCGCCTCATCGTCGCGCGCGTCCTTCTGGTCGTCATCGGCGCTGCAGGTGCCCTGATGGCTGCGATGCAGCTCACGGGCATCCTCGGAGCGGTTGCGTGGGCATTCTGCTTCGCGTGCTCGGGGCTCTTCTTCCCGCTCGTTCTCGGCGTGTGGTGGAAGCGGGCGAACACGCAAGGCGCGATCGCCGGCATGGCAGCGGGCTTCATCTCGGGCTCGGTCTACCTGTGGTACGTCTACACGGGCGGAACGCCGATCCTGGGCCTGAACGATCTGCGCTTCGGCATCATCGGCATGGCCTTCAGTCTCGTCGCGATGGTCGTCGTCACGCTCATGACGCCGGAGCCGGATGCGGAAATCCAGCGCATGGTCGATGAGACCCGCATTCCGACGGGCATGCCGATCCTGGACCCGCACTAAAAACCAGGTTGAATACATCGCGGGGGCGGGACATTGTCCCGCCCCCGCCCTGTTGTCCCAATGAACGATCGGTTGATGGAACAGTCTCTAGGTAGTTTCCCGCTTTGGGTGATCGTCGTCGACTACGTTCTCGGCGTCATCATGTGGACGCTCATCGGCCGTGCGGCGATGAATTTCTTCCTTTCGGAAGATTCGAATTTTTTCTTCATGCGCTTCTTCGTGCGCTCGACGAACCCGATCCTCCGGCTGTTCCGGCCAATCACACCCGGCTTCCTGCTCGAGCCGCTGATCCCGCTCTATGTGGCGTGGTTCTTCTTTCTGTTCCGATTCTATGTGATGCCCTGGCTGCTCGGCTATTCCGTGATGGGCATGCTCTCCTTCCCGCTCGAAAGCGAGATCGCGCGCGCAATTCAGGCGTTCCTGACGCCACGCCCGTAGGGGAGCTATGACTTCAGCGCTTCGAGGAGTGTCGCTGCCGCCAGCATGTCACGCTTCTTGGCGGCGCGCATCTTCGCCGCTTCGCCGTCCTCACCCCACTGGGAAATGTTCCAGTCCTCGTCGATATGGGCTGCCATCCAGCCCTCCTCGGCCGTGAGTTCGCCGGCATCGACGGCCAGCGCAATCAGTGCTGATCCGGTCAGCGACGTCATGACGTGGAGCGCCGACAGTCGAAACGGTTCCTCGCGCATCTTGAGATGAATGCCGACTGCACCGATCGCTTCGCGCGGCTGGTCGACGTGCATCACGCCTTCTGCAATCACGAAGCGCGCACCGAGGCTCGCGCGTGCCCAGTCGAGGATTCGGTCCCATCCTTCGCTCTGGCGCACGACGAGTGATTCCGGCCCTTCCGCGCGGTAGCAGACGAGGTCGGTTGACGAATAGCGCAGGATGTCTTCCAGCACGGCCTGCGTATCCGTCGAAACGCCATCGATGGCGGTGTTGCCAATCCGCAGCACCGGCATGTCGAACGGGTTGATTTCCTCGGTCTGTGCGTCGAACTCGTCGGCGACAAGCCGTGCCGCTGCCTCGGTGGGGAGGGCGAGCACGGCACGCCCGGGCGTGCGAACCGGCTTGCCGTCGAGTTCCACCGCGAAATCGCCGGTGGCAGGGTCCTGGCGAACCGACGCGGATTTGTAGAAGCGTTTCGGCAGCGGCGTGCGCATCTGCTTTTGCGCCCGCTTCATCGGGTTCTCGTCAGAAACAAAGGGGGTGTCGAGATCGCTCAGGATATCGCGCATGGTCGGTCCTCGAAAAATCAGCCGGGCGGAATGCGCCGGCGCACGGGCCGGTTCACCACCAGAAGCCCGAGTGCGATGAGCGCAAGGGCTGCGAATATGTTGATAGACAGCGGCTCGTTCAACAGGAACCCGCCACACAGGACGCCGAACGCAGGCGTCAGGAAGGCGAAGCTCGCCAACCCGGTCGCCGGATAGGTGCGGATCATCCAGAACCAGAGAATGTAGGTGAATGCGACGACGAATATCGCTTGGAACAGCAGGGAGCCCGTGGCGAGCGCGGAGACGTCGCGCAGGATTGGCCCGCCCAGTGGCAGGAGCGGAACGGCAACGACGACCGAGACGACGAGTTGGTACAACAACGTCTTCTCGGCGCTCGCATCCGACAGTTTGGACTTCTTGATGACCAGCGTCGTCGCTCCCCACAGGATACCTGCTGCAAGGCACATCAGGTCACCGATGAGCGCGGCATTGTCCGGAAGGCTGAGCTGGTCCAGGAAAACCAGCGCTACGCCGAAGAACGCCATCGTCAGCCCGAGGAGCTTCGTGGCGGTGATCCGCTCGCCCAGCAGGAAATGCGCGCCAATCAGCACCCAGAATGGCATGGTGTTTATCATGAGCGCGCCGCGCGCCGCCGTCGTGTAGTCGAGGCCAAAGAAGATCAGCATGAACTCGGCGGCAAAGAGCGCGCCTGCCAATATGCCCGGCCACAGGGTACCGTCGCGCTCGAACAGGCGGATGCCGCGCCACACGCACCAGCCATAGACCAAAACGGCGGCGATCGCCGAGCGCGCCATGGTCAGGTAGATGGGGCTGTATCCGGTGTTCGCGATCTTTATGGCGACTTGGTTCAGACCCCAGGAACAGGTCAGCATCAACATCATCACGACGGCGAAAGCGTCGATCGCATCGCGCCTTTCAATGGTCGTAGCGCCCATCGCGGCCATTTTAGTCGTCTGCCGAATTCTCGTCGAAGCCGAGCAGGTTCCAGCTCTGCTTCATGTGCGGCGGCAGTTGCGCGGTAACGTCGATCTTGCCGCCGTCGGGATGCGGAATGATGATCCGGCGCGCGTGGAGGTGCAGGCGCTTTTGCATGCCGCCCGGAAAATCGTAGTTCTTGTCGGCCTCGAAATATTTCGGATCGCCGAGGATCGGGCAGCCCAGATGGGCGGCATGGACGCGTAGCTGGTGCGTGCGGCCGGTATAAGGCTCCATTTCCAGCCAGGACATGGTCTGCGCGGCCTGCTCGACAATCCGGTAGAAGGACACGGCGTGGTCAGCGCCCTTCTCGCCATGGTCGGCGACCCGCATCCTGTCGCCGTCAATGGTGGATTCCTTGATCAGCCATGTGGAAATCTTGTCTTCGCGCTTGGGCGGCACGCCTTTTACCAGCGCCCAATAGGTCTTCTTCGTCTCGCGGTGGCGGAAGGCCTCGGCAAGCTTCATCGCCGCCAGGCGTGTGCGCGCGACGACGAGCACGCCAGAGGTGTCGCGGTCGAGCCGGTGAACGAGGCGCGGCTTCTCGCCCTTCTGACTGCGAAGCGCCTCGAGCATGGAGTCCACGCTGCGCGTGATGCCCGATCCACCCTGGACGGCAAGGCCGGCCGGCTTGTCGAAGACGATGACCTTCTTGTCCTCGTAGAGCGTCATCTTCGCCAGCACTTCGGCGTCTTCCTCGCCGCGCATGGTGCGTGCGGTCACGGGTCCTGACTTGCGATCGGCGGCGATCGGCGGAATGCGCACCTGCTGGCCAGGCTGCAGCCGCGTATCGGACTTCACCCGGCCGCCGTCGACGCGGATCTGGCCCGAGCGCAGGAGCTTTTGCAGCGGCCCGAAGCCGAGGCCGGAATAGTGAATCTTGAACCAGCGGTCGAGGCGCATGCCCGACTCGTCGTTTGCCACTGCGATCTGCTCGACGCCTGCCATTTTCAGTCTCTTTCCGGTATGAACAGGGCCCATAGCACCCCAAACCCGCGGGCGCGAGGTTCAACGCGTCGAAATTTGCAATCCAGCAGGCTAGCGGCCCGACTGACGCTCCAAGCGCAGCTTTTGCCAGTAATCGAGGCGCTTGCGGATCTCGCGCTCGAAACCCCGATCCGGCGGGTCGTAGAATTTTTGTCGTCCCAACGCCTCTGGGAAATAGTCCTGCCCGGAGAACGCGTCGGGCGCGTCATGATCGTAGAAATAGCCGGTCCCATAGCCTTCTGACTTCATCAGCTTGGTCGGCGCGTTGAGGATGTGCTTGGGCGGCAGCAGCGAGCCGTTCTCCTTGGCCGCCCGCATCGCCGCCTTGTAGGCGACATAGACGCCATTCGATTTGGGCGCGGTCGCGAGATAGACGCAGGCTTCGGCCAGCGCCAGTTCGCCTTCCGGCGAGCCGAGATAGTCGTAGGCGTCCTTGGCCGCGAGCGTGATCGCCAGTGCCTGCGGGTCGGCGAGGCCGATATCCTCCGAGGCCATCCGCACGAGGCGGCGGCCCAGATAGAGCGGGTCTTCTCCCGCATCGAGCATGCGCGCGAGATAATAAAGCGCTGCATCTGGGTCCGAACCCCGCACCGCTTTATGCAGGGCGGAGATCAAATTGTAGTGGCCATCCTGCCCCTTGTCATAGACAGGCGCCCGACGCTGGACGATGCGCTGAATGCCATCCGCATCGAAAATCTCGTCGCTTCCCGCCGCACGCCAGATTACCTCGGCGAGCGTCAGCGCGGCGCGGCCATCACCATCGGCCATGCGCAGCAGAACCGCCCTCGCCTCGTCGTTGAGCGGCAACGGCAGGGCCTCTGCTTCTTCGGCGCGCGCGAGAAGGCGCTCGATGCTGTCGGCATCAAGCGGATGGAAGGTCAGCACGCGCGCACGCGACAAAAGAGCGGCGTTGAGCTCAAAGGACGGATTCTCGGTCGTCGCGCCGACAAGGATGACCGTTCCATCCTCCATCACCGGCAAGAAGGAATCCTGCTGCGCGCGATTGAAGCGGTGGATCTCGTCGACGAAGAGCAGCGTCTGCCGCCCTTGGCTGCGCCGCAGCCGCGCCGTCTCGAACACCTTCTTCAGGTCGGCGACACCGGAGAAGATCGCGGAAATCTGCTCGAACGCCAGCCCCGTCTCGCCGGCGAGAAGCCTCGCTACGGTGGTCTTGCCTGTGCCCGGCGGGCCCCAGAATATCATGGAGCCGAGCGTGCCGGAACGCAGCATGCGCGTCAGCGCCCCGCCCTCGCCCGTCAGATGCTCCTGGCCGACGACCTCTGCGAGCCGTTGCGGGCGCAGCCGGTCGGCAAGCGGCTGACCCACGGGCCGCCGATCGTCCTGATTGTCATCCGTCGAGAAAAGATCGGCCACGAGGTCCGTCCGTCAAAAACGCAGCGCCTGGCGCAGCAAACGCCCCTCGCGCTCGAGTGTAAAGCGCCACCAGCGCGTCTTCGCCGATGCGGCCGCTTGAAGCGCCTCCGGGCTGTCGATCTCGTCGCCATTCACCTCGTGCACGATATCGCCGGGCCTGAGACCAAGACCTGCAGCAGGCGACGCGCGGTCGACATTGACGATGGCAACGCCACGTGCCTCTTCCGGCAGGCGCAGCCGTTGCGCAAGGCGCGGCGACAGGCTCTCCACGGTCGCCCCGGCAAACGGGCTCGTTCCGCTGATGGTCACCGCGCTGCCCGCTGCGCCTTTCGGCGCGCGCAGGAGCGTGATGTCAACGGCGCGTTCTTCCGACTGGCTAAGCACGCCGAACCTGGCAGTCGAGCCGATTGCGAGCGTCGCGAGGCGATAGCCGAGCGCATCGGGGTGCTCGATGGCGCGGTCGTTGAGCGACAGGACGACATCGCCCGGACGCAGGCCGGCACTGGCCGCAGGCCCTTCACTGGCCACGCTCGCGACGAGTGCTCCGCGCGGGCGCGCGATGCCAAGCGCCTCGGCGATCTGCGGTGTCACTACCTCGAAAGTTGCGCCAAGATAGGGCCGTTCGAAATAGTCAGAGCCCGCCTTGGCCGCGTCCACGACGGCGCGGACCATGTTGGAGGGAATCGCGAAACCGATGCCGATCGAGCCGCCAGACTGGCTGAAGATTGCCGTGTTGATGCCGACCACCTCGCCGCTCATGTTGACCAGCGCCCCACCCGAATTGCCCGGATTGATCGCCGCATCGGTCTGGATGAAGAAGCCGAAGTCGGAAATACCGATATGGGTGCGCGCGAGCGCGGAGACGATGCCGCTCGTCGTGGTCTGGCCGACGCCAAACGGATTGCCGATTGCAAGCACGAGGTCCCCCACTTGGAGCGCATCGGAATCACCAAGCGCGATGGACGGGAATTCCTCGTCGGCTTCAATCTTCAGGATCGCGAGGTCGAGCGATTCGTCCTTGAGCAGAATTTCGGAGGTGAACTCGCGTCCGTCCGGCAGTGCCACACGCACCTCATCGGCGTCGCGGATGACGTGGTTATTGGTGACCACATAACCCGACGGATCGACCATCACGCCCGAGCCAAGCGACGACTGGACCCGTGGAGGCATCTGCCTGTTGAAGAACTGTTCGAAGAAGGGATCGCCCATGAAAGGCGAGCGGGTCTGCACCTGCTGCGACGCGTAGACATTGACCACGGCCGGCGCGGCCTTTGCCACCAGCGGAGCATAAGAAAGCTGCACCTCGCTCTGGCTGAACGGCAGCCGGCGTTGGACCTCGACTTCGCCTGCGGGCGCGTCGGCCGGGCGCTCGGTGCGCTCGGTGCCGAAGCCGAACATGTCCAGCAGGCTGCGATTGCGATCATCCTGAGCGTGGACCAGTCCGGCGCCAAGGGCCGTTGCTGCAATCGTCAAAGCCAAGATCAGTCGGCGCATCGCGAATCCCCCTATCGTTCCGCCGGCAATGTCGTGTCCGATTGTGCAAAAGGAAAGGCCGCAAATGCGAAAGGGGCCCTCGCGGACCCCTTCCAGATTCGAGCCGAACGAACGCCTTATTCGGCGTCCTTGTCCTTGGCTGCCGCCTTCTTCTTTGCGGGCGCCTTCTTCTCGGCCTTCTCCGCATTGTCGTCGGCGTCTGCCTTCTTCTTCTTCGGCCCAGCCTTCTTTTCCGCCGTCTTGGCGTCGGCCGCTTCGTCCCCGTCTTCCGCCAGGAGTTCCTCGCGGGTCACCTTGACGTCCGTCACCTTCACTTCGTTGAGCAGGTGGTCGACGACCTTTTCCTCGAAGAGCGGAGCGCGGACATTGGCGAGCGCGGCCGGGTTGTTGCGGTAGAAGTCATAGACTTCCTGCTGCTGGTGCTGCGGAACGCGACGGATCTGCTCGAAGAGCGCGCGCTGCAGTTCGTCGTCGGTGACCTGCACGCCGGCCTTCTCGCCGATCTCGGCGAGGACGAGACCGAGACGAACACGGCGCTCGGCAAGGCGCTGGTATTCGGCGCGCGCCTCGTCTTCCGTCGTCTCTTCGTCCTCGAACGAGCGACCGGCCTGCTCCAGGTCGCGGGTGACCTGCGTCCAGATGTTGTTGAATTCGGCTTCGACCAGCTTGGACGGAGCTTCGAACTTGTATTCCTCGTCAAGCGCGTCGAGAAGCTGGCGCTTGGCCTTCTGGCGGGTCAGCGCGCCGAACTGGGTCTCGATCTGACCCTTGATGATCTCGCGCAGCTTCTCGGCCGACTCGAGGCCAAGCTGCTGGGCGACTTCGTCGGTGACTTCCAGATCGCCCGGCTGTGCGACTTCCTTGACGGTGACGTCGAAGGTCGCATCCTTGCCGGCAAGATGCTGAGCGCCGTAGTCGGCCGGGAAGGTCACGTTGATGGTCTTCTCGTCGCCGGCCTTCAGGCCCACGACCTGGTCTTCGAAGCCGGGGATGAACTGGTTGGAGCCGAGCACGAGGTTGGCGTCTTCGGCCGCACCGCCGTCGAAGGGCTCGCCGTCGATCTTGCCGACGAAATCGATCGTGACGCGGTCGCCTTCGGCGGCCTTGCCCTTCTTGGTCTCGTAGGTGCGCGCGGATTCGGCGACCTTCTTGACCTGCTCCTCGATCTCCTCTTCCGGTACGTCATAGACCTGACGGGTGATCTGGATGTTCGAAAGATCCTTGGCTTCGATCGCCGGAATGACTTCGTAGTCGATCGAAAACTCGAAATCCTGGCCGCCAGAGAGGATCTTCTCGGCTTCCTTTTCATCCTCGGTCATCGTGACCTCGGGCTGCATCGCGGCCTTCTCGCCACGCTCGGCGAGGATGTTGCGCGGCGAGGACGAGATGATCTCGTTGACGACTTCGGCCATGAAGGACCGGCCGTACATCTTGCGCAGGTGCTGGACCGGAACCTTGCCAGGACGGAACCCGTTCAGGCGCACCTTGCCCTTGGCGTCGGACAGCCGCTCCATGAGCTTGGCTTCCATGTCCTTGGCCGGCACGGACACCTTGATCTGGCGCTTCAGCCCGGAATTAAGCGTTTCGGTAACCTGCATCTCACAACCTTTGTTATCGCATGCTGCTGTCGCGACGGCGCGCCGCCCAGCCTGCTGAATTCTTCTGACTTGAGCGTCTCACCCCAGCCGAACCGGGTCGACGCTCAGTTTCATTTCCCGGGGCGGCAATTGGTGCGGGTGGAGGGACTTGAACCCCCACGCTTTTCAGCGCTTGGACCTAAACCAAGTGCGTCTGCCAATTCCGCCACACCCGCATCACGAGCAATCAGCCCTTGAAATCGGCTGGTTCTATATCACCGGCTCATGATCGATCAAAGGAAAATTGCCCCGAAAACGGGCTTTTTTCTGGTCGCTCCCGCGACACGGAGTGCGTTGAGATTTGGGCATGTGCCAGGCGAAAAAGACGGAGTTCGAGAACCGCAGCGGAGTGGACATCTTGTCCGTGAGCATCGGGAGGGCATAAAGCCGGCGTTCGCAAGCCATCCACGCTCTAGGAACAGCACGCTCCTTAGAACAACGGTTCGCTGTAGACCGCGCGCCCGTCATGAAGAAGCGCCTTGATCTGCGCCGAGCCGTCTTCGTCGACGGCCGCCAGGATTTCGAAACGATCCTGTTGCATGGCCTCCTCGATCGCCCTGCCCTCGCCCTCCGGCAAGTAGTATCGCTCAATGCCATAGGCGACCTGAACCGCCCCTCCCGCGCCGGGCTCGCGCGCGACGATGCCGCGCAGATCGACCTCGTTGTCGCGCCGCTCGCCCGAGGGCGGCGCATCGAGCGCGGCTCCAGCGGGCGTGAACGAGCCATCCTCATTGCGCGCCAGACGCACATAGAGCCAGCGGCCTTTCAGTTCCTGGTCGCCTGTCTTGGCAATCAAGGACCGTTCGATACTCGAGATCGGATAGCCGAGGACGACATAGTCGCCCCGCAGGAGGTCTCGCGGATCGACCGGCTGGACGGCGAGACGGATTTCGATTCCCTCCCGCAAGATGGCGGCGCGGCCGAGGATCATCGAGCCGAGGAAGCCGATCTGCAAGGCGGCAGCGGCGAACGCAATCGCGAAAATGCGTGCGGGGCGGCTCATGTCGATGCTCCTTGCTGCGCCGGCGGCGTCATCCGCCGCTCGAAGCGGGTTACGAGCCTGGCGAAGATTGCAAGCGCTATCGCGGCGAGCGTCAGGAAGCCGAACGTGCCCAACATGGTCCCGACCGTCTGTACGTAAATGAAGACCAGTTCGCCCGCGAACGCCACGTAGACCAGCCGCCGGATGCCGCTACTTTCCTTGCCGCCGAGAAGCAGCGCCGCCGTCAGTCCCGCGAACATAAGGCTCGCGACGAGGACAAGACCGGGGCCTTCATGCAACTCGACGTGCAAAAGCACGCCTGCCAGCACGAAATACTGCAACATCGACAGTTCGATGCCGAGATGGGGCGCGCCGCTCCGTTCCCCGCGCCATTCAAGCTGCATCGCGGCGGCAAAGCCGAGCGCCGCCAGCGCCATGGTGACGACGGGAACCCATACGCCCCAGGCGAGAAACAGCACGATCACGTATACGCCGAAAGCCAGCAATGCGAGGTCGCGGGCCATGGCGACGCGTGTGTGGAGCGAGACCACCCAGCCCGCAAAGAGCATGAGCGGGAAGAGATGCGCCGAGAGCGGCAGGCTCGTCTCGATGGCATCCCAGTGCGCGATCCCGGCGACGAGCCATGCGACGCCAATCAGGATCGAAGCCATCGTCAGCGTACGCGAGCGCAGCGCGAGCGCAGAGACGATCGCAGAAAGCCACCAGACGAGATAGAGCCCGCTCTCGCTTCCCGAAAGGCGATACATCTGGCTGACGAGTGCCATGCCCGCCGCAAATGCAGACGAGCCGATCAGCCAGAGCGCGTCGGCGAGATAAAGCCGGCCGAGCGTCACGGCCCAGGCGCCAAGGCCGTTTGCGGCGAGGATGATGGTCGCGATCAGTCCGACGCGCGCAAGGCGCGGCATCGCGTCCCAGTTGGCGGCGATGAAGATCAGGAGTGCTGCCGAAAAGAGCAGCGCCGACATGACCATCAACACGCCCGATACGGCAAATCCGCCACCGCGCGTGACGACATCCTGACGAAGCCGTTCGGCGATCTCCGCATCGATCAGGCCGCGCTGCGTCCAGTCGTCGATTTCGCGCTGCACAATACGGCTTCGTCGCGACATGCACTATCCCCTCAAACCCCAGCAGCTCCGGGGCATTGACGCCCGGCCACCATGCCCGCATTTTGGCGAAGGCTCACTTTCGACACAGCTCCTAACGGCCGTTAATGGTGCAATGCACAAACTGCATTACAGGCATGCAGAAACTGCACTTCAAATATGCATCTGCCGGGATTATCTGCACGCCATACCGCAAGAACAACAGCCAACTTGAAACGAGCAAGACGATGAACCTGATCCGCAACTACCGCAACTGGCGCCGTTACCGCGACACCGTCAACGAACTGAGCCGCCTGTCGACCCGCGAGCTGAACGACCTCGGCATCGCCCGTGGCGACATCCCGTTCGTCGCACGCAAGGCCGTCTAAACGACATTCGGTTCCGCTCACCCCTTCTCCTCCCAGGGGTTCGAGCGTGGAAGACCGGCGATTATCCTCCTCCCGATCGTCGGTCGACATCAACGGCGCTCCCGGTTCCTCCCCCGGTGAGCGCCGTTCGCTTATCTGCGGCCCAGAGTGCCGCGCCCCAGCCATTCTTGCAGACGCATCACGTCCGGCGCACCGCCCGCCGGTTCGTACCAGCTATCCACTGCCCAGCGCTGGCCGCCCTTGTCACGAATGACCGCCGTCGCGTGGAAGTAGCGTCCGTCGAAGAGGACGCCACGCGTCACGTTCGTCTGTACCTCGTGGTGCTTCACCAATCCGCTCGATTGGAGATAGCGCAGGAAGGTGCGGGTGTTCGTCGACTCGTCGATGCAGTCCATCTGGCCATGCTGACCCGTTTGCGACAGGTCCGATTTCGGCTTGTCAGCGACGCCAAGCCGCGACGTCGTCGCGTTCTCGAAAATCTGGACCGCCTCGGCGATGGACTGGCGCTCGGCTGCAGCGTCCAAGGATTTCGCAAACAGCGCGCCGAGGCGCTGTTGCTCGTCTGCGGAGAACGTCAACGTCGTCTGGTTGCGGCAATCGAAGCCGTGGCAAACCGTCAGCCGTCCGTTCGAGACGTCTGCGATGTCGTCATTGTAGTTCGACGAAACGGAGGTGCAGCCGCCTGCCGCTGCGACCACGACGATGAGCGATGCGAATCGTGCCGACCAAGCCATTCGTCTTGGTAGCACCCGCGTACGCCATCGCAACGGAGCTTTGATTTGCAAAGGCGCGCGCTGTGGATTATCTCGCCGCCATGAGCACACAACCCGTACATGTCATCGGCGGCGGTCTTGCCGGTTCCGAAGCCTCCTGGCAACTGGCCGAAGCCGGCGTTCCCGTCATTCTGCACGAGATGCGCCCCGTTCGCGGCACCGACGCGCACAAGACGGAGGGACTTGCCGAACTCGTCTGTTCGAACTCGTTCCGGTCCGACGACGCCGAAACCAATGCGGTCGGGCTGCTCCACGCCGAAATGCGGCTTGCCAATTCGCTGATCATGTCTTGCGGCGACGCCAACCAGGTGCCGGCCGGCGGCGCGCTCGCGGTCGATCGCGACGGATTTTCCGATGCCGTGACCGCGAAGCTCGAGGCGCATCCGCTGATCACCATCGTGCGCGAGGAGGTCGAAGGCCTTCCCCCTGCCGAATGGGACAAGGCGATCATCGCGACAGGCCCCCTCACCGCGCCGTCGCTCGCCGCAGCGATAGCCGAGGCAACTGGCGCCGATGCCCTCGCCTTCTTCGACGCCATCGCGCCGATCGTTCACTTCGATTCCATCGATCTCGATGTCGCGTGGTTCCAGTCGCGCTACGACAAGGTCGGCCCCGGCGGCACCGGCAAGGACTACATCAACTGCCCGATGGACAAGGACCAGTACCTCGCTTTCGTCCAGGCACTGATCGACGGGGGCAAGACCGAGTTCAAGGAGTGGGAAGGCACGCCCTATTTCGACGGCTGCCTGCCCATCGAGGTCATGGCCGAGCGTGGCGTCGAGACACTGCGCCATGGCCCGATGAAACCGATGGGCCTGACCAATGCGCACAAGCCTGACGTCAAGGCCTATGCCGTCGTCCAGCTTCGCCAGGACAATGCGCTGGGCACGCTCTACAACATGGTCGGCTTCCAGACGAAGCTGAAATATGCCGAGCAGACGCGCATCTTCAAGATGATCCCCGGGCTCGAAAATGCCGAGTTCGCACGGCTCGGCGGCCTCCACCGCAACACCTACCTGAACTCGCCGACCCTGCTGGACGGTTCGCTTCAACTGAAGTCGCGGCCGGGCCTGCGCTTTGCCGGCCAGATCACCGGCTGCGAGGGCTATGTCGAGAGTGCCGCCATCGGCCTTCTCGCCGGCCGTTTCGCTGCTGCCGAGCGTCTGGGCCGGCCGCTGCTTCTGCCCCCCGTCACGACGGCCTTCGGCGCACTGTTGAACCACATCACCGGCGGGCACATCGTGACCGACGAGGAGCCGGGCAAGCGTTCCTTCCAGCCGATGAACGTGAATTTTGGCCTCTTCCCGCCGGTCGAGGCGCCCAAGTCGGAAGGCAAGCGCCTGCGCGGCAAGGAAAAGACCAACGCCAAACGCAGGGCGATCACGTCGCGCGCGCTCGTCGATGCGCGGAAATGGCTCGGCGTCGAAGCGGCGGCAGAAGCCGCGGAGTAGCTATCCGGCCGGCGGCAGACCAGGTTTTCCAGCTTCCCCGGGATTGCGCTTCACATAGGCGGCCTTGATCGTCTGCGACGTCTCGCGCGAGCCGTCATGGCTCCAGCCCGGCGGCTGGAACAGGTAGTTCAGCCGCTCGCCGATCGTCAGCCCCGGCTGCGCCGAATCCTTCAACATGCCGACCCACTCGTGAAAGGCCACCTTCACGGGGTTGTAGGTGCCGATGTTCCTGACAATGCCGTAACGCGGCGCGTCCTCGGCCAACTCGTCTACAAACGTACCGAACATTCGGTCCCAGATGATCAGCGTGCCGGCATAGTTCGCGTCGAGATAGCGCGGATTGGTCGCGTGGTGGACGCGGTGGTGCGAGGGCGTGTTGAAGACGAGCTCGATCGGCCACCACATCTTGCCAACCGTCTCCGTGTGGATCCAGAACTGCCAGACGAGGTTGAAGCCGAAGACGAAGGCGATCACCGCCGGATGGAATCCGAGCAGCACCAGCGGCACCTGCAGGACGAACATGCCGGTGAAGAGCCCGGTCCACGATTGCCGAAGCGCGGTCGACAGATTGTAGTGCTGGCTTGAATGGTGATTGACATGCTCCGCCCACACCCAGCGCACCCGGTGCGCGATGCGGTGGTAGACATAGTAGCGCAGGTCGTCGAGCAGGAAGGCAGTAAGGAAAACCCACCAGCCAAGGCCGAGATCGAACAGCCGGAACTGCCATATCCACAAAAGCGCGGTGAACGACACGACGCCCAGCAGGATGCCGGCTACCACGTTGCCCGTTCCCATGATCAGGCTCGTCAGCGTGTCGCGGGTCGAAAAGTCGCCCTTCGCGCGCCCTGTCCGCACAAGCCAAAGCTCGATCAGCATCGCGAGGATGAAGAACGGAATCGCAAGCTGCGTCACCGAGGGAAACTGATACTCATCCATGCCGGACGGACCCGATGTGATAGCGCGGCGCCCCAAGCGCCGCTGGTGGGAACCAGCTGGCGACCTCGCTCGCGACCGCCGTGTCGTCGAAGATGTAGCGTCCGCCCTTCCAGGTGAAATCGCGCAGGGAAACGATAATGGCGGCATGATCGGTCGCCACCGAGGCTGAGAGGTCCGGAGCGCCGATTTCGCGCGTCAGGAAATGCTGGCCGAACACCGCAACGAAGCCGACGCGGTCGGGCGTTGCCAGTCTAAGGAAGGCGGCGTCTCGTCCGCGCGTCAACCGGCCGTCAAGGACATCGGTTTGCGGATGGTCGCCGCGATATGCGGCAATCGCATCAAAGACGGTCTCAAAATGGGCTGCCCGGCTGCCGCCGGTGAAGTGAACGGCGAACACCACCACCGCGATGCCGAGAACGACGATCGAGGCGAGCAGGGCAAGGCTCATGTCTGGACCTCCTCCCGATCCGGATTGCCGTCAAAGTTTAGGCAGCACTGACGTTTGCGTCAACGCGACGGCCAGCCTGCTGCCGCCACCGTCGTCATCTGGACCTGTCGGCGCAGCAGCCCTGGCCACCGGCCGCCGTGGCGCACCGATGCGGCAGCCGGTGCAAGCGCGATGAAAGCCGGGCGCAACTTTTCGGGAAGCGTCTGAACGGCACCGAGAAATGCGCTGCGATGCTCGCGTGCAATCGCCTGCAAGCCTTCCACAGCGGCCATCGAGGGTTCCTCGTATCCAGCTTGCCCAAAATTCGGACGGTCGAGGCCGAGTGCGGCCAGAAGGTCGCCTGGCATGAATGGCCGCAGCCGCCCTGGCTCGTCCCGCCACCGCAATGCCTGCGCGATAGTGCCCAAGCATCCGCCATGGCCGCACGCATCCGCGGCGCCGTTTGCCGCGTCAGGGTCGAGGATCATCGCGGAAAGCTGCAGCATGATGCCGCTCGTCTCGCCGCAATAGGCTTCGAGGTCGCCGCGCGTTGGAAAGCCATCATCGTAGAGATCGAAGAGCCGCGCCTCCAGATAGGTCGCGAAAGCACCGACCGGCAGGCCGTAGGACTGGATGACCGTCGCCAGTGTATCGGCCAGCGGATTGCCGGACGCAACGTCCCCCGCAGTCTCGATACGGTCCTGCCACCAGCGGATGCGGATTTCACCTGCCATGGGCTCGCGAACCTTGCGGCGTAGCGAGGCGATCTCGGTGTCGAATGCGGCGAGAGCCAGCAGCGCAGTGCGCCTTGCGGCGGGCGCAAAGAGGCATGCAAAGTACCGGTCCGGATCGTTCTGGCGAACGAAGTCACGGACGAAGGCCGCGTCGTCCATTAGTCGACCGCGATCAGGGCAGCGGCGACGGCGCGCTCCTCGGCAAGCAGCACGTTGAACGTGCGAACGGCCGCGCCGGTCGACATCGGGTCCGCCGAAATCCGTGCTTCACGCAGCCGCTTGCGCAGTTCTGCCGGTAAGGGCCGCAGATGTGGTCCCATGCCCACGAGAAGGATTTCTATCGCGTCGCTTTCATTGAGCAGCGGCGCGAAATCGTCGATGGTCAGCGCGGCCGGGTCGGCCGGCGCCCAGCCATGGATGCCCGATGGCAAGCACAGGATCGAACCGCGATGGGACATGTCGGCAAAGCGGAACCCGCCATTGCCGTAGGCGTCGATTGGCGCGCGGCCGGGAAAATGGGCATCCCGAATGATCAGCCCCTGCGACATGACGGGTCAAGCCTTGCTCGACTGCGCCGGCGTCGCGCCGGTGGCCTCGTCCTGTTCTTCCTTCGCCGGGCGAAGGTTGAACAAGATGAGCAATGGGCCGGCCACGAAGACTGAGGAATACGTGCCGACGAGGATGCCGATGATCATGGCGATGGTGAAGGAAGCGATGACCTCGCCGCCGAACAGATAGAGCGCGAAGAGCGCGAGCAATGTGGTGACGCCCGTGAGAATGGTCCGCGAGAGGGTCTGGTTCAGCGACATGTCGAGAACGCCTTCGATCGGCATTTTCTTGTATCGTCGAAGATTCTCGCGCACCCGGTCGTAGATGACGACCGTGTCGTTGATCGAGTAGCCCACCACCGTCAGCACGGCGGCAATACTCGTCAGATTGAACTCGATCCCCAGCAGCACGTAGAAGCCGATCAGCATGATCACGTCATGTAGGGTCGAGATGATCGCGCCGAGGGCAAATTGCCACTCGAATCGAAGCCAGATGTAGACGAGCATGGCGAACATCGCGACGACGACCGCGATCGTGCCATTGAGCGCAAGCTCGCTCGAGATGGTCGGGCCGACAATCTCGACGCGGCGGAACTCGTAGTCTGCTTCCAGCACGCTGCGCACTTGTTGCACGGCCTGTTGCTCGGCCGTATCGCTTTCGGCGTCCTGCGTTCCGATGCGGATCAGAAGTTCGTCGGGGCTGCCGAATTCCTGGACCTGCACCTCGCCGAGGTTGAGGTCCGTCAATCGGTTGCGGACGTCGCCCGCGTCGGCGGGACCTTCGCGGGACTGGACCTCGATACTGGACCCTCCGCGGAAGTCGATGCCGTAGTTCATGTTGATCGTGAAGAACATCCCGATCGACGCCAGCGTGAGCAGCACGGAGACCACGAAGCCCCAGTTCCGGTACCTCATGAACGGAATCTTCGTGTCATACGGGATGTAACTGACCGCGCCCGCCGGCATCTCGGTGGGGCGCTGGCGGCGCAGCCACCAAGAGATCAGCCAACGCGTCAGCGTGTAGGCGGTGAAGACCGTCGTGATGATGCCGATCGCAAGCGTCACGGCGAAGCCTCGGACCGGGCCGGAGCCGAGGAAAAACAGAATGGCAGCAGCGATGAACGTCGTCAGATTGGCATCGACGACCGTCGCAAGAGCGCGCTGGAAGCCCGCATCGAGCGACTGTACCAGCGACCGCCCCTGGCGCCGCTCCTCGCGCACGCGTTCGAAGATGATGACGTTCGAATCGACCGCCATGCCCATCGTCAACACGATGCCGGCGATGCCGGGCAACGTCAGCGTTGCGCCAAGCATCGACAGGATCGCGATGATCATCGCGATATTGGCGATCAGCGCGATGTTGGCGATGATGCCCAGCTTGCCGTAGGCGATGACCATGAAACCGACGACCAGGATCGCCGCAAGAATGGAGGCGAACTGGCCCGCCTCGATCGAATCCTGGCCAAGGCTCGGACCGACGGTGCGTTCCTCGATGATCGTTAAATCGGCAGGGAGCGCGCCGGCGCGCAACAGAACCGCGAGGTCGTTCGCGCCCTGGACGGTAAAGCTGCCCGAAATCTGGCCGGAGCCGCCGAGGATCGGCTCGTTGATGCGCGGGGCCGAGATCACCTCGTCGTCGAGGATGATCGCAAAGGGACGGCCGACATTTTGCTGCGTCGCCTGGCCGAACCGCGTGGCGCCCTGATTGTCGAAGCGGAACGAAACCACCGGTTCGTTGGTGCGCTGATCGAACGTCGCCTGCGCGTCGACGAGGTTCTCGCCCGATACAATGACGCGGTTCTCGATGAGATAGGGAACGCGCGGCTCGTCGGACGAGTAGAGAATGTGTGTCCCCGCCGGCGGGCGGCCGTCGATGGCGTCCTGGACGTCGTTTGTGACATCGACCATCTGGAAGGTGAGCTGCGCCGTCTGGCCGAGGATTTCCTTCAGCCGTTCGGGGTCCTGCAGACCAGGAACCTGCACGAGGATACGGTCCTCGCCCTGGCGCTGGATGATCGGCTCTGTCGTGCCGAGTTCGTTGACGCGTCGCCCGACGACTTCGATCGATTGGTTCAACGCCGAGTTTAGACGATATGCAAGCCCGTCCTCGCTGAGCGACAGTCGGAAGAGGCCCGGTTCGGTCTCGGCCAGATTGACTTCGGTGACGAGCCCGGTTCCGAACAGGCCGGATGAGACCGGCTCGGCGAGTGCCTGCAAGGCGGTACGCGCCGCCTCGATCTGGCTTTCGTCGCGCACGCGCACCTGAACCGCGCTGCCGCTTTCCGTCAGACCCGTATAACCAATGCCCGCGTCGCGCAGCGTGGTGCGCACGTCGTCCCGCACCGTCGCCAGCCGATCCTCCGCCAGGTCCTGCCTGTCAATCTGCAACAGCATGTGCGAGCCGCCCTGCAGATCGAGCCCAAGCGTCATCTGCCGCTTCGGCAGCCAGTCCGGCAACCCTGCCAGCGTGGACTGGGAAAAGAGGTTCGGCAGGGCGAAGATGACGCCGAACAGAACCACGAGCCAGATCGAGATCGTCTTCCAGCGGGAAAAGTAAAGCATTGGGCCTCTTACGGGCGGTTTGTGCCGGGGCAGTCTCGCCCCGTGTCACACAGTCGGCTTGTCTATTGGGTCAACGCATGCGGTATGAAGGTCGCTGCATGCGGCCTCAACCGGGTCGTGGGCCCCAAATGCGACTACTTCTTGGCGTTCTGATTGGCGACCGGCTCGCCCTTGACGCGGACATCGGCGATCATCGCGCGAAGCGACGTGACCTTGACGCCGTTGCCCAGGTCGATCTCCAGCTCGTTGTCGTCGATCACCTTGGTAACCTTGCCGATCAGGCCGCCGCCGGTGACGACGGTATCGCCACGCCGAATGGCGGCCAGCATTTCCGTGCGCTTCTTCATCTGCGTCCGCTGCGGGCGGATGATCAGAAAATACATGATCACGAAGATCAAGAGGAAGGGCAAAATACTGACGAAAATGTCGGGGGCGCCGCCTGCTGCCTGCGCATATGCGGGGGTCACGAACATTGCTTGCTCCTGGTGAGAATACGCAAAGGGACCGCATGCGGCGGTCCCGTCAAATCGGCGCGAATATAGTCGCTAAGCCCATCAATGCAACTCTTGTTGCCGCCGGTTACACCGCTTTGCGCCCGAGCGGCTGCGTGATAGAGCCGCAGCGGATAAAAAGCCGGAGGAACTGGAACTTGGAACGCCCCGACGTCGCCGAATTGATGATGCGCCTTGATCGGCTTGCCGACGCGCTCGAACGAATGGGACCGCGCCAACCAGCGGCGCCCGATCTCGACAGCGCCGAATGTTTCGTCTGGAATGCAGAGAGGCTCACGCTCGATTCGGTCGTCAAGGTCAGCCGCATCGACATCCAGCTCATCAAGGGTGTCGACCGCGTGCGCGACATCCTCGTCGAGAACACGCACCGATTCGCTGCGGGCCACGCCGCCAACAATGTGCTCCTGTGGGGCGCGCGGGGCATGGGCAAATCCTCACTCGTCAAGGCCGCGCATGCCGAAGCGGTCCTTGAGCACCCCGGTCTCAAGCTGATCGAAATCCACCGCGAGGACATCGATACCCTCCCCCGCCTTCTCGGTCTCCTGAAGGATACGCCGTTCCGCTTCATTCTCTTTTGCGACGACCTCTCCTTCGATCATGACGACACGTCCTACAAGTCGTTGAAGGCGGCGCTCGAAGGCGGCGTGGAGGGCCGGCCGGACAATGTCGTCTTCTACGCGACGTCGAACCGCCGCCATCTCCTGCCGCGCGACATGATCGACAACGAGCGCTCCACCGCGATCAATCCGGCCGAGGCCGTCGAGGAGAAGGTATCGCTATCCGACCGTTTCGGCCTGTGGCTCGGTTTTCACAAATGCTCGCAGGACGAATATCTGGAAATGATCGATGGCTATGCGGCGCACTTCGCGCTCGACGTGCCTAGCGACGAACTGCACCATTCTGCGCTGGAGTGGTCGACGACCCGCGGCGCGCGCTCTGGCCGCGTTGCCTGGCAGTTCATTCAGGATCTCGCCGGCCAGCTCGGCCGCAGGCTCTGACGCAAGCGCAAATTGCCCGCCCCGCAAGCGGGACGGGCAGACGCAATCCTGGACTGGAGAACTAAACAGGCAGCGTCGATCGCCGACCACACTGTGCGGCAAGGCGCAAACGCCTCGCACCGCACAAATGTGGCAAAATCATTGCCTGCCTATTCGAGATAGCTTGCCGGGTTGACCGGCGCGGAGTCCTTGCGAACCTCGAAGCGAAGCTTCGGAGCGTCGGCATTGCCGCTCATGCCCGACGTTGCGATCTGCTGGCCGCGCGTCACTTTCTCGCCACGCGCCACCTTCAGGTCGCTCGCATGGCCGTAGACGGTGACAAGGCCGTTGTCGTGGCGGACCAGCACGGTGTTCCCGAACTCCTTGAGGCCGTCGCCTGCATAGATCACGACGCCGTTCTCGGCGGCCATGACGGGCGTGCCCTGGGGAACGGAGATGTCGATGCCGTCACCGCTCTGGGCGGAGCCGAAATTCGAGATCACGCGGCCGCGCACGGGCCAGCGCATCTTGCCGACGCCAGTCGAGTCGGGCGCAACGGCCGCGCCGTCCTTGACCGCCGCCTCGACCGACTGCTGCGCCGAGGAAGATGGCGCATAGGCTGCGGCCTGCGGCTGTGAGGTCTCGGCCGGTTTTTGGGGCGCAACCGTACCATTGGTGACAACCGGATCGGGCTTGGGCGCGGCGCTGGCGACCTGCGTCGTCGACTGAGCCGAGGCACCCGGAATGGTCAGGGTCTGGCCGATACGAATCAGGCCGCTGTCGAGATTATTGGCCCGCTTGATGGCGTCTGCCGAAACGCCCGTGCGGCGCGAGATGGCCGAAAGCGTGTCACCGGAGGCCACGGTGTAGCTGGCCCCGCCTGATGCCCCGGGAGCAGGCGCGGCTTGCGGCTGCTCAGCCTGTCCGGCGTCACCCACCTTCGGCGTCTGCGGCAGGACGGCGACCTGCGTCTGGTCGGGCTGCTGTGGCGCAGGCTGCGCTGGAGCTGGAAGCGCATTGGAGGCAGGCAGCGTCGGCGCCGGCTGTTTCACCTGCGGAGCGGCGGCCATCTGGCTGCCCGACGGCGGCGCGAGTGTCGCACGTCCGACGGGAGACGCGGCAACCCCCTGGCTCGCATAGACGGGCTGCGGCTGCTGGTAAACCGACTGCTGAGCCTGCGCTTGATAGACAGGCTGCCCGCCGCCAACCGTCGCGGCCGGGACCGGCGCGCCGCGCTGGCCGTTACGCGAAACCGACCCGGTATAGGTCTGGTCGACGCCGGCGACCTGCTGGTCCCCCGGATAGGGCTGCGAGACGGGCGCCACGGCGGCCGTGCTGCTCGACGAGCCGGTGAAGAGTGAATCCTGGAAGCGCTGAACGTTCGAGCTGCAACCGGCAGCCAGGCCGCCAACCAGCGCGATTGCGGCGCTGCGCAGGAGAATCTGTCGCGTCTGATGAGAAAGGCCGAAGCACATGGCAGAACCCGCAATTACCCGATACCAACTGATCTGGATTAAAGCGCGTTAATCTTACTGCCCGGTTAAATTCAGCGGCAAATTCATGGCATTTCAGCGGAATTTAGATCACCGCCGCCACACCTTTGACGATCGGCTGGAAGCGCACGCGTCCGATGTCCTCGCGCTCGAAGCGGCTGCCGACCTTGGTCAGGCGCGCGAGTGCCTGCTCGTCCTCCGCCGGGCCGATCGCCGCGATCATGATCCCGTTGCTCGACAACTGGTCGACGAAATGGCGCGGCAGCGTATCGAAAGCGCACCAGGCGATGATGCGGTCGAAAGGTCCTTCCGCGCCGACGCCGGAAAGCCCGTCCACATGGCGCACCACGACGTTCTGGAGACCGAGAGATTCGATCCGCGCCTGCGCCTGTTCGCAGAGCGTTCTGTAACGCTCGAGCGACAGCACGCGGCCCGCGACCCGGCCGAGAACGGCGGCCGTATAGCCCGATCCGGTCCCGATTTCGCAAACCCGATGTCCTGCCTGGACACTGAGCGCCGCGAGGCACTGAGCCTGTAGGTCGATGCCTTCGATGACTTCGCCGCATTCGATGGGGACCGGCCGGCGCGACCAGGCATCGGCCTGCCACTGGCTGGGCACGAAGCCCTGGCGTGGCGTTGCCTCGATCGCCGCAATCAACTCGCGCCCTGTCAGGCCGAGCGCGCGGGCGCGCAGGAGAAATGCAGCAAACCCTTCCCGCTCGACCGTGTCCGTCATTACTGCAGCGCCTTTGCGAGCTGGTCCTTGATCTCGTTTGCCGTCAGGTCGAGATGCAGCGGGGTGATCGAGATGTAGTTATCGCGCAGCGCCGCAAGATCGGTGCCCTCGCGAATTTCGGACGGCTCGCGGCCGAATCGCAGCCAGTAATAGGGAAAGCCGCGCCCATCCTTGCGCTTGTCGAGCCAGAGGCCGTGGACGCGCTTGCCCTGGCTGGTGACGCGCGAACCCTTGACCTCGCCGGGCGGGCAATTCGGAAAGTTGATGTTGAGGAAGATACCAGCCGGGATCGAGGCGTCGAGCATCCGGCGCAGGATGGACGGCGCATGCGTCTCGGCCGTCTCCCAGTGCAGCGTGCGACCTTCCTCCGTCACGTTGTAGCCCTGGCTCAGCGCAACCGACGCGATGCCGAGAAGCGTGCCTTCCATCGCGCCCGCGACGGTTCCTGAATAGGTCACGTCGTCGGCGACGTTGGAGCCGGAATTGACGCCCGACAGGATGAGATCCGGCGGCTCGGGCAGGATTTCGCGCACGCCCATGATGACGCAGTCGGTCGGCGTGCCGCGAACGGCGAAGTGCCGATCCGATATCTTGCGCATCCGCAGCGGTTCGGACAGCGAGAGCGAGTGCGCGAAGCCCGACTGGTCGGTTTCCGGCGCCACCACCCACACATCGTCGGAGAGTTCCCGCGCGATCCGCTCCAGAACCTGCAATCCTTCGGCGTGGATGCCATCGTCATTGGTGAGCAGAATGCGCAAGATGAGTTCTCCTATTTGACGCCGATCTTCTCCAGCCCGCCCATATAGGACCGCAAGGCTTGCGGGACGGTGACGCTGCCGTCCTCGTTCTGGTAATTTTCCATGACCGCGATCAGTGCGCGGCCGACCGCCGTCCCCGAACCGTTCAGCGTATGAACGAAGCCGGTGCCCTTGCCGTCCGCCCGGCGGAAGCGCGCATTCATGCGCCGCGCCTGGAAGGCGCCGCAGACCGAGCAGGACGAGATTTCGCGATAGGCATTCTGGCCGGGCAGCCAGACCTCGATGTCGTAGGTCTTGCGGGCGCCAAAGCCCATGTCGCCGGTGCAAAGGGTGACCGTGCGGAATGGGAGGTCGAGACGCTTCAGCACCTCCTCGGCACAGGCCGTCATCCGCTCGTGCTCGGCGATCGACTCGTCCGGTGCGGTAATCGACACGAGCTCGACCTTGTAGAACTGGTGCTGGCGCAGCATGCCCCGCGTGTCGCGCCCGGCGGAGCCGGCTTCCGAACGGAAGCACGGGGTCAGCGCAGTCATGCGCAGCGGCAGGCGGTCGTTCGCGACGATTTCCTCGCGCACCATATTGGTCAGGGACACTTCGGCCGTGGGAATGAGGCCGAGCCTGCCTTCGCCGTGCTTGGCGAAAAAGAGGTCTTCCTCAAATTTCGGAAGCTGGTTCGTTCCAAACAGCGCCTCGTCGCGGACCAGCAGCGGCACCTGCATTTCGGTATAGCCATGCTCGCTCGTATGGAGGTCGAGCATGAACTGGCCGAGCGCGCGTTCCAGCCGCGCGATCTGGCCGGACAGCACCGTAAAGCGCGAACCCGAAAGCCTGGCGGCGCGCTCGAAATCCATCTCGCCGAGCGCCTCGCCGATCTCGAAATGCTCGCGTGTCCAGTTGGTTTTCGGCTTCGGCTCGCCGAGCCGGCGCACCTCGACATTGTCGTTCTCGTCCTTGCCAATCGGAACGTCATCCAGGGGGATATTGGGCAGCACGGCCAGCGCATCGGTCATTTTGCGGTCGAGATCGCGCTCGATTGCCTCGCCGTTCTGGACGAATGCTTTGATGTCGGCGACTTCGGCCTTCAGCCGCTCGGCAAGATCCATGTCGCCGGAGCGCATCGCATTGCCGATTTCCTTCGAGGCGGCGTTTCGACGCTCCTGCCTTTCCTGCAGCGCGACGAGATGGGCGCGGCGCGCTTCGTCGTGGCCGATGATTTCCTCGACCTTGGCGGCAGCCTCGTCCTTCGTCCATCCGCGCTTCACGAGAGCGGCGGCAAGCGCTTCAGGCTGTTCGCGAATCCATTTGATGTCGAGCATTGGCAGAGCGTCCCGGTGATATTTCAGGGACTGCCGCGACCGAACGATGACGGCCCGGCGAGCGCCTAGACCTTCGACGACGCAGCCTCCGCTTCCTCGCGGGCGATGCGCTCCCGTTCGCGATTGCGTTCGAGCCTGCGGGCAATCCAGATTGAGACCTCGTAGAGAAGGATCGTTGGCAGCGCAAGACCGATCTGGCTGACCGGATCGGGCGGCGTGATGACGGCCGCGACCACGAACGCGGCGACAATCATGTACTTGCGCTTGTCCGCCAGGCCGGCAGCCGTGACCATGCCGACCCGGGCCATCAGCGTCGTCACGACGGGAAGCTGGAACACCAGGCCGAACGCGAAGATCAGCGTCATGATGAGGCTGAGATACTCCGAAACGCGCGGCAGGAGCGAGATCTGGATTTCCTGGTCGGGACCCACCTGCTGCATCGACAGGAAGAACCACATGACCATCGGCGTGAAGAAGAAATAGACCAGCGCCGCGCCCATCAGAAAGAGGATCGGAGATGCGATCAGGAACGGTAGGAAGGCCGCGCGCTCGTTCTTGTAGAGGCCCGGCGCGACGAACTTGTAGATCTGGTTGGCGATCAACGGAAAGGCCAGCACCATGCCCCCGAACATGCCGAGCTTGATCTGTGTGAAGAAAAATTCCTGCGGCGCGGTGTAGATGAGATCGACGCTCTTGGGGTCGAGCCCCGCCCACTCCGTCGCCCATTGGAAAGGAATGACCAGAAGGTTGAAAAGTTCGCGAGCGAAGAAGAAGCACAGGAGAAACGCGACGAAGAAGCCGATCAGCGCCCGGATCAACCGCGAGCGCAGTTCGATCAGGTGATCGAGCAGCGGCGCGGAGCTGGACTCGATATCGTCGTCATTCTTGGTCACTTGTCTGCCTTCGCCTTGGCCGTGCTCGTCTTGGCTGCTTTCGTCGCCGGCTTCGTCTTCGCGACCGGCTTGGCCGTTGCAGCCTTCGTGGGGGCGGCTGTGCCATTCCCCTTCGCGGCGGCCTTGGCGGCCGACGCCTTCGCAGGACGCGCCGCCTTGACCGGTGCCTCTGCCGGGGCAGGCGTCGCAACCGAAGGAGCCTTGGTCATCGCCTCGGGCATTGCCGTCGCGCCGGCCTTTTGCGGTGCGGCGGGCTGCGGCGTCGAGGACGGTTTTTCGGCGGAGATCGGCGTCGCAGGCGTCATCGCCTTGTCGAGCCCGGACCGCACGTCCTTTGCCGCCTGCTCCATCGGGTTCAGCGCCTTCCTGATTTCGGACGCCGGATTGAGCTTGCGCGCATCGTCGGCAAGCGATTTCAGATCCTTGAGGTCGGCTTCCTTGATCGCCTCGTCGAACTGCTTGCGGAAATCACCCGCCATCGATCGCACCGTCGACATGGTCTTGCCGAAGGAGCGCAGGAGGCGCGGCAAATCCTTTGGGCCCACGACCACGATCAGGACGATCGCGACTACGAGAATTTCGGACCAGCTAAGATCGATCATCATTCATGTCCGCGTCAGGCAATGCGGCCTTGCGCGATCAGGACGACGTCTTCCCGACCTTGTCCTTGCCCGTCGGCGCCATCGGCTCGTCGGCACGGTGATCGAGCGTCTTGGTTCCAACGTCCTCGTCGTCGGCCATGCCCTTCTTGAAGCTCTTGATGCCCTTGGCCATGTCACCCATCAACTCGGGAATCTTGCCCCGGCCGAACAGGAGAAGGACGACGACAAGCACGATGAGCCAGTGCCAAATCGAGAAGCTACCCATGATCACTCTCTTTCGAACAATTCGTTCGTTCTTGACTTATGCGTTTTCGGAACGGCTTTCAAACACGAGAACATCAGACTTTCTGACGTTTAGCCAGACGTCCCGGCTCGTCCGGGCCAATGCGCCGCAGCGGATGCGCGCCCGCACGTGTCGCTCTGCCCCTTGAACCGCAAGTTCCAGCATTTCCACCACCCCAAGGAAACGGCGTGATACCACCCGTGCCGGGATTTCGCCAACGCTTTCCGACACATCGAATGCCGAAAGCCGCGTCGCAACCGAGACGGCCTGGCCATCTTGAATGCCGTTTGCGTCGAAAATGCCGATGGGCGTCTCGACCCGCCCTGATAACGCGCGGCCATCGAAAATATTCAATTCGGAGAAGAACCCCGCCGCGAAAAGACTGACGGGCGAATTGAAGAGTTCTTCCGCCGTTCCGGTCTGTATGAGTTCACCGTTCCTCAGGAGCGCGATCCGGTCGCCCATCCGCATCGCCTCCTCGGCGTCATGGGTAACCACGACGGCGGTCGAGCGGCTTTGGCGCAGGATCCCAAGCGTTTCGGCCCGAACCTGGTCCTTGAGGCGCGAATCGAGGCCGGAGAACGGTTCGTCCATCAGGAGCACGCCGGGGCGTGGCGCAATCGCGCGGGCGAGCGCCACGCGCTGCTGCTCGCCCCCAGAAAGGACGTGCGGGTAGGAATTTGCATAGGCGTCGAGCCCGACGCGTCCGAGCGAAATCAACGCCTCGCGCTTGGCTTCCTCCCGCGACAGTGCGGTCAATCCGAACTTCACGTTTTCGAGGATCGTCAGGTGCGGAAAGAGCGCAAAATCCTGAAAAACGAGGCCGATCGAGCGGCTTTCGGGCGGAACGAAGACGTTTGGGCCGGAAATTTCGCGGTCGTTCAGAAGGACCCGGCCGCTTCGCTGCGTCTCGATCCCGGCTGCGATGCGCAAGAGCGTCGTCTTGCCGGAACCTGACGGGCCAAGAAGGCACAGGACCTCGCCGGGCTCAGCCGAAAGCGAGACGTTCCGCAGCGTCTCGGCATGCGAATTGAAGGAATGCGAGATGTTCTCGAAGGAGAGCCGCGACGCAAACGCCACGCCTGCGGTCGTGACCCGTCCGTCCTGCCTGCGTTCGCTCGTTTCAGTCACTTGACCTCCGACGCCGCGACCTGCGGCGCTCCGCGTCAATCATCCTCGACCTTGGGTGTCAACAGGCCGAGTTCCTCCAGATCTAAGTCGGTGAGCGGCTCCTCGTCCTCACCATAGATGCCGGGGTCGGCAGGCGGCTGCGGAATGTGGAGATTGGCCGGCAGCCGCGCCGACAAGAGCCCTGCCCCGCGCAACTCGTCCATGCCAGGCAGATCCCGGATCTCGCCAAGGCCGAAATGGTCGAGGAACGCTTCCGTCGTTCCGTAGGTGACGGGCCGGCCCGGTGTCTTGCGCCGCCCGCGCATCCGAACCCAGCCTGTCTCGAGCAGCGCGTCGAGCGTACCCTTGGCCGTCTCCACGCCTCGGATATCCTCCATTTCCGCCCGGGTGACCGGCTGGTGGTAAGCGATGATGGCGAGAACCTCGAGCGCGGCGCGGGAGAGTTTCTTCTGCTGAATCTGATCGCGGGCGAGCAGGAAGGACAGGTCGGATGCGGTGCGGAAGGCCCAACCTTCACCGACCCGGATCAGGTTCACGCCACGCGAGGAGTAGAGCTTTTGAAGTTCGGTCAGGACAGTTGCGATATCGACATCAGCGGGAAGTCTATCCATCAAATAACGGGCTGAAACCGGCTCAGACGAGGCAAAAATGAGCGCTTCAGCCATCCGGATGGCTCCAAAAAGGTCCGGATCGGGCGATTTCGAACTCGTCTGCCCCAAGAATGCGATGACTTTTCCGGCGTTCTGGTCCATCTCAGGCACTCTTCGACTTCAGATAGAGCGGTGCGAAAGCGCCCTCCTGACGAACTTGAAACTGTCCTTCGCGGACGAGTTCCAACGTCGCCGCAAACGAACTCGCGATCGCGCTGGCACGCTCCTCCGGTGCGACGACATAATCGATCAGGAAGCGGTCGAGCGCTGTCCACTCGGTGAAACTGCCCATCAGCCGCGTCAGGAGTTCGCGCGCGTCCTTCAAGGACCAGACGCCACGCTTTGCGATTTGCACGCTTGTCACCGCCGCCCGCTGGCGTTGGGAGGCGTAAGCGATGAGGAGATCGTAGAGCGAGGCTGTGTAGGTGCTTTCGCGGCGGATCGCGATCGGCTCAGGCATGCCGCGGGCAAAGACGTCGCGGCCAAGATGATCGCGGTTCATCAGCCGGTTCCCGGCCTCGCGCATGGCTTCGAGCCGGCGCAGACGATACTGCAGCACGGCCGCCAGCTCGTCACCGCTCTGGCCATCGTCGGTTTTCTTGTGCGGAATCAGAAGCTTGGACTTCAGGAAGGCGAGCCAGGCCGCCATCACGAGATAGTCGGCCGCAAGCTCGATGCGCAGATGCCGCGCGCGCTCGATGAATGTCAGATACTGTTCGGCAAGGGCCAGGACCGAGATGCGGGCGAGATCGACCTTCTGGCCACGCGCAAGGTGCAGGAGAAGGTCGAGGGGACCTTCAAATCCATCGACATCAACGACCAGCGCGGGATCGGAGGCGGCACGACCGCTCTCGTCCCAGAATTCGTCCAGGGGAAGCGTCGGGGCCGCTGTCGGCGTCTCTTTGGCCAATCTCGTCCTTCTAGGCTGCGGGCGCGAGCAAATCCTCAAACTCGCGGCGCAGCGCATTCCCGTCTTCGTGCCCGCCATTTGCGATGGCCGCCATGGCGCGCGCTGCGCGTTGTTTCGCCTCCCCCGAAAGAACCGGCGCCGCCGAAGCGACCGCTACCATCTCGTCCATCACGCCGTTGCAGTGAAGAACGACGTCGCAGCCTGCGGCAAGTGACGACTGCGTCCGCGTGGCGAAATCCCCAGAAAGCGCCTTCATCGAAAGATCGTCGCTCATCAGGAGGCCATCGAAGCCTATCTCGCCGCGAATGAAGTCGCGAATCGCGCGGGGCGATGTCGTCGCAGGATTCTCGGCATCGATAGCTGTATAGACGACGTGGGCCGTCATCGCGGCGGGCGCGTCCTGCAGCGCCTGGAACGGCACGAAATCATGATGGCGCAACTCGTCCAACGACGCGTCAACGACCGGCAGCGCATGGTGGCTGTCTGAGAAGGCCCGGCCATGGCCGGGAATATGCTTGATGACGGGCATCACGCCGCCGGCTAGAAGCCCTTCCGCCGCCGCCCGACCGAGGACCGCGACGGCCCGAGGGTCACGCGCATAGGCGCGATCGCCGATTACGTCATGCGATCCTTCGATGGGAACGTCGAGGACAGGGAGGCAATCTGCATTGATGCCGTACTGCATCAGATCGAGCGCATGGAGGCGCGACATCAGCCATGATGCGCGGATGCCGGCCTGCGGATCGGACGCGTGGATTCGGCCGAGAATCTCGGCTGGCGGATAGTGGCCGGCAAGCGGCGGACGCAGGCGCTGGACCCGCCCGCCTTCCTGGTCGATGAAAATCGCCGCATCGGAACGACCGACGCAATCGCGCAGATCGGCGACGAGATCTCGGATCTGCTCCGGCTCCGCCAGATTGCGGGCAAACAGGATGAACGCCCACGGCGCTTCGCCCTTGAAGAAGGCACGCTCCTGCGGCGTCAGAACGGGGCCCGAGGCACCCAGGATAAGCGCTTTCGAATCGGTCATTTCTCAACCATGGCACGGAGTTTTCGGCCGTCAATCGGCCCGTGAAACCAGAAGGCCGGGCAATGGCCCGGCCTTGGTGGTTTTATCGCGATACGAAGCAGTTGCCGCCAGCACCTTTGAAGCTTTCGCAAAGGTTGATGGCCTCGTCGCGCGTCGCGGCCGGAATGCGCACCCGGTAGAACGTACCCATGCCCTCGATGTCGGCGCGCACGATGTTGACGCCCTTGCCTTCCAGAACCGAGCCGTAGCGGCGGGCGAGGTCCTGATAGGCGCTTTGCGCGCCTTCGGCGGTTGGCTGCGAGGCGATCTGCATCGACCACTCGCCGACAGCCGGCGCGGCGGAAGCGCTTTGCGCGACAGGCGCCTGCGCCGCAGGCGCCTCTGCAGCGGCAACTTGAACCGGCGCTGGCTGGCTGACGGGCGCGGCCGAAGGCTGAGGACGCGAGGGAACAACGCCAACCGTGTCGGGCATGACTGGATCGTCGGCGAGGACTTCGCTTTGCGGAACGAGGGTGCCGATCGGCTGGGCATCCTGCACCAGCGGCACAGCCGTTCCCTGCCCGCTTGCGGCGGCGACAGTCGTCGCTTCCAGTTCGGCGCGGGTTGCGGCGAGCGGAACTTCGTCACGCGGAACGAGCGTTCCATCGGGCCGAACGACCATTGTGCGCACGCGGCGCGGCGCGATCTCGATGCTGTCCTCTTCGATGATGTCCTCGACGCTGCCAAGGCGTTCGTCGCTTTTCACCGAAGCCAGCATCTCGTTCGCCTCGGCTTCGCCGAGCATCGGGATTTCTTCCATGCCGACCAGCGGGAAATCGTCCATCGGCTCGGATGGAGCGACGGCTGCGCGGACATCCATCGGCTCCTCGACAGACGTGACGAGCTGCTCCTGGCCGCCGCCGGGCTCGCCCGAGGCTCCGGTCGCCCGGCGGTAGGCCTGGCTGTTCTGGTTCGGCACTGTGACACCGCCGCGATTTTCCGGCCGCACGCGAACCGGCTCGGGATCGGCCCGCACGATGGCTGGCGCTCCGTCGCCGGCCGGCCCGCCTGAAACGAAATAGCCGAGGCCACCGATGATTGCGATCGCTGCCACACCACCCAAAATGAAGTACTTGCGGCGCATGCCGTCCTTCGGCGCGGATTGGCGCGCGTCGAAGTCGTCGTCGTCGGCGTCGTCGTCGAATTCGACGTCGCCAAACTCGCTGCCGCCCGCGCCCTCCTGTGGCGTATAGGCATAGTCGCCATCGGCGAAATAGCCCTGAAGGGGCGGTTGCTCGAGAGCTTGGGCAGACGCGGCCTGCTGCTGCGGAGCGGGCAACTCCTCTTCCGTCGCCAAGCTGCCGAAGGCCACATCGAGTTCAGCTTCCAGATCGTCCGGCGAAAACAGCGGTGCGACGTCTTCCGGCTCGGTCAGGTCAGGAATATCGAGATCGTCCGCGAGAGCGACCGGCTGGTCTTCCACATCGACGGTCTCGATTTCCGGCGGAACGGGCCTGTTGGCGCGCGCCAGGCCGAAGAGTGGCGTGGCGGGCTGTGCTGCCTCCGTGGAACGGGCGACACTTGAACGCTCGCCCCCGCCAAAGCGGGCTATAGCGGCGGGCGCCAGCGCGGCCAACATGGCGAGCGGACCCGACTTCTTCGGTGCCACGGGTTCTTCGACAAGATTGTCAGAGGACGGCCGCGATGCAGAGAATGCAGCAGCGTCGAAATCGTCTTGGTCAGAGGTTTCGACCTCGAATGCAGTGGCTTCCTGCCCGCCATCCCAGCCATATTCGTCGGCCTCTTGCCACGCAGTGGGCTGAGGTGCGTACTCCTGCTCCAAGTCGGGTTCGTCGAAATCGAAGTCCAGCGCGATTTCGATTTCTTCGCTTTCCACTGGCGATGCGTTCGTGACGACGGGCTGCGCGTCCCCGGCCTCATAGGGCGTTGGTTCATGCCAATCGATGACCTCTTCGCGTGCCGGCACCTGCAGGGCTACGTCGTCGCCGAGCAATGCGCTGAGTTCATCTTCCAGGCTGAGGGTTTCGGATTCTACAGCGGCAGGCGCCGATGTTTCCGGCGCGACCGCGACGGGTGCCGGGTCGACGGCGGTGAAAACCGGTCTGGTCGTCACGGATGCGGCGGCGGCCGCCGGCGCTGACGGCTCGTAGTCGGCGCCCAGCCAGCTCTCAATGTCGTTCAGGACGTCGTCATCATCTGCGATCTCGCGGCGCAATTGCGGCTCGAACGGTGAAGAGAGCTGCGGCTCGACATGCGCCGCCACGGATTCGACCGGGCCTTCAGCCTGCAGTTCGAGCGGCGTCCATGCGAGACTTGCTTCCGGCTCCTGCGCATATTCGGTCTGCTGCTCATGGTCGGCGGCGGGACCGGCCTGCAGCACGTCATCATGAGCGAATGTCGGCGCTGTTTCAGCGGCGTCGGTCTCTGCAAAATGCGTGAGTTCGTCGACAAAGCGCTCGTCCTGCACCTCGTGCTCGGCGGCAACGTCCTCATGTGCCGTCGGTTCATCGAAGCGCCATTCGTCGCCTGTGGCAGCAACCGGCTCGGCCGCCATGTCCTCGGCAACTTCCAGTTCGGCGTCGAACGCGAGATCGAGGTCATCGTCCGAGACGGCTTCGACTCCCGAACTCCAGATTTCGGAACGGTGCGGCGCCGGTTCGGAGAACTGCCCGAGCTCGGTGTTCAATTCGTCGAAGGAGATGGGATCGGCGACAAGCTGAGGCTCGGCGGCGATCTCAGATTGCAGATCAGCAGCCAGGTCGAAGTCCGCAAAGGCCTCGTCCAACTCGTCCGATACCGGATTGGTCACAACCGGATCACCGGCACTTTCGGGCTGGTCCGCGATCTCCGGCACGGATTGGAAGAGCGCGTGCGAGCGGACGTCGAAATCTTCGGGAACATCGTCCTCCGCGTCGAACACAACGCTTTGTTCCACCTGCGTGTCAGCAGTCGACAAAGGCAGATGTGGCCCCTCGTCGGACATGTCGAGCTCGAAAGCCATGTCGAACTCGTCCAGCGCCGCCTCATCTCCGGACCCAGCGTACTCGGGCTCGACATATGAAGGTTCATGGATCGACGGTTCGGACTCAGCTTCCGCGGCCGCCGGCTCATATTCCGGCTCGCGCGACCAATGATCGGCGATCGAGCTGGCGACCGGTCCTGCGTCCGGCTCGTCGAAATCGCCCAGAAGCTCGCGCTCCAGATCGATATCGAAGCTCTCGTTGGCCGAGCGTGACGGTTCCTGCGTGGCCGGGCGCGGCGCGTCTGCCATGCGCATCAACTCGGCAAAGGGATCATTGTCCAGAAAACCGGACTCGTCGGGGCGCTTGAAAGGATTGTCTGCCATGCTTTTTCCCGCACTCGCACTCGGTCGGACGCCGGCGACGTCTCAATGGATCTTGGCCGCTACCAAGGCAATGTGGGCAAAAGGTGACACTTTCCCTTGAGGCAATCAGCGCATTTCGGAGGGAGCATCCGCTCCAACCAGCGCGAGCCCCGAAGAAAGAACGTTGGACACCGCCTGCACCATTCCGAGCCTGGCACGCGTCAATTCTGGGTCGTTAACCTTAATAAAGCGTAAGTCGTTGTTGTCCGTTCCACGGTTCCAGTGACCGTGGAAGGCACTGGCAAGGTCGTAGAGGTAGAATGCCAGTCGATGCGGCTCCTGGGCTAGAGCGGCAGATTCGATCACCCGGGGATACTCGACCAGCTTGCGGATGAGCGCCAGCTCGCCCTCGTCGGTCAAACGGTGAGCGGCCGCCTTCATCGCAGCCTCGTCGATCCAGTTTGTGCCGAGCTGCTCCTTGGCCTGGCGGAACACAGAGTGACAGCGTGCGGACGCATACTGCACATAGAAGACCGGATTGTCCTTCGATTGCTCGGTGACCTTCGCAAAATCGAAATCGAGCGGCTCGGAGCTCTTGCGGTAGAGCATCATGAACCGGATCGCATCACGGCCGACCTCGTCGACCACGTCGCGCAGGGTGACGAACTCCCCTGCCCGCTTTGACATGCGCACCGGCTCGCCGCCCCGGAAGAGCTTGACCAGCTGGCACAGCAGGACTGTGACCTTCAGTCTGTCGCCTGCAAGCGCCTTCGCGAGCGCCTCCAGCCGCTTCACGTAGCCGCCATGGTCGGCGCCGAGGATGAAGACGAGCTCCTCGAAGCCGCGCTGGTATTTGTCCTTCATGTACGCGACGTCGGCGGCGAAATAGGTGAACTGGCCGTCCGACTTCATCAGCGGCCGGTCGATATCGTCGCCGACGGCGGTCGATTTGAAAAGCGTCTGCTCGCGATCTTCCCAATCGTCCGGCAACTGGCCCTTCGGCGGCGGCAGCTTGCCTTTGTAGACATGGCCCTTGAGCGTCAGGTCGTTGATCGCCGACAAGATGGCGCCCCCATTGCTGCCATGAAGGCTGCGCTCGGAGAAAAACACGTCATGATGGACGTTGAGCGCGGCCAGATCCTCGCGGATCATTGCCATCATGGCGTCGATCGTGCGGTCCTTGATGATGGCGAGTGCTTCTTCGGACGGCATCTCCAGAAGGCGATGCCCGAACTCCGCCGCCAGCGCCTCACCGACCGGCACGAGGTAGTCGCCCGGATAGAGCCCGGCGGGGATTTCGCCAATCCGCTCGCCCAGCGCCTCGCGGTAGCGCACCATCACCGACTGGGCGAGCACGTCGATCTGCGCCCCGGCATCGTTGATATAATACTCCTTGGTCACGGCGTGCCCGGCGAAAGCTAGGAGATTGGCGAGCGCGTCGCCGACGACCGCGCCACGGCAATGACCGACATGCATGGGGCCGGTCGGATTGGCCGAGACGTATTCGACATTGACCTTGCGACCGGCGCCGATGGTCGACCGGCCGTAATCGGTGCCGCCGTCGAGGATTTCGCCGAGGCGGGCCTGCCAGAAGGTGTCGTTCAGGCGCAGATTGACGAAGCCGGGTCCGGCGATGTCGACGGCAGCGACGTCGGGATCGGCCTTCAGCGCTTCGGCAAGACGTTCGGCGAGCGCACGGGGATTGGTCTTCGCGGGCTTGGCCAGCACCATCGCGGCGTTGGTCGCCAGGTCGCCATGGCTCGGATCGCGCGGCGGCTCGACGGTCACGCGCGAAAGATCGACCGTGCCCGTCTCCGTCTGCAGGTCGAAGCTCTGCACGATCTTTTCAATACGTGCGTTGAATTCGGCGAAGATGTTCATCGAAAACCAATCTCGTCAGATTCTGGAAGGCGGGCGCAAAGCCAAGCGCGGCATGGGCGCGGCCCTAGCCCAAATCGGGGGTGCGGTCAAACAGGCGCCGGTGCTCGCGAACCGCATAGGTGTCGGTCATGCCGGCCAGGAAATCAGCCACGTGGCGGGCTCGGGCAGCTTCGTCGCGGACGGCTTGGCGCTCGCGCCAGTCCTCGGGCAGCGCGGCATCGTCGGTCATGTAGCGGTCGAAGAGATCGCGGACGATGACGTCAGCGGATGCGCGCACGCGCATCACCTGAGGATGACGGTACAAATGGCTGTAGAGAAAGGATTTCAGTTCGGATTCGGCTTCGCGCATCGACGCAGAGAAATTGACCAGCGTGACCCCGGCCGTATGCACTTCAGCGGGAGAGCGCGGCGCGAGCCGTTCGAGATTGGCGCTCGCCGTCGCGATGACGTCTTCCACCATCAAAGTGATCTGGCGGCGCATCAGTTCGTGCGCGGTGCGTACGGCGTCGAGATCGGGGTATTGCCTGCGCACGTCGGCCAGGATTTCGGCGCAAAGCGGCACCTCCTCAAGCATGTCGAGCGTGACCAGCCCGGCGCGCAAGCCGTCGTCGATGTCGTGCGTGTCATAGGCGATGTCGTCGGCGATTGCGGCGGCCTGCGCCTCGAGCCCGGCGTGGCGGCCCAGTTCGAGATCGTGGTGGTCGTTATAGGCGAGGATCGCCGGCGGGATGTCGCCGGTGAGCGGGCCGTTGTGTTTGACGAGGCCTTCGAGCGTCTCCCAGGAGAGGTTGAGTCCGTCGAAATTCGCGTAGCGGCGCTCGAGTTCGCTGACGATCTTCAGCGACTGCGCATTGTGGTCGAAGCCGCCCCAGGGACGCATCTTCTCATTGAGCGCGTCTTCGCCGGTATGGCCGAAGGGCGTGTGGCCGAAATCGTGGACGAGCGCGACGGCTTCGGCGAGGTCCTCATCGAGCCGCAGTGCACGCGCCAGAGCGCGGGCGATCTGGGACACTTCGATTGTATGTGTCAGCCGCGTGCGGAAATGGTCGCCCTCATGGGCAATGAAGACCTGCGTCTTGTGCTTCAGTCGCCGGAAGGCGGTGGAATGGATGATGCGGTCGCGGTCGCGCTGGAAGGGCGTGCGCGTCGCACTTTCCGGCTCCAGAACGAGGCGCCCGCGCGTTTGCGCGGGGTCGCTTGCATAGGCTGCCCGCGGCCGGTAGCCGAAACCGATCTCGGTCGTATTCACCTGCCGTCACCCGTTGCCACTTCGTTGACTTGTCCCCGCCGGCTTCATACCTATGGTGGGAATGCGAACGCAAGGTGACGTCATGGGCATGGATGCCAAGACCGATATGAAATCCGTTGAAGTGAGCGACGCCGCGATCCGCCGCGTGGCGAGCATCCTGCGCGACGAACCGGGCAAGACGGCCCTGCGCGTTGCTGTCGAGGGCGGCGGTTGCTCGGGGTTTTCCTATACGTTCGACCTCGTCGACAACCAGAACGACGACGATGTCGTCATCGCACGCGACGGCGCCAAGGTGCTGATCGACGAGATTTCGCTCGTCTACATGGGCGGATCGGTGATCGACTTCGTCGACGATCTGATGGGTCAGTCCTTCCAGATTCGCAATCCGAACGCTGTCGCCTCGTGCGGCTGCGGCACGTCGTTTTCGATCTGACCGACCGACATGAAGATCGCGACCTGGAACATCAACGGCGTCAAGGCGCGCATCGACAATCTCCTCCATTGGCTCAACGAGAGCCAGCCCGACATCGCCTGCCTGCAGGAGATCAAGTCGGTCGACGAGAACTTCCCGCGCATGGAGATCGAAGCGCTCGGCTATCATGTGGAGACGCACGGCCAAAAGGGCTTCAACGGGGTCGCGATCCTGTCCAAGCTGCGTTTCGACGAGGTCAATCGCGGGCTGGCCGGTGATGATGACGACGTGCAGGCGCGGTTCATCGAGGGTGTGTTCTCGACCGACCGCGGCGCATTGCGGGTCGTCTCGCTCTATCTGCCGAACGGCAATCCGATCGGCACCGAGAAATTTCCTTACAAGCTCGGCTGGATGGAACGGCTGGAGCGCTGGGCACAGGCGCGATTGGTGCTCGAAGAACCCCTCGTGCTCGCCGGCGACTACAACGTCATTCCCCAGCCGCATGATGCGCGCCATCCCGAGAATTGGCTCGGCGACGCGTTGTTCCAGCCCGAATCGCGAGAGGCGCTTCGCCGGCTGGCGAATCTCGGCTTCGTCGATGCGTTCCGCACCGTTTCCGATGCGCGCGACGCTTACTCCTTCTGGGATTATCAGGCGGGCGCCTGGCAGAAGAACAACGGCATACGCATAGATTTCCAGATGCTTTCCCCAGAGGCGGCGGCGTGGTTGCGCTCGTCCGACATCGAAAAGCACGTCCGAGGTTGGGAAAAGCCCTCGGATCACGTGCCGGTGGTGATCGAGTTGGACATGTGCCCCCTCGCGCAAGCGGCTTGATATGACGGAGCGTCATTCGCTGTGGTATAGTAGGGCATGCTCGAGAGCCTGCTCATCGCGGCAATGACGGTCGGTGCTGCCGCAGAACCCCAAATTGCTGCGGGTCCGACCTGCCATGCGAATGAGATGGTCTTTGACCAGGGGCAGATCGTGTGCCTCGATATCCCCTGCGCGCCGCAACTGGCGCGCTGCGGCATGGTTCTCAATAATTCCGCCTGGATCAAGATCCAGGACGGATGCGCGGTCAGCCGTTCGCAGCAACGTCCGCGTCCGAGGCTTGGCGCGCAGGCGAAGAACAAGCTCATGGCCGTACAACACCGAAAGTGATCGCTATTGGGGAAAATGCCCCGCTTCACTCTTGCTCTGGCGCAAATAGCATTTGATAGTCGGCGCGAATTTAGGCGCTACGGACCGATGCGATGTCTCAGCCGACCAAAGACGTGACTGACTGGGTCGCGAATTTGAAGACGCTCCTCGGCAGTTCCCTCGCCGAGCTTGGCTCACACAGCAGCGCTGGCTCCACGGAGAGCTATCGCGTGTACCGGGCGGCACACCAAAGCGCCGTGTTCTCCGAACTGAACTTTTCGGCGCTTTGCCATCCTGACGGCGTGGTCTACCCCTGTCCGAACGGCATGGATGATGACGTGCTCGATGCACAGTTTCGCGAACACCGCTTCTCTGGCGTTCCGATCGATACGCTGGTCTCCCGCGCGCTTGATCTGGTCATCAACGAAAACCAGGCCGAGGCCGCCACCCAGTTTCGTACGCTGCGCTTCAGGCTGCTGCGTGCGCTCGAAGCCGTCGATCTTCAACTGGCCGAACTCGATGCCAAGAAGCAAACGACGCAGTAGATCATCGCGATGGCAACGCGCCCTTGAAAAGCTGAACAATGTGTCGACTAATCGCCTCCCGGTCTGGTAGTCGCTTTGTCGTGCGCGACTGCGCGAAGCGACGGGAATTGGCCATTGGCAAGCACGAACTGGATCGAGACCGCGGAAGTCCCCAGCCCCAATCGGTACTTTGCCTATATGGGGCTGACGATAGTCTGCATTGTCTTTCTCGCAATTTTGCCGATCTGGATCGGCGAACATTTCTATGCCGAATATCTCAGCGAGGGCGGCGCGCTCCAGGTCTTCTCGGCCGCGTTCTACCTGATCGTCGCGACCACCATTGTTCGTGAATCGCGACCCGACCTCCTGGCCTCGCGATGGCACCTTGTACTGATTCCGATCCTTATGTGCCTGCGCGAACTCGATTTCCACGCCAAGCTGACAACGATGTCGATTACCAAGACATCCTTTTACGTATCGCCGGACGTGCAGCTCGGCGAAAAGCTGGTCGGGGCTGGCGTGTTGTTGCTTGTCGGCCTTGCGGCCTACCGGCTCATCCAGGTGAACGGACGCGGCTTCTTCGCCGGCCTTCGCCGATTTGACGTCGTCGCAGTGGCTGTTGCTGCCGCTGGCGCCAGCGGTGTGATGTCCAAGACATTGGACGGCGGCATCCGCAAGCTTGCCGGTTTAGGCATAACCGCGGCGCCCGAACTGCATGCCCCCTCGGTCATCTTCGAGGAAGTGCTCGAACTGAGCATCCCCGCCTTCATGGCGATCGCAGCGTTCGCCTATTTTTCCATCCATGAGCCACAGGGCCGACCCCTGGCCCGCGCGTAAACATCGCCGGCAAGGATGCGGACAAGCGCTGACGTGGATGGTCAGAGCGGTCAGGCACTATCGGGGCTTGCTGGAGCGGGTAGCGGGAATCGAACCCGCGTATTCAGCTTGGAAGGCTGCTGCTCTACCATTGAGCTATACCCGCCTCTTGCGAGGTACAACTTTCGATGTGGGCCGGTGGTGGAGGGGGCTGGATTCGAACCAGCGTACGCATAGCGAACGGATTTACAGTCCGTCTCCTTTAACCACTCGGACACCCCTCCGTCAGACCACATCGGAGCCGTGCAACGAGGCTTGGCTTGCGGGCTGGGCCAGAACCGAAATCCAAGCCAAATCCGCGATGGGCCTTATGGCGGCACCGCGAAATGCTGTCAACCGCGGCCGAGCCAATTGTCCAGAAATTCGCTATGACCTTGCGTCGCCCCATGTCCAACGGCAATCGCCGCCGCTATAGAGAACCATGAGCGAGAAGAAGACGCCTCCCGCCGGCACCGCGCGGGACACCCACTACGCAAAGCTGCGCCGCAAGTTTCGAGACGAGAAGGCCGGAGGTCCGGTCTTCCGGCCGCGCGCGCCAATCGAGCCCGGCTCCCCACCGCAGGACGGTTCCGTGCGGCTTTACGGCATCCACACCGTGCGCGCCGCGCTCGACAATCCGCGCCGCACGATCCGGCGGCTCCTCGTCACGCGCAACGCGCTGGCGCGGCTCGAACTTGCAGAGCCACTGGACCTTAACTATCCGGCCGAGATCGTCGAGCCGCGCGAGATCGACAAGCTCGTCGGCTCCGATGCCGTCCACCAGGGCGCGCTCGTCGAGGCCCTGCCGCTGAAGCCCAAGCGGCTCGGAGAGTTGCAGGACACACGGCTCCTTTTGGTGCTTGACCAGGTGACCGACCCGCACAATGTCGGCGCGATCATGCGATCGGCCGTTGCGTTCTCGGCAGGTGCGCTGATCACGACCGGCCGCCACAGCCCGCAGGAATCGGGCGTCCTGGCGAAGTCGGCTTCCGGCGCGCTGGAGCACATCGACCATATCGAGGTGCGCAATCTGGCCGACGCGCTCGGTGAACTCACCCAACTCGGCTTCCAGACCGTGGGCCTCGATTCGGACGGGCCGGAGGTCCTGGAAGATACGCTTTCCGGAACACGCATAGCGCTTGTGCTCGGCGCGGAGGGCAAGGGGCTGCGCCAGAAGACACGCGAGACCGTTTCCGCCCTCGCCCGCCTCGACATGCCGGGCGCAATCCGCTCGCTCAACGTGTCGAATGCGGCCGCGATCTCCCTCTACGCTGCGCACCTTCATCTGGGCCAACGTCCTTAGCTTGTTTTCGGCCCGCATTCGTGCTGGCCTTCCAAGGGGCGCGAAAGGCGCCGAGGGAAAAGACACGCATCATGATCAAGACCGATATCGCGCGCCGGGTCTACAACCACACCTGGAAGCTCGATCCCATCATCCGCAGCCTGCTCGACACGGACTTCTACAAGCTCCTGATGCTGCAGATGATCCGGGGCGTCTATCCTGACGTGGACGCGACCTTTACGCTGATCAACCGGACGAAGTCCGTGCGCCTTGCCGACGAGATCGACGAAAGCGAATTGCGCGCGCAACTCGACCATGCGCGCTCGCTTCGCTTTTCGAAGAAGGAGATGATCTGGCTCGGCGGCAACACCTTCTATGGCAAGAGCCAGATCTTCCGGCACGACTTTTTGCGCTGGCTGGCCGATTTCCGGCTGCCTGAATATGAGCTGACGCGCAAGGACGGCCAGTTCGAGTTGACCTTCCATGGGCGCTGGCACGATACGACCATGTGGGAAATTCCCGCGCTTGCGATCATCAACGAGTTGCGTTCGCGCGCGGCGCTGAAATCGATGGGCCGCTTCGCGCTGGACGTGACTTATGCACGCGCCAAGGCGCGGGTTTGGGAAAAGGTCGAGCGGCTGCGCGCTTATCCCGACCTGCGCATCTCCGACTTCGGCACAAGGCGGCGCCACTCGCATCTTTGGCAGCGCTGGTGCGTCGAAGCGTTGAAGGAGGGTATCGGCCCCTCCTTCACCGGCACGTCGAACGTGCTTCTGGCCATGGACACCGATCTGGAGGCCCTGGGCACCAACGCGCATGAACTGCCGATGGTGCTGGCGGCGATGGCGAATTCGGATGCCGAACTGAAGACCGCGCCCTATCGCGTGCTGCAGGACTGGCAAAGCTATTATGGCGGCAACCTGCTCATCGTTCTCCCCGACGCCTTCGGGACCGAGTCTTTCCTGCGCGGCGCGCCGGACTGGGTTGGCCAGTGGACGGGGTTCCGCCCCGACAGCGCGCCGGCGATCGAGGGCGGCGAGCGCATCATCCGCTGGTGGAAAGAGCGCGGCATCGATCCACGGGAACGGCTGATCATCTTTTCGGACGGGCTGGACGTCGACACGATCGAGCGCGCCTACCTGCATTTTGACGGCCGCGTGCGCATGGCGTTCGGCTGGGGAACGAACCTGACGAATGACTTCCACGATAGCGCGCCCGAACGCAATGAAGCGCTGAAGGCGATTTCGCTCGTCTGCAAGGTGACGTCGGTCAACGGCCGCCCGGCCGTCAAGCTTTCCGACAATCCGGAAAAAGCAACGGGCGATACGGCCGAAATCGAGCGCTACCTGCGCGTATTCGGTGGGAAGGAACGTGTAAGACAGCCGGTAACTGTCTGAAACTTCTGCACAGATGATCAAATATCGCGCAACCGGAAAAATTGCTCAAATACCGGCTTGAAATGCGCGAGCCGCGATGCTCACATGCGGGCAAGACGACTTTTCGATTGCCCGCAACCGCCGCTTTCCAGCAGCCCGTTTCGTGAGTAGATGCGATAAGCCAGGTCCTCGAAGTTCGCGATTTGCGCACGCACTTCCACACGCAGGACGGTGTGGTCCACGCCGTCAACGGCATCAGCTTCCATCTGGACGAAGGCGAACTTCTCGCCGTTGTTGGCGAGAGCGGCTCGGGCAAGAGCGTGGCGATGATGTCGCTGATGCAGCTTTTGCCAATGCCTCCGGCCGAAATCGCTTCGGGCCGCGTGAACTTTCAGGGCCAGGACCTCGTCAAGCTGAAGGCTTCGCAGATCCGCCAGGTGCGCGGCTCGCGCATCGGGTTCGTCTTCCAGGACCCGATGACCTCGCTCAACCCGGTGTTCACCGTCGGCTTCCAGATCATGGAGCCGCTGCGCGAACATATGGGATTGTCGAAGAGGCAGGCACGCGAGCGGGCGATCGAGCTTCTGGAACTCGTCGGCATTCCCGCCGCCGACCAGCGTATCGACGACTATCCGCACCAGTTTTCAGGCGGCATGCGCCAGCGCGTCGTCATCGCCATCGCGCTTGCCTGCGATCCGAAGGTGCTGATCGCAGATGAGCCGACGACCGCGCTCGACGTGACCGTGCAGGCGCAGATCCTCGAACTGATAAAGGAATTGCGCCAGAATCTCGGCATGGCGATCATCTGGATCACCCACGACCTCGGCGTAGCGGCGGGCATCGCCGATCGCATCGTGGTCATGTATGGCGGGCAGATCGTCGAGCACGCGGCGGTGGAAGATCTCTTCGACGATCCGCAGCATCCCTATACGCGCGCACTGCTGGAGTCCCTGCCCGGACGGCACGCGGCGCATGAAAAGCTGCGCTCGATCGCGGGGCAGCCGCCGCTCTTGCTCAAGCAGCCGGATTTTTGTCCGTTTTCCGCGCGTTGCAAACACGTGTTCGACAAGTGCCTGAGACAGAACCCGCCACTGATAGCCGTGGAGGGCGATCATCGTGCGGCGTGCTGGTGGAACCCTGAAACCGGAGGCGTGCGCGATGTCGCTTGAAGGCGCGATGGCACGGCCGACGCACCACGTTCCAAGCGACGAGACGCTGGTCTCGATCGACAATCTCAAGGTCCATTTCCCGATCCACAAAGGCATTTTGCGCCGCAAGGCGGGCGCGGTGCGGGCGGTCGACGGGCTGACCTTCGTGATCAGGAGGGGCGAGACGCTGGGGCTTGTCGGCGAATCCGGCTGCGGCAAATCGACGACGGGGCGCGCGCTCTTGCGGCTCTACCGCGCGAGCGACGGCAAGATCGTGTTCGACGGGACCGACATCGCCTCGCTCGAAGGCGATGCGCTGCGCCGGCAACGGCCGCGGATGCAGATGATCTTCCAGGACCCTCAGGCATCGCTCAATCCGCGGATGACGGTGGGCGCGATCATAGCCGAACCGCTGGTCGAGCATGGCGTCATGAACGCCAGGGACCGCAAGGCGCGAGTACGCGAGCTGCTCGATGCGGTCGGGCTCAATCCGGACTACGTCAACCGCTACCCGCATGAATTCTCCGGTGGCCAACGCCAGCGCATCGGCATCGCGCGGGCACTTGCGCTCGATCCCGAATTCATCGTCTGCGACGAGCCGATCGCCGCGCTCGACGTTTCCATTCAAGCGCAGGTGGTGAATCTTCTCGAGGATCTGCAGGCCAAGCTCGGCCTGACCTATCTGTTCATCAGCCACGACCTTTCCATGGTCAAGCACATCGCGGACCGCGTCGCCGTCATGTATCTCGGCAAGATCGTCGAGCTGGCGGATGTGGAATCCCTGTTCGCGGACCCGAAGCATCCCTACACGAAGGCTCTTTTGTCGGCCGTGCCTGTGCCCGACCCGAAGATCGAGGCGAGCCGGCGCCGCATCATCCTGACCGGCGACATTCCAGACCCGGCGAACCCGCCGGTCGGATGCCGCTTTTGCACACGCTGCCCGGAGGTCTTCGACCGCTGCCAGGTCGAGGAACCGGACTGGCGCGAAGTACAGCCTGGCCGTTTTGCTGCATGTCACCGAGTCGAGGGAGGAGAGGCGTCGAGCGCGACATAGGAATCCAGCATGGCGCACCGTGGCGGATGGGAGCCAACGCGGATGCGAATAACCTAGCAAAACCAATAATATCGCAAGGGGAAATGCAATGAAGAAACTGACGACGTTCCTGACGGGAACGGCAGCGGCCATTGCCATGACGGCAGGCGCTGCCCAAGCCGAGCGCGGCAGCGACGGTCACCTCAATATCCTTTACTGGCAGGCTGTTTCGATCCTCAACCCGTTCCTTTCGGGTGGCACGAAAGACGTCGAGGGCTCGTCGCTGATCATCGAGCCGCTCGCGAAGTTTAACGAGAAGGGTGAGATGGTCCCTGCCCTCGTCGACGAGATTCCGACGGTCGAAAATGGCGGCGTCTCGGAGGATTTGAAGTCGGTCACCTGGGTCCTTTCGGAAGGGCTGATGTGGTCGGACGGCACGCCGGTGACGGCGGAAGACGTCAAGTTCACCGCCGAATATTGCATGGCCGAAGATGGCGGTTGCCAGCAGGTCGCCAACTTTACCGACGTCGAAAGCGTCGAGGCGGTCGACGAGCGTACGGTCAAGGTCAATTTCTCGATAGCCAAGCCCTACCCATACGGCCCGTTCGTCGGTGCGCAGTCGCCGATCATCCAGAAGGCACAATTTGAAAACTGCGTCGGTGCCCGCGCGCCCGAATGCACGGACGCCAATTTCGGCCCGATCGGCACCGGCCCGTTCGTCGTGACGCGCTTTGCCGCCAACGACGTGATCGAACTCGAAGCCAACCCGAACTATCGCGATCCGGCCAAGCCCGCATTCGCGACGGTGACGCTGAAGGGTGGCGGCGACGCGGCGTCGGCAGCGCGCGCGGTCATGGAGACGGGCGAATTCGACTATGCCTGGAACCTGCAGGTCGAACCGGAAATCCTGGCGCAGATGGAAGCGGCCGGCCGCGGCGAACTGATCTCCTCGTTCGGCACCTCGGTCGAACGTATCAACCTCAACATGACCGATCCGAGCCCTGAAAAGGGTGCCGACCGCTCGACCGTCGAGGCAGGACCGCATCCTTTCCTTTCAGACCCGGCCGTTCGCCGTGCGCTGTCCATCGCGCTCGACCGCGAACTGATCGTGGAGGCCGGTTATGGCGAGACGGGTCGTCCGACCTGCAACATCCTGCCGGCGCCGGAAGCCTACGCATCGAAGAATGTCGACTGGTGCCTGACGCAGGACATCGAGGAAGCCAACCGCCTCCTGGACGAAGCCGGCTGGATGCCGGGTGGCGACGGCATTCGCGAGAAGGACGGCGTGCGCCTCTCGATCCTCTACTCGACCTCGACCAACTCGGTACGTCAGGCGACGCAAGCGCTGGTCAAGGACATGTGGCAGCAGATCGGTGTCGAAACCGAACTTCGTAACGTCGACGCGGCCGTGTTCTTCGGCGGCGATCCGGCAAGCCCGGACACGTTCCAGAAATTTTATGCGGACGTTCTGATGTACACCAACAATTTCGACGGGACCGACCCGGAGAAATACATGGCCGAATGGCTCTGCGACGACGCTCCAAAGCCGCAGAACGGCTGGCTCGGTGCCAATATCCCCCGCTTCTGCTCGGAGGAATATGACGCGCTGGTCGCGAAGATGGGCGAGACCGCTCCGCTCGAGGAGCGCCAGGCCCTCGCCATCCAGATGAACGACATCCTCACCAATGAGGGTGCGCATCTGCCGCTCGTCCACCGGGGCGACGTTTCCGCGAAGTCGATGACGCTGAACGGCGTCCTGATGAATTCGTGGGACTCCGAACTGTGGAACGCGGCCGACTGGACCCGCGCTGAGTAAACCCGAATCCGGCATCCGCATGCGACCCATGCGGATGCCCTTTCGCGGGTATGGGGCAAAGCCGCGCGGCTGACCGCGACGGCCGGAGTTCAGCCATATGTTTCACTACACGCTGAGGCGCCTGATGTTCGCGGTGCCGACATTGTTCGTCATCAGCTTCATCATCTTCGCGCTGCTCGACCTTGCGCCCAATGATCCGACCGGCAATCTGCCGCTGACGATTCCGCCGGAGGTGCGCGAGCAGATCCGCATGTCGCTCGGCCTCGGCGAGCCGTTCCACATCCGCTATCTGAAGTGGCTGCAGCAGTTCTTCATTGCCGAGCCGCTCAACTTCATTGAACAGGCATTCGGAATCGAGATCGGCAATTCGGCCGAGCGCGTGCGTATTCGCTCCTGGGCAACCCGCAGCCCGGTCGTCGACCTGATCGTCGAACGCATGCCCCAGACCCTGTGGGTGGTCGGCATGTCCTATGTCGTCGGCATCCTGATTGCGCTTCCCGTCGGCATCATCTCGGCCTACCGGCAGTATTCCTGGTTCGACCAGATCGGCACCTTCGTCTCGATGGTCGGCTTTTCGGTCCCCACCTTCTTCACCGGCGTTGTGCTGATCGTCGTCTTCTCGGTCTATCTGGGCTGGTTCCCCTCGATCTACGACACAACGCACCGCGTGACTGGCTGGGACAGCTTCTGGGTACAGGTGCGCCAGATGATCCTGCCGGTCATGGTGCTGGCGCTCTACAATGCGGCACAACTCAGCCGGTTCGTCCGCGCGTCGATGCTCGACAACCTCAATCAGGACTATGTCCGCACGGCGCGCGCCAAGGGCATGAAGGAAAGAGTCGTTCTTCTGGTCCACGTGCTGCGCAACAGCCTAATCCCGGTCGTGACCGTCATCGCGCTCGGCATTCCGACGATCTTCTCCGGAGCGATCATCACCGAGCAGATTTTCCGGGTGAACGGGCTTGGCCAACTCTTGATCATCGCGATTCAAGGCGCGGACATTCCGCTCGTCCAGACGCTGACCTTCATCTTCGCGGTGCTCATCATCCTGTGCAACCTGATCGCCGACATCCTTTACGGCATTCTGGACCCGAGAATTCGCTATGATTGATCAGGTCTCAGTGGCACCCGAAAAGGTCATCCCGCCCGCGCCGGGCTCGCCCGTCGCCGCCGAGCCGCGCAAGCAAAGCACGTTGACCGCTGACGTCTGGCGCCAGTTCCGCCAGCACAAAGGCGGCGTCATGGGCGCGATCGTGTTCCTGACGATCATCTTCCTCGTGGTCTTCGGGCCCTATATTCACGGCGTCGACCCATCGGCACTGAACGTGCGCGAGCGCAATGCCGGCATTTCGCTTGCCCATCCGATGGGGACGGACAATCTGGGCCGCGACACCTTCGCGCAAATCCTGGCCGGAGGACGGACCTCACTTTCGGTCGGGGTCACCGCGATGCTCCTGTCGCTTTTCGTGGGCACCACGATCGGGGTGCTGGCCGGCTACTTCAAGAAGCTGGAAGGGCCGCTGATGCGGCTGACGGACCTCTTTCTGGCGCTGCCGCTTCTGCCGCTGCTGCTGGTCATCATCATGCTTTTCCGCGACACGCTGCGGCGCTCGTTCGGGCCGGAGACGGGCATCTTCATGCTGATCGTGTTCGTCATCGGCATCACGAGCTGGATGCAGACGGCGCGCATCGTGCGCGGAGCAGTCCTCTCGGTGAAGGAGCAGGAGTTCGTGCTGGCGGCCAAGAGCATCGGCACGCGCGAGCGTCGCATCATCACGCGGCACATCCTGCCGAACGTACTGTCGCCGATCATGGTATCGGCAACACTCGGTATCGCGACGGCAATCATCACCGAGTCCGCTCTGAGCTTTCTCGGTCTCGGTTTCCCGTCCGACTTCCCGACATGGGGGCGTCTGCTGTTCGACGGCGTGAACTTCATGCAGATCAACCCCTCGCGCGTCATCTGGCCTGGACTGGCGATCTCGCTGACGGTGCTTTCGGTGAACTATATCGGCGACGGCATACGCGACGCGCTCGATCCGCGTATTCGCGGGCGGTAGGTCATATGCGACGTGGCAGGTAATGCCACGTCACCACCGCGCAGACGGCCATCAAGATCGCGAGCGAGGCGAAGACGCCGCCGAGGCCAAAGAAGATCAGGACTATGGAATAGACCAGCGGCGGCATCAGTTCCGACAGGTCGAGATAGGTGCGATAGACGGCCGTCATCTGAGCGCGTTCATGGCTGCGGACAGCGCGCATGAAGACGACGGAGCCCAGAGCGTCGAGCGCCACGCCGAAAAACGCCGTGACGAGCAGGAACGCGCCGGCGACCCAGGGCGAGGCTTCGCCTGCAGCGGCCGTGACGGTCAGCCCGACGGCCATTCCGGCAAACGCCACCGCCATGGTACGGCGCGCGCCGAATCTGGCGCCAAGTCGCCCCCACAACAGCGCGGTGAACAGGAGCGCATTTCCGGCCGAGACGATCAGCCCGCCGGCGAGGCTGCCCTGCCCCGTTACGACCATCAGGAGCGGCGCGTAGACAAAGAAGCTCGTCCAGAAACAGGAGCGGCCAAACGCGATGAACCACGCGAGCCTCAGCCGCGGCTGGGCGAGAAAACGGCCGATATTGGCAAGCGGATTGGCCGGCTTGGTCTTGCCGGGCCGGATCGCAATATTGTCGGACAGACGAAAATACCAGAAGAAGCAGAGCAGGATCGCGGCGAAAATCGCGACGGCTCCATGCGCCGCCCAGAGGCCGAACTGCGAATAGAGGGTGACGCCGAGCGTGGGACCGCACATCCATGCGATGGTGGACCAGGCCATGCGCAGCGATTCCGACTGAATGAACTGTGTCTTGCGAATGTGATCCATGATGTAGAGGTTGAGCGTGATCGACAGCGCCGACGCGCCGATGACCCGCGCCAGCATGCCGCCGAGCTGGCCCGCAAGCGTTCCCGTGACGAGGCAGAGCGAGCCAAGTCCGAGAAGCAGGACGCCGGCAGTATAGACGCGGCGGCGCGCAAAACGCTGGATCGCCAGCGGCATCAGGATGGTTGCCGACAGGCCGAGAAGCGCGACGACCGTGTAGGTCAGCGAAACGGACTGCTCGCTGCGCAGAAGTTCGTAAGCCTGGATCGGGATGACGCTGGCGACCGAGGCGCGGGCGAACGATTCCAGAGTGAACAGGATTGCAAAGGTACGCGCGCCGGGCGCGCGCGCTGCAGGAAGCCAGATCGGATGCCGGACCTGCGCGACCATGCGCCCCCTCCTTCATGGAAGACGAGCTATGCGGCGGCGCAGATCGAACGGTTATGAGGAAACCGGCATGACGTGACGCAATTTCGTCTGGACCAAGGAGCGGGTTGAGCCCGGCTCAGGCGGCGTCCCATTCCGGCGAGAAATCGTAGCCGCAGATGCGCGCGTTCTTCACGCCGAGTGCGCTGATCGCTGCCATTTCACCATCGGTGAGCGCGAAATCGAACATGTCGAAATTCTCGGCGAGCCGTTCCTTCCGCGTCGTGCGCGGGATCGCGACGACACCGTCCTGCTGGACGTGCCAACGCAGGACAATCTGGCCCGGCGTCTTGCCATGTGCCTTCGCCGCATCGACGACCGCTCGTTCCGCAAAAAGGTCGCCACCACGGGCCAGTGGACAATACGAGGTCATCGCCATGCCGGCCTTGCGACACGCGGCGTACACCTTCGCCTGGTCGAGATAAGGATGATGCTCGACCTGATTGGCGACGAGCGGCGCATCGGAAAGCGCGAGTGCTTCGGCAAGGAGCCCGGTCGGAAAATTCGAGACGCCGACATGGCGGGTCAGGCCATCTGCGCGAGCCTTGTTCAGCGCCTCGATCGTCTCGGCGAGCGGAATCTTCGGATTGGGCCAGTGGATGAGAAGAAGGTCGACCTGATCGAGCTTCAAGCGCTCGAGGCTCTTTTCGGCTGAGCGGCGGAAATCGTTTGCCGCCAGATCGGTCCACCAAACCTTGGTGGTGACGAAAACCTCGTCCCGCGCAAGACCCGAGCGGCGCAGGCCCTCGCCAACATCCATCTCGTTGCCATAGCTGGCGGCGGTATCGAGATGGCGGTAGCCGATGCCGAGCGCATGGGCGACGAGATCGGCACAGACTTCGCCTTTCAAAGTCCACGTGCCAAGGCCGAGGGCCGGGATGCTTGCGCCATTCGCTTCGATTCTGTGCATCGCTCCGTCCATCCTTCTGCTTGGCCGTGCCGGTCGGTTTCATGCTACCGACTTGTAACAACGAGATTCTTCAATGACCGACCTAGTGCACAGCCCGCCCAAAAACAAATCCCGGATCGAACTGATCGACGCGGCGCGCGGCTTTGCGCTGGTCGCGATGGCGATCTACCATTTCGCATGGGACCTTGAATTCTTCGGCTATGCGACGCCCGGCATGACCGCTGTCGGCGGGTGGCGGATTTTTGCGCGCTCGATCGCCTCGTCCTTCCTGTTTCTCGTCGGCTTCAGCCTGTTTCTCGCCCATGTGCGCGGGGTGCGCTGGCGTCCCTTCTGGTGGCGGATGCTGCAGGTAGGCGGGGCCGCAGTGGCGATCACGATCGTCACCTATTTCGCGACGCCCGACTCATTCATCTTCTTCGGAATCTTGCATCACATTGCGCTGGCGAGCATCGTCGGCCTTTTGTTCCTACGCCTGCCGGCCGTGGCAATTGTCGTCATCGCGGCAGGCGTGATCGCTCTGCCGGTGCTGTGGCGCAGCGACGTTTTCAACGCAATGGCGCTCGCCTGGACGGGCCTCGCCCCGGTCAATCCGCGATCCAACGATTTCGTGCCGCTGTTTCCATGGTTCGGTGCCGTCCTCCTCGGGATGGCGACGGCGCAGGTCGCGCGCGCTTCAGGCTGGACGGAACGGGCGGCCAGCAAATCCCTGCCCGGCTGGACCAAGCCGCTGCAATTTGCCGGACAGCACAGCCTGGTCGTCTACCTACTGCATCAGCCGATCCTGATCGGCCTGATCTTTCTCGCTTCGCTCATCGTGCCACCTCTAGCCGAGGAGCCACGCGTCGGCTTCCAGCGAGCCTGCGAGGCACAGTGCGTCGAGACCCGCGATGGCGCTTTTTGCGAAGCCTATTGCGGCTGCGTGGTCGCTCAAATCGATGGCGACGCGCGCGCGGCAGAGATTTACACTGGCGCACCGAGCCAGGGCACGACGGCGTGGCTCAGCGACGTCGCCGCGCAATGCTCGATCGCAACCGATATGGAAATGCCAGGAGAAGCCGAATGACGACGATCGATCAACCGCCGATGCGTTTTCCCTGGCCGCCGGTCATCCTCGTGTCGGCCGTGGCGCTGGCCATCATTCTGGGAAGCGTCATACCGTTGCCCTGGCTGCGCGGGCCGTTCGCCGAGTTCCTCGCCGGCGTTGGCGCGCTGATAATCGTCGGCGGGGCGACGCTCGTCGTGCTCGCGATCACGCGGTTCCGCAAGACCGGGACGCCGGTCGCACCGACCTCTTCGGCACAGCGCCTCGTGACAGACGGTCCGTTCGCGATCAGCCGCAATCCGATCTATCTCGGCGGCGTGACCATCCTCATCGGGCTCGCGCTCGTCACGCACAATGCCTGGTTCATCCTCGCCGGCTTCGCGGCGGGCATCGCAATCAGCTTCATCGCGATCCGCCCGGAAGAACGGCATCTCGACCGGCGCTTCGGAAAAGCCTATCGCGACTATGCAAAGCGGGTTCGCAGGTGGTTCTGATCAGGTATTGACGCCCAGCTCGGCGAGACGCTCGACGCAAGCTTCCTCGGCACCGTCGAGTTCCGACAGCGTTTCCTCGAGGTCACGGCGCTTCTGGCGCAGATCCTCGCGCTTTTCCTCGATGCGCTTGATCATCAGCTTGAGCTGACCCACCTCGCCGGGCGGCTCGCGGTACATCTGGATGATCTCGCGGATCTCGTTGATCGAGAAGCCGAGGCGCTTGCCGCGCATGATCTGCTTGATGAGGTGGCGATCGGCAGGGCGGAACAGGCGCGTGCGTCCCCGTCGCACGGGCATGACCAGCCCCTCGTCCTCGTAGAACCGCAAGGTGCGGGTCGATACGCCGAACTCGCGCGTGAGCTCGGTGATCGTGTAAAATTCCCGCATCCGCTTATCCGATCAAGCCTTTGGAACCGAGCCGAGACTGCCACGGCATTTACGTAAAAGTCAATTACGCCGGCTCACTGCGGTGTGCGACCGTCTAGGATCGACACCTAGAGAAGGCCGAACCACCAGGTTGCAAGGCCGAGAAAGGCGAAGAAGCCGACGACGTCGGTGATTGTGGTGACGAACACCGCGGAGGCGACGGCGGGATCTGCGCCAACCTTGTCCAGCAGCAGCGGCACGAGAATGCCCGCCAGGGCCGCTGTAAAGAGGTTGATCAGCATCGCGACCGCTATGACCATGCCGATGTCGTTGGAAAACCAGAAGGCGGCGATGCTTCCGACCAGCACCGCGAACAGGACGCCGTTGATCAAGCCGACGCCCATTTCGCGGCGTATGATGCGGCCGGCGTTGTAGATATCGAGGTCACGGGTAGCGAGCGCGCGGACGGTGACCGTCATGGTCTGCGAAGCGGCATTGCCGCCCATGCCGGCGACGATGGGCATCAGGATCGCGAGCGCGACGACCTCCTGGATCGTGGCGTCGAAAAGGCCGATCACCGAGGCCGCGAGAAAGGCCATGACGAGGTTGATCAGAAGCCAGGGCACGCGCGAGCGCGATGTGGTGCGCACGGAATCCGACAATTCCTCGTCGCCGACGCCGCCCATGCGCAGGAGATCTTCCTCGGCTTCTTCCTGAATGACGTCAACGACGTCGTCGATGGTCAGGACGCCGACAAGCCGCTCGTTCTCGTCGACGACGGCAGCGGAGAGAAGATCGTACTGCTCGAATTCCTGCGCCGCCTCTTCCTGGTCCATCGTCGCGGGGATCGCGTGACGCGTCTCGTGCATCACGTCCTCGATCCTCACACCGCGTTGCGAGCGCAGGATGCGGTCAAGGTCGACGGCGCCCATCAGCCGGAAGGTAGGGTCGACGACGAAAATCTGGGGAAACGAGTCCGGCAGGTTCTTGTCTTCGCGCAGGTAGTCGATCGTCTGGCCGACCGTCCAGAAAGGTGGCACGGCAACGAACTCCGTCTGCATGCGCCGGCCGGCGGTCTCTTCGGGATAGTCGAGAGAGCGGCGCAGCCGTATCCGTTCGGTAAACGGAAGCTGCTTGAGGATCTCGTCCTGATCCTCCCTGTCCAGGTCTTCCAGAATGTAGACCGCGTCGTCCGAATCCAGTTCCTGGACAGCCTGCGCGATCTGTGCGTTAGGCAGATGCTCGACGATGTCGAGACGGATCGCCTCATCGACCTCGGTCAGTGCCGTGAAGTCGAACTCGTCACCCATGAGAACGACAAGGCTGCGGCGCGCCTCGGCCGGCAGGGCTTCGAGAAGGTCGCCGATTTCGGATTGGTGGAAGCCAGAGACTTCGCTTTTCAGCGTGTCGGCGTCCTGATCTTCGATGGCAGCGGTGATGCGCGCGATGAAGTCCTGCCGGATCGCGCCGTGTTCATTGTAGATTTCAGGCCGAGCCTCTTCGCCGCCGCCGGTTTGGTTGTCGTGGGCAATCATCGGCGCCTCCATGGGTGTTCGGATGGAGTTTGAGGATGTCGGGCGAAACGGATGGCTGGCCGGTTCGTCTGACAGGCCGACTGGTTGGGTAAGACGAAGGCGGCAAAGCCGCAAGCCCTTGCCGCGCAAAAACGCCGGCGATCGGGTGAAGGCTGCGGCGCTGTGGCTTCGGTCGCTTCAGACGGTAAGGAAGCGGCGCACGTGCGGATCGTCGAGATCGTGCGCTTCGCCCGAATGGACGATCTGGCCGCGGTCCATGATGTGGATGTCGTCGGCAAGCTCACGGCAGAAGTCGAGATACTGCTCGACGAGGAGGACGGCGATGCCGGCGGAATCGCGCAGGTAGCGGATCGCGCGGCCGATATCCTTGATGATCGACGGCTGGATGCCTTCGGTAGGTTCATCAAGGACGAGGAGTTTGGGACGCAGGACAAGCGCGCGGCCGATAGCCAATTGCTGCTGCTGGCCGCCCGAAAGATCGCCACCTCGTCGGCCGAGCAAGTCCTTCAGCACTGGAAACAGCGCGAAAACATGATCGGGGATGTTGCGGTCGGAGCGCTTCAGCGGCGCGTAACCGGTCTCGAGATTTTCGCACACGGTCAGGAGTGGAAAGATCTCGCGGCCCTGGGGAACGAATGCGATGCCCGACCGGGCGCGCTCTGACGGCGCGCTCCGGTCGAGCACCTTCCCCTCAAAATCGATCGAACCCGTCGTCAGGCGGTGATGGCCGACGATGGCGCGCATCAGGCTGGTCTTGCCAACACCGTTGCGCCCGAGGACGCAGGTGATGCGACCGGGATGCGCGGTAAGGGAAACGCCTCGCAATGCCCGAGCAGCGCCGTAATGGAGGGTGGCGTCGGTGACGGTCAGCATGGCTTCACCTTCCCAGATAGACTTCGACGACGCGGGGGTCCGCGCTGACGTGATCGAGCGAACCTTCGGAGAGCACCGATCCTTCGTGCAGGCAGGTGACCTTGACGCCAAGCTCTCGGACGAAGTGCATGTCGTGCTCCACGACGATGACCGAGTGCGTGCGGGCGATGTCGCGCAAAAGGCGCGCTGTTTCCTCGGTTTCGGCGTCAGTCATGCCGGCCACCGGCTCGTCGACAAGCAGGAGCTTGGGATCTTGCGCGAGCAACATGCCGATCTCCAGCCACTGTTTCTGGCCATGCGAGAGATTGGCTGCGAGATCGTCGCGGCGTGCAGCCAGACGCACCGTTTCGAGGATGCCATCGAGCTTGCGCCGCGCCGCGGCGGTTTCGCGCCAGAAGAGCGTCGGGAATATGGTACGCGGCCCCTTGAGCGCGAGCAGCAGATTGTCCTCCACCGAGTGGCTTTCGAACACGGTCGGCTTCTGGAATTTGCGGCCGATACCCATGATGGCGATGTCCGCTTCATCGTGACGGGTCAGATCGACTTCGCCGTCGAAAAAGACCTCGCCGCTATCCGGCCGCGTCTTGCCGGTGATGATGTCCATCATCGTGGTCTTGCCCGCGCCGTTGGGGCCGATGATGGCCCGCATCTCCCCCTTGTCGAGCACGAGCGAGAGATTGTTGATCGCGCGGAACCCGTCGAAGGAAACCGAGACGCCGTCGAGATAGAGGATCGTGTTGGATTTCGACATGGCGCTCACTCGGCCGGTTGCGGGCTGGCATCGGCCCCCGGAAGACGGCGGACCGGCGGCTTTTCAGGACGCACGACGGGCAGGTCTGGCGTTTCCGACGCGCGAGCAGCCTTGGTATCGCGGCGATCTTCGAAATAGCGCCCGATCGTGCCGACGATACCCTTGGGCAGGAACAGCGTCACGGCGACGAAGAGGCCGCCGAGCGCGAAGAGCCAGAGGTCTGGATAAGCAGCGGTGAACCAGGTCTTGGCATAGTTGACGAGAATCGCGCCGATGATCGGCCCGACCAGCGTGCCGCGACCGCCGACGGCCGCCCAGACGACGATCTCGATCGAATTTGCCGGCGCGAATTCGCCCGGATTGATGATGCCGACTTGCGGCACGTAGAGGGCGCCGGCGATGCCGGCCATGACAGCGGAGACGACGAAGGCGAAGAGCTTCACATATTCAGGCCGGTAGCCGATGAAGCGCGTGCGGGTTTCCGCGTCGCGCACCGCGATCATGATCTTGCCGAGCTTGGATTTCGTGATTGCGCTGCAGATGACAAAGGAGAGCGCGAGTGCGACGGCAGTTGCGGCAAAGAGCGCCGCGCGGGTGCCGGGCGCCTGGATCGAGTAGCCGACGATCTCGCGAAAATCGGTCAGGCCATTGTTGCCGCCGAAGCCCATGTCGTTGCGGAAGAAGGCCAGCATCAGCGCATAGGTCATCGCCTGCGTGATGATCGACAGGTAGACGCCGGTGACGCGGCTGCGAAAGGCGAACCAGCCAAAGACGAAGGCGAGCAGACCGGGCACCACCATGACCATCAGCATGGCGAACCAGAAATGGTCGAAGCCCCACCAGTACCAGGGCAGTTCCGACCAGTTCAGGAACACCATGAAATCGGGCAGTTCGGCGTTTCCGTAGACGCCGCGCGAACCGATCTGGCGCATGAGATACATGCCCATCGCGTAGCCGCCGAGCGCGAAGAATGCGCCGTGGCCGAGCGAGAGGATGCCGACATAGCCCCAGACGAGATCGAGCGCGAGGGCGAGCATGGCGTAGGTCAGATACTTGCCCATCAGGGCGACCATGTAATTGGGCACGCGCAGGGGATGGCCGATGGGCAGAAGCAGGTTGGATACGGGAACGAGGATCGCCGCCAGGAGGAGCAGGCCGACCACCCAGTAGAGCCGCGCCCCCAGCGCCCGGATGAATAATTGCGTGATCATGCTTCGACCGCCCTTCCCTTTTGCGCGAAAAGGCCGCGCGGGCGCTTCTGGATGAAGAGGATGATGAAGACGAGGAGCAGGATCTTGGCGAGCACCGCGCCGGCATAAGGCTCGAGAAACTTGTTCAGGACGCCAAGCGTCATCGCGCCAACCAGCGTGCCCCACAGGTTTCCGACGCCACCGAAGACCACGACCATGAACGAATCGATGATGTAGCCCTGCCCCAGATTGGGCGAGACGTTGTCGATCTGGCTGAGCGCGACGCCCGCAAGCCCGGCAATGCCGGAGCCAAGTCCGAAGGTCATCGCGTCGACCCAAGGCGTGCGGATGCCCATGGACGATGCCATTCGCCTGTTCTGTGTCACTGCGCGCATCTGGAGGCCGAGTGCGGTGCGCTTGAGGACCAGCAGCAGTGCGGCGAAGACGATGAGTGCGAAGATGACTATGAAGAAGCGGTTCCAGGTGATGGCGATGCCGTAGAAGTCGAAGGAGCCGGACATCCAGGACGGATTGCCGACCTCGCGATTCGATGCGCCGAAGGTGGTGCGCACGGCTTGCTGGATGATCAGCGACAGGCCCCAGGTGGCGAGCAGCGTTTCGAGCGGGCGGCCATAGAGGAAGCGTATGACGCCCCGCTCGATTGCGATTCCGATCAGGCCTGTAACGAGGAACGCCGCCGGCAGGGCGAAGGCGAGCGACCAGTCGAAAAGTTCCGGGAAGGACGCGCGGATGAAATTCTGGACGAGGAAGGTCGTGTAGGCGCCGAGCATGACCATCTCGCCATGCGCCATGTTGATGACGCCCATGACCCCGAAGGTGATGGCAAGGCCGATGGCAGCGAGGAGCAGAACCGCGCCGAGCGAGACGCCGTACCAGACGTTCTGCCCCACATCGAGCAGCGCCAGCCGGCCCTGGATGTCGGCTATGCCTTTCTCGATGGTCGGTGTGACGTCTGCATCGGCGCTGGAAAGCGCAGCCTGGAGGATTCCGAGTGCCTGGCGGTCGCCGCGCGCGGCGATGGTGTCGACGGCCGCGGCGAAGGCGGCGGGCTCGGCATCGGAGCGCAGGATCGCGACCGCGCGGGCCTCTTCCATGACCTGCAGGACGGCGGCGTTCTGTTCCTCGGCAATGGCCTCGTCGAGCAGTTCGACATTGTCGGGATCGCCGGCCTGGAACATGGCGCGGGCAGCCGTCATGCGGGTATTCGCGTCCCCGCTCATCAAGGTGAGTTGGCCAACGGCGGTGCGCACGGCGCGGCGGAGTGAATTGTTGACGCGAATGCGCTCGACCGAAGCTTTCGCGACCTCGCCTATGGATTCGCCGGTCAGTGCGTCGACAGCGTCCAGCGGATCGCCGCGACCGGATAGCGTGACTATTTGGCCCGTGGCTTCGACGACATTCAGTTCACCGGCGGCAAGGGCGTCGAGGAGGTTTGCGGCGCGCGGGTCTCCGGTGGCGGCGATCTGGGAGACGATTTCCGCGCGATCCGAGTAACTGCCTTTGGGAAGCTGGCGAACGAGGTCTTCGACGGATTGGGCAGACGCGCCGCCGCAGGTTGCCAGCAGCGCGACGGCAATCATCATCACGTGACGGCGCAGGAAATCGGTGAAGATCATCGTCCAGTCCGGTTTGGGTCAGGATGACGCGAAGGCGGAGGGGCCGCCTTCGCTCATTTTCAGATCGTCAGATCAGTTCGCCGCTGCCTGCGCACCGCCGCAGGTTTCGGTTTCGGTGTTGAAGTTTCCGCAGTTGACCGGGTCGGTCCAGTCGGCCTCGAGGACGGCCGATTCCGGCAGGAAGTCGGACCAGGCGTCGCCAGGGACGAGGTCCTCGGTTTCCCAGACGACGTCGAACTGACCATCGTCCTGGATTTCGCCGATCAGCACCGGCTTGGTGATGTGGTGGTTCGGCAGCATCACAGCCGTGCCACCTGTCAGGTTCGGAACCTCCACTCCGACGATCGCGTCGATGACGGCGTCGGCTTCGGTGGAGCCGGCCTTCTCGACCGCGGCGACCCACATGTTGAAACCGATATAGTGGGCTTCCATGGGGTCGTTGGTGACGCGTTCCTCATCGCCGATGAAGGCGTGCCAGGTCTCGATGAACTCGGCGTTCTCCGGCGTGTCGACCGACATGAAGTAGTTCCATGCAGCGAGGTGACCGACGAGCGGCGCGGTGTCGAGGCCGGCCAGTTCCTCTTCGCCGACCGAGAATGCCACGACCGGAATGTCTTCGGCGGCGACGCCCTGGTTGCCCAGTTCGCGATAGAACGGAACGTTGGCGTCGCCGTTGATGGTCGAGACGACCGCGGTCTTCTTGCCCGAGGAGCCGAACGCCTTGATGTCGGACACGATCGTCTGCCAGTCCGAATGGCCGAACGGCGTGTAGTTGATCATGATGTCTTCGGCGGCCACGCCCTTGTCCTTGAGATAGGCCTCGAGGATCTTGTTGGTGGTCTGCGGATAGACATAGTCGGTGCCGGCCAGCACCCAGCGCTCGACGCCTTCCTCTTCCATCAGATAGTCGACGGCGGGGATGGCCTGCTGGTTGGGCGAGGCGCCGGTGTAGAAGACGTTGCGCTGGCTCTCCTCGCCCTCATACTGAACGGGGTAGAACAGAAGGCCGTTGAGCTCCTCGAACACCGGCAGGACCGACTTGCGGCAGACCGAGGTCCAGCAACCGAACACGGCGTCGACGCCGTTGACCTCGTACATCTCGCGCGCCTTTTCGGCGGCAAGCGGCCAGTCGGACGCGATGTCGATGACGACAGGCTCGAGCTGGCGACCCAGAAGGCCGCCCTTCTTGTTCTGCTCCTCGATGAGCATCAGCATGACGTCCTTCAAGGTCGTCTCCGAAATCGCCATCGTGCCCGACAGCGAGTGGAGAACACCAACCTTGATCGGCTCGTCCTGAGCGGCGGCCGCCGACATTAAAAGACCGCTGGTGACGGCCGCGGCTAGCGTTTGACGAATTCCCCTCATGATTGCCTCCAGGCATTCTTGTTTGCACCGCAATATGTGGAGCAAACGCCATGCCAAGCGGGCGCCTTCGTGAGGGCAAGTGAAGTCCTCATGGGATTTCAATTGCTTGGGCGGGCGCCAACGGACGTGGAGAGGTTGGGAGCGCGCTACAATGCAATTCGCTTGCAGACGATGTGCGCAGTGAACTCGCGAATACGCACAATAAATAGGCAACATGGCCAGCAGAAACGTGATGCATAAAAAATGGGCGACACCGCAAGCAGTATCGCCCAAGTCCTCGGGGGATGATTGAGTTCAGATCGTGCCGGACGACATCTCGTTTGCGATATGTTCTGCCTGGCGGATGGCGAGCGCCACGATGGTCAGCGTCGGGTTTTCAGCCGCGCCGGTCGTGAACTGGCTGCCGTCGGAGACGAAAAGGTTCGCGATGTCGTGCGTCTGGCCCCACTGGTTGACGACACCGTCCTCCGGACTCTCACTCATGCGGTTCGTGCCCAGATTGTGGGTCGAGGGATAGGGCGGCGTCGGGAAGGTGCGGGTCGCGCCGACCGCGTCGTAGAGCGCCATGCCCTGGCTGTACGCATGGTTGCGCATTGCCGTGTCGTTCGGGTGGTCGGTGAAAGCCACGTCCGGGATCGGCATGCCGTATTTGTCCTTCAGTTCGGCATGAAGGGTGATCCGGTTCTTCTCCTGCGGCATGTCTTCGCCGACGATCCACATCCCCGCCATGTGGTCATACTTGTCGAGCGCGGACGTGAAGGATCGTCCCCAGCCACCCGGATTGAGGAAGGCGGCCATAAAGGGCAGGCCGAGCGCTAGTGTCTCCAGCTCGTATCCGCCAACGAAACCGCGCGAGGGATCGTGCCTGGCCTCGTCGCGGACGATGCCGGCCATGGTCGTGCCGCGGTAGAAGTGGACCGGCTGCTCGAAGACGGCATAGACCGAGCCCGTCGTGTGGCGCATGTAGTTCTTGCCGACCTGGCCCGACGAATTGGCAAGTCCGTCGGGATATTTCGACGAGGCCGAATTCAGGAGCAGGCGGGGGCTTTCGATCGAGTTGCCGGCGACGGCGACGATGCGGGCCTTCTGCTGCTGAAGGTTGCCGTCCTTGTCGGCATAGACGACGCCTGTCACCTTGCCGGTATCGTCGTGCTCGATCTTGATGACGTGGCTGTCGGGCCGCACTTCCAGCTTTCCGGTCGCCTCGCCCTTGGGAATCTCGGTGTAGAGCGTCGACCATTTCGCCCCCCATTTGCAGCCCTGGAAGCAGAAGCCGGTCTGCTGGCAGCCCATGCGGTCGTCGCGGAAGTCCGAATTTATGGCCATGTTGCCGGTATGGCAATCCTTGTAGCCGAGCTTGTCGGCCCCCGCCTTCAGGATCTTGAAATTGTTGTTGCCGGGCAGGCCCTCGATGCCGTTGGTGCGGGTCACGCCCATCTTGTCCTCGGCCTTGGCGTAATAGGGCTCGAGATCGGCAAGGGTGATCGGCCAGTCGAGAAGATTGGCGCCTTCGACCGGGCCGTAGTTGGTCAGGGTCTTGAATTCATGTTCCTGGAAACGCAGCGACGCGCCGGCCCAGTGCGTCGTCGTGCCGCCAACCGCCTTGACGATCCAGGCCGGCAGATTGGGAAAGTCCTTCGACACCCGCCAGTCGCCGGACGTGGTGCGGTTGTCGAGCCAGGCCAACTGGCCGAATGAATCCCATTCGTCGTTGATGAAGTCCTCATATTCGATGCGCGGCCCGGCTTCGAGAACGACGACGTCGACGCCCTTCTGGGCAAGTTCGTTGGCCAGCGTGCCGCCGCCGGCACCAGAGCCGATGATGACGACGACCGAGTCGTCGGTAAGTGCATAAGGAGCAGGCATGATATCCTCCCGGAAACCTGTCTATGGCTGGATGGTCAGGTCGAGCGGGTCAAAGCCACTCGATATCGTCGAAGCCGCGGGTCAAGTAGCCACCCTGCGAAAACGACTCGCCCTCGTAGCCAAACAGCGGCCACAGATCCTTCTGGTTGTAGAGCCCGACGACCATTCCACCGCGAACCGCCTGGAAGAAGGGCGTCGCCTCGATGTCCTGGAGCAGCTTCACGCGGTCTTCCTCCCAGCCGACACCGCGATATCCACCCTCGCCCGCGCGCTGGTCGAGATCGGCAATGCCGGCTTCGATGAGTGCCTTGTGGGCCGCTTCGCTGCCGGCCTTGGTATCGTGATCCTTCATCGCAATAGCGTAGAAGCGATCGGCCACATGATCGTGCGGATATACATCGCGCGCCATCTGGATGAGCGTTGCCATCGTCTCGGGATTCAAGGCCGCAGGTTCGACACCCCAGGCCTGCTGCGGACTGATGACGGCACTGCCCGTCACGACGAGGACGAGAGCGGCGCCGCTGCCTTTCAGGAGGGCGCGCCGCGATAGACCGGGGCCCCTGCCGGGCTCTCGTTGATAGACTGTGACCATGGTTTCCTCCCTGGCTTGCTGGTCGCGCCCGTTGGCGCGATTGACTGGCTACGGCCGCGCCTCCCCGCGCGGCCGTGAACTCATGTGTATCGTCCGTGTCGTTGCAGCACCTCGATCTTGTATCCGTCGGGATCGGCGACGAAGAAGAAGCGGGCGATGAGTTGGCCCTCGTTCTTGAATTCGACGATGTCGCGCGGGGCGAGATCGCTTGCCTTGAACCGCGCGTGCTCGGTGTCGAGATCGTCGACGCAAAAGGCTATGTGGCCATACCCGTCGCCAAGATCGTAAGGGTCGGTCCGGCCCTTGTTGATCGTCAGTTCGACCTCGAAATCGGCCTCTACATTGCGCAGGTAGACCAGCGTGAACGTTTCGAAATCGAGCCTGTCCGCGATCTCGAGCCCGAAGGCCGTTCTGTAGAAATCGATCGAACGCTTCTCTTCCAGCACTCGGATCATCGAATGGATTGCTTTCGCCAAATCGGCCTCCGCATTGTTGTTCGGATAGGATTATGGTGCGTCCGGGCGAGCTTTGGTGGCAGCGGGCTACTACGGATGAAGCGGGCGACGAAACGCCGTGCTAAAGTACGACTTGCTCTCGTCCCGCCCATCCCGGACACTTGAAATATTGCGGGGCGGCGTGCTCGCTACGGGGTCATTGGACGTACAAGAAAAACGGTATCGCGGAGGAAAATGTCATGTGCAGGGTGTTCGCTGGACAAGATCCGGAAGGTTACCGGCCGGTCAACCGGTCGGTGCGAATAGGCGGTCATTCGACCAGCATCCAGCTGGAGGCGACGTTCTGGCTGCTGCTCGATGAGATTGCCCAGTCGCAGGGGCTGTCGACGCCGAAATTCCTGTCGAAGCTCTATGACGAGGCGATCGAGATCAATGGCGAGATTCCAAACTTCGCCTCGATGCTGCGCACGACCTGCGCGCTGTACCTGCGCGGTCACCGGCCGCTGGACACCGAGTTGGAAGCGCTGCGGCACGAGGCGGCATAATTTTCGTGTAGTAGCCCGCTACCACCACTGTTCAACCGCCGGGTCTGATCTTCCTTCCGTAAGGTAATTTGGGAGGAAGCCATGAACAAGACAAGTCTGCTTGCAGCAGCACTGATGATGACGAGCGCGTCGACGCTCGCCTATGCGCAGACACAGGATTCAAATCTTGAGCGGTTGAGCAATTTCCAGACGACTGGAACCACCCAGTTCGAGGTTATCGAACAGGGCGGTGAGAAGGCCGAGGCGATCCGCCGAATCGTCGAAAAAGTGCGCGTGCCGAGTGGCTTCAAGATCGATCTTTATGCGATCGTTCCCGATGCGCGGCACATGGCGGTCGGCCCGCAAGGTATCGTGACCTTCATCGGTACGCGCAAGAACAAAGTCTGGGCCGTGACCGACCGCGACAAGGACCGGGTAGCGGACGAGGTCAAGGATTTCGCGCCCTCGCTTGCCATGTCGATCCCGAATGGTCCGTGCTTCTCGCCGGAGGGCGTTCTCTACATCGCCGAGCAGAACCGGGTTCTCTCCTATCCCGCCGCCGAGTTCTTCTATGAGAGCCCGGACGTCGCGGCATTCAAGGTGATGGAGACGCTGGTGCCGGAATCAGAGGTTTCCTTCAACCACACGGCGCGCGTGTGCCGCGTCGGGCCGGACGGAAAGCTTTACATCTCGCTCGGTCAGCCCTTCAACGTTCCGCCGCCCGAGAAGAAGGAACTCTACGAGCGCGAGGGCCTCGGCGGCATCATCCGCGTCGGTCAGGACGGCAAGGGCCGCGAGGTCTATACGCATGGCGTTCGCAACTCGGTCGGGCATGACTTCAACCCGGCGAACGGCGAACTTTGGTTCACCGACAACCAGGTCGACGGCATGGGCGACGACATTCCACCCGGCGAGCTCAACCGCCAGACCGAGGCGGGCCAGCATTTCGGCTTCCCCTGGTATGGGGGCGGATCGGTCCGCACCAACGAATACAAGGGCGAGGAACCGCCGGCTGGCGCCATCATGCCCGCCGTCGAGATGGACGCTCATGCGGCCGACCTCGGCATGACCTTTTATTCGGGCAATCAGTTTCCGGAGAAATATCGCGGCGGCATCTTCTCGGCCCAGCATGGCTCGTGGAACCGGACCGAACCTGTCGGAGCGCGGGTGATGTTCACCGCCATCAACGAAGACGGCAGCGCCGGCGAAACGGAAGTCTTCGCTGACGGCTGGCTCGACGAGAACGGCGAATATCTGGGCCGGCCCGTCGACGTGGCGCAACTGCGCGACGGCTCGATCCTCGTTTCTGACGATCTCGTCGGCGCGATCTACCGCATTTCCTACGGAAACTGAGCACTAATCGCCGGCGACCTTCCGGGCACACGCCCGGGAGGCACGGCCACACATCCAGGAGCACTCATGAAGACTGCAATCTCGATCGCGGGCGCGCTCGCCCTTCTGACGACGGGCGCGCTGGCGGCCGACCCGGCGGAAGGCCGCAAGGTCGCCGCGCGGTGCCAGGCCTGCCACGGCATCGACGGCATCGCAAAGCTGCCGATCGCGCCAAATCTCGCCGGCGAAAGCGCCGGCTATCTGTCGACACAGCTCAAGGCATTCAAGGATGGCAAGCGCGAGAACCCGATGATGACCGTCGTGGTGAAGGAACTGACCGACCAGCAGATCGCCGACGTGGCGGCCTGGTACGAATCGATCGAGGTCACGGTCAAGCTGCCCGAATAGCCTCACGGCTGGTCGAGCATGTCCTTGACCACGGTCGCCAGCTGCTTGAGCGAGAAGGGCTTGGGCAGGAACCCGAACTTGGCTTCCGCCGGCAGGTTCTTGGCGAAGGCGTCTTCCGCATAGCCCGACACGAAGACAAACTTGATGTCGGGCTGAATTTTCAGGAGTTCTCCGAGCAGCGTCGGCCCGTCCATTTCGGGCATGACGACGTCCGAGACGACGATGTCGACCTTACCGCCCAGCTCGTGGAAGATCTCCAGCGCCTCGACGCCTGACGAGGCCTCGTGGACCGTGTAGCCTCGCGACGACAAGGCCCTGACGCCGCCCATTCGCACAGCGTCCTCGTCCTCGACGAGGAGGACGGTCGCGGTGCCGGACAGATCCTTGGCCGTACCGTTCTGCTTTGCCGGCGGCGCCTGCTCGGCCGCAGCCTCTCCGGCCGCCGTCTCGCCCTTGGCTGCGACATGCCGCGGCAGGAAGATGCGGAAGGTCGTCCCGGTGCCCTCTTCCGAATCGCAGAAGATGTAGCCGCCGGTCTGTTTGATGATGCCGTAGACCATGGACAGGCCAAGGCCGGTGCCCTTGCCCACTTCCTTGGTAGTAAAGAACGGCTCGAAGATTTTGGAGATGACTTCTGGCGGGATGCCGCTGCCCGAATCCTCGACCTCCACCATGACGTAATCCGCCGGCGCGAGTTCGCGATAGCCGAAGGCGGCGCAGTCGGCAGACGTCACGTTGCGCGTCCGGACGGCAAGCATGCCGCCCTCGGGCATCGCATCGCGTGCGTTGACCGCCAGATTGACCACGACCTGCTCGAACTGGCCGATATCCGCTTTGACGGGCCACAGGTCCCGGCCGTGCTCGACGGAGAGCTGGATATCCTTCCCGACAAGGCGGACGAGCAGCATGCGCAAGTCGGCAAGGACGTCGGTAAGGTTGAGAACCTCGGGCCGCAAGGTCTGCTTGCGCGAGAAGGCGAGAAGCTGGCGCACGAGGGAGGCCGCGCGATTTGCGTTCTGCTTGATATTCATGATGTCGGCGAAGGACGGGTCGGACGGGCGGTGGCTCGTCAGGAGAAGGTCGGACGCCATGATGATAGCGGTGAGCACGTTGTTGAAGTCGTGCGCGATGCCGCCGGCGAGCTGGCCCACGGCCTGCATCTTTTGGCTCTGCGCCATCTGCGCTTCAAGCGCCTTCTGCTCCGTCGTCTCGACGGCATAGACGATTGCGGCTTCCTCGGCGCCGTCCTCGCCACCGGCGTCGGCGACGGCGTTGACGTAGAAGCGAAGGTAGCGTTCTTCGTTGCCCGGCAGAACGGTGTCGATCGGGGCGATGTCGGCCTGACCCTGCTTGGCAGCTTCGAGCGCGGCACGGAAAGCGTCCTGGTTGCGTGCGTGGATGACCCGGTCGAGCGGCGCGCGACCGTCGATGGCATCGCGGTCCACGACACTGGAAAACAGCGACAAGAAGGGCGCATTGGTGCGCAGGATGCGTCCTTCGCCGTCGATGCCGGCGATTGCCATCGGCGTCGAGTTGAAGAATCGCGTGAACCGGATTTCTGACGCGCGCAGTTCGGCGGAGCTGTCGGTGCCCTCCGCGCGGTTGAGCACGATGGTGCGGCTGGTGCCGGCGACGCCGTCGCGCGAACTGGCCACACGATGCATGATGCGCACGGGGATCGCCGCACCCGAGACCGCCATCAGGTCGAGGTCGACCACCGCGTCGCGCGTCGAGCCGGGCTCGGCCTTGACCGACGAGAGCAGCGCCATGCCGTCGCCGGCGACGATTTGAGAAAGGCGGATCGCGCCGGGCACGAAGTTGGCGAGGTCGATGCCGAGCCAGTCGGCGAGCGTAGCATTGAGATAGGTCAGCCGGCCGGAGGCGTCGGAGGCGAAGAAGCCGGCCGGCGCGTGGTCGAGATGATCGATCGCCTTTTGAAGGTCGAGGAAGAAGCGTTCCTGCTCGGCGCGTTCCTGTGAGATGTCGACCAGCGTCCAAAGAGCGGCCGGCTGACGCATTTCGGGGACGCGGAAGGTGCGGGCCGATGCCCGATACCAGCGCGCGCCGCCCTCGCCTCCGGCACGTAGCGGGCGTGGCAGGCGGAACTCGCCGTCGGCGTTGCGCCCGTCTCGGATTGCGGTCGCGAGCTTGTAGATGACCTGGGCGGCCTCCGGGCTGTCGGCAAGCAGCGCTTCGATGGTGCGCGTTTCTTCAGGTGACGTCGCGCCTGTCAATTCGGCATAGGCTCGGTTTGCGTAGAGGATGCGGCCCCGGGCGTCGGTGACGATGGTGCCTTCCGCTGAACTGTCGATGAGCGCGCGCGAAAGGCTGTCCGACGTGGAACGACCAGCCAGATGCACGAAGCCGATGGCGGCGGCGAACAGGAAACCGACGCCGATCATCGCGAGGACGCCCAGCAGTCCGAGAAGAGTGTTCGGGCTCAAAAGGTCGTTGAAGACGATGAGCACGACCGCGCAGATGACGAGCGCGATGATGAAGCCAACGAGCCGCGACAGGGTCGAGAGGCGGACATCCTGGTCAACGATCGGCGCCGGATTGAGCTCGCCGCCATTCTTCTGCGCCATCAAGGCGGTCCCCCAACCGATCGGATCATTCGAGATGACTCCGGCATACATCATCGCAACGCGAAGCTGCAAGGACGCCGGCTCGAGGGGGAAAGCTTCGTTCCAGTCTCGACGCAACCGCTTGACGCCTGATGCGTTGCGGGGTTTAGCGACTGCTTATGCAGCTTTCAGAGCGGAGAACGAAGATGCCGACTTGGTTTGAGGATATTGCGGGACCGGGCTATGCCAATGCGATCATGTGGACGCTGGTCGCGCTCGTCGCTCTCGGCGTCGTCATGCTGCTCATCAAGATCGTCCGCAAGGTCTCAAGCGGCCAGTTTTCCTCTTCCGGCAGCTACCGCTCCCGGCTCGCCGTGATGGATGCTGCCGAAGTCGATACGCAGCGCCGCCTGGTACTGGTGCGCCGCGACGAGGTGGAGCATCTCATCATGATTGGGGGCCCGACCGACATCGTAATCGAGCAGAACATCACCGGTCCGGGCCGCAGCGCGCCGCTGTCGGCACAGGTGCCGCCCGTGGCGGAGCGCAAAGTGGAACTGGCGCGCACGGAGCCTGCAGTGAGCGCCTCGCCCGCCATCGACCACCGCGAGCCGAGCCCTGCGCCGGTTCGCCATCCTGTCGAGCCTGCCGCCGGCGAACGTCGCCGGCCGGCGACCCCGCCTCCCGCGCCCACGCCGACACCCGGGCCCGCACATGCACCCACTCCACCGGTCACCGCTGCGCGCGTCGAGCCGCGCACGGAACCGGCGATCGCAGAGCGCGTCGCGGCCAGCGAGCCGACAGTCGATGAAGCAATGGTTTCGGAGTTCGAACGGGATTTCCAGAATACGGAGGCCCCGCAGCGCCGGGAGCCCTCAATCGAGGATGAAATGGATCGCCTGCTGAATGAAGCGCCGCGTGAGCGGCGCTGAACGCTACTCGTCGCGATAGACCTTCTCGCGACGCTCATGGCGCTCCTGCGCCTCGATCGAAAGCGTCGCGATGGGGCGGGCGTCTAGGCGCTTCAGCGAGATCGGCTCGCCCGTCTCCTCGCAGTAGCCGTACGTGCCTTCGTCGATGCGGTTCAAGGCGGCATCAATCTTGGAGATCAGCTTGCGCTGACGATCGCGGGCGCGAAGCTCGATCGCGCGATCCGTTTCGGAAGATGCGCGGTCTGCGAGATCTGGATGATTGGCGTTTTCGCGCTGCAGGATGTCCAGCGTCTCGCGCGCTTCGCGAAGAATGTCGTTCTTCCAAGAAACAAGCTTGGTACGGAAGTATGATTTCTGCCGTTCGTTCATGAACGGCTCATCTTCGGATGGCATATAGTCAGACTCGATAGCCTTGCTCATCAGACTCACCCCACAGAAGCAATCCGGCGCCTATATATTCGGGTGACTTGGCCCATACAAGCACTAAGAATTCCTGTTTCACGCATTTGTCAGCCTGCGGGAGACAGCAACGAACGGTGCAAACGCTTGTACCGGACGCGCCGGAAGGCTAGGCCTGGGCGGACAGGCGACAGGGGGACCTATGCCGCGACTTTATCTCCTGCGTCATGCCAAGGCGCGCTGGGCGGAGCCTGGACAGCGCGACTTCGACCGATCGCTCGATGCGTCGGGCGTCGCCGACGCCAAAAAGCTGGGCGCCTATCTGCGGGAAAACGAGCGTCGGCCGGAGCGGATCGCGGCCTCCTCGTCATCGCGAACGCGCGAGACGGTGGCCGCCCTCGGCGACCTCACACCGGAGGGAAAAATCACCTATCTCGACAGCCTTTACGAGGCGACTGCCGTTCAGGCGCTCGACATCCTGCATGAACAGGCCGGCGCCGGAGATCTTATGGTCGTCGGGCACAATCCGGTCATGGAGGATCTTGCGAGCGCGCTCGTCGGCAAGGACGCGAAGGCGCTGCGTGCGGGTTTTCCGACCTGCGGCCTGGCGGTCATCGCCTTCGACGGCGCGCTTTCGGCGGCACAACCTGGGACCGGACGCCTCGAACTCTTCTGGACACCTTCAGGGGTGAAATAGCGTCCGGCCCTGTTTCGCAGGCTCCGCGACACCTATCTCGTCACCTAACAGGCAGCTTGGGACTTCGCATTTGGCATCTCAGACCACCCTGGGCGACGAAGCCCGCCTCGCATTCGAAACCTTCGCCGGGCGGACAGCCGGCATCCTTTCGCCATCCCTGCGTCTTGGCGTAACGGGGCTTTCGCGCGCTGGAAAGACGGTCTTCATCACATCGCTTGTCCATAACATGCTGCATGGCGGACGCCTGCCGATGTTCGAGGCCATGAAGTCCGGCCGCATTGCCAGAAGCTATCTGGAACACCAGCCGGATGACGCGGTGCCGCGCTTCCAGTATGAGGATCACGTAGCGGCTCTCGTCGGCGAGCGGGTCTGGCCGGATTCGACGCGTGCAATTTCCGAATTGCGGCTGACGATCGACTACGAATCCGCGACCGGCTGGGGCCGGATGTTCTCGCCCGGTCGGCTGTCGCTCGACATCGTCGACTATCCGGGCGAATGGCTGCTGGACCTGCCCCTCCTGTCGAAAAGCTACGAGGAGTTCTCGCAGGACGCTACGGCGCTTGCCGAACTGCCGGTACGCGCGGGCTTGTCCCGCGAGTGGCGCGAGCTTGCCGCGACGATCGATCCCCTGGCCGCAGCGGACGAGATGACCGCCCGGCGCCTGGCCGAGGCTTTCACGGGCTATCTCAAGGCCGGCAAGGACGACCGAAGCGCGCTTTCCACGCTGCCGCCCGGGCGGTTCCTGATGCCGGGCGATCTCGAAGGCTCTCCGGCGTTGACATTTTCCCCCCTGCCCTCGCTCGGCGAGGCGAAGCCCGCGCCGGGTTCGCTCCATGCAATGATGGCACGCCGCTACGAAGCATATAAATCGCATGTCGTGCGGCCATTCTTCCGCGACCATGTCGCCAAGCTCGACCGGCAGATTGTCCTGATCGACGCGCTGCAGGCGCTGAATGCCGGTCCGGCAGCAGTCGCCGATCACGAACGTGCGCTGACAGAGATCCTCACATGCTTTCGTCCCGGCGCACGCAACATCCTGACCGATCTCTTCCTACGCCGGATCGACCGCATCCTGATCGCCGCGACGAAGGCCGACCATCTTCACCACGAGAGCCATGACCGGCTCGAGGCGATCGTGCGCCGGCTTGCCGACCGGGCGATTTCGCGCGCCAGCGCCAGCGGAGCCGAGATTGAAGTGCTGGCAATGGCGGCCGTGCGGGCGACGCGCGAGGGCACGGTACGCGAAGATGGCGACACGCTGCCCGTCATCATCGGAACGCCGCTTGAAGGCGAGACGATCGGCCGCGATACCTTTGACGGCTCCAACGAAACGGCCATCTTTCCCGGCGACCTGCCGCGCGACCCGCAAGTTGCGCTAGAGGAAAGCGGCAGCCGCGCGCCAATCCGGTTCGTGCGGTTCCGTCCACCGAAGCTGGAGCGTACGGCCGAGGGCGCCACGCTCTCGCTGCCGCATATCAGGCTCGACAGGGCCTTCCAGTTCCTGCTTGGAGACCGGCTGGCATGACACGCGAACGCGAGCCCCAGTCATTTGCCGTTCCAGGCGCCAAGCAAGCGCCGGCCGCCGTCGCGCTGCCGCGCGAACCGAGAGCCCTTTCCGGCCAGGATCTCGAACGGATCGAGGAAGCGCAGATCGACGTCTTCGACCAGGTCGACGCCGAGGCGCCACCACCCGCCCTGCCGAAACGCCGGCGCGGATTGAGGCTCGGCCGCATTTTCGCCGCCGCGTTCGGGCTGCTCGTCAGCTTCGCCGTCGGGCTTTGGGCAGAGCGGGTCATTGCCGATCTCTTCGCGCGGTCCGAGGCTCTGGGCTTCATCGGCATCGGCCTTGCCGCCATCGCTGCTTTGGCACTCGTCGCGATCCTGATCCGCGAAGCGATGGCGCTGGCGCGGCTGCAGTCGGTGACCCGGCTTCGGACCGAATGCGAGCGCGTGCTGCGCGACGGTCGCCTCGCCGAGGCACGGTCCTTCGTCGACAGGCTGAAGGCGCATCTGGCGGCACGACCCGAGACGGCGGCGGGCCGCGCGCATCTTGACGCGCTGCGCGACGACGTGATGGACGGTCCGGACCTTGTCCGGCTTGCTGAGACCGAACTCGTGGCGCCACTCGACGCCGAGGCCAGGCGAATGATTCTCGATGCCGCCAAACGCGTCAGTGTGGTGACGGCGGTCAGTCCGCGTGCGCTGGTGGACGTTGCCTACATCCTGTTCGAATCCGGCAGGCTGATCCGCAGGCTGGCTGAACTTTACGGCGCCCGCCCCGGCACGCTCGGCTATTTCAGACTGGTGCGCAACGTGCTTGCGCATCTGGCGGTGACCGGTGTCATGGCTGTCGGCGACGAGTTCGTTCATCAGGTCGTCGGCCAGGGCCTTGCCGCGCGGCTTTCGGCCAAGCTGGGCGAAGGCGTCGTCAACGGGGTTATGACCGTGCGCGTCGGCCTTGCGGCCATGGAAGTTGTTCGCCCCCTGCCCTTCAATGCCGTCAAGCGCCCGAGCGTCGCGGACTTCATTGCCAGCCTTGCGTCTTTTGCGACACGCCGCGAACGCGAAACGCCAACCCCGCAACAATAGTCTTGCGCCTGCCGTGAACCTGACTCATTGTCGAGCGCACTGCTTCGTCGTGCAAATCATTAACCATTCGCGGCCAAGCTTCGCCGAGCCACGCCACGTCAACGGGTACCTGTTCGATGACCGCCCTACGCCTTGCCTCTTCCGTCCTGGCGGCCACGGCCGCAACCGTGATCGGTCTAGCCGCGCCTGCCATGGCGTCGGAGAAGGACAGGAAGTTCTTTTCCTCCGTGGAAGGATCATGGTCCGGGCCGGGCGAAATCGTCGCCGGCAAGTACAAGGGCACGAAGTTCGTCTGCAACTTCACCGGGGCGACGCCTGGCGAAAAGGTGGGCATGTCGCTTGACGGCGGCTGCCGCGTGGGCCTGTTTACCCAGAAGATGCAGGCGAGCGTCGAACATCAGGGACGCGCGGGCTATCGCGGCTCGTTCATGGACGGGTCCGACGGCACTGGCCTCGACGTGGTTGGCGGCAAGGTGGACGGCAGCAAGGTCACGCTGACGCTCAACCGCAACCAACTCAACGGCGCGATGCTTGCCCGCCTGCCCGACGAAAACACCATGACGGTGACGGTATCGGTGCTCGTCGACGAGCAGATGGTTCCGGTGATCGGCATGAACCTCAAGCGCGTCGACAGGGGCGCGGTCGGCTCCGTCGCCAATCGCTGACATGCCGGATCGACGCTTCTGAACGCTTGACAAGATCCCGAAGGACCGCGCCTCATCGTCCGGTCTTTTCGCCTTTCAGGAGCGCGTCATGGCCGGCGAAGCAGCCCATGGGGTCGATCTCATCCCGGTCGTCGCGCTTCTTGGCGCGGGCGTCATCGCGGTGCCTCTGTTCAAGCGGTTCGGCCTCGATTCGGTACTCGGCTACCTTGCCGCCGGCGTTGCGATCGGCCCGTTCGGCATCGGCCTCTTCTCCGATCCCCAGGCGATTCTCCATGTCGCCGAACTCGGCGTGGTCATGTTCCTGTTCGTCATCGGACTTGAAATGCAGCCGTCGCGATTGTGGGGGCTACGGCGCGAGATCCTCGGGCTCGGCGTGCTTCAGGTTGCGGTCTGCGGCGCCCTCTTGACCGGTGCCGGCATCGTCTTCGGCTTCTCGCCGCTCGTCGCCTTCGTCGCCGGCATGGGATTCGTGCTGACATCGACGGCGATCGTCTTCCAGCTTCTCAATGAGGAAGGCGAACTTTCGACGCCGAAGGGCCAGCGCATCGTCTCTATCCTGCTTCTGGAAGACATCGCGATCGTGCCGCTTCTGGCGCTGGTCGCCTTTTTGGCGCCGGGCGGCGAAGACGCCGGCGCGGGATCGCGCGCGGTTGCGATCGCCATCGCCCTGGCAGCCATCGCCGCGCTGGTGCTCGTCGGGCGCTATCTCCTCAATCCCCTTTTCCGTATTCTGGCGCAGGCCGAGGCGCGCGAGGTGATGACGGCCGCGGCGCTGCTCGTCGTCCTCGGTTCAGCACTCTTGATGCAGATGAGCGGATTGTCGATGGCGATGGGCGCGTTCCTTGCCGGCGTGCTCCTGTCCGAAAGCACGTTTCGCCATCAGCTCGAAGCCGACATTGAGCCCTTTCGCGGCATTTTGCTCGGCCTCTTCTTCCTCGGCGTCGGCATGGCGCTGGACCTGACCGTCATCGGGCAGAACGCTGCGCTCGTCGCAGGGCTGGTCGTCGTCTATATGGGATTGAAGGGGATCGGCATCTATGCGATCGCGCGGCTCTTGCGCACGTCGCACGGCGAAGCTCTGGAACGGGCCGGCCTGATGGCGCAAGGCGGTGAGTTCGCTTTCGTGCTCTTCGCGACGGCGGCATCGGTCGGGGTCATCGACCAGTCGTTGAACGCGATCTTCACCGCGAACGTCATTCTGTCGATGATCCTCACTCCAGTTGTCATCATGGCGCTGCGCCGGCTGATGCCCGATCGCGCGATCTCGACCGAGGGCGTCGAGATGGCAGACGGTCTGGAGGGCAGCGTCCTGGTGATCGGGTTCGGCCGCTTCGGCCAAATAGCCAGCCAACCCCTCCTCCTGCGCGGTATCGACGTCTCGATCATCGACAACGACGTGGAAATGATCCAGGCGGCGAGCGATTTCGGATTCAAGGTCTATTTCGGCGACGGGACGCGGCTCGATATTCTTCATGCGGCCGGTATCGGGCGGGTGGAGGCAGTGTTGATCTGCGTCGACAAACCGGAGGCAGCTCTGAAGATGGCGGAACTGATCAAGGCAGAATATCCGCTGCTGCCGGTGCTCGCCCGTGCGTTCGATCGTGGCTCGGCGATTTCGTTGATCAACACAGGCGTCGACTACCAGATCCGCGAAACAGTTGAATCTGCGTTTCAGTTTGGCGCGCAGTCGCTTCGGACCATGGGCCTCACCGATGAGGAGGTCGACGAGGTCATGCAGGAAGTTCGCATGCGCGATGCGGCACGGCTCGAACTGCAGGTGGCGGGCGGAATCTACGCCGGAAATGATCTCCTCCGCAGCAACGTGCCAACCCCGACGCCGCTCGCACCGCCGCGCAGAACAGGTCAGGCGTTGAGCGAAGAAACTGCCGCAATTATCACGCAGGAAAAGGCAAAAACTCCTTTGCCCTAAGGTGTGTTGCGCCACCACTCGGCCGGCAGATCGAGCCTTTCGATGCCGCCTACGTCCAGATTCCCGAGAGCTTGCGCAAGCGGGTGCCCTTCGATCGCGATATCCGGGGCTATCTCAAGCAACGGCACGAGCACGAAGGCGCGTTCGGCGATTCGTGGGTGCGGGAGCGTCAGGCCATCCTCGTGCACCGCGTTATCGGCGTAGGTCAGCACGTCGAGATCGATCGCGCGGGGACCCCAGCGCTCGTTGCGTACGCGCTTCAACGTGTGCTCGGCTGCAAGACAGGCATCGAGCAGTTGGCGCGGGTCGAGGCTGGTCTCGATTTCGGCGACCGCGTTCAGGAAATCCGGCTGATCCACGAGACCCCACGGGGGCGTGCGATAAAGCGAGGAGACGCGTGTGACGGCGATGCCGTCGTTGGCATCGAGGATGCCAAGCGCCGCAATCATCGCCGCCTGAGGATCGCCGAGATTGCCGCCGAGGCCGAGATAGGACCGCACCCTATTGCGGCCAGACAATATTGACCTCGACGAAATCCAGGACGCCGGGCACAGGCGCGCTCGGCTTGCGTACGGTGATCGAGGCTTTGATTACCTGGGGAAATCGCGCGCAAAGAGCCTTGGCGACATCGACGGCGAGCTTCTCGATCAGGAAGCGTCGCGCGCCGGTGACGACGCGCTCGATCTCGACAAAGGCGGCGCCGTAGTCGACCGTACCCTCGATGGAGTCGCTGTCGAGAGAGCCCGCCGGCACGATCGTCAGTTCCGCATCGATATAGAAGCGCTGCCCCAGCGTTTCTTCTTCGACGAAGACGCCATGTCGGGCGAAGAACGCGCAGTTCTTCAGTCGGATCGTATACATTGTCGAAGGTAACTCCCGTCAGGCGTGCTGCGCCAGAATGGCGTCGGCGACCTTTAACGCGTCGGCATTGGTCGCAACATCATGAACACGAAAAATGGCGGCACCGGCAAGTCGCAATGCGACGCTCGTTGCCGCCGTACCGACGTCGCGTTGCCCCGCCTCGCGGCCGATGATCTCACCGAGAAAGCGCTTGCGCGAGGTGCCGACGAGCCAAGGATGCCCGAGCTCGTGCAATTCCGCAAAACGCGCGATCAAGCTTAGGTTTTCATTTGCATTCTTTGCGAATCCAAAGCCTGGATCAAGGACGATCCGATCATTCGCGACGCCGGATTCGGCTGCGATTTTGAGAGAGCGTCCGAGGAAATGGAACTGGTCTTCCATCGGGTCGCCCAGTTTTTCGCGTTCGCGCCCCGTATGCATGATGACGAGGCCGGCACCGGTCGCCGCGGCTACCTTGGCCACACCCCTCTCCTTCTGGAGGCCCCAGACGTCGTTGACGATGTGGGCGCCCGCCGCGACGGCAAGACGCGCGGTTTCGGCGCGGTATGTGTCGATGGAGAGGATCATGTCGCCACGTCGCGACAGCGCCTCGACGACCGGAAGAACGCGGCTTTGCTCTTCGGCTGCCGACACCGGCTCGGCGCCGGGGCGGGTGGATTCTCCGCCAATGTCGATGATGATCGCTCCGTCAGTCGCCATTTCCTCGGCCTGGCGCAATGCGCAGTCAAGCGAGTGGAAGCGCCCCCCGTCGGAAAACGAGTCCGGCGTCACGTTCAAGATGCCCATGAGGACCGCGCGCGGGCCGAGCGTCAACGAGCGGCCATTGGCCAGCGGCCACGTGCGTTCTGAGAAGGGATCGATCAACATCGCACCGCTATGGAACGGCGGACGGCGGCAAATCAACGAATTTCGTGCCTTGGGCAGCAATTCTTCAGCTTTGCGTGCAATCGTGAAGGTGAATTTGCGCACCGATCATTGCACCATGCCCGCGCGAACCGCTTGAATAGCCCAAGGAGACAACCATGAAGCACATGCTGGCGGGCGGTATCGCCATTCTTGCGACCACGCTCGCGGCCGACGCAGCGCAGGTGTCGCGCTCATACAGCTACTTTTCCATTGGCGGGAAGACACTGAGCGAGATCGAGACCGAATTGCAGCGTCGCGGCCCACAGCTCGGCTCGACCGGCAACAGGCATCCGGGCGCTACGCGTATGGAATTCAAGACGCGCATTGGCTATCAGGAAGGCGCAACCCGATGCAGTGTGACTGAAGCGGACGTGCGCGTTTCGGCCGAGGTTCACCTGCCGCGCTGGCGCCATCGCCGCGCGGCAGAAGTGGATACGGCGTTGATGTGGGATACGCTGTCGGCCGACATCAAGCGGCACGAGGAAGGGCACATCGTGATCGCCCGCACCTACGCGCAACGCATGGAAACGACGCTACTCGGCGTGCGCAACGCGGCCTCCTGCCAGGACGCCGCGGCACAGGCGGAGGGCATCAGCAAGCGTCTGCTGGCCGAACATGACGCCGAGCAGGCACGATACGACAATGTCGAAAGCATCAATTTCGAAAGCCGGATGCTGCGTCTTTTGGAATACCGCCTGCAGCAGATCGAGGCCGGACGTCAGCCCTGACGTTCGGGAATGTGGACGGTGAGGCCGTCGAGCGCATCGGAAACGCGGATCTGGCACGACAGGCGCGAGGTCGGGCGCACGTCATACGCGAAGTCCAGCATGTCCTCTTCCATCGCCTGGGGTTCGCCGACGGCCGGTGACCATTCCTCGTCGACATAGACATGGCATGTCGCGCAGGCGCAGGCGCCTCCGCATTCGGCCTCGATGCCCGGAACGCCGGCCTTGATGGCATTTTCCATCACGGTCGAGCCATTCTCCGCTTCGACATCGAAGCGGGTGCCGTCGAAGGCGACAAAGGTGAGCTTGGTCATTGAAAAACCTGTCGGAAGGTAGCGCATCCTTGGCGGGCGCTGGTTGCGGCGATGACATAATGGCTGGAGACCGGGTGTCAACCCGGCTGCGGCCGTCGGCCGTCGACCTCGTTCCTGAGGCACGTGGTCAGGCGCGACAGGCGTTCGACCGCCGTCGGATCGGGCAGCGATGTCTCGAGATCCAGTGCGCAGTCGGCAACTGCCTTGATGCCGAGCGAGCGCGCCGTTCCCTTGAGCGAATGGGCAAGCGCAATTCGCCTTTCAGGCGATGCGCCGCCGATTTCGCGCGACGCCGCTTCAAGTTGCAGCACGAACATGCTGAGGAGTTCGTCCGCAAGGCGCACGTCGCCCATGGTCTGCCGGTCGAGGTGCGCCTCGTCGATCAATGCGGTTTGCGTATCGTTCAAGTGTGTCATTTCGGGATGCTGTGTGCCGTCAATGGAGGGTCGGTTAACGCGGCCGGTCGCATTCGCGGCGCCGCGCCAAGGATTCTTTCATCTGCATTGAGTAGCGTTAACCTTATGTTTAAAGTTTTACACATGGCCGGAATTGCGAGTTCCCATCCCGGCCTTGTGCCGATACGATACGAAATGGGCGAATTGGGCCTCAACTGGCGGGTGGTTTCAAGCCGAATACGGTGACCCGCTGCGATAGTATAGGGTAGAGCGGCATGGCGATGAAACCGGCGACCAACAAGGAACTCGACACCGATATCGAAAAGGAGCTGGAAGAGGCTCTGGATATCGAACTCGTCATGGACGATGACGAGGCTGCCGCGCCGGAAGAGCAGAATCTCGACATCGCCGCTTCGATGGAGGATTTCGAGGCGCAGATATCGCAGGCCGCTGAAGAACTTGCGATGGAGAATCGCGAGATCGAATCGAGCGCAGACGATGCGTCGCCCGGCGAAACCGTTGCGCCGGCTGCCGCTGCCGCCGCGCCGGCAGCGGTGGCAAAGGCCGCAAATGACGGCCCGACCCGCATTGCAGACCTCCAGCCCGTCGAACCGCAGGGCTCCAGCCGCCCCTCCGCTTTCGCGGCCGCCAACGACGACCGTCAGAAGGACTACAAGTCCTTCGTACAAAGCATCTCCAAGCCGGTCCCGAGCACGGTCTACTGGGTGGTCGCACTCCTGTCCGTCGTCTGGGCCGCATCGGGCCTGCTCGTCGGTCACCTCCTCTTCTCGCCGCAGATCTGGCAGATCGGATCGCTCGCAGGACTCATCGCCGCGCCCTATGCGCTCGGTCTCGCGCTCGGCATCGTCGTTCCCATCATCCTTTTCTGGGGTTTCGCGGTGATGATCCGCCGCGCGCAGGAAATGCGCTATGCGGCGCAATCCATGACGGAAGTTGCCTTCCGCCTCGCCGAGCCCGAACATATCGCGACGGACCGCGTCATGATGGTCGGCCAGGCGGTGCGCCGCGAAGTCCAGGCCATGGGTGAAGGCATCGAGCGCACGCTTGCGCGCGCCGTCGAATTGGAAACCCTCGTCCACACAGAGGTCAATGAACTCGAACGCGCCTATTCTGAAAACGAGACGCGCATCCGCGCGCTCGTCGACGGGCTCGGCAGCGAGCGGGAAGCCGTCGTCAGCCATGCCGAGCGCGTTCGCGCCTCCATTGCCGGTGCGCATGAGACGCTGAAGGACGAACTGTCCGCCGCCAGCGACGTCATCCGCCAGAACATCGTCGATGTATCCGGCAGGCTCTCCGGCACCATCGCCGACAGCGGCGCTTCGCTGATCGAACGCATGAACCAGAGCGGCTCCTCGCTGAGCGACGCGCTCGACCTGCGCATCGACACGATTTCGGACCGCATCTCGACCTCCGGCGACGCGGTGGCGAACCTCCTCGACACGCGTATCGCCTCGCTGACGGATGCGACCGACCACGCCACGCGCGCGCTGTCACAGATGCTCGACGATCGCACGACCGGAATGATCTCGCTTCTCGGCAGCTCGGCCCGCTCGCTCTCCGACGAGTTCGACACGCGCCTTCGCGACATCGAGCGCACGCTCGAGGAACGTGGCCAGTCGCTTCTTTCCCAGTTCGAGACGCGCGCCCAGGCGCTCGACACCGGCACGGAGAAGCTCAACGCCGCGCTCGAGGCCCGCGCAAAGCAGATCAACGACACGCTGATCGACCGCACCAAGGAGATCGCGCAGACCTTCACGGACGGCAAGCAGCAGGTCAACGTGCTGCTCGACGAGACGAAGGCTCGTATCGGCGCCGATTTCACCGACCTCGTCGCCTCGACTTCCTCGATGCTGGAAGAGCGCACCGCGGACTTCACCGTCAAGCTTGGCGAGAGCCGCAACGTGATCAGCGCGGCGCTCGACGACGATCTCCAGCGCCTTGCCGAAACACGCCAGGCGATGGACCATGCCATCACCAGCCATGTCGAACGCATGGCGGAGGGGCGTTCGCTCCTCACCAACGCGCTCAACGACGACATCGTGCGCCTCGCCGACACGCAGCGCGATATGGATGTCGCGATCGAGCAACAGATCTCCGGCCTGACGGAAGGCCGCGAACGGCTCGCCATCGCGCTGAAGGAGGACATGGACCTGCTCGAAGCGACGCGTCGCGGTCTCGACGATACCGTCTCACAGCATGTCCGCACGATCGCCGAGCGCGAATCCGACCTGACGACGGCGCTGTCTTCCGGCACTGCGCGCGTCGAGGACGCCTTCGCCAACCAGATCGACCGAATGGCCGAGCGCCAGGCGGAACTGTCCGCAGCCATCGCGGCCGACGCGGATCGCATGGACGATCTCATCCTTCGCGGCATCGACGCGCTCAGTGCACGACAGGGAGAGTTGCAGCAGGCGATCGGTGCGGAAGTCTCGAACATCGACACGGCTTTCGACCGGCAGATCACGCGTCTGGCCGAGCGTCAGACCGAGCTTTCCGCGACCGTCGATCAGGATATGGAGCGGATTTCGGGCCTCTTCGAGCGCCAGCACGAGGCACTCGCCGCCCGTCAGAGCGAACTCGGCGACCGGATCGGGGGCGAAGTCTCGCGTATCGACACGGCCTTCGATCGCCAGATCGAACGCCTCGCTGAACGCCAGACCGGTCTTTCTGCGGCGATTGACGCCGACATGGAGCGCTTTTCGTCGGCCTTCGACCGCCAGTTCGACGCCCTCACGGCGCGTCAGAGCGAATTCGGTTCGCGAATCGAGAGCGACGTCGCTCGCGTCGACGAGGCGTTTGCACGACAGGTCGAGGCCATCGCGCTTCGCCAGTCCGAAATGGAGAACGCGGTTCATCGCGGCGCTGAGCGCTTCGGCGAACTGTTCGGCCAGCTTGCGCGCCAGCTCGGCGACCGCCAGTCGGAACTGTCCGGCGCGATCGCCGGTGATGCGCAGAAGGTCGAGGAAGTCTTCGCCCGTCACATCGCGACCCTCGCCGCGCGCCAGGAAGAACTGACCGGGGCGATTGCCGCCGACATGGGCCGGATCGACGAGACGTTCTTGCGCCAGATCGACCTCTTCGCAGAAAAGCAGAACGAACTCGCGGCTGCGATCAACATCGACATGGACAAGGTCGAGCAGGCCTTCACGCATCATATCGAGGCACTTGGCGAACGCCGCTCGCTGATCACCGACGCCGTTGCCAGCGACATCGCGCGCATCGAAGATGCGTTCGGCCGTCAGACGGGCGTTATCGAGGAGCGCACCCAGACAATGGAACGCGCGCTGAGGATTGGCGTCGACAATGTTCGCGGAGCGCTCGAAAGCAGCGCCGTGGTCGTTGCCGGCTCGCTGCGCGACAAGGTGCTGGAGGCAACCGCGGCGATGGGCGAACAGGCCGGACAGGCCTTCGTCGACGTCGACCAGAAGATCGCCGACCGGGTCGAGCGCACGGCAGCGACGCTGGGCGCAAAGGCCGTCGAGATCTCGACCCGCCTCGATGAGAGCGACCGTCAGATCGCCGGCCGGATCGAGGAGCGCGCGACCTTCATGGCGGCCCGGGCCGACGAGATTGCTTCGCGCTTCGAGGACACGGACCGCACGCTGGCAGACAGGTTCGACGAGCGCACGCAGACGCTGTTTTCCCGTGCGGCCGAGATGGTCGACCGTTTCGCCGAGGCCGACGAATCGCTTGCAAGCCGCGCCGAAGACCGCGCGGCTGCACTCGGCGCCAAGGCCGGCGAAATTGTCGCCGCCTTCGAGACCGCCGAGCGCAGCCTGTCGTCGCGCGTCGACGACGCCGCGCAGTCGCTTGCGGCGCGCGCGGGCGATTTCGCGCAGATCGTCGAAGAGGCCGACCGAAATCTGGCCGGCAAGGCTGACGAGATTCGCGTCAGCCTTCTCTCGCGCGCCGACGAAGTCGTGTCGCGCTTCGACGACGCGGGCCAGTCGCTGGCCAACCGGACGGAAGATGCCGCTCGCATCCTCGAAGGTCGTGCGGATGAAGTCGTCGGCCGGTTCGATGAGGCCGGCAACGCCCTTCTCTCGCGCACCGATGCAGCCGCGAACACGCTCACGGCACGCGCTGGCGACCTGTCGAACGTCTTCGCCGATGCCGACCGCCAGATCGTCATACGCCTCGACGAGACGCAGGCCGCATTATCGGCGCGCGCCGGCGAGATTGCAGGCGTCCTCGATGGTTCGGACGAGCGCCTGCAGGAGCGCGCCAACGAACTCGCGCGCACCTTCGACATGGCCGAGCAGCGGATCATGGCGCGCACGCACCAGACTTCCGCCGAGCTCGACGCTCGCGCGGCGGCGATCGCCGAAGCGCTGGCCGCAGCCGACCAGGCGCTGGCCGACCGCACCAGCCTCTTGGCGTCGCGGATCGAAAGCCAGGTCGCTTCCGCCGAGGAACGCCTGACGCACGGCGCCGCCAATGTCGGCAACCGCTTGCAGGAGCAGGTGGCGCGCGTCGAATCCGAACTCATCGAACGCGCCAACGCGATTGCCGAGACGTTCGCGGCGATGAACCGCCACATCGACGAGAGCACCGAAGGTGCATCCGACAAGCTCGACGAGAAGACCCGTCAGCTCAACGCGATGCTTGCTGCGCGCTCCGCCGAGATTGCGCGCATCCTCGACGAGACGGCTCGTCCTCTGGTCGACCGTTTCACTGAGAGCAGCACGGACCTCCAGCGCAATCTCGAAGAGATCACGCAGGCTGCTGCCGAGCGGCTCCAGGCCGGCAACAGCGCTCTGGTATCCGCCCTCGACGCCAAGACGAACGAGACGGTCTCTGCCGTCGAACGCGTCCAGGGCGATCTTGCGCGCGGCGTCGACGGGCTGATCGGCCGGCTGTCCGCGTCCAATGCCCGTCTCGGCGAGCTGGTCGAGACGGCCTCGGCCAATCTCGGCGGCGTCGACGAGAAGCTTGCCGGCACTACGGAGCAATTTGCCGAGACGACCGAAAAGGCCGCCCGTTCCTTTGCCTCGTCGGCCCGCATCATCGAGGCGCAGGCCGGCAAGCTGTCGGAGGTTTCGTCCACGACGCTGCGCGACGTTGCAGGCATCGCCTCGCGCTTCGAGGACCATGGCAAGATGCTGAACAATGCGCGCGAGCTCTTGAACTCGGCGCAGGCGACGCTTGCGACCTCTCTCGACGATCGCCAGACGGCACTGGAGACGCTTGCCGCCGGCCTCGTCAAGAAGTCGGAGGAGATCGAGCGCGTGATGCGTTCGTTCGAGGGCGTCATCGGCAAAGCGCTTGAGGGCGCCGAGGGACGGACGAAGACGTCGACGGAACAGATGCGCACGGCAATCTCCGAGGTCGTCGAAAGCGCGACCAAGCGCTTCGCCGATGCGACCGACGAAATCCGCAAGACCGCCGGAACGATCCGTACCGAACTCGACCAGACACGGGCGGAACTGAAGAAGGGCGTGATGCAACTTCCCGAGGAGACGAAGGAGTCGACCAGCGCCATGCGCAAGGCGGTTTCCGAGCAGATCAAGGCCCTGAAGGAACTGTCCGAGATCGTCTCCAAGTCCGGCCGCACCTTTGACGTCTCCCCGGCCCGCATCGAGCGCCAGGGGGCTCCTGCCCCGCGTCCGGCAGCCCCCGTCGCTGCGCCGCAGGCCCCAACGCAACTGCGTGGCTCGCTCGCCGAGCCGGCTCCGCAGGGCCAGCAGGCCGGCGGCAGCTGGGTCGGCGCGCTCCTTCGCGGCGCTTCGAAGGAAGAGGCGCCTGCGCCGAAGCCGGTCCAGCCGCAGCGTTCGCCTCTGCAGATGGTCGAATCGCTCAACTCGCTGTCGGTCGACATCGCACGGGCGATCGACCATGAGGCATCCGTCGAGCTGTGGGAGCGCTATCGCAAGGGTGAGCGCAACGTCTTCACGCGGCGCCTCTACACGCTGAAAGGCCAACAGACCTTCGACGACATCCGCCGCAAGTATCAGAACGATGGCGAGTTCCGTGGCGCCGTAGATCGCTATTGCCAGGATTTCGAGAAGCTGCTCGCAGACGTCGCCAAGAACGACCGCGACAACATGATGTCGCAGACCTATCTGACGTCGGACACCGGCAAGGTCTACACCATGCTTGCCCATGCCAGCGGCCGCCTGAAGTAAGGCGTCGCAGGTCGAATTCCAGGCCGCAGCCGCCAAGCGCGACTGCGGCCTTTTTCGTGGGCGGCACATGCGCTATCAGACTGTCTCCAGGAGACCGACACGCCATGCAGCCGTCCCGAGATATTTCCCGCCTGATCGAGATCATGACCGCGCTGCGCGACCCGCAAACCGGCTGTCCATGGGACGTCGAGCAAGATTTCGCGTCGATCGCGCCATACACGATCGAGGAAGCCTATGAGGTGGCCGATGCGATCGAGCGCGGGGACCTTGCCGACCTGCGCGACGAACTCGGTGATCTCCTGCTGCAGGTCGTGTTCCATTCGCGCATGGCGGAAGAACAGGGTGCGTTCGCATTCGCCGACGTGGTGGAGGCGATCACGACCAAGATGATCCGCCGTCACCCGCATGTATTTGGCCCGCAAGCCGTTCCTGGCGCGAAACTGGCCAAGGGCATGTGGGAGAAGATCAAGTCCGAGGAGCGCGCGGAAAAGAAGGCCGAGCGGGAGGCGCGCGGCATCACGGTTGCCGAGCATGGCTATCTCGACGACGTGCCCGTCAGCCATGCCGCGCTGACGCGGGCGCTGAAGCTTCAGCAGCGCGCGGCGAAGGTCGGTTTCGACTGGAAGGAGCCGGGGCCGATCCTCGACAAGATCTCGGAGGAGGTCGGCGAGCTTCGGATGGCACTCGACGCTGGAGAGACAACGGCAATCAAGGACGAATTCGGCGACGTGCTTTTCGCGCTCGTCAATCTCGGCCGCCATCTCGGCATCGACGCGGAGGATGCGCTGCGCGGGACGAACGACAAGTTCCGCAAGCGATTTCACCATGTCGAGCGCGCGCTCAACGCGAATGGTCGCAGTCTCGACGAGGCGAGCCTCGACGAGATGGAAGACCACTGGCAGGCCGCAAAGCGCGCCTGAACTATTCTTTCGCTGACTTTCGGCGCTTGGCGACCTCAGTGATGATCGCCGAAGGAGCGCGCACAACGAGCGCGACCGTGCCGTCCTCGCGGTCCTCGCGGGCGATGACCGCACCGTTGCGGTAGACCCAGTCGATGGCAGGTCCATCCTGTGGACCGAACACGAACTCAGCCTCGTCGAGCGTGCCGGCAATCCGCGCCTCGACGACGTCGAGCAAATGGTCCACCCCCTCGCCCGTTATCGCCGAGATCAGGATCGGTCCCTCGTCGACCTGTTCGGGCGGCAGGTTCTGGCGCGCCTGTTCGTCCAGCCGGTCGATCTTGTTCCAGACTTCGAGAACATGGCGGCTGTCACCGGCCTCGACGCCGAGATCGGCAAGAATGCGTATGACATCGGCGGCTTGCGCGGCCGTGTCCGGATCGGAGACGTCTCGCACATGGAGCACGAGATCGGCCTCGACCACCTCTTCCAGCGTCGCGCGGAACGCGGCGACGAGATGGGTCGGAAGGTCAGAAATGAAGCCCACCGTATCGGAGAGAATGACGACGCTGCCATGCGGCAGGCGCACGCGGCGCAGCGTCGGGTCGAGCGTGGCGAAGAGCATGTCTTCGGCCAGCACCTCGGAGCCGGTCAGCCGATTGAACAGCGTCGACTTGCCGGCATTGGTATAGCCGACGATGGCGACGATCGGATATGGCACCTTGCGGCGCTTTGCGCGGTGGAGATCGCGCGTCCTGCGCACGGTTTCGAGCTCGCGCTTCAGCCGCGTAATCTTTTCCTGCAGCATCCGCCGGTCGGCTTCGATCTGGGTTTCGCCCGGTCCGCCGAGAAAGCCGGCACCGCCGCGCTGGCGCTCGAGGTGGGTCCAGGACCGCACGAGCCGGCCGCGCTGGTAATTGAGATGGGCAAGATCGACCTGCAGCACGCCTTCCTTGGTGCGCGCGCGCCGACCGAAGATTTCGAGGATGATGCCGGTGCGGTCGAGCACCTTGGCGTTCCATGCCTTTTCGAGATTGCGCTGCTGCACCGGCGTCAGCGGATGGTCGACGACGACGAGGTCGGCTTCGCGCGCCTTCACGGCCTCGCCGATCTCCTCGACCTTTCCACTGCCGATCAGCGTCGCGGGTTTGGGCTCGGCAATCGTCACGATCTGGCGGTCGGCGATTTCGAGCTCGATGGCGAGCGCCAGCCCCACGGCCTCTTCGAGACGTGCCTCGGGACTGCGCTGCATCAAGGCAGCGGCAATGCGCTCATCCTCCTGCCCGCGCTGTGTCTTGGTCAGAACGGGTACGATGACCACGGCGCGCGTAGGCGCCGCCATCGTCCCGTCGTCCACGGGGCCATGTGCGCGGCGCGGCTTGCGCCCTTCGTTTTCAGGTGCGGTCAATCAGCCGTCCCGGCCATTTTCTTCGCCTTCGAACATCTGCACGGGCTGGCTCGGCATGATGGTCGAAATGGCGTGCTTGTAGACAAGCTGCGAATGCCCGTCACGGCGCAAGAGCACGCAAAAATTGTCGAACGAGGTCACGACACCCGTCAGCTTGACGCCGTTGATGAGGAAGATCGTAAGGGGATTCTTGCTCTTGCGTACGGAGTTGAGGAACAGGTCCTGAAGGTTTTGCGTACGTTCCGCCATTGTTTTTTTCTTTCGCCGATGCGCTGAAGCTTATCGTTATTGATGGCTGAACATCCACGCATCCGGGCTCTGCCCACCCGAATGCGGAAGTGCTCAAGTGCCAAGATAATCAGCTCTTTCCGAACGCACAACTGGCCTGAAAAGCCCGTCGACTTGAAAAATCCCGGCCCCGCCAAGTCGTTATCAGGCTGCACTTTTCTCCGCAACGTCAAAAAAGGCACGGCGCAGCGAAAGTGCGGTCGAGCCCGGATGGCCGTTGGCGACCGTCTGGCCATCGATCTCGACCACCGGCATGACAAGCGTCGTGGCCGCCGTGATGAATGCCTCGCGCGCGGCCTTCGCCTCGTCGACGGTAAAGCCCCGCTCCTCGACTTCGAGGCCGAGCGTTTCGGCCACACGCATCACGGTCGCCCGGGTAATGCCCTTGAGAATGCCGAACTCGGCCGGGCGCGTGACGAGCTTGCCGTCCTTGGTGACGATCCAAGCATTGGTCGCCGCGCCTTCCTTGACGGTTCCATCGGGATCGACGAACCAGGCTTCCTGCGCGCCGGCCTCCTTCGCCTTCTGGCGGGCCAGCACGTTCGGCAGGAGGCCGACGGACTTGATGTCGACGCGTTCCCAGCGGTTCTCCGGCACCGTGATGACCTTGATGCCGGTTTCCGCGCGCTTGGCGGCAGCCTGAGGGCTCGCCTTCTTGGCGGTAATGACAAGGGACGGGCGCGTGTGTGCGGCAGGGAACACATGGTCGCGAGGCGCGACGCCGCGCGTGACCTGCAGGTAGACGAGACCATTGACGACGCCGTTGCGCGAAATGACCTCGCGCATGACCGTCTGCAGCGAGGCGCGCGACATCGGCCAGCCGATCTTCAGTTCGCGCAGCGAACGGTCGAGCCGGTCGAGATGCGGCGCCATGTCGATGATGTATCCACGCGCCACCTCGCACACCTCGTAGACGCCGTCGGCGAACTGATACCCCCTATCCTCGACGTGGACCGCGGCATCGCGGTGCGGAAGATAGCGTCCATTGACATAGGCGATTTTCGGCATCGGTGGTTCCTAGAAGAATTCGAGACTGACGCGGAAGAGCTGTTCGACCTGTTTCACGGCCTTGGCCATGACGAACATGACGATACGGTCCTTCGGCTTGATGCGCATTGTGCCAGATGGCTTGAGCACTTCGCCATTGCGGTAGATCGCGCCAAGGCGCATCCCGTCGGGAAGCTCGAGCTCGCGCAGCTCCGGGCCGACCAAAGGCGAGGTTTCGAGCGCCTCGGCCTCAATGATCTCGGCCGCGCCACGGTGGATCGAGTGGACGGCGCGGATGCGACCGCGGCGCACATGCTGAAGCACGCGCGAAATCGTCACCGTGCGCGGATTCACATGCGCGTCGATGCCGAGCATGTCGGTGAAGTCGTGGTAGGTCGGGTTGTTGATCAGGACAAGGTTCGACTTGCAGCCGAGTTGCTTCGCGAGCACCGAAGACAGAATATTGACCTGGTCGTCATTGGTCACCGCCACCATCAGGTCCGCTTCGGCGATGTCGGCTTCCTGCAGCAGCTTCTGATCCAGCGCGCTTCCGTTCAGCACCACCGTCCGGCGAAGCTCGTCCGCGATCGCCACTGCGCGGTGCCGCGAGGCCTCGATGATCTTCACCTTGGTGCGGCTTTGGCGAAGCTCGATCGTGCGGGCGACGTACAGGCCGATATTGCCACCGCCGGCGATGACGATGCGCGTCGCCTCCTGCTCGTCATGGCCGAAAAGACTGAGCGTGCGTCGGACCTGATCCTTGGTCGTCACGACATAGGCAAGGTCGCCCGCGACGAGCTGGTCGGCAGAATGCGGAATGAAAAGCCGGCCCTCGCGCGAAACCCCGACGACGGTCGAGGGCAGGTCGGGAAAGAGATCGGTCAGCTGCGAAAGCGGCGTGTTGATGACCGGGCAGTCTTCCATGCATTCGATCGCGACCATGGCGATCTTGTTGTCGCCGAAGCGCACAACGTCGGTGGCGCCGGGCAGCGCGATGCGGCGCAGCACCATTTCGCCAACCTCAAGCTCGGGCGAAATGATCACGTCGATCGGCAGATGCTCGCGCGAGAACAGGTCCATGTAGTGCGGCTGCAGATAGGATTGCGCACGGATGCGGGCGATCTTGGTCGGAACGTTGAACAGCGAATGGGCAACCTGGCACGCAGTCATGTTGACCTCGTCATACAAGGTCACCGCGATGATCATGTCCGCTTCTTCGGCGCCAGCGGCCGCCAGCATGTCCGGATGGGCGCCGTGGCCGACGAAACCGCGCGCGTCGAGATTGTCGCGCACCGACTGGATGAGCTCAGGCGAGGTGTCGATGACCGAGACGTCGTTGTGCTCGGCCGAAAGGCGCTCGGCGATGCCGTAGCCCACCTGCCCCGCCCCGCAGATGATTACACGCATGGACGATTCGCTCGTGTCATTTTCGGTCTGCCCCTATCCGGCCGCGTTCGACCGGCATCAAACGCCGAGAGATTTCAATTTTCGATGAAGCGCAGAGCGCTCCATGCCGATGAATTCCGCCGTGCGAGAGATGTTGCCGCCAAAGCGGTTGATCTGCGCGAGAAGGTATTCCTTTTCGAACAGTTCACGCGCCTCGCGCAAGGGCAGCGCCATGATGTGCTGGTCCGACTGCGTGGGCGTGCGCGGCATCACGTCGCCGATCTCGGACGGCAAGAGGTCTGCCGTGATCGGCTTGTCCTCCTCGCCGTCGCGCGACAGGATCATCAACCGCTCGATATTGTTCTTCAACTGCCGCAGATTTCCGGGCCAGTTGTGGGCCTGGAGAACGGCCATCGCATCGTTGCCGACGCGTCGCATGCGGATGCCGGCTTGCTGCGCCGTCTGGCGCATGAAATGGTCGATGAGGAAGGGAATGTCGTCGCGGCGCTCGGCGAGCGGCGGCACCATGACCGGCACGACCGCGAGCCGGTGATAAAGGTCCTGCCGAAAGCGCCCTTGCGCGATCAGATCTTCCAGATTGTAGGCTGTGGAGGAGATGATGCGCACGTCGACCTTGACGCGCTTGGTGCCGCCCACGCGCTCGAACTGCTGGTCGACGAGGACACGCAGGATCTTGGCCTGCGTTTCGCGCGGCATGTCGGCGACTTCATCGAGATAGAGAATGCCGCCATGGGCCTGTTCCAGCGCGCCCACTTTGCGCTCGGCGCCGTTGGCTTCCGTGCCGAAGAGCTCGATCTCCATGCGCTCCGGCGTGATGGCGGCGGAATTGACCGCGACGAACGGGCCGTTCTTGCGCGCCGAGGCGCTGTGGATGGCGCGTGCGACGAGTTCCTTGCCGGACCCCGACGGTCCGACGATCATGATGCGGCTGTTCGTCGGCGCAACGCGTTCGATGGTCTGGCGAAGCTGCGCCATAGCGGCCGACGTTCCGATCAGATCGAAACTGTCGCCCGAACGCTTCTTCAGATCAGAGACTTCGCGGCGCAGCTTTGAGGTCTCCAGCGCGCGTTCAGCAATCAGAACCAGGCGGTCGGCCTTGAATGGCTTTTCGATGAAGTCGTAAGCACCCTTGCGAATAGCCGACACGGCCGTCTCGATCGTGCCGTGGCCCGAAATCATCACAACGGCCAGGTCGGGGTGCATGGTCTTTATCGCATCGAGCAGTTCGAGCCCGTCCATCTTCGACCCTTGCAGCCAGATGTCGAGGAAGACCAGGCGCGGCACGCGGTCGGCAATCGAGGCAAGCGCGCTGTCGCTGTCGAAAGCGGTGCGCGTCTCGTGACCTTCGTCGGAGAGGATGCCGGACACGAGCTCACGGATATCCTCCTCGTCATCGACAATCAGAATATCAGACGCCATCTATTACCTCTTCAGTCTCGGGCGCGGTCGATGCCGCCGCCTCTTGTTTCTCCCCAAGGGGGAATACCATCCGCACCAGGGCGCCTACGCCGCCGTGGAAGCTGGCGGGCGCGTCGAGAAGCTGCAACGTGCCGCCATGGTCCTCGACGATCTTCTTGACGATCGCAAGGCCAAGGCCGGTGCCCTTCTCCCGCGTCGTCATGTAGGGCTCGAGCAATCTTTGGCGATTCTCCTCCGGCAGACCCTTGCCGTTGTCGATCACCTCGACGACGGCATTTAAGCCCGCACGGCGCGCGCGCACGAGTATAGCACCGGGTCTGTCCTTTACCTGCTCAATCGCCTCGGACGCGTTCTTGATGATGTTGCCGAACGCCTGCGCCAGGAGACGACTGTCGAAGCGGCCCATCAAGGGTGCCGGGCCGAAATCGCGCTTGAACTCGATATCCGCGCGGCTGACCTCGATGAGGAACGACGCCTCGCGAAGCGGCTCGCGCAAGTCGACGTTCTGCATGTCGGGCTTGGGCATGCGCGCGAAGGAGGAGAACTCGTCGACCATGCGACCGATGTCGCCGACCTGGCGGATGATCGTCTCCGTGCATTGGTCGAAGACCTCACGATCTTCGGTGATGACCTTGCCATAGCGGCGGCGGATACGCTCTGCGGAAAGCTGGATCGGCGTCAGAGGATTCTTGATCTCGTGTGCGATTCTCCGGGCTACGTCGGCCCATGCCGACGAGCGCTGGGCCTGGACGAGGTCGGTAATGTCGTCGACGGTCACGACATAGGAGCGCGCGCCCGTGCGCGAGGAACTGCGTTCGGTCGTGATCTGCACGTTGAAGGTGCGTTCCGCCCCGTTGCGGAAGAAGGCGACCTGCTCGCGATAGACGGGCCTGTCCGCCTGACGGCCCTTCTCCAGCACGCCTCCGATCTGGGGCAAAATATCGATGAGACGCTGGCCGATGAGCGATTTGGCCGAAACGGAGAGCATCTTCTCCACCGACCGGTTGACGATCGCGATCTCACCTCGCGGCCCGACGCCGATGACGCCGGCCGAAACGCCTGCAAGCACCGCTTCGGAGAAGCGGCGTCGCTCGTCCATCACATCCTTGGCGCGCACGAGCTGGTTGCGCTGCGTCTTCAGCTGCCGGATCATCTCGTTGAAGGTCAGGCCGAGCGCCCCCACGTCGCCATCGGTCTGCTTGACCGGCACCGAGACGTCGAGATTGCCGCTCGCGACTTCGTCTGCCGCGCCGATGAGCTGGCGGATCGGCCGCACGATCCGATCGGCGACCGCGATGCCTGTCCAGATCGCTGCCAGCACCACGATCAACGTCACGCCCAGATAGAGGATGGCGAAAGCGAGCTGCGTCGTCGTCCGGTTCTGTTCGAGGCCGCGATACTCGTCCGTGTTGGCGCGTACGATCTGCCGCGCCCGGATGACCTCGGGATCGAGTTCGCGCACGGTGAACAGATAGGCGTCGTCGATCTGCTGCAGGCGGATGATCGCGCCGACGACATTGCGGAAGCGCGGTTCGATCAGGACAGGTTGGCCGTCTGCGGCCGCGCGCAGCGCTTCGGGCGGTGCATCGGGCATCGGAATGCCGGATGGCGTTTCGGCTTCGATGATGAGCGATCCGTCGGAACGAATCAATGCCGCGTGAGCGAGTGCGCGGCCGCGCACGTGGTTGCTCATCAACTGGCGAAAACCCGTGCGGTCGAGACTGTAGAGCGAACGTGCCTGGTCGAGGTCGAATGCCATCGACAGCGTCGTTCCCTGCAGGCTGCGCGAGTTTTCCTGAACATAGGCTTCGGCGATCGACAGCGACGACGAGACGATGGCACGCGTGCGCAGTTCGAACCAGCGGTCGAGCCCCAGATCCAACGTCACCGAAGCGACGATGGCGACAAGAATCGCGGGGATCGCCGCGACGAGCGAGAACATCGCCACGATGCGCACATGAAGGCGCGAGGCCGCCTTTCCCCGGCGGCGAGCCTGATAGATGCGGAATATCTCGAAGACGATCAGGCCGACGAGCAGCAGGATGAAGCCGCCATTGACGCCGATCAGGATCAAGGTGTTGGACGCGTTCGGCGCCACCGGGGTCAGACCGAGCAGGATCGCGAAGGAAACGCCCGCTGAGACCAACGCACAGACGATGGCAACGATGCCCGGCAGGAAACCGAGCCGGCGCCCATCGACGGCGCGGCTCTCGGTTCCCAGCAATGCGCCCTCGGGTGCGGTGGACTGTATCGTCATTCTGCTCAATGTACCCGCAAGCGACGACTCTATGCATCGCATTGTGGCCATTGTGCAACATTTTTGGCGATGACAGAAGGCTAGCCGCCGGTTTGTCCCTTGGCGCCGCGATAGACGTTGACGCCGAGTTCGCGAATCTTCTTGCGCAGCGTGTTGCGGTTGAGCCCGAGCAGTTCGGCAGCCTTGATCTGGTTGCCCCGCGTCGCCGTTATGGAAGCCAGAACGAGCGGATACTCCACCTCGGTCAGGATGCGGTGATAGAGGCCGGGTGGCGGCAGTTCGGTGCCGAAGCCCGCGAAGTAGCGCTGCAGATGCAGCTCGACGGCTTGCGAAATGGTCAGTTGCTCGCCGTTCGGGCCGACCGCGGCCCCGTCACTGGCCTGCGCGGTCTGAAGCTCGCTCTCGATGATCTCGGCGGCGATGTCGTCCTGGGGATAGAGCGCGGAAAGGCGGCGGACGAGGTTTTCAAGTTCGCGCACGTTGCCCGGCCAGGGATAACGCTTCATGAGGTCGATGCCGGCTGGCGCGATGCGCTTTGTCGGCAGGCCTTCACTTTCCGCCTGCTTGAAGAAGTGACGGACGAGGTCCGGCACGTCTTCCGAGCGCTCGCGCAGCGGCGGCAGGCGCAGCGGCACCACATTCAGCCGGTAGAACAGATCCTCGCGGAAGAGCCCCTGATTGATGAGAGTGCGCAGGTCCTTGTTGGTCGCAGCGACAATGCGCACGTCGGTGCGGATCGGGGTGCGACCACCGACGGTGGTATACTCGCCCTGCTGGAGCACGCGCAGGAGGCGCGTCTGCGCTTCCATCGGCATGTCGCCGATCTCGTCGAGGAAGAGCGTGCCGCCCTCGGCCTGCTCAAAGCGGCCTGAAGAACGGTTCTGCGCGCCGGTGAAAGCGCCCTTTTCATGCCCGAACAGCTCCGATTCAATCAGATCACGCGGGATCGCGGCCATGTTGATGGCGACGAAGGGGCCTTTGCGGCGGCGCCCATATTCATGCAGTGCACGGGCAACCAGTTCCTTGCCGGTGCCCGATTCGCCCGAGATCATGACGGTCAGGTCCGTCTGCATCATGCGGGCAAGCATGCGGTAGATGTCCTGCATCGCGGCCGAACGGCCGACGAGCGGCATCGATTCGGGCTGATCCTCACTGTGGGCATCACTTTTCGGACGCTTCGGCTCGGCCAGCGCGCGATTGACGACCTGCAGGAGTTCGGTCAGGTCGAAGGGCTTCGGCAGATATTCGTAGGCGCCGGTCTCCGATGCGCGGATCGCGGTCATGAACGTGTTCTGAGCGCTCATGACGACGACCGGCAGGTCCGGCCGCGCCTTCTTGATACGCGGCAGCATGTCGAACGCATTCTCGTCCGGCATCACGACGTCGGTGATGACGAGGTCGCCCTCGCCCGCTGCGATCCATCGCCACAGGGTGGAGGCGTTGGAGGTAACGCGGACCTCATGTCCCACGCGCGACAAAGCCTGGTTGAGAACGGTACGGATCGCCGCATCGTCATCGGCGACAAGGATGTTGCCGCGCACTGTCATGTTGTGTGCTCCTGATGGTCGTAACTCTCGCCGGCTCTCGGCTCCTTCCAGGTCGGCATGAGAATGCGGAACGTCGTGCCGCGGCCTGACGAGTCGCACTCGATGACGCCGCCATGCTCGCCGACGATCTTCGCAACCAGCGCGAGGCCGAGGCCGGACCCGTTCTGCTTGGTGGAGATGAAGGGGTCGAACAGGATCGGACGGATGTCTTCCGACACGCCGGGACCGTTGTCGTGGACGCAGAACTCGAGCGGCAGGGAAATCCGGTCCTGCGTGCCCGGCACGGCGATGCGCATGCCTGGCCGGAATGCAGTCGAAAGCGTGATCTCGCCTGATGGTTCGTTCCCAACGGCTTCGGCGGCGTTCTTCACCAGGTTTAGAAAGACCTGGATCAACTGGTCGCGATTGGCGAAGACCGGCGGCAGCGAAGGGTCGTAGTCTTCGACGATCTTGATGCGGCTCGCAAAACCATTGCGCGCGATCGCCTTCACATGGTCGAGGACGACGTGGATGTTGACCGGATGGCGGTCGATCGGCCGTTCGTCGGAGAAGATCTCCATGCGATCGACCAGCGAGACGATGCGGTCGGTCTCGTCCTGGATCAGACGCGTCAGCGCGCGGTCCTCGTCTCCCACCGCAGTTTCCAGGAGTTGCGCCGCACCGCGAATACCCGAAAGCGGGTTCTTGATCTCATGCGCCAGCATGGCGGCAAGGCCGGTCACCGAACGCGCCGCGCCACGATGCGTCATCTGGCGATCGATCTTGTCCGCCATCGACCGTTCCTGGAACATGACGACGACCGCGCCGGGGATTTCCGCGATCGGCGAGGCGTGAAGGTCGACCAGACGGTCCGTCCCGAGCCGCGGCGATGAAATGTCGACGCGATATTCGTTGAAGGGCGCACGGCGCTCGCGCACCTGATTGATCAAGGTGATGAGCGGACTGCCGAACGGCACGAACCGCTCGATCGGATCACGCGAAAGCATCGATGCGCTCGAACGAAAGAAATCCTCCGCATCGGCATTGGCAAAAACGATGCGGCCGTCCGAATCCACCATGATGACCGGATGGCGGATAGCGTTCAGGATGAGCGCTGCGGAGTTGATCGCGGTCTGGTTCATGCGGCCACCGCCAGCATGGGGGCGGCGAACGCGTGGCGCAGGCTCGATATGACGTCACGTGGGTCGAGCCCGGTCATGATGGATGTTCGCAGCGACGGATCGGCATGCGGCGCATGGCGGTCGAGATACCAGCCGAGATGCTTGCGCGCATGACGCAGTCCCTGCCCGGTGCCGTAGAGCGCCAGCATGTCCTCGTAATGTGCCACGACGTAGTCGGCCAGGCCGGCTTCGCCCGGGATGTCGCGTGGAGCCTGCCCGCCGGCGGCCTCGACGATCCGCGCGCCAGCCCATGGCGCGCCATAATGGCCGCGCCCGACCATGACGGCGTCGGCGCCGGACAGCGCAAGCGCGCGGCGCGCCGTCCCGGCATCGACGATGTCGCCATTGACGACGAGCGGGACAGATATCGCTTCCTTGACGGCGCGGATCGCCTTCCAGTCCGCCTCGCCCTTATAAAATTGCTCGCGCGTGCGGCCATGGACGGTGATCATCCGCACACCGGCCGCCACCGCGCGCGCGGCTATGGCGGGCGCGTTGAGGCTCTCCGCATCCCAGCCGAGCCGCATCTTGACCGTGACCGGCACGTCGACCGCACCGACGACCGCCTCGATCAGCGACAGCGCGTGATCGGGTTCGCGCATCAGAGCCGAGCCGCAATAGCCACCGGTGACCTTCTTGGCCGGGCAGCCCATGTTGATGTCGATGATGTCGGCGCCCTCGCCCGCCGCGATACGCGCGCCCTCGGCCATCCAGTGCGCGTCGCGACCGGCGAGTTGGACGACATGGGTCTGGACATCAGGTCGACGGATGCGCCGCTCGGATTCCGCACGGCCGCGGGCAAGCTCCCCGCTCGCCACCATCTCGGAAACGACCATGCCGGCCCCGTGAACGAGAGCGCGACGGCGCATTGGCTCGTCCGTGACACCGGAAAGCGGTGCCAGGAAAACCCGATTGGGGATAGCGACATTGCCGATATCCAGAGGTGTCGCCAGAAGGCTCAGTTCAGTCATGCACAAAAACCCGGCACCCACATTTTCTTGCTCAACTGATAGCCATGTTCGATCAACGCCGCAACTGCCGCATGCACGCAGTCTGGAATTTCTGCCATGCGCTGATATGTGTGCTCACCAATTCGGAGACCAGAATGAAAACGCCGAAAGTCGCAGCCATCATCGTCGCCGCTGGCCGGGGCGAACGCGCCGGCGATCCGCATGAGGGGCCGAAGCAATATCGCCGGATCGGCGACAAGGCCATCCTCTCCCATACGCTTCAGACGTTTCTGGCACACCCTGAAGTCGGGAATGTGGTCGTCGCGATCCATCGGGACGATGAAAGCCTCTTCCGCGAGGCGGTCGGCGAACTTGCGGACTGCGTGAGGACGGTCACTGGTGGCGCGACACGGCAAGCTTCGACCTGGAACGCGATGCAGTCACTTGCCGGCGATCCGCCTGATGCAGTCCTCATCCACGATGGCGTTCGGCCCTTCGCCGATGCGGCGCTCATTTCACGCGTGATCGCGGGAATAGATGCCCAAACGGGCACCCTTCCCGCGGTTTCCGTCTCCGACACGCTGAAGGAAGCTGCAACGAACGGTCTTGTCGCGAGGACCATTCAGCGTGCAGGCCTCTTCGCAGCGCAAACGCCGCAGGGCTTTCCCTTCGCGGACTTCCATGCCGCCCATGCCCGCGCTGCATCAGAAGGTCGCGACGACTTCACCGACGACGCCGCCATCGCCGAATGGGCGGCCATTCCCGTGCGGCTCGTGGAGGGCTCGCCTGACAATGTCAAACTGACCTGGGCGTGCGATATCGCAAATGCCGACCTGAAGCTGAGGATCGAAGCAACCATGTTTCCCGATATTCGCACCGGCAACGGCTACGACGTCCACTCTTTCGAACCGGGGGAGGCGGTGGTCCTGTGCGGCGTCGCCATTCCGCACGACCGGAAGCTGTCGGGTCATTCGGACGCCGATGTCGGCCTCCACGCATTGACCGACGCGCTTCTGGCGACCTGCGGTGCCGGCGATATCGGCACGCATTTCCCCCCATCCGATCCACAGTGGAAGGGCGCGGCCTCGCACATCTTTGTCGAAGAAGCGGTGCGGATCGTGCGCGCGCGAAAAGGCCGAATCGCCAATGCCGACATCACCCTGATTTGCGAAGCGCCTCGGATTGGTCCATTTAGGCAGGCAATGACGGATGCGCTCGTCGCCATGCTCGGGATCTCGCCCGACCGGGTCTCGATCAAGGCGACGACGAACGAGAAACTCGGTTTTGTCGGCCGGGGCGAAGGCATCGCCGCCATCGCCACCGCGACCGTCGCCTATCCAGGAGTGCTGCCGGAATGATGAGTGTGCTGCCCGAACTCGCCCAGGACTTTCTCGATGCCTGCAAACGCCAGGGCGTTCTCGCGGCTACGGCCGAATCCTGCACCGGCGGGCAGATCATCGCCTTGCTGACCGACATTCCCGGAGCCTCTTCGATGATCGATTGCGGCTTCGTGACCTATTCAAACGAGTCCAAGCAAAAGATGCTCGGCGTGAAAGCCGAGACTCTCGAGGCGAATGGCGCGGTTTCTGCCGAGACGGCGCGCGAAATGGGCGAGGGCGCGTTGAAGAAATCGCGCGCGGAGATCGCGCTCGCGGTAACGGGCGTCGCCGGCCCTGATGGCGGCAGCGAGGAGAAGCCGGTCGGGCTGGTCTGGTTTGCCATTGCCCGCAAGGGACACCCGACCCGGGTGGAAAAGCGCCAGTTCGAAGATGGCGGGCGCGACCATATCCGGTCGGAGACCGTCCGGACCGCGCTGGTGATGGGGATTTCGGCGCTAAGCTGAAGGAACCGAATAGATCTCGTCGGCGCGCTTTTCGAAGGCTTCGGCGAACATGCGGAAGGCGCGGTCAAACATCGCGCCCATCATCGCGCCGAGAATTCGGCTCTTGAACTCGTAGTCGATGAAGAAGTGGACGGCGGCGCCGCCGTCCTCCGTCGCCTCGAAGCGCCAGCGATTGTCGAGATAGCGGAATGGGCCGTCGACATAGGAGACGTCGATGATGCTCTCGGCTGGCTTCAGCACCACGTTGCTGGTGAAGGTCTCGCGAATCGCCTTGTAGCCAACCGTCATGTCGGCAACCAGCATGGTGACGCCGTGGCGCTCTTTGCGCGAGCGCACCGACAGCGCCTCGCACATCGGCAGGAACTCAGGATACTTTTCGACATCGGCGACAAGCGCGAACATCTGTTCGGGGCTATGGTGAACCCGTCTGGTGGTCTCGTATTTCGGCATGGTCAGGCGGCAGCGAGCTTTGCGGCGCGGGCCGCCTTCAGGCGGGCGAAATCGTCGCCGGCGTGATGCGAAGACCGCGTCAACGGGCTCGATGCGACCATCAGGAAGCCCTTTGAATAGGCGACGGTCTCGAAGGACTTGAACTCCTCAGGCGTCACGAACTTCTTGACCGCGTGGTGCTTCTTCGACGGCGCGAGGTACTGGCCGATGGTGATGAAGTCGACGTCGGCGGAGCGCAGATCGTCCATCAACTGAAGGACTTCGTTCCGCTCCTCGCCGAGACCGACCATGATCCCGGATTTGGTGAAGATGGTGGGGTCGATTTCCTTGACCTGCTGCAGCAGGCGAATCGAGTGGAAGTAGCGCGCGCCGGGGCGAACCGTCAGATAGTTGGACGGAACGGTCTCCAGATTGTGGTTGAAAACATCCGGCCGCGCCGCGACGACGATTTCCAGCGCGCCCTTCTTGCGCAGGAAGTCGGGCGTCAGGATTTCGATCGTGGTGCCGGGAGCCGCCGCGCGGATAGCATGAATCACTTCCGCGAAATGCCGCGCGCCGCCGTCGGCGAGGTCGTCGCGGTCGACCGAGGTGATGACGACATGGTTGAGCCCCATCTGCGCCACGGCGCGGCCGACGCTTGCGGGCTCCTCGGGGTCGAGCGGCATCGGAATGCCGGTCGCGACGTTGCAGAAGGCGCAGGCGCGGGTGCAGATTTCGCCCATGATCATGAATGTGGCGTGCTTCTTGTCCCAGCACTCGCCGATATTCGGGCAACCCGCCTCTTCGCAGACCGTCACGAGCCTGTTCGACTTCACGATCTCGCGCGTCTCGAGATAGCCCTTCGACACCGGTGCCTTGACCCTGATCCATTCGGGCTTGCGCAGCACTTCCTGGTCGGGCCGGTGGGCCTTTTCCGGGTGGCGCGGGCGCGGACGGTTGAGCGTCGTGTCGAGTACGGTGACCATGAATGCTCCGGTGCTGTGTTCGCCGGTTGTCGTCACCTTGATCTATAGGGATTTTGCCACAAAAATGTAAGGCCGCCATGAAGCATGGCGGCCTTGCAGAAAATGGATGGGGTGACGTTTACCGGCGTATCGCCCTCGCGATGGCGATAAGCAGGCAGGCACCGATGAAGCCGACGATCAGGTAGATCAGGATACCCGTACCGGTGTAGATGCCGAGCACGCTCAGCAAGAAGTTCAAGAACGCGGCACCGATGATGCCGAGTATAACGTTCATGAAGATGCCCATATTGGACTTCATGAACTGTTCGGCGAGCCAGCCGGCAATGCCGCCCACGATGATTGCGCCCAGCAGGCCCATTCCGTTGAGATCCATTCCACTCTCCTATTGCGGTCAGTCTGCCGGAAGAACGCCCAAACCGCGTCGCGGTTCCGGGCGAATCGTTTGAATCCGCTAATTTAGGAGAATGGCGTCAGGCGTTGAGCGCGCGGCCATAGGCGTCGAGCACGCTCTCCTTCATCATCTCCGACAAGGTGGGGTGCGGGAATACCGTATGCATCAGTTCTTCCTCGGTGGTTTCGAGGTTCATCGCAACGACGAAGCCCTGAATGAGTTCGGTCACTTCCGCGCCGACCATATGCGCGCCGAGAAGCTCGCCGGTCTTCTTGTCGAAGATCGTCTTGACCAGACCCTGATCCTCGCCGAGCGCGATGGCCTTGCCGTTGGCGGCAAACGAAAAGCGACCAACGCGGATATCCCGGCCCGCCTCCTTGGCTTTCGCCTCGGTCAGTCCGACGGAAGCGACCTGCGGGTGGCAATAGGTGCAGCCGGGAATCTTGCCCTTGTCGAGCGCGTGAACGCCCTTCGCGCCAGCAATCTTCTCGATGCAGATGACGCCTTCGTGCTCAGCCTTGTGGGCGAGCATGGGAGCGCCGGCAACATCGCCGATGGCATAGACGCCCTCGACATTGGTCTTGCCATAGCCGTCGACCACGACAGTACCGCGCTCGATCTTCACGCCGGCCTCCTCGAGGCCGAGATTCTCGATATTGCCCTGAACGCCGACGGCCGAGATAAGCCGGTCCGCCGTGATCTTCTGGGTCTTCCCGTCCTTGGTCTCGACATGCGCGGTGACTGAATTTCCAGACTTCTCGACCTTGGTCACCTTGGCTTCGAGCAGGAACTTCATGCCCTGCTTTTCGAGCTGCTTTTGCGCCAGCTTGGAAATTTCGGCATCCTCGACCGGCATGATCTGCGGCAGAAGTTCGACGACGGTCACATCCGCGCCCATCGAGCGGTAGAACGACGCGAACTCGATACCGATCGCGCCCGATCCCATGACGATCAGGGATTTCGGCATTTCCTGCGGGACCATTGCCTCGAAATAGGTCCAGATCAGCTTGCCGTCCGGCTCGATGCCGGGCAGCACGCGCGGGCGCGCTCCGGTCGCAACGATGATATGCTTGGCCGAATAGGTGCCCTCGCCCTTCGTACCCTTGGGCGCCGGATGCTGCGGCTCCATCGGCTTCTTGGACGATTTGGAGACGACGACCTTGCCGCCCTTGGCCAGCTTCGCCTCGCCCCAGATCACGTCGACCTTGTTCTTCTTCATCAGGAAGCCGACGCCGCCATTGAGGCGTGCCGAAACCCCGCGCGAGCGCTCGACGACAGCCTTCACGTCTGCCTTCACCTCGCCCGAGATCGTCAGGCCGTAATCCTTGGCATGTTCGGCATAATGCTTGATCTCGGCCGAGCGCAGGAGCGCCTTGGTGGGAATGCAGCCCCAGTTGAGGCAGATCCCGCCCAGATGCTCGCGCTCGACAATGGCCGTCTTGAAGCCGAGCTGTGCCGACCGCACGGCCGTGACGTAGCCGCCCGGGCCCGAACCGATGATGATGACGTCGTAGTCGGTATCCGCCATGGCAGGCTCCTAGATTCCAAGCATCATGCGGACGATGGGCTCCAGCCCCCGCCCGATGGCGCGCGTGTTTTCCGCGTCGAGGTGAACGCCGTCCACCGGCGTCGTTTCGGCGACCGAGCCGGCGTCGAAGAAGCCGCAGCCCCATTCATCGGCAAGGTCGGCATAAAAGCTCGCCAGCATCCGCGACTGCTCGACGCCGCCGGCGAACATGGCGCTGTATTCCGTGTTCGCCGTCTCGCAGAGCGGCGGCGGCGCAACGATCAGCACCGCCGGCGGCTCCGACTGGCCGTCGCGCATGGCATTGAACTTCACCAGTTCGACCAGCCGGCGCATGCCCTGCATGGCGGCAAGCGCCGTGCCGGCGATCGCCGGCTTCATGTCGTTCGAGCCGAGCAGAATGATGACGAGGTCGATCGGCGCGTGGGTGTAGAGGACGGTCGGCAGGATGCGCGCGCCATTGCGATCGCAATCGGCCAGGTGCTCGTCGAAAGCCGTCGTGCGTCCGCGCAGGCCCTCGGCAATCACCTGGATGTCGGGCCCCAGCGCTGCCTGCAGCACGTTCGGCCAGCGATCCTCGAACGCATGCCGCCCGCCGGTTTCGGCGTCGGAACCCCAGGTGATGGAGTCGCCATAGCAGAGAATGGTCTTCATCAAGGCAATCCCAGGCTAAACCAGCATCCCCATCGGGTTCTCGATCAGGCGCTTGAACGCCGCCAGAAGCTCCGCCCCCAACGCGCCGTCGACCGCGCGGTGGTCGGTCGAGAGCGTCACGGACATGACGTTTGCGACCATGATTTCCCCGTTCTTCACGACTGCGCGCTCTTCGCCCGCGCCGACCGCGAGAATGGTCGCATGCGGCGGGTTGATGACGGCGGCGAAGTCCTTGATGCCGAACATGCCGAGATTGGAGACGGCCGTCGTACCGCCCTGATATTCTTCCGGCTTCAGCTTCTTGTTGCGCGCGCGGGCCGCCATGTCCTTCATCTCGTTGGAGATGGCGGAAAGCGACTTCTGCTCGGCCTTGCGGATGATGGGCGTGATCAGCCCGCCGGGGATCGAAACGGCAACGCCGACATCGGCATGCTTGTGCTTCAGCATCCCGCCTTCGGACCATGACACATTGGCATCGGGCACGGCGACGAGCGCCATGGCCATCGCCTTGATGACGAGGTCGTTAACCGACAGCTTGTAGGCCGGCGCCTCGCCCTTTTCGGTCTTCTTGACCGGAGCCGCATCGTTGATCTGCTTGCGTAGCGACAAGAGCGCGTCGATCTCGCAATCCAGCGTCAGGTAGAAATGCGGGACCGTCGACTTCGCCTCGACGAGGCGGCGCGCGATGGTCTTGCGCATGTTGTCGTGCGGGATGAGTTCGTAGGAGCCTTCCTCGAATAGCTTGAGGATCGCCTCGTCCGACATGGCCTTGACCGATGCAGGAGCCCCAGACGCAGCCCTTTCGGCCGGAGCAGCCTTGGCGACGCCGCCCTTGCCCGCGGCCTCAATGTCCGCCTTGACGACCCGGCCATGCGGTCCGGAGCCGGTAACCGCCGCCAGATCGATGCCCGCGTCCTTGGCGAGTCGGCGCGCAAGCGGCGAAGCGAAAGTGCGCGCGCCGTCGGCGGACTTGTCAGATGCCGCCGGTGCTTCGGACTTTGCCTCTGGCTGCTTTGGCTTTTCGGCCGGCGCAGGCTCGGACGGCTGCGCCTTCTCCTGCTTGGCCTCGGCCTTCGGTGCTTCCGCCTTGGCGGCCGCACTCGCATCCTCGCCTTCCTCGGCGAGAACAGCAATCAATGCGTTGACCTTGACGCCCTCGGTCCCCGCGGGAACGACGATCTTGGCGACCGTACCCTCGTCGACCGCTTCGACTTCCATCGTCGCCTTGTCCGTCTCGATCTCGGCGATGACGTCACCGGGCGCCACCTTGTCGCCCTCCTTGACCAGCCATTTGGCCAGATTGCCCTCCTCCATGGTCGGCGAGAGCGCGGGCATCGTGATGTTGATCGGCATGGTCCGCTCTCCCTCAGGCCTTGTAGGTGACGGCCTTCACGGCCTCGACGACCTCGGCGACGCTCGGCAAAGCGAGCTTTTCGAGATTGGCCGCATAGGGCATCGGCACGTCCTTGCCGGCGATGGTGATGATCGGCGCGTCCAGATGATCGAAGGCGCGCTGCATCACCTGGCTTGCAATGTGCGATCCGACGGAGGATTGCGGAAAGCCTTCCTCGACCGTGACGAGGCGGTTGGTCTTCTTCACGCTTTCGACCACCGTATCGAGGTCGATCGGGCGGATGGTCCGCAGATCGATGATCTCGACGTCGATCCCCTCGCCCGCCAGTTCCTCGGCGGCCTTGACCGCATAGGTCACGCCAATGCCGAAGGAGACGATGGTCGCGTCCTTGCCGGTCTTGTGGACACGGGCCTTGCCGATCGGCAGCACGAAATCGTCCATCTTCGGCACGTCGAACGTATGGCCGTAGAGGATCTCGTTCTCGAGGAAGATGACCGGGTTCGGGTCGCGGATGGCAGCCTTCAGGAGGCCTTTGGCGTCAGCCGCCGTATAGGGCATGACGACCTTGAGCCCCGGAATGTGACCGTACCAGGCGGCATAGCACTGCGAGTGCTGGGCGCCGACGCGGGCAGCCGCGCCGTTCGGTCCGCGAAAGACGATCGGCGCGCCCATCTGGCCGCCGGCCATGTAAAGCGTCTTGGCCGCCGAATTGACGAGATGGTCGATCGCCTGCATGGCGAAGTTGAACGTCATGAACTCGACGATGGGCTTCAGCCCCGCCATCGCCGCACCGACGCCAACGCCGGCAAAGCCGTGCTCCGTGATCGGCGTGTCGACGACGCGCCTGTCGCCAAACTCCTGCAAAAGCCCCTGCGTGATCTTGTAGGCGCCCTGATACTCGGCGACTTCCTCGCCCATGATGAAGACGTTCTCGTCACGGCGCATTTCCTCGGCCATCGCGTCGCGCAGCGCTTCGCGCACCGTGGTCGGCACCATTTCGGTGCCTTCGGGAATATCCGGATCGGCGGCAACATCCGCCTTGGGCGCGGCTGGAACGGATGCGGCATCCTTCTTGGCCGACGGCTCCTCGGTCGCCTGCTTGTCCTTGCCGCCGGCGGCGTCGGCCGTCTGCTCGGGCTCATCTGACGATTTGGCGGGCTTGTCCGACTTGCCGATATCGTCGGCGCTTTCGCCCTCTTCAAGCAACACGGCAATGGGCGTATTCACCTTCACGCCTTCGGTGCCGGCCGCGATCAGGATCTTGCCAAGCGTGCCTTCGTCCACGGCCTCGACTTCCATCGTCGCCTTGTCGGTCTCGATCTCGGCGATGACATCGCCGGCGACGACCTTGTCGCCTTCATTTTTCAGCCACTTGGCCAGGTTGCCCTCTTCCATGGTCGGGGAGAGCGCGGGCATCAGGATTTCAATCGGCATGGAGCGCGCTCCTCAAAGAAGAATGTCGGTGTAGAGCTCGGACGCATCCGGCTCCGGATCGTTCTGCGCGAACTCCGCCGAATCGGCGACGATTTCGCGAACCTCCTTGTCGATGGCCTTGAGTTCGTCCTCGCTCGCCCACTTCTTCTCCATAAGGCGCGCTTTCACCTGCTCGATCGGGTCGTGCTCGGAGCGCATCTTCTGCACTTCGTCCTTCGAGCGGTATTTCGCCGGGTCCGACATGGAGTGGCCGCGATAGCGATAGGTTTGCATTTCGAGGATGATCGGGCCGTTGCCGGCGCGCGCCCACTCGACCGCCATGTCGCCGGCAGCCTTGACCGCACGCACGTCCATGCCGTCGACCTGAATGCCGGGAATGTTGAATGAGGCGCCGCGCTGCGAAAAATCGGTCTGCGCAGAGGCGCGGGCGACCGAAGTGCCCATCGCGTAGCGGTTGTTCTCGATGATGTAGATGGACGGCAGCTTCCAGAGCGCGGCCATGTTGAAGCTCTCGTAGACCTGGCCCTGATTGGCCGCCCCGTCACCGAAATAGACCAGCGAGACGTTGTCATTGCCGCGATAGCGGTTGGCGAAGGCAAGGCCGGTCCCGAGCGAGACCTGGCCGCCCACGATGCCGTGGCCGCCGTAGAAGTTCTTCTCTTTCGAGAACATGTGCATGGAGCCGCCCTTGCCGCGCGAATAGCCGCTGCGGCGTCCGGTCAGTTCGGCCATGACGCCGCGCGGGGTCATGCCGGTCGACAGCATGTGGCCGTGGTCGCGATAGCCGGTGATGACCTGGTCGCCATCCTTCAGCGCCATCTGCATGCCGGTGACCACGGCCTCCTGGCCGATATAGAGGTGGCAGAACCCGCCGATGAAGCCCATGCCGTAAAGCTGGCCCGCCTTCTCCTCGAAGCGGCGGATGAGCAGCATGTCGCGATAGGCCTTGTGCTCCTCCTCCTTCGAAAACTCGGCCGGTGGCGGCATCTTGATCGCAGAAGTGGATTTGGCGTCGGACTTTGCGCGCGACGCCTTCTTGGCGGCTGTTGCCATGCCTTGGGTCTCCCAGAGCCTGTCTCTTGCGGACAACCGGAAATGCGGCACGCATTCCGGATATTGACCTTAGGCTAGCATGAGGCAATCGTTCCCGCTATGACGATTTCGCATAGCGGATATTCGCCGAAGTTGCTGAAAAAACAGTGGAATTGATCGATTAACCGAAACGAGGTTAATCACTGATCGAGATAGATGACGACCTCATCGTCGCGCACCAGATCAAGCGCCCGCCGCGCCTGTTCGTCGAGCATGTCGCGCTCGATGGAGCCATCATTGATGAGAACGAGCTTGGTTTCAAGCGCCTCTCGCTCAGCGACGAGCTGATCGAGTTCGGCCTGCAGGATCGAAACCCGCTCCTCCAGCCGATGCTTGGCTTCAATGCCATATGCGCCGTGGAAAGCGTGATAGCCGAAGTAGGCGAGAAAGGCCGACGCGATGACCGGGACGATCAGGCGGCCGGTGTTGCGCTGCTTGTGATGACGGGTCCACATGGGGCGATTCCTTGAATAGAACCATGTGAACCCGTCATACTTAATGGACGGTTACGAACCGCGTCCCGACCGTAGGATCGAGCGTCCAGCATAGCGCGCCGAACGGCCAAGCTCCTGCTCGATGCGCAGGAGCTGGTTGTACTTGGCGAGCCGGTCGGAGCGGGCGAGCGAGCCGGTCTTGATCTGCCCGCAGTTCGTCGCCACTGCGAGATCGGCGATGGTCGAATCTTCGGTCTCTCCCGAGCGGTGCGACATGACGGCGGTGTAGCCGGCCTTGTGTGCCGTCTCGACCGCGTCGAGCGTTTCCGACAGCGAGCCGATCTGGTTGACCTTGACGAGGATGGAATTGGCGACGCCCATCCGGATGCCGTCCTTGAGACGGGCGGAGTTGGTGACGAAGAGATCGTCGCCGACGAGTTGGACCTTGCCGCCGACGAGGTCTGTCAGCGCCTTCCAGCCGTCCCAGTCGTCCTCGCCCATGCCGTCCTCGATCGAGATGATCGGATAGGCATCGCACAACTTGGCGAGATATTCGGCCTGGGCTTGGCCCTCGCGCTTCGTGCCCTCGCCCTCATAGTCGTAGACGCCGTTCTTGAAGAACTCGGTCGCCGCGCAATCGAGCGCGAGCGCTACCTCTTCACCCGGCTTGAAGCCGGCCTTCTCGATCGACTTCGTCACGAAGTCGAGCGCGTCCTCCGCGCTCTTCAGGTTCGGCGCAAAGCCTCCCTCGTCCCCGACATTGGTGTTGTGGCCGGCCTGCTTCAAATCCTTCTTCAGCGTATGGAAGATTTCCGCACCCCAGCGCAGCCCCTCGCGGAAGCTCTCCGCGCCCAGCGGCATGATCATGAACTCCTGGAAGTCGATCGGATTGTCGGCATGGGCGCCGCCATTGATGATGTTCATCATCGGCACGGGCAGCACGTGCGCGCTGGTGCCTCCGACGTAGCGGTAGAGCGGCAGCCCGGCCGACTGAGCGGCGGCCTTGGCGACGGCAAGCGAGACCCCGAGAATCGCGTTGGCACCAAGCCGGGCCTTGTTCGGCGTACCGTCCAGATCGATCATGGTACGGTCGATATGAAGCTGGTTCTCAGCCTCCATGCCGCCGATCGCCTCGAAGATCTCGCCATTGGCGGCTTCGACTGCGCTCTCGACGCCCTTACCCAGGTAGCGCGACCCGCCATCACGCAACTCGACTGCCTCATGCGCGCCGGTCGAGGCGCCCGACGGGACCGCCGCGCGACCAAAGGCGCCGTCTTCGAGCGTGACATCGACCTCCACGGTTGGGTTGCCACGGCTGTCGAGGATTTCGCGGGCCGTGATGTCGATGATAGCGGTCATGGCAGAGGCACCTTTGGCTGGGGATGGTGCCGGTTTCTTACCGAAAGGCTGCGAAAAGGCAATGACATGGCGCGAAAGGCAGGCATATATCCGGCCCGATTTGCAGGGACCGGAGCCGATGAAGTCGTTCGTCATAAATCTGGATCGCGCGCCCGAACGGCTCGCCCATCTGAACGTCACATTCGGCCGGCATGGTCTCTCCTTTACCCGCATGGCGGCGGTCGATGCGAAGCTCCTGACCCCTCGGGAAGTTGCGGAGCGGTGCACACCCGATGCCAAGCTCGGCGTCAGCGAGCTTGCCTGTTTTCTGAGCCATCGCAAGTGCTGGCAAGCCATCGTGGACCTTGCCATCCCGCATGCCGTCATCTTCGAGGACGACGTGCTCCTGGGCAAGGATGCGGCCGAAATACTGAACCAGTCTGACTGGATCCCGCCACAGGCGGCACTGATCAAGCTGGAAACCAATGCCCGCCCGACGATCGTGGAAAAGGCGATCGAAGGGAGCTCGGCAGGCAGAAGCCTCAGGCGCCTGCGCGGGCCGCACTTCAATGCCGGCGCTTATGTCGTCAGCCGGGATGGTGCCCTGGCGCTGCTGGCGGCCAGCGAGCGGGTCGACCGGCCCGTCGACCTCTTTTTGTTTGACGAAAGTGGTCTCGACCGTCTTGCGACCTACCAGCTCGCGCCCGCGCTGTGCATTCAGCCCTTCGTCGCCCGGCGGCTCGATCTCGAGCATGGCGATCCCACGTTGATGGCCAGCGCCGTCGACGAAGACCGCAAAGCGCGCCGCCCGCGCGGCTTGAAGCGCGTCGGCCACAAGTTGCGCCGGCTTGCGGAAAACGTACGCGTGACGTTACGCGGCGTCGGCTGTCGGCTCGGACACCGGCACGAATGGGGTCCGGTACCGTTCATATAAAAAGGCCCCGCAATGCGGGGCCTTCAAAGACGATCTCTATCGGTCAGTACCAGTAGGGCTGAACCTTGTAATAGTCGTACGACGCATCGCGCGCGGCCTTGCCGTCCGAGCCCGTCAGCTCGTCGATATCGTGCGAGGGCGCGGCCTCAAGCTGCTCGCGCGTGAACGGCACGACATAACCTTCCTGGTTCTTCTCGTAGTCGAGGGCCGACCACGGGATGGCGTGATACTTCTCGCCAATGCCGAGGAACCCGCCAAAGCCGATCACGGCGAACATGATGTTGTTGGAGGTCTTGTCCAGCATCACATCCTCGATGGAGCCGATATGCTGACCCTCGGTGTTGTAGACGTTGGTGCCGATGACACGCGATGCGCGAATGGCTTGGGTATGGCCTGTTGCGGTGCTCATCTGGGGTGCTCCCGGAGTTGTTTCCTGTCGAGCACCCAACCGTTCAGTGCGGCGAATGTTCCGCCGACTTGGCGATGCGGTCCAAGGCAACCAGGCGCGCCAGAAGCGCTTCCAGGCGGTCGATCGGGACCATGTTCGGCCCATCGGAGGGCGCGTGGTCGGGGTCCTGGTGGGTCTCGATGAAGACACCTGCAACGCCCACCGCGACGGCCGCACGCGCAAGCGTTTCGACAAAGCGACGCTCGCCGCCCGACGATCCGCCCTGCCCGCCCGGCTGCTGTACCGAGTGGGTCGCGTCGAAGATCACCGGCGCACCCGTCTCGGCCATGATCGGCAGTGAGCGCATGTCGGAGACGAGCGTGTTGTAGCCGAAGGATGCGCCGCGCTCGGTAAGCAGCACATTGGGGTTGCCCGATTCGGTCACTTTGGCGACGACGTTCTTCATGTCCCAGGGTGCGAGGAACTGGCCCTTCTTGACGTTGACGACCTTGCCCGTGTGGGCGGCGGCGATCAGGAGATCGGTCTGCCGCGAGAGGAAGGCGGGAATCTGCAGAATGTCGACCACGTCGGCGACGATGCCACACTGCTCTTCCGTATGGACGTCGGTGAGGACGGGAAAGCCGAACTCGCGCTTCAAATCCGCAAAGACCGGCAGCGCCGCGTCGAGGCCCGCGCCGCGCGTTCCCTTCAGTGACGTCCGGTTCGCCTTGTCGAAGGATGACTTGTAGACGAGGCCGAGGCCGAGCCTGTCGGCAATCTCCTTCAATCGGCCTGCCATGTCGAAGGCATGGTCGCGGCTTTCGAGCTGGCACGGGCCCGCGATCAGAACGAAGGGCGCGTCGTTGGCAAAGGCGACGTTGCCGACGGAGACGGTCGCGTTGGGGCGGGTCATGATCTGTCCTCGAACGTGAAAATTGCACCCTGTCCCGGTGCTGGCCGAACCGTCAGGCGCCCGGCCTCGCGCTCGCACCGGACACTCCCGGCGGCAAGGGCATCGGCCGTGGCATCGATATCCGAAACGGCGAAATGGATGGCGGAAAGGCGCAGCGCCCCATTGCCCGGCTCGACTGCCAGTCGCGCTTTGCCGAGACGCGCGGAAAGTCCGCCATTCGCCGGGTCAACAGGGCCGTTGGCGAGCGTGGAGAGAAACGCTTCATATGCGAGCGGATCGGCCGCGGTCATCGTCACGCCCGCAATGCCCGTAACGCCGTTGCGATGCGTTTCGAGCGCGGCGCGCCCCGTTGCGGCTGGTGCGTCGATCCGCTGGCAGGTGAAAAAATAGGCGGCGTCGCTGGCAGGCTCCGCGGCGAAGGCGAGCCGAAACGAGACCGTGCCGGACCGCCCCGACGGGTCGACGAAGGCACGCGAGAAATCCAGGATGGGGCCGGCAGAAACGCCCGCTTCGATGAAACCGGCATGGTCCGCCTTCGCATCGTCCGTCTTGAAGACGACCGCGGAAAAGCCATTGTCGCCGGCACACTGCCGGTAGAGCGCGTCGCGCCCGACGAAGACGTTCCGCTTCTCGATCGCATCGGCGACCTTTGCCATAGCGCCGATCGCGAGCGGCTCCAGAAAGGTGTCGTCCGCGAAATAGACGCAGGCATTTATGGTGCCGAACGGATGTGTGCCCTGCGGAGCGACAGTGAAGCCGAGCGCCTGATAGCGCGCGCGGACGAGTTCAAGGTCGGGCACGGGCAGGACGCAATGATCGAGAAGTCGCGGCGTTCTTGTCATCGGGGCGGTTTGCCCCAAAGAGCCGGGAGGCGCAAGCTCAAGGCGCAGGCGTCTCCAAAGGTGCGGCTTCCGCCGTGCCGCCGACGAGATCGGGGAAGAGCTCCGGCAGGCTGAACTGATCGAGGAAGCCCGTCACCTTCTCCCATGCGCCATAGGCGAACATATCGTCGTGGCCCGCCTCCTTGAAGATGTACAGGGAGGCGAATTTCTCGTTTAGTGCCGCCAGCTTTTCGGCAAAGGACGCGGGCGTGATGCCATCCTGTCCCCCGGCAAGAAGCAGGATCGGCACGTCGATCTCGCTGATGCGCGAGCGCGTGTCGAATTGGGTTCGCACCAGCCAGACGGGCGCCCTGCCTGCCTGCTGGCGCACCGCGTCGGCGAAGGTGGTGAACGGCGCTTCGAGGATCAATGCACGCGGCCGGGACTGCGCGGCGGCGTAGCTGGCGATGCCGGTGCCCATCGAATAGCCGTAGAGAATCGTGCCGTCAGGCGCCATGTCCTCGACCGCGAGCTTTGCAATCAGACCCGCCGCGTCCCGATAAAGATGCGTTTCGCTCGGCCTGCCCGGATTGCCACCATAGCCACGATAGCCGGCGAGGAGCAGGCCGTAGCCGTCCTCGGCAAGATCGAACAGATGGCTCGGCTTCTTCACGAGATCGCCGATCCGGCCAGGGAAATAGACGATGACGGGGCGTCCCGGCGCCGGGGCGCGATACCAGCTTCGAAGCGTCAGCCCGTCCTGCGTTGCGTAGTCAAAAGGGTGCAGCTTGGCGTCGCTGTCGAGTTGCAGCACGCTCAACACCAGCCGTTCGCGAAAGAGGATCAGTTCCGGCACGGTTTGCATCGCCAAGGTGGCGGAACCGACAAGTCCAATGACGATTGCGGTCGCGATCATGCGTGGGAACTTCATCCAAACCATGCAGGCAAATGTGTCCCTTGCGAAAAAATTGGCTGCTCCACATCGAGAGCAGCCAAACATGACCGCAATTTGTTACACATCTGTCACATTGTGTGAAGTGAATGCGACCGATCGACTCAGACGAGCCGGCTTTGTTCGACCGCCGCCTCGATGAAGGAGGCGAAGAGCGGGTGCGGCTCGAATGGCCGCGACTTCAGTTCGGGGTGATACTGCACGCCGATGAACCAGGGGTGGTCGGCATATTCGATCGTCTCGGGCAGTATGCCATCCGGCGACATGCCGGAGAAGACAAGGCCGCTTTCCTCCAGCCGTTCCTTGTAGTCGACATTGACCTCGTAACGGTGGCGATGGCGCTCGGAAATCTCGGTCGAACCATAGATGTCGGCGATCCGCGTACCTTCCTTCAGCGCTGCCTTGTAGGCGCCAAGGCGCATCGTGCCGCCCAGATCGCCAGCCGCCTGACGCTTTTCGAGCATATTTCCCTTCAGCCATTCGGTCATCAGGCCGACGACGGGTTCCTTGGCGGGACCGAACTCGGTCGAGGAGGCCTCCTCGATACCGGCGAGCGAGCGCGCCGCCTCGATGCACGCCATCTGCATGCCGAAGCAGATGCCAAAATACGGTACCTTGCGCTCGCGGGCGAATTTGGCCGCCAGGATCTTGCCTTCCGCACCGCGCTCGCCGAAGCCGCCAGGCACGAGGATGCCGTGCACCTTTTCAAGGAACGGCGCAGGATCCTCCTTCTCGAAGATCTCCGATTCGATCCAGTCGAGATTCACCTTGACGCGATTGGCCAGTCCGCCGTGCGACAGCGCCTCGATCAACGACTTATAGGCGTCCTTGAGGCCGGTATACTTGCCGACAACGGCAATCGTGACTTCGCCTTCGGGATTGTGCAGGCGGCTTGAGACCTCCTGCCAGCGCTCCATGCGAGGCTTGGGCGCCGGGTCGATTCCGAAAGCGGCAAGCACTTCCGAATCAAGCCCTTCGGCGTGATAGGCCATCGGCACGTCGTAGATGTGCGCCACGTCCAGCGCCTGGATGACCGCCGTTTCACGCACATTGCAAAACAGCGAGAGCTTGCGACGCTCCTCGGCCGGAATTGACCTGTCCGCGCGCACGAGCAGGATGTCGGGCGCGATGCCGATGGATCTCAACTCCTTCACGGAATGCTGGGTCGGCTTGGTCTTGAGTTCGCCCGCCGCCGGAATCCAGGGCATCAGAGTCAGGTGGATATAGACCGCCTGCCCGCGCGGCAGGTCGTTGCCGAGTTGGCGGATCGCCTCGAGGAAAGGCATCGCCTCGATGTCGCCCACCGTGCCGCCGATCTCGCAGAGGACGAAATCGTAGTCCTCGTTGCCTTCGAGGACGAAATTCTTGATCTCGTCGGTCACATGCGGAATGACCTGCACGGTCGCGCCAAGATAATCGCCGCGCCGCTCGCGCTCGATGATGTTCTTGTAGATCCGGCCGGTGGTGATGTTGTCCTGCTGGTTGGCTGAACGCCCGGTGAAGCGTTCATAGTGACCGAGATCGAGATCGGTCTCCGCGCCGTCGTCGGTGACGAACACCTCGCCATGCTGATAGGGCGACATCGTGCCCGGATCGACATTGAGATAGGGATCGAGCTTGCGCAGTCTCACCCGATAACCACGGGCCTGCAGAAGGGCGGCGAGTGCCGCTGCTGCAATGCCTTTGCCAAGGGAGGAGACCACGCCGCCGGTGATGAATACATATCGCGCCATGGGAGTCGGTGCTTACCGTCACAAATGAAAATGCGCCAGCCAAAAATCTTCGGCCGGCGCATTTTTGGGGTGGAAGATCAGTTCAGAGGACGACGACCTGTGCGCCGACCCTGACCCGCGAATAGAGATCCATGACGTGCTCGTTGATCATGCGGAAGCAGCCATTCGATGAGGCGCTGCCGATGCTCTCGGGCTGGTTGGTGCCATGGATGCGCACATGCGTATCGACCTTGTCCTGATGCAGGTAGATCGCGCGCGCGCCGAGCGGATTTTCCGGCCCGCCATTCATGCCGTCCTTGTACTTGCCGTATTTGGCCGGCTCGCGCTCCTGCATGGCGAGCGTTGGAAACCAGCGCGGCCATTCCTGCTTGTCGCCGACGACGGCGGTGCCCTTGAACTCCAGTCCATCCTTGCCGACGGCGATCGCGTAGCGGCGCGCCGAGCGTCGATCCTCGACTAGGTAAAGAACGCGGGCCTGCGGATCGATCACGATCGTTCCCGGCTCATAACCGGAGAATGGGACGACGGCCGGCATCTGTTCGGGCTTCGGCGTGAATTTGCGGACCTTCTCGCGCTCGCCGAGCACTTCGTCGAGCGCGCGCGTCTCGGGGAGAAGTTCAGTCTCCATCGGGCGCATGAACCCGGTCGACACCTGCCGTGTCGACCTCAGTTCGCCAACATTGCCTTCAGTGCGGACGGTGGCGATGTCCTGAACGGGCAGAGCAGGAGCGGGCGCGGCCACACGCGCCGGCTGCGGCTTCGCGACCTGGCGCGGTGCCACGGTCGGCGCCTTCTCCTGCGGAAACACGAACACCGGCGGCGGCTCCTGCGACCACGACTGGGTTGCGAAACAGGCAAGGCAAATTGCCAGAGCGAGACGCTGGATCATGTGGAAAGCCCCTTGGCGCCTCACGCGCCCATGCGTCCACGAAACGATGTGAACGCCATCACATATCAAAACCGGCCCACGATCCTCAAGAGTTGCGAGGCCTTCGATGCTGCGTCGCAAACGAAATCGGGCGGCTGTGGTCGCAAGAACACAGCCGCCCGAAGAGCAAACTCAAGACGCGAATCAGTTGCCGGTCGGAACCTGATCCTCATTGGTCGGTGCGGCCGGAGCCGCGTCCGCATCCGTTTCAGGCGCAGCCGGCGCTTCTTCGGTTGTCGCCGCTGCGGGCTCATCGTCAGCGGGCGCCGTGGGCTCTGTCGGTTCCGTCGTCGCGGCTGGCTCCTCGGCGGGTGCAACGGGCACGGCCGGTGCGGCGCCGTCGTCGGACGAAGGGGCTGCGGGCGCCGCAGGCGCGCTCGGGACGTCGTCGCCGCCGAGCTGGTCGAGCACGCCGCCCGAGCCGGAGGGTGCTTGCTGGCCTTCCTGCTGCGCCGGAATGCGGTCGAGAAAATCGGTCGGCTGCTCGCCATAGCGGGCCAGCAGCGACAGCGCGAGCGAGGTGCCAAAGAAGACCGCCGCCAGAATGCCGGTAGCCCGCGTCAGCGGATTGCCCGTACCGCGCGCGGCGAAATTGCCGCCGGCCCCACCGCCAATGCCGAGGCCGCCACCTTCGGAGCGCTGCAGCAGCACGACGGCCACGAGCGCCAGAACGACGAGCAAATGGATGACGATGAGGATGGTTTGCATAAGAAAATCCGGGTGATCTGTTCTATCCCGCGAAAGGTTACGCGGGGCGACGCGGCTCAATACACGGCTTCAGCCGCCATTCCAAGCCCTATATGGCGGGCGCAAACCCCTGACTTCAAGGCTGGAGCGCCGTTTGCAGCCCGAAACCCTGCATCAGGCGGCTGACTGCAAAATCGGTCCTGCCCGAGGTGAAGATGGCATGGTCGGGAACGTCTCGCCCACCGCTGCCTGCCGGCTTGTCCTCCAGAAGCGCCAGAACTCGCCGCGCGATCGCTTCGGCCGGGTCGAGCCAGTCGACCGGCCAGGGCGCAAGCCGCCGGAACACGTTCGCCAGAAACGGATAGTGCGTGCAGGCGAGAACGACGATGTCGGTGCGCCTTCCTTCCTGCGAGATGAAGCATGGCTCGATCTCGGCGCGGATGGCATCCGTATCGATGGCTTCGCCACGGATATGCGCCTCGGCGAAGCGTGCCAGCGATTGGCTGCCGACCAACCGCACATGGCACTTGGTCGCGAATGACTGGATCAGGTTGCGCGTATAGGCGCGTTTGACCGTGCCGGGCGTCGCCAGCACTGAGATCAGGCCGGATCGCGTGCGCTCCGCCGCTGGCTTGATCGCGGGTACCGTTCCCACGAAAGGCGTCGAGGGGTAGGAAGCGCGCAGGTCCTCCAGCACCAGCGTCGAAGCGGTATTGCAGGGAATGGCAAAGACCAGTGGTTCGTGTTCGGCAATGAACTTTCCGGCCAGCTCAACGATGCGCGCCTTGAGCGCCTCCTCCTCCCAGTCACCATAGGGAAACGCCGCGTCATCGGCGACGTAGACGAACCGCCGGTCGGGCATCAGCACCCGTGCTTCGCGCAGGACGGTGAGGCCGCCGATCCCTGAATCGAAGAGGATGATCGGCCGGTCAGCCATCCGCGTCTCCAGGTTCGCGCCCTTGCGCGTCGGCTTCGGCCTTGCGCTCGGGATATCCGGCGCCGCGCGGCTGCTTCGGCGAATAGTAGTCGAGCGAATTCAGGACGCCGCGCAGGGCCTTGATCTCGGCGACGCTGAAGCCCGGCCGGGTCAGAACCGCGCGCAGGGCATCGACCATGCGGGGCTTCTTGGCGGCAGGGCGAAAATAGCCGCGCGCGTCGAGCGCCGATTCGAGATGATCGAAAAAGCCGGCGAAGATCGCCTTCGGCGCCTGTTCGATGACGGGACCCGAGAACGGCACCTGCTCGGTTTCGGAGCCGCTTTTCATCCACTCGTACGACATCAAGAGCACCGCTTGCGCGATGTTCAACGAGGCGAAGGCGGGGTTGACCGGGAAAGTGACGATCTCGTCGGCGAGCGCCACCTCTTCATTGTTGAGGCCGAAGCGCTCGCGCCCGAAGAGAATGCCGATCCCCTCGCCTGCGCGATACCTTCGGCGCAGTTCGCCTGCCGCCGAGACCGGTCCGCGCACCGGCTTGAAGCCGTCGCGCTCGCGCGCTGTCGTGGCGAGGACGTAGTTGAGGTCCCCGATCGCTTCGGCGAGCGTGTCGAACACGCGCACCTTGTCGATCACATGGTCTGCCTTGCTGGCGGCCGCGCGTGCCTTCTCGTTCGGCCAACCATCGCGCGGGTTGACGAGGCGCAACTCGGCGAGCCCGAAATTCGCCATGGCGCGGGCGACCATGCCGATATTCTCGCCAAGCTGCGGCTCGACGAGGATGATTGCAGGACCTTCCTGGATGAGCGTTCGGTCGCGGTCTGTGCCTGCCATGTCGTTTCCGTCTGAAAATGGAAGATGACAACTGGCACAGGCACGGAAAAAACGGAACAGGCCTCAGCCCACGAAGTCGCGGATGGCGTTCGCCACTGCCTGCGGCTGCTCATGCAGGATCCAGTGCCCGCTGTCTGCAAACCGCCTGACGGTCAGGTAAGGCGCATAGTCGCCAAGACCTTCGATCGTCGCCGGCCGAAGCGCCTCGTCCGCCTCGCCCCAAAGCAAAAGATGCGGCATTCGGACGAGGAAGGCTTCGCGCGGCATGTCGTCGATGGGCGATGCGGTCGCCGGCTCACCGACACCGGGAACCGCGATCGGCGAGGCACGATACCAGTTGAGCATTCCGGTCATCGCGCCGGGCCGGCTCCACGCTTCAAGATAACGCGCGCGCTCATCGCCTAACATCCAGTCCGTCTTCGAAAACCCGGACAACATGTTGAACGTGCGCCGATAATCATCCTCGGCCATGCGCGCCTCGGCGCCATCTGCCCGCAGGCAGTTCATGTATTGGCTGGCCTGACGCTGCTCCTTGTCGTTCGAGATTGCGCGTTGGAAAAGCGCCGGGTGCACGCCGTTCGCGATGACGAGATGCGACAGGCGATCCGGATGCGAGAACGCGTATGCGTAGGCGATCGACGCGCCCCAGTCGTGGCCGGCGAGCACGAAGGGCCGATCCGGCGACAGATGATCCGCGAGAGCGACGAGATCCGCGACGACGTGCTTCGAGCGGTAGGCATCGACGCCCTGCGGCTTGTCGGACAGGTTGAAGCCGCGCTGGTCGGGCGCAACGACATGGAAGTCTCCGGCAAGCGTTCGCATGACGCCTTCCCATGCAGCCCAATATTCAGGAAAGCCGTGCAGACAGATGATCAGCGGGCGAGCCGGATCGCCCATCTCGGCGACATTGAGTGAAACCTGGCCCGTATCGAACCGGAAAAAACGCGCGTCGCCGCTCATTCGCATCTCCTCGCGACAAGGCCAAAGCCTTGTGCCCGTTCGGCTTTGCCTTCCGGGCACACAATGCTATAGGGGCCGCAAATTCCCGGGCGCGACCGGCTCAGGTCGCACCTTCTCCCAACAGACAGCGAGGCATTTCTCATGGCGAAGATCAAGGTGGCAAATCCGGTCGTCGAACTCGACGGCGACGAGATGACGCGGATCATCTGGCACCTCATCAAGGACAAGCTGATCCACCCCTACCTTGATATCGACCTGGAATACTACGATCTCGGCATGGAAAACCGCGACGCCACCGACGACCAGGTGACGATCGACGCGGCCGAGGCGATCAAGAAGCACGGCGTCGGTGTCAAGTGCGCCACCATCACCCCGGACGAAGCCCGCGTCGAGGAATTCGGGCTCAAGAAGATGTGGCGCTCGCCCAACGGAACGATCCGCAACATCCTCGGCGGCACGATCTTCCGCGAGCCGATCATCATGAAGAACGTGCCGCGCCTCGTCCCGGGCTGGACCCAGCCGATCATCGTCGGCCGCCATGCCTTCGGCGACCAGTACCGCGCGACGGACTTCAAGTTCCCCGGCGCTGGCAAGCTGACGATCAAGTTCGTCGGCGAGGACGGTCAGGTCATCGAGCACGAAGTTTTCGATGCGCCCGGTTCGGGCGTCGCGATGGCGATGTACAACCTCGACGATTCGATCCGCGAATTCGCCCGCGCATCGCTGAACTACGGTCTGCTGCGCGGCTACCCGGTCTATCTGTCCACCAAGAACACGATCCTCAAGGCCTATGACGGCCGCTTCAAGGACATCTTCCAGGAGGTCTACGAGACCGAGTTCCTGGAGAAGTTCAAGGAAAAGAAGATCACCTACGAGCACCGCCTGATCGACGACATGGTCGCAGCTTCGCTCAAGTGGTCGGGCGGTTATGTGTGGGCCTGCAAGAACTATGACGGCGACGTCCAGTCCGATACCGTCGCGCAGGGCTTCGGCTCGCTCGGCCTGATGACCTCCGTCCTGATGACGCCGGACGGCAAGACAGTGGAAGCGGAAGCCGCGCACGGCACCGTGACGCGCCACTACCGCCAGCATGAGAAGGGCCAGGAGACCTCGACGAACTCGATCGCGTCGATCTTCGCCTGGACGCGCGGTCTCGCGCATCGCGCCAAGCTCGACGACAATGAAGAGTTGAAGAACTTCGCCGAGACGCTGGAGCGCGTCTGCATCGAGACCGTCGAATCCGGCCACATGACCAAGGATCTCGCGCTCCTGATCGGCGCCGACCAGCCCTGGCTGTCGACGACCGGCTTCCTCGACAAGGTCGACGAGAACCTGAAGAAGGCGATGTCGGCCTGATCGTCCAGTAGTCTTGATGCGCACGAGGGCGGCTTCGGCCGCCCTTCTTTTTTGTCGCAGCGTCGACGGCGAACCAATGTGCTTCTCGCGCATTGGGAGTTGATATCAACTCGAAGGAGCAACTCCATGTTCGCCAAGACCATTTCCCTCGCCCTTCTTTCCTCTGCGCTGCTGGCCGGGTCCGCTTTCGCCCAGACCGCGTGGGTCGAGATCGAAGACAACGTGCAGGTCTCCGCCTTCAACGCGACTGTCGACCAGATCGATGACTGGGACGTCTATGCGGGCGGCGAGGTGGTTGGAGAAGTCGAGGAGGTCGTGGGAACCGAAGCCGGCACCGCCTCCGCGCTGGTTGTCGACTTTGAAGGCAATGGCGGCTTTGCCGACCAGGACGTCGTCATCCCGCTCGACCATTTCACCTGGGAGAACGACCAGCTCGTCCTCAACGCCGACGCCGCCGCCGTCGGTGAGATGGAAGTCTGGAACGACTGATCCGCGGCAATCGTGTAACGGCCGCAAGCTGCTCATGCTTTCTGGCATGTAAGACCAGCCCCGCCGATCGTCGGCGGGGATTTTCGCATTGACCGCCGGGATGAAGCGACAAACGCGCGGCTACTGCCAGTGGCGGTGCCGCTCCGCGATGGTTGCTAACATCGCTTCGGCCCCGATTTCACCTGCCGGCCGCTCCGTGTGCAGTCGCTGCGCCACAATGTCGAAGCCATGCATCTGGGTCGCCCGTGCCGGGGTAGATGCCCAGATCTGCTCGATCGCCCGCGCCAGGTTTCCCGGGCGCACATATTCGTTGTAGTATTCGGGCACGACCGGCCAGTCGGCAATCAGGTTTGGCAACGACGCCGACCAGGTCTTCACCAAGCTCATCAGCACGCGCCAGATCGCATCCGTCTTGTAGCACGCAACCAGCGGCACCCGCGCGAGCGCGAGTTCGAGCGAGACAGTGCCGGAAGCTGCAAGCGCCGCATCCGCGCGCGCAAAGGCTGCGTACTTGCCCTCCGCATCCTCGATCACGCGCGTCGGCACCGGCCAATCGGCAATCGCCTCATGGACGAGCGCCGCCACCTTCGGGACGGTTGGAATCTCCACCTCGAAGCGGTTGCCGCGTGCGACGAGTTCTTTCACCGTGTCGCCGAACGGGCCAATAAGGCTCGAAACCTCCGCCCGGCGCGAACCGGGAAGCACAAGAAGCGACTTGGTGCCCCAGGCGGGATCGCCTCTTGTCATCTGGGCGGCGGCCGCGTTTCTCAAGCCGGCATCCTGTGTCAGGCGGTGGCCGACAAACGTCCCTGAAGGCCCGCCGAGCCGTTCGAGTTCGCTCGGCTCGAATGGCAAAAGGCACAAGATGTGGTCGATATAGGGCTTCATTTCCACTGCCCTGCCCGGCCTCCAGGCCCACACGCTCGGGCACACATAGTGAACCGTCGGCAGCGACGGCAGGAGCGCGCGCACCTTGCGCGCAACGCGCAGGGAGAATTCGGGGCTGTCGATGGTGATGAGGCAGTCCGGCCGCTCGGCCGCGATCGCCTTGGCCGTCTGGTTGAGCCTGCCGATCAGGCGCGGCAGGTCCTTGACCACGGCCGTCACGCCCATGAGCGCGATCTGTGATCCGTCAAAGAGCGAATTCAGCCCGCGCCGCTCGAGGTGCCGCCCGCCGACGCCCACGAGCGCGATCGGCCGGCCGGTCAGGCGCGCAATCGCGTCGACGAGATCGGCCCCGAGCAGATCGCCCGATTCCTCGCCGGCCACGATGGCAATCTTCAATGCCTGCATCAATCGTCACCCTTCAGGCCATAGATGAAGAGGCCGTGCGCCTCGGCGCGCGCCACGGTCGTTGCGAAATCCAGAATGAAGGCCCGCTCCGCATCGAGCGCGATACCCTTCAATCCGGCCGCAAATGCGGCATCGACCGTGTCGGGTCCGACTGCCGGCAGGTCAGCCCGCAGATCCTGGTCTGGCTTGGCGCATTTGACGAGCGCGCCGCCGCTTCGTCCGGCAAGCCGCCCGTGCCCACGCATGCCTGCAACGCGTTCGATCAGCCCCTCGGTTCCCTCGATGCCTTCGAGCGCGACCGCCCGCCCACCGATCGCGATTGCCGCCTGCCCGATGTCGAGAGCGCCGATGGCGCGGGCTGCTTGCGCCGCAGCTCGAATATCGCGCAAGTCGGCAGCCGAGGGCTTGGGGCCTGCAATCGGCCCTACCCCTGCAAGAAGGTCGGGCGCCAGTTCGTGCGCGCCGACGACCGTGATGCCGTGTGCTTCCAGATGGCCGATGATTGTCCGCAAGAGCACGTCGTCGCCGGATGCGAGCGCCCGGACGAGCCGCGGAAGCATGGCAACCAGCGCCCACGACCATCGGATCGCACTCAGCGCCGGCCGACGTGCCACCCCGCCCGCCATGACCACGCGCTCGACGCCGGCCGAGTGCAGCATAGGCACGAGCCGGCCGAAATCCTCCACACGCAGCCAGCCATGGTCATGGCCGGTAAAGAGCGGCAGAGGCTCCGCCTCGCCCTCGATCAGGATGATGTAGGGCCGGACGCCCCGTGCGTTGAGGCTCTCGATGATTTCGACGGGCAGGCGTCCGCTGCCAGCGATAAGGCCGATCCGCCCCCCTTCTCGATCAGTCCTCGTCATCGGTATCGACGCCGCGATCGCTCAGGGCCGGCACCGTGAAGTAGCGCTTTCCACGCGCCTGCAGGAAGGCGAGGATGTCTGCGACGGCGGGTGCATGCCCATATTCAGCGGCTACGAGCGGAATGGCTTCGGCAAGCGTCCGCCCTGGCGCGAACAGCATCTTGTAGGCTGCGCGCATCTCCATCAATTCGGCGCGCGAATAGCCGGAGCGCTTGATGCCGATGACGTTCAGCCCGCGCAGTTTCGCCCTGTCGCCAACCGCCATGCCATAAGGGATAACGTCGCCCACGACGGCGGCATAGCCTCCGATGAAGGCGTGGTGCCCGACCCGCACGAACTGATGGACGGCGGCAAGCCCGCCGATCGTCACGAAATCACCGATCTCGCTGTGCCCGCCGAGCGCCGTGGAGTTCGCCATGGTGACATTGTCGCCGACGATGCAGTCATGCGCGACATGGGACTGCGCCATGAAATAGCCGTTCGCGCCGACGGTCGTCGCGCCGCGCGACGTATCGGTGCCCAGATTGAAGGTTACGCCCTCGCGGATTTCGCAGTTCGATCCCACCGTCAGCGTGGTGCGTCCGCCCTTGTGGCGTACGCTCTGCGGTGGCCCGCCGAGAACGGCATTCGGCCAGATTCGGCAGCCGGCACCGATCGTCGTCGCGCCCAGCACCGTTACGTGCCCAGCCATCCGCACCCCATCGCCGATCTCGGCATCGGGCCCGATATGGCAGAACGGCCCGACATGAACGCCAATGCCCAGCGCGGCGCCAGGCTCGACGACCGCGGACGGATGGATGAAGGTCTCGTCGGCCATGGCGTCAGCCCTGCTTGGCCGACATCATGGCGGAAATCTCGGCTTCGGCGACCTTGGCGCCATCGACGATGGCCTCGCAGCCGAAACGCCAGATGTTGCCACGCTGCTTCAGCTTCTTCACATGCATCTCAAGCCGATCGCCAGGCACCACCGGCTTGCGGAACTTTGCGCCGTCGATCGTCATGAAATAGACCAGCGAAGGCGTGGTTGCGGCGGTCTTGTTGATGCAGATCGCGCCAGCGGTCTGCGCCATCGCCTCGATGATCAGGACACCGGGCATGACCGGGAAATCGGGAAAATGGCCGGTAAAATGCGGCTCGTTCATCGTCACGTTCTTGAGGCCGATGGCCGATTCGTCGCCATTGATCTCGATGATCTTGTCGACAAGCAGGAACGGATAGCGATGCGGCAGAAGCTTCAGCAGTTCCTGAATGGTCAAAGTGTCGAGCGTGGTCGAATTCGCGTCAGTCATCGCCGCCTTCCTTGGTCTTTCGCGAGCCGGATACGAGCTTGCGGATGTAGGTGACTTCACGGAAGAAGTCTTTCATCGGCTGGGCCGGCATGCCGCCCCAGCGCCCGCCCTCCGGAATGTCGTGCATCACCCCGCTGGCGGCCGCAACCGCGGCGCCGGTGCCGATCGTGACGTGATCTGCAAGGCCAACACGCCCCCCCAGCATCACATAGTCGCCGAGCGTCACGGAGCCGGACAGGCCGCAATGCCCGGCGATCACGCAGCCGCGCCCCAGCCGCACATTGTGGGCGATCTGGACGAGGTTATCGATCTTGGTCCCCTCGCCGATCACCGTGTCCGACATCGCTCCGCGATCCACGGTCGTGTTCGCGCCGATCTCGACGTCGTCCTGGATGATCACGCGACCGATCTGCGGCATCTTCTCCGGACCGCGCGGTCCGGTCACGAAACCGAAGCCATCCTGGCCGATCTGTGCGCCGCCATAGATCAAGACGCGATTGCCCAGGAGCGCGAACTGCACCGACGCGTTCGGTCCGATGAAGCAATCGCGGCCAACGCGGCAGTTGCGGCCGACGACCGCATTGGGCGCGACCACCGTACCGGCGCCGACATGCGCACCAGCGCCAATCACTGCGCCCGGCTCGATCACCGCGCCGTCCTCGACATGCGCCGTCGGATCGACGAAGGCCCGATCCGAGATGCCGGTTTCCGAGGTCAAGGGGATTGGCTTGGCGGCCGATGGAAAAAGCAGCCGCCCGACCGTGGCGAACGCATACTGGGGTTTGCGCGAAACGAGAACGGCAATGCCGGCGGGCACCTGATCGGCGACATCGGCGGTGCACAGCACAGCCGTTGCCTTCAGTCCCGTCAGATGATGCGCGTTGCGCTTGCCATCGACGAAGACGAGGGCGCCGTCGCCTGCTTCCGACACGGGCGCAATCCGGTTCACCGGTGTCTCGGCGTAAGCGGCATTGGCGAGATCCGCGCCTGTCAGCGCGGCAATCTCGCCAACCGAGAAAAGTCTCGCCGGCTCAAAGAAGAGCGGATCTGTCATTCATGCCTGCACTTTCGGGGCGTCACCCGCCCCGAAAAGCGTCTCGCCCCTTAGAATCGGGTCGAGATGCCGAAGCTGAAATTCTGGACGTCGTCGGTGTCTTCCTTGGCGACCGGCACCGCGTAGTCCACGCGGATCGGGCCGAAAGGTGACGCCCAGAGGATGCCCGCACCAACCGAGGCGCGCAGCGCTGCGTCGGTTCCCCCGACATTTGTCGCGCCGGCAATTCCACCCGGGAAGCCGTGCAGTGACGCAGCATCGGCAAACACCGCACCGCGCAGACCAAGGCTTTGCGGCAGAGCCGGGATCGGGAACTGCGCTTCAGCCGAGGCGTGGAAATATGTCGTTCCACCCAGATGATCGCCGGTCACCGTATCGACCGGCCCGATCCCGTTGAAATCGAAGCCACGAATGATGCGGTCGTTGGAACGGAACAGGTCGAACACGCGCAGGCCATCATCGCCGAAGCCCTCGATATGGCCTGCACCCGCCGTCAGGACGCCGACGAGGTCGAGTTCTTCGGAGAGCGTGCGATAGTAGTTGCCGCGCGTCGTGAACTTCACCCAGTTCGCATCGCCCCCAAGACCGGCAACTTCTGTCGTGAACGACGCATAGAAGCCGTCGCGCGGGTTCTGCATGTTGTCGATCGTGTTGTAGACGAGACCACCACTGACCGACGACTTTATCCACGGGCTCTGCGATTCAATTGCGCTCTGCAGAACGGGCGAGATGTCGCACAGCGAAGGATCGAAATTGCCGGCCGCATCCAGGCAGCCATCGCGATAATCATAGGATTCACGCGTGTAGTTGTAGGCAAGCTGCGTGCTCAGCGCTTCGGTGATCGGCAGGCCAAAGCGGATCGTGCCGCCATCGACCTGGCTTTCATAGGTGTCGAACTCTCGCGTCTGGCGGAAGATGTCGAAACCGGCCGCAATGCGGCGTCCGAGGAAGTAGGGCTCGGTAAAAGACAGCGAGTAATCGCGCGAATCGCGACCGCCCGAAGCGGCGACGCGGATGAACTGGCCGCGGCCAAGGAAGTTGCGCTCGCTGACCGAGCCTTCGACCGAGACGCCAGAGCCCCGATTGATCGTCTCGCCGGTCGAATAGCCGGCACCGATCGAGAACTCGCCGGTCGCCTTCTCGACGACCTCGACCACGAGCACGACCTGGTCGGGCTGCGAACCGGGCGCGGTCGCGATGTTGACCGATTCGAAGAAGTCGAGGCGCTCGAGGCGGCGGCGCGCCCGCTGCACCATGATCTGGTTGAAGGCATCGCCTTCGCTGAGATCGAACTCGCGGCGTATGACGTAGTCGCGCGTGCGGGTGTTGCCGCGGATTTCGATCCGCTCGACATAGGCACGCGGGCCTTCGTCAACCGTGTAGACGACGTCGATTGTGCGGGTCTCGAAGTTGCGGTTGCCGCGCGGCGTGACCTGCGCGAACGCATAGCCGGAACCTGCAACGTCCTCGGTCAGCCCGACGATCGAGCTTTCGACGTCGGCGGCGTTGTAGATTCCGCCTTCCCGCGTATCGATGCTGCGACGGTAGGTTTCGGCGTCCACACCGGGAATCGAGCTCTCGATGGCAACATTGCCGAACGTGTAGCGCTGGCCTTCGTCGATCGTGAAGACGATCGAGTACTCGTTCGTCGCTTCGTTGAACTGCGCATCGGACGAGAGAACACGGAAATCCGCATAGCCGCGATTGTAGTAGAAGCGGCGAAGCGCCTCTTCGTCCGCGCGCAGACGGTCGGCATCATAGATGTCGTTGCGCGTCAGCCAGGACAGGAAATTCGACTGGCGTGTCGATACGACGTCACGCAGGCGACCGTCGCTGAATGCCTGGTTGCCCTCGAAGGTGATCGAACCGATCTTGGTGCGGTCGCCTTCCTGGATCTGGTAGACGACGTTGACGCGGTTGTCGCCGAGATCGACGGTCTGCGCGGTCACGGTGGTGTCGTCACGGCCGACGCGGGCATAGGCCTGACGGATCGCCTCGATGTCGGAGTTCATCGTGTCGGCCGAGTAGGCGCCACGCGGACGAAGCTGCACGGCAGCCGAAAGCGCGTCGTCCTTTACGCGCGAATTGCCTTGGAACAGGACCTGGTTGACGATCGAGTATTCGGAAACCTCGACCACCAGCGTCGAGCCGGACTGGTTGATGCGGACATCCGAGAAAAGTCGCGTTTCGAACAGGCGCACGACGGCGGCGTTGATGTCCGCGCTGTCGAACTGGACCCCGGGCCGAATGCCCAGATTGCCGATTACGGTCTCGTCGCTGACGCGCTGATTCCCCCGGACATCGATGCTGCTGACGACTGCTGCATATGCTGCGCCCGCCCCCGCAAGCTGAACCGCAACCGATCCTGACGCGACGATCGCGGCCGAAAGTGCCATCGCCGACGCGGCGCCTTTGAAACTCGAAGCTGCCTTCATTTGGCTTACAAACCTTTTGTTCTCGTTGTCCCCGTGGCGAGAAGAGACCGGACTGAGCCGCAAAACCCCATACGGTATTAACCGGATTTTCCCTACACGCAAGGCTGCCGGTTAATTTGCATTTACTAAGTCCGAAAGCGTGGCATTCGCGTCACGCAAATTCCCATCCATGGTAAATGGAGCCTGAATTTTCAGGGTGTTGCGCCGTCAGCAGCCGAATATGTCGTTCCAGAAAACGAACGCCATGAAGCCCAGAACGAACAGCATCCCTACCTTGTAGAACCCCTCCATCACCCGTTCCGAAACCGGTCGTCCGCGAACGGCTTCAGCGGCATAGAAGACCAGATGCCCGCCGTCCAGAGGGGGAATGGGCAGAAGGTTGAGGAAACCTATTCCGACCGACAAAAGCGCGATGAACTGCACCACCCACATCGGCCCCATCGAGGCCGCCTGCCCCGACATCTCGGCGATTCGAACCGGACCGCCAAGCTGGCACTTGTCCTCGCGTCCGGTCGCGAAGCGCTGCAGGAAGTGTCCTGTTCGCGCGATGATATGGCCCGTTTCGGTGACCGCCTCGCCGAGCGCCTCGACGGGCCCGTAGGCAATCTGGCGAGGCTGGCCGAGTTCCTCGTTGTTGACGACGCCGATGATGCCGATGCGAATCGTGTTGCCGAGCGCGTCTGTCTGCTCGGAAAGCTCCGGCGTCGCCGTCAGCTCGATCTCCTGCCCCTCGCGGAGCATGACGAAGGTCAGTTCGTCGCCGGCGCGCGCCGAGACGACGCGCTGGACATCGCCGAAGGTCGAGATTCGCGTGCCGTTGACCGAGACGAAACGGTCGCCCGGCTCGAAACCCGCCTCGGCGGCCGGCGTGTCCGGCCGGACTTCGGCGACGGTTGGTTCGGCGACGTAGCGTCCGTAAGCGGCGAACATCACGGCGAACACGGCGATGGTCAAAAGGAAGTTGAAGATCGGCCCGGCAGCGACCGTCGCCGCCCGTTTCCAGACCGGCTGCGTGTGGAACGCGACACGACGCAGTTCTTCGGTCAGTTGCGCGGTTGCCGATGCATCCGGCTCGCTCGTCACGCTCATGTCGCCGACGAACTTGACGTAACCGCCGAGCGGCACCGCGGAGATCTTCCAGCGCGTCCCCCGCTTGTCTTTGAAGCCGAAAAGCTCGGGACCGAACCCGATCGAGAAGGCCTCAACGCCTATGCCGCACCAGCGGCCGACGAGATAGTGCCCCATTTCATGGACGAAGACGACGACCGCGAGCACCAGGATGAAGGGAACGAGCGTGCCCAGAAGGAGCCCGCCTGTTCCGAATATGCCCGTCAGGAAGTCCAATTCATCGCCCCTTTTAGGTTCAGTCGTAACTCATGTCCGTTGCGGACAAATCGCGGCGTTTCGGTGGCTCCGACGGCAGACCGTCGGTCAAAAGAACGCCAGCGCCGGCCTGTCGGCGTCAGCCAGCACGGCCCCCACCACGTAAAGCAGCAAGCTTGCCGCAACCAGACCATCGACGCGGTCCATCACGCCGCCATGGCCGGGAATGAGCTTGCTCGAATCCTTCACCTGAAAGCGACGCTTCAGCCACGATTCGAAAAGATCGCCGATCTGCGATCCGATCGACAAGGCGAGGATCAGGGCTAGCAGCGCCCCTACCGCAAGCCGCGTCTCCATCATGAAGGCGGCAAACATTCCGAAAACGAGCGCGAAGACCGCACCGCCCGCCGCCCCGCTCCAGGTCTTTCCCGGCGAGATCGACGGCGCGAGCTTCGGCCCGCCGAAGGTCCGACCGACGAAGTACGCCATGATGTCGGTCGCCCACACCACGACGAAGACGAAGACCACCGCCTTCAGGCCCGCGACGTCGCTGCCGCGCAGGAGCGCCAGCGAGAGTGCGGCAAGGCTCGCATAGGCAAGGCCGGTCGCGTTCCACCGCGTCGACCCCAGCATCGGCGCGGCGAAGAAAGCAAGGAGAACGAGCGCTGCGACCATCACGAAGCTCAGCGCACCGCCCGGCGCCGTGAGGACGATGATGCCTGCCGTCGTCATGAGGAGGGCCGACACTTGCCTCTCGGACGCTGTCGTTTGCGCCTTGGTCATCTTCAGCCATTCGTAGAACACGGCTGCGCCGATGCCCGCGCACAACATGCGAAAGGAGAAGCCGCCGACCCAGGTCACGATCAGCGTCACCGCGACCATCACGACCGCCGAAAGAATGCGCAGCCGCAATTCCTTGGTCAGAAACGTCTGGCTTGCCTCGCTCAAGATGACGCCTCGCGCGCCTCGACGGCGCCGAAGCGGCGTTCGCGATTGGCGAAGGAGGCCAGCGCGCGGTCAAGTTCCGCCCGGTCGAAATCCGGCCAGAAGCAGGGCAGGAACACGAACTCCGAATAGGCCGCCTGCCACAGGAGAAAGTTCGAAAGCCTCTGCTCGCCGCTCGTGCGGATGATGAGGTCGGGATCGGGGATGTCGGCGGTATCGAGGGCGCCGCCCAGCATCTCGGGCGTGATGGACTGCGGATCGAGATGCCCATCGGCAGCCAGTTGCGCCAGATGGCACGCCGCGCGCACGATCTCGTCGCGCGATCCGTAGTTGAAGGCGATGACGAGGTTCATCGCCGTATTTTCGTGCGTCAGCGCTTCTGCGTCGGTGATGAGCTGGCGGATGTCCGGCTCCAGCGTGTCGCGCCCGCCGATCATGCGCACGCGCACGCCGTTGCGATGAAGGTCCGCGAGGTCGCGGCGGATGAAGAGCTTCAAGAGCCCCATCAGGTCGCTGATCTCGGCTGCCGGACGCGACCAGTTCTCCGAGGAAAACGCATAGAGCGTCAGCCACTTGACGCCGCTCGCGCCAACATTGCGAACCGTCTTGCGCAGCGCCTCGACGCCAGCGCGATGTCCGGCTGCCCGCGGCAGGCCACGCGCCTGCGCCCAGCGGCCGTTGCCGTCCATGATGATCGCGATATGCGCGGGAGTGGTCACCGGCTCTCCAGTTCCCGAGGCTTCGGGGCGCAGGTCCTAGACCTGCATGATCTCGGCTTCCTTGTCGGCCAGAAGGCCGTCGATCTGCTTGATCGTCTCGTCCGTCAGTTTTTGAACGCGCTCGGACTGGACCTTGGACTCGTCCTGGCTGATCGCGCCGTCCTTCTCGGCCTTCTTGGCGATTTCCATGCCGTCACGGCGCACGTGGCGGGCGGCCACCTTGGCCTGCTCGGTATACTGGTGCGCGATCTTGACGAGGTCGCGGCGGCGTTCTTCGTTGAGCTCGGGCAGCGGGATGCGCAGATTGCTGCCGTCGACGATCGGGTTGAGACCAAGGTTGGATTCGCGGATCGCGCGGTCGACCGCGCCGACAAGCTGCTTGTCCCATACGGAAACCGCCAGCATGCGCGATTCCGGCACCGTGACGGTCGCGACCTGGTTGATCGGCATGGGTGAACCATAGGCCTGCACGACCACGGGATCGAGCAGATTGCTGGAAGCGCGGCCAGTCCGCAGCGATGCCAGGTCATGCTTGAACGCCGAGATCGCGCCGTCCATCCTGCGCTGCATATCCTTGAAGTCAACGCCTTCGCTCATCTTCGTCTCCTCTGCCGGCCGTGCCGGTCCGTCTTTTGTCTGGCCCGTGGCCGGCGTGCCGGCCCGTCACTTTCCGTAAGGTTTGCTGCCTGTCAGGCGTCGGCCACAACCGTGCAGCGCCCTTCCCCGCGCAGAATGGCGCCGAGACCGCCCTGCTCATGAATAGAGTAGACGATTATCGGAATGTGGTTCTCGCGCGCAAGCGCAATCGCCGCCGTATCCATGATCGCCAGGCCTTTGACCAGTACTTCTTCATGCGTGATCGTGTCGAAACGCGTCGCGGTCGGATCCTTCTTGGGATCGGCGGAATAGACGCCATCGACCTGCGTGCCCTTCAAAAGCGCGTTCGCACCGATCTCCGCTGCACGCAGCGCGGCAGCGGAATCGGTCGTGAAGAAGGGGTTGCCGGTCCCGCCGGCGAAGATCACCACCTTGCCCTGGTCCATGTAGGCCGTGGCCTGGCGCTGGGAAAAGCTTTCGCAAAGCTCCGGCATGGCGATTGCCGACAGAACGACGGCATCGACACCGAGCTTGATCAGGGAGGTGCGCAGCGCCAACGAGTTGATGACCGTCGCGAGCATGCCCATGTGGTCGCCCGTCACGCGGTCCCCGCCCTTGGACGCCACCGCTACACCGCGAAAGATGTTGCCGCCGCCGATCACCACCGCGACCTCGACCCCCATGGACCGGGCCTCGGAAATGTCAGCGGCGATCTGGTCGACGATGGAGACGTCGATCCCGAAGCCCTGCGATCCCATCAGGGCCTCGCCCGATGCCTTGAGAAGGATGCGCTTGTATCGCGGGGCCTGGCTCATGAAACTCTCTTCTCGCAGTGATTGGGATCGAAACCCGGTGTCAGATACATGAAAGGGCACCGCCGTGTCACCCGGCGATGCCCTTCGTTTCTGTGCAGGAAGGCGTCTTACTTCTTGGCGACCGCCGCAACCTCGGCTGCAAAGTCGCTTTCTTCCTTCTCGATGCCCTCGCCGAGCGCGAAGCGCACGAAGCCGGTCAGCTTGGCCGGCGCGCCGATTTCCTTCTCGGCCTCGGCAAGTGCCTTCTCGACGGTCACGTCGGGGTTCATGACGAAGGCCTGCTTCAGGAGCACGACTTCCTCATAGAACTTGCGCATGCGGCCTTCGACCATCTTCTCGATGATGTTCTCAGGCTTGCCCGACTGGCGGGCCTGCTCCGAGAAGACGGCCTTTTCACGCTCGACGGCGGAGGCGTCGACTTCCTCGGCCGTCAGAGCGAGCGGGTTGGTCGCAGCGACATGCATCGCGACCTGGCGCGCGAAGGCCCGGGCCGCGTCCGCATTGCCGGTCGTCTCGATGGCGACGAGCACGCCGAGCTTACCGAGATTGTCGGCAACCGCATTGTGCACATAGGTCGCGACCGCGCCGCTCGAGACCGAGAGCTTGGCCGAACGGCGCAGGCTCATGTTCTCGCCGATCGTGCCGATCGCGTCCTTGATCGTATCGGTGACCGACTTCTCGGCGCCCGCATAGGTCGCCGCGCCCACCGCATCGGTCGAGCCATCGGTCGTCAGCGCGACGTCCGCAATGTTGCGCACGATGTCCTGGAACGCGTCGTTGCGAGCGACGAAATCCGTCTCGGAATTGACCTCGATGACGACCGCGCTGGTCGCGTCGGCGGCAACGCCGATCAGGCCTTCGGCAGCCGTGCGGCCGGCCTTCTTGTCGGCCTTGGCGATGCCCTTGGCGCGCAGCCAGTCGACGGCAGCCTCGATGTCGCCATTGGTTTCGGCCAGGGCCGCCTTGCAGTCCATCATGCCCGCGCCCGTCATGTCGCGGAGCTGTTTGACCTGTGCAGCAGAAATGCTCATCGTCGCCTCTTCGATTTCATCAATTCATAAAATGGCGCGGCGCACCGTGGAGCGTTCCAGGTGCGCCGTTCGCCTCGTCCAAATGAGCGGACGGCCTAGCTGGCCTTGCCTTCTTCAGCCGCGGGCGTCTCGTCCAGGGCCGGCTCGACCGGCGCTTCGGCCGAAGCGCCCACGTCCATGCCCATCGCGCCCTGCTGGCGCGCAATGCCGTCGATGGCGGCCTTGGCGATCAGGTCGCAGTAGAACGAAATCGCGCGAGCCGCATCGTCATTGCCCGGGATCGGGTAGTCGACCTTGTCCGGGTCGCAGTTCGAATCGATGATCGCGACGACCGGAATGCCGAGACGGCGAGCTTCCTGGATGGCGATCGCTTCCTTGTTGGTGTCGATCACGAACATCAGGTCCGGCGTGGAGCCCATGTCCTTGATGCCGCCCAGCGCGCGGTTGAGCTTCTCGCGCTCGCGGTCGAGCGTCAGGCGCTCCTTCTTGGTGAAGCCCTGGGCCTCGCCGGCGAGCAGCTCGTCGAGCTTGCGCAGGCGCTGGATCGAGTTCGAGATCGTCTTCCAGTTGGTGAGCATGCCGCCCAGCCAACGCGAATTGACATAATACTGCGCAGAGCGCTCGGCCGCGTCGGCGACGATTTCCGACGCCTGGCGCTTGGTGCCGACGAACAGCACGCGGCCGCCGCGGGCAACCGTGTCCGAAACGATCTTCAGCGCCTGATTGAGGAGCGGAACCGTCTGCGACAGGTCAATGATGTGAATGTTGTTGCGGGCGCCGAAGATATAGGGCGCCATCTTCGGGTTCCAGCGGTGGGTCTGGTGGCCGAAGTGAACACCAGCTTCAAGAAGCTGGCGCATGCTGAAATCAGGCGTAGCCATCGTCATTTCCTTTTCCGGTTGGCCTCCACGGGTGTCAGGCGGAAAAACCGCCACCGGAGGTCGAGGCCGGATTTCTCCCGGCGCCAAACCCATCACCCGTGTGTGGAATGGCCGCGCATATAGACGCAATGCGCGGCGGTTGCAAGTCGCCTCACTCGGCGCAGTCGGCGGGCGCGTCGAAGAGTTCGAGATTGACCAGTCGCCCGGTGATGGCGAAATCGCCATAATCCATGGTCAGGTCACGCGTGACCCCGTTCTCGTAGAGCTTCATGGATATGCGATAGGTCGGCGTTTCTTCGCCGGAAACGTCGGTCAGGTCGAAATAGGCGATGTCGACCGGCCAGAACTCCTCGTCCGCAATCCGCGCGAGGGCGCTCGCCTCCGCGTCGCCCTCTTCCAGCCCGGTCTTCTGACCGAGGATGACAGTGGTCGTCATCAGCTTGTCGCCGTCTTCCGAACCGTCATAGATCGTCGTTTCGTAGAAATTCTCGCCCGCATTGGCCTTTTCGAGCACTTCGAGAAGGTGGTGGGTCGGGAATTGCGACGTCTCCAGCAAATATTCCTGCGGCTCCGGCATCTCGATCGAGACATCCGTTCCCGCGTCCGTCATCTCGGCGGAACCGCGCGTTTCCTTGTCGAGGCTCTGGTCGACGAAGGATCGCGTGACGAACGAGAATTCCGAGCCGTCGCCGGCCTCGAAGGTCGTTGTCTGCTGGTCGGTCAGGCGCGTCGTCTCGTTCGCCTCGATCTGGGTGACGAACCGGAACGTCACCGTATAGCCCTCGCAGGGCGAGCCGTTGAATTCGTAGACCATGCGGCCCGAAAGCCCGGTGATTCCCGAACTGTCCGTTGCATCGTCGAGGCCCAGGTCATACACCGCACGGTGCGGGAGGAGCGGCGCGGCCGATGCCTGGCCTTGCAGGAACGGCGCGGCGACTGTCGCCAGGAGCGCAAGGCGTGGCAGGGACATCCGGTTCTCCCGATTGGGTGCTGGGCAGGTTCGGCCGGCACCTGAATGCGTTTTCGTGGCAGAAGCGAGGCGATTCAGCCGCCGCCTGCCTTTCGACAAGGATCACAGGATGACCGACACAATCAATAGCCGCCTGGAGAAGCTTGGCATCGCCCTGCCCGCTCCCGCCGCCCCCGCTGCCAACTACCTGCCCTTTGTGGTCAGCGGCGACCTGCTCTTCACGTCGGGCCAGCTCCCGTTCGAAAACGGCAAGCTCGCGGCCACCGGCCGCCTCGGCCGCGAGGTCGAGATTGCAGCCGGACAGGGTGCCGCACGTCATTGCGCCATCAACGTCCTGGCGCAGGCCAAAGCCGCCCTCGGCGACCTCGAGCGCATCGCTCGGCTGGTCAAGATCACGGTCTTCGTCGCCTCTGATCCCGACTTCACCGCACACCACCTCGTCGCAAACGGCGCGTCCGATCTTTTCGCCGAAGTCCTGGGTGAAGTCGGTCGTCACGCCCGCGCCGCCGTCGGCGTCGCCCGACTGCCGCTCGATGCGGCGGTCGAGGTCGAGGCGGTCTTCGAGATCGCGAAGGGCTGACCCCGCATGGCCGACATTTCCTGGCTTACCGCCCGCCCCATCGCTCATCGCGGCTTCCATGATCTGAACAAGACGCTCTGGGAGAATACGCTTTCGGCCTTCCAGGCCGCCATTGACCGCAACTATGCGATCGAGTGCGATGTCCACCTGTCGTCCGACGGCATTCCGATCGTCTTTCACGATCATGAACTGAAGCGCCTGACCGGCACCGAGGGCCATGTCCTCGACCGGACCGCGCGCGAAATGGCGGATCTGCGCATCGGCGGTACCGGCGATCACGCCCCGACGCTCCAGGAACTGCTCGAGCTCGTCGCCGGCCAGGTGCCGCTGGTCATCGAGCTCAAGGGCACTGAAGGCCGCGACGATGGCCTCGCGGCCGCAGTCCTTTCGCTTGTCAAGGCCTATGACGGCAAGGCGGCAGTCATGTCCTTCGACCACTGGCTCATTCGCCAGCTCGTCGCGGATGCGGGCGACGTTCCGGTGGGCCTTACCGCGCACGGCAACAAGCCCGAGGAGCTCGAGGCGCATTTCTCGATGCTGGCACATCCGATCGACTTCGTCTCGTTCGGCGTCCACGACCTGCCGAGCGCCTTCGTCGCCTTCGTGCGTGAAAAGCTCGCTTTGCCCGTCATCACCTGGACGGTTCGCGACAAGAAGTCCGAGGAACTGACGGCGGCACACGCCGATCAGATGACCTTCGAAGGCTTCGATCCGGACGGACGCGGCCCGATCTGATCTACCGGCCTTGCAACCTTCATCCCGGCTCGTATGTAGGAGTGAATGAGCGGGTCGGGATGTCTTGTCTATGAGTGAGCGTGAAGCCGGGTTCGTCCTCCGCGTCGTGGACGCGATGACGAGCATCGCGGCGGCAGACTGGTCGAAGCTGGCCGGCGCCGCGCGCAGCAGTGCCGAGCCGTACAATCCCTTCCTGTCGCACGCCTTCCTCTCCGCGCTCGAGGACTCCGGAAGCGTCGGGGCTCGCGCCGGCTGGCTGCCGCACCATCTTGCGCTCGAAACCGCGGACGGCGCCCTTATCGGCGCGATCCCCTGCTACTTGAAGTCCCACAGCCAGGGCGAATATGTCTTCGACCATGGCTGGGCCGATGCGTTCGAGCGTGCCGGCGGCCGCTATTATCCCAAGCTCCAGGTCGCGATCCCGTTCACGCCGGCCACCGGCCCTCGCCTGCTGGTCGATGCCGGGCTCGATCCCGATCCCGTCCGCCTCGCGCTCGGCGAGGGCTTGAAGACGCTTAGTGAGCGGCTCGGCACGTCCTCGGTGCATGTCACCTTCGCACCGCAGGACGAAGCGGCGGCGTTGGAAGACCTCGGCTACCTGCATCGCACCGACACCCAGTTTCATTTCGTCAACGAAGGCTACACATCCTATGACGAATTCCTTGAAACACTCGCCTCGCGCAAGCGCAAGGCGCTGCGCAAGGAGCGGCGAGAGGCGCTGGCCGAAGGCATCGAGATCGACTGGCTGACGGGACGCGATCTCACCGAAGCGGTATGGGACGACTTCTTCCGCTTCTACATGGATACGGGCAGCCGCAAATGGGGACGTCCCTATCTCAACCGGCAGTTCTTCTCGCTGATCGGCGAGCGGATGGCCGACGACATCCTGCTGGTCATGGCGAAGCGCGATGGTCGCTACATCGCCGGCGCGATCAACTTCATCGGTGAAGAGCGGCTTTTCGGTCGCAACTGGGGCTGTATCGAGCACCACCCCTATCTCCATTTCGAGGTCTGCTACCACCAGGCCATCGACTTCGCCATCGCGCGCAAGCTGAAGGTCGTCGAGGCGGGCGCACAGGGCGAGCACAAGCTGGCGCGGGGCTATCTACCCGTCACGACCCACTCGGCGCACTGGATCTCCCATCCCGGCCTGCGCAACGCGGTCGCCGACTATCTGGAGCGCGAGCGCGAAGACGTCGCGGAAGTGGGTGAATACCTGACCGAGCGGGCCCCGTTTCGCAAAGGCTGAGTGAAGACTGGAGTGTTTCGCGACCGTCTACCTGTCAACGCCACCGCTGACGGTTGCACTTCCCTCGCCCCATTCTCTATTCACTACACACAACCACCAGGGAGCCAATGATGAAGCCAGAATACGACGACACCAACATCTTCGCGAAAATTCTGCGGGGCGAACTCCCGGCCCAGAAACTATATGAGGATGACGCGACTTTTGCCTTCCTGGACATCATGCCGCGCGGAGCCGGGCATTGCCTCGTCATCCCCAAGGCGCCGTCCCGCAACATTCTCGACGTCTCACCCGAGAGCCTGTCGGCGGTCATGTCGACGGTCCAGAAGTTGTCGCGTGCAGTGGTCAAGGCGTTCGATGCCGACGGCGTGACGGTTCAGCAATTCAACGAACCCGCAGGCGGACAGGTCGTCTTCCATCTCCATTTTCACGTCATCCCGCGCTTCGATGGCGTGACGCTGAAGCCGCATTCGGGGGAGATGGAAAAGCCTGACGTCCTCGCCGCCAACGCAGAGCGGATCAGGGCTGCACTGGCTCGATAGAAATCTGCGGGATGGAAACGGCGTTGGCGCCATTTCGCGCCAGCAGTCCGGCGGCCTTCCAGATGAGGGTGACGGCCACGAGCGACGCGTAGGCGTCGATCGCATAGTGCCAGCCCAGATGCACCGAACCGATGAAGATGACGACGGCGAACACGGCGGCCAGATAGCCGAGGCGGCGATCCAGACGCCGTGCCGCCAGATACAAGAGAATGCAGATTGCATTGTGCAGCGATGGCATGGCGGAAATGCCTGAGATGATTGCGAGTTCGCGGTTCTGGTAGTTGCTCCAGAGTTCGTTTTTGACGACCATCGTGCTCAGGCCATACACCTCATCGACATGGACGAGCCGGCGCATCAAATCGGTAAATGTTGATGGTCCGCCCGCGAGATCGTCATAGAAGATTGGACCGACTGACGCGAATGCAGTTGCGGCGACGATCCCCAGCAACGTCCATATCATCGCGAATGCGATAAGATACTGCCGACGCAGGACGGAGTCTGGGGCGGCCCAGATGAAATAGCCAGTAGCCGTATAGAAGATCAGGAACCAGGCATAGTACGTGTAATCTATGACTTTGGTGATGACTCCGTATCCCAGAACTGCATCCAGGATACGCCAGGGATCATTATTGAAATGAAGAATCCGGTCAATCTCGGCAAAGAGCGCGTCGAACTCATAGGGGTTGAACTGCGGGATGCTCGCCTTGAAATGGGCAAAGCTGTTCATCACCAGGGACAGGGCCAACATGGCGCAGATTGCAGGGATTATGCGACCGGGCGCGCTGAACGTTCGCCACTGCGCGGTAGCAGCTTTGGCAAGTGACCCTTCTCTCGGCATCGACATCGCAATTGCCAGCAGAAGGATGAGGATCGATGCCACGACGAAGCTGAATACAGTCGCAAACATCGTTGACGAGGCGACACTCCAGACATTGTCCAGCAGGGCCAATCTGAAAGCCACGGCAGCAACAGCAATCGAGAACAAGACCTTGTCCCCCGCCACCGTTCGCTTCAGCGCAAGCGCAGTCGCGCCGACGGCCGATTCCTCTTCGTTTGCAACACGTCGCCCCGTGATCACAGAAGCTGCTCGAGCGAACCACCGTCAGCCGGCACTGTCGCCTGTCGGGACCGCGGCTGCAGCGCAAACCAGACCATGAGCGCCACAGCTACTCCGCCGAATGCATCGGCCAGGTGATGGCCGCCATCGATCGGCGTCGTCAGGATGATCAGCACATTGACGACGAGCACGGGCCAGCGGAGATAGCGCAGCGGCCAGCAGGCAAGGATCAGGAGAACGGAAAGCGTGCAGTGATAGGACGGAAAGGCGATTAGGCCGCGCGGGTTGTCGAGCGAGATGAGCCTTTCGGCCCCGCTCCGCAGATCGAAAAACGTCTGCTTGTAGGCCAGGTCGACAACGGGCGCGTTCGCGCCGAAGAATTCGGGCGCCGGCGCAATGGTTGCCAGCGCACCGCCGGCCGGCAGCAGGCCCGAGATGACGATGCACGCGAGCGCGCTGAGCGCGACGGCCGAGACGAACCGGCCAGCAGATTTCAGCGGCCCCGTCAGCCCCAGCATGAGAACGGCAAGCGCGACCTGGCTCAATGTCGTCACATAAAGCAGGCTTGAAACGGTACCGATAGCGGGTCGAGCGTTGACAAATCCTACATAGGCTTCCCAGTCGAACCCGATCATCCGGTCGAAGGCCATGAGATGACCGTCGATCAGCGGCAGGTTCAGCGAGGTCACGAGATAGCTCGTCACCGCTGCATTGGCGGAGAAGGTCAAGAGAAAGGCGGTCTCGACACAGAGGATTTCGAAGCGCGCATTAGGCCGCTTGTAGCGGTAGAAAGTGGCTACCAGCGCGAGCACGGCGGTCATGCCGATGAGATTGGCCAGGCTCGGATAGTCGAAACGAAAATCGGTCGCCGCAATCCAGATCGCGTTGAGAAGCGTGAGGGACAAGATGCCCGCGGCCTTCCACGGCCAGCTCGACCTGTAGCTTTTATCGTCCGTGACCATGGCGCTCGACTGCTCCTTGTTGCAGCCATTCTCGCCAAGTCCGGTTAAGCCGCGATGAATCCGCCTATGCCCAGCCCGCAGCGAGGATCATCCCAGCGATCAGCACCGCCTCCGTCACGAAAATCCCGACCAGAATCCGCTTGCCGAACCAGAGGAAGGCGGCGAAGCCGACGATTGCCGAAAAGACCCGCAGTTCCAGAGTCGTGTCGGCAAGCGGCCCGTTGGGGTTGATGATCAGGTTGGAGATGACGGCGGCGACGAGCGCGGTGGCGACGCAGCGCACGAAGACGAGCGCGTCGGATTCCTCGGAAATGCGCCCGCCGAGATAGACGCCGAGAAACCGCCAGCTATCCGTTGCCAGCCATCCCGCGACGAGGATGAAGACGTAGGGCCACCACCAGGCGTCGAGCGCATCGAAGGTCATGTCGTCTTCCTGCGCTTCATCACGACATGGAAGAGATAGGCGAGAAGTCCACCGACGAGGCCGGTGGCCAGAAGGCTGAAGTCGGGAACGAGCACGTAGAAGAGCGGCCCGAGAACCAATCCAAGCACCATCGCGACATGCCCTGCCCGCTCGCGCGCCGAGACCCAGAGCGACGTCAGGAAGTAGATCGGCGTCAGCATGAAGAGCGCGGCCGAAATCATGGGCGGCAGGTTCTGCGCCAGCATGTAGACCAGCGCGACGACGATCATGTTGAGCACGACCAGCGACGAACCGACGCCGCCATACCAGGTCGTGCGGAACGCGCGCGGCACGTGCCGCACCTGTTCGAGCGCGATCACCCAGGAGGTCACGGCGACGAAATGCGACAGGAGATAGAGAACCCACGGCCGCGTGCGCGGTCCGCGCAGTTCGGGGACCAGCACCACGACCATCGGCGCAAGACGCACCGACGACAGCGCCACCGCGAAGGCGGCGCCCGCAATGCCATTGCCCGCCAGCACAGCGCCGATCAGCACCACCTTGGCCGGCAGCGCCCACACGATGCCCGTCATGAATACGGTCTGCGCCAGCGTGAAGCCTGCCTCCAGGGCCAGCGCGGCAAATCCAACGAAGCTGCTCGCCAGGATCAGCGCCGGCACCGACATCGAAGCGCGGCATCCGCGCGCGAACCACTTCAGCCGCGTGGAGAAGTCAGGATCGGGCGCATCGATATGTGATTCGGCGGGGGTAGACATGTCCGGCCCGGATAGCACAGGGGCCGGAAACTTGCGATGTTAAAAAAGCGGCGCCCGAAGACGCCGCCTTTCGATATCATTGAGCAGGTTCAGCCCTTGCGAGGCAGTTGCGGCACGCTCGCGCGCTTGCCTCCCGCCTTGTCCGGTCCGCCATCGGCGCCGACCGCCGCCTTGGCCTTGCGGGGTGTGGCCTTCTTCGGCTTGGGCGCGGGCTCCGGCGCTTCCTTCTTCGGCTTCACAGGCGCGTCATCGGCAAGGCTCTCAAGGACGATGCCCTTGGACCCGTCTTCCTTTGCCTCGACCAGAACGCGCACCGTGCCGCCCTTCTTGAGCTTGCCGAACAGCACTTCCTCGGCCAGCGGCTTCTTGATGTGCTCCTGGATGACACGGCCGAGCGGCCGTGCGCCCATGCGCTCGTCATAGCCCTTGTCGGCCAGCCATTCGATCGCTTCCGGCGTCAGTTCGAAGGTCACCCGACGCTCGGCAAGCTGCGCCTCGAGTTGCATGACGAACTTCTGCACCACCTGGTGGATCACCGGGATCGGCAGCGAGCCGAACGGGATGATCGCGTCGAGACGGTTGCGGAACTCGGGCGAGAACAGGCGGTTAATCGCCTCCATGTCGTCGCCCTCGCGCTTGGTCGAGCCGAAGCCGATCGCCGGCTTCGCCATGTCCGAGGCGCCCGCATTGGTCGTCATGATCAAGATCACATTGCGGAAGTCGATCTTCTTGCCGTTGTGGTCCGTGAGCGAGCCGTGGTCCATGACCTGCAACAGGATGTTGAACAGGTCCGGATGCGCCTTCTCGATCTCGTCGAGCAGCAGCACGCAATGCGGATGCTGGTCGACGCCATCGGTGAGCAGGCCGCCCTGGTCGAAGCCGACATAGCCGGGAGGCGCGCCGATCAGCCGCGAGACTGTGTGCCGCTCCATATATTCCGACATGTCGAAGCGCAAGAGCTCGACCCCGAGCGAGGCCGCGAGCTGCTTGGCCACTTCCGTCTTGCCGACGCCCGTCGGGCCCGAGAAGAGGTAGGAGCCGATCGGCTTGTCGGGTTCGCGAAGGCCCGCCCGCGCCAGCTTGATCGACGATGACAGTGCGGTGATGGCGGTGTCCTGTCCGTAGACCACGCGCTTCAGCTCGTCCTCGAGCGTGGCGAGCACCTTCTCGTCGTCGGCCGAGACCGTCTTCGGCGGAATCCGCGCCATGGTCGCGATCGTCTGCTCGATCTCCCGAACGCTGATCGTCTTCTTGCGCTTGTTCTCCGGCAACAGCATCTGCGACGCGCCGGTTTCGTCGACCACGTCGATCGCCTTGTCCGGCAGCTTACGGTCGGAGATGTAGCGCGCGGAAAGCTCCACCGCGGCCTTGATCGCCTCGTTGGTATACTTGACCTTGTGGAAGTCCTCGAAATAGGGCTTCAGTCCCTTCATAATCGAGATCGCATCCTCGATGGTCGGTTCCTTGACGTCTATCTTCTGGAAGCGCCGCACCAGCGCGCGGTCCTTCTCGAAGAACTGGCGGAACTCCTTGTAGGTGGTCGAGCCGATGCAGCGGATCGCACCCGAGGAGAGCGCCGGCTTCAGAAGGTTCGATGCGTCCATCGCACCGCCCGAGGTCGCGCCTGCGCCGATCACCGTGTGGATTTCGTCGATGAACAGCACCGCGCCCGGATAATCTTCGAGTTCCTTGACGACCTGCTTCAGCCGCTCCTCGAAATCGCCGCGATAGCGCGTTCCCGCCAAGAGCGAGCCCATGTCGAGCGAGAAGATCGTCGCGTCGAGCAGAACTTCGGGCACGTCCCCTTCGACGATACGCTTGGCGAGGCCTTCGGCGATCGCCGTCTTGCCGACGCCGGGATCACCGACATAGAGCGGATTGTTCTTCGAGCGCCGGCACAGCACCTGGATCGTGCGGTTGATCTCTTCCGAGCGGCCGATCAGCGGGTCGATCTTGCCCGTCTTCGCCTTCTCGTTGAGATTGACGCAATAAGCAGTCAGCGCGTCCTGCTGCTGCTTCTTCTTGGTGCCGTCCTCGTTCTCGGAAGCGGGGCTTGCAGCTTCTTCTTCCGCCCCGCGCGGCGTGCGCGCTTCCGCGCCGCCCGGCCGCTTGGCGATGCCGTGGCTGATATAGTTGACCGCATCGTAGCGGGTCATCTGCTGCTCCTGCAGGAAATAAGCCGCATGGCTTTCCCGCTCGGCGAAGATGGCGACGAGCACGTTCGCACCCGAAACCTCCTCGCGGCCCGACGACTGGACGTGGATCACAGCGCGCTGGATCACGCGCTGGAAGCCTGCTGTCGGCTTGGAATCTTCGTCGTAGCCGGTGACCAGATTGTCGAGTTCGGTGTCGATATAGGTCAGAACAGTCTGCTTGAGCTCGTCGACATTGACGTTGCATGCGCGCATCACGGCGGATGCGTCGCCATCGTCGATCAGCGCCAGCAAGAGATGCTCGAGCGTTGCATATTCATGATGCCGTTCGTTGGCGAAAGTCAGCGCCTGGTGCAGCGCGCGCTCGAGGCCTTGGGAGAATGCCGGCATTCAGTACCTCATTTCTTTTCCATCACGCATTGCAGCGGATGCTGGTGTTGGCGAGCGAAATCCATGACCTGGGTCACCTTTGTCTCGGCCACCTCGAAGGTGTAGACGCCGCATTCGCCGACACCGTGATTATGGACGTGGAGCATGATGCGGGTCGCTGCTTCGCGATCCTTCTGGAAGAAGCGTTCGAGAACGTGCACGACGAATTCCATCGGCGTGTAGTCATCATTGAGAATCAGAACACGGTAGAGACTCGGCTTCTTGGTTTTGGCCTTCGTGCGGGTGATGACCGCCGTGCCCCGTCCGGGGCCGCCATTGCCGTTTTCACCCGCTTGAGCCTTGGGTGCACGCTTGCCTGAACCTATGCTCGTCACTCGCCTTTCCAATCTTACCACTCCCGCCTCGGAAGCGTCATGTAGGTGTTTCGCCCTTGATTGTAAGCCCTGTGTCGATGGTGACAATACGGCCGGGCTTCACGTCGACGACAATATTTTCGGCGCACCTGCAAGACCATGAAAAAGGCCGCGCAATCGCGCGGCCCAAGTCACGTCGTAAGGTCTCGGCGGCTGTCACCGTACCTTGGCGCCCAGCATCTCGAAGGGCTTGTAGACCTCCTTCGCCATGTCGGCGTAAAGCTCGCTCATGCGCGTCGCCTGACCGATGAAGCCTTCATAGGCCTGCCGCGCGAAATCCATCTGGACTTCCACCGCCTTGTCCGGCGATTTCGCCTGGACCAGCTTTTCCAGCGCTGATCCCGACTGCTCGAACGCCTTGCGCGAATATTCGGTCGCCTCGACAGCGATCGCCTGCATGTTCTTCGACACCGAAGCGAAGCTCTTCAGCCCGGTATCCGTCATTTCCTTGCCGAGTTTGCCGGCATCTTCGAAGGACTGCATCATCAGCCAAAACCTCATGGGAGCTTGGGAAAGGCGCAGGAATGCTGCGGTGCGCAAACTCTATCCCGCGTCGCAACACCCGTCAATTGCGGCAGCGCTCCTGCCAAAGCTCGAATTTCGCCGACTTCATGAACGAACCGGTTACCATAAACGGATCGGTAACTTCCGACGGCTAGGTTTGAACGATGTAAAACCTCGCCAGAATGCGACCACCAAAATCTGTATGGGTGTAGTTGTGCGTCAGACGTTCGCCGGATTTCTTCCGCGTCACCAGGCCATCTTCAAGGTCCTGCTTTCCTTCCTCACCGCCCTCGCGCTGATTGCCGGCGCAGCCGGTCACGCGTCGGCCAATCCGCGCTACGCGGCCTACGTCATGGACGCCAAGACAGGTCAGGTGCTGTTCAATCGCTATGGCGACGAGCAGCGCTTCCCCGCCTCGCTCACCAAGATGATGACGCTCTACATGCTGTTCGAGCAGATGGAATCGGGCCGCGTCGCCAAGTCGACCCCGATCCCGATCAGCGCCAAGGCTGCCGCCGAGCCGCCGACAAAGATCGGCCTGCGTGCCGGCTCCACCATCACGGCCGAGAACGCGATCTATTCGCTCGTCACCCGCTCTGCAAACGACATCGCGACCGCGATCGGCGAATTCGTCGGTGGTTCGGAGCAGAACTTCGCAAGGCTCATGACGACCAAGGCGCGCCAGCTCGGCATGAACTCGACGACCTTCCAGAACGCGCATGGTCTGCCCAACAACAAGCAGGTGACGAGCGCGCGGGATATGGCCATTCTGGGCATCGCACTTCGCGAGCACTTCCCGCAGTACTACTCCTATTTCAGCACCCGGGAGTTCAAACTCGGAAAGCAGCGCTTTGGCAACCACAACCGCGTTCTCGGCCGCGTCCGCGGCGCAGACGGCATCAAGACGGGCTATATCCGCGCATCGGGTTTCAACCTGGTCTCGTCGGTGCAAGATGACGGCCGCTCGATCGTCGCCGTGGTCATGGGCGGCCAGTCCGGCCGTTCGCGTGACGACCACATGGTTGAGCTGATCCGTCAGTACCTGCCCAAGGCTTCGCGCGGAAATAAGCAACTGCTCGTCGCACGCGGCCCGCTTAGCCAGACAGTCGCCGTTGCCGCCACCGCCAATGTCCTGCCGACAAAGATTCCCGTGCCGCAATTCCGCCCCGCAGAGGAGGCCGGCGCCGCCCAGATGGAACTGGCGCTCACCTCGACGGCGGCAGCTCGGCCGGCGGCGCAGGCGCCCGCCATCGCACCCGCTCCGTCGGCGCCTCTTGGCAACGACGACGCCTCGAACCGCATCCAGATGGCCTTTGGGGGCGCACTCCCGACGGCACGTCCGACCCCGCCTGCCCCAGTCCCCTCGCAAGCTGTTCCCGCTGCGCTTCACGCGGCCAAGGAACGCGCCGCTTCCGCTGACGTCGACCCGGTCCAGACCTCCTCGACGCAGCCGGCCGGCTGGGTCATCCAGGTTGCATCCATGCCGTCTGAGAGCGAGGCCAAGTCCTTCCTGGCCAGCGCCAAGTCCCGCGCTTCCAACGTGCTCGGCGGCGCAGAGCCATTCACCGAAACGTTCCAGCACAACGGCCAGACGTACTATCGCGCACGCTTCGCTGGCTTTGGCGGCAAGGATGCGGCCTGGTCCGCCTGCGGCTCGCTGAAGAGCTACGGCATCGCCTGCTACGCCGTCCAGATGTAAAGTTCCCGTTCTCCGGGAGAGTATCGTGTCGAAGGAGAATCAACCGTGACCGGACAACAGAACGTCCTTGGCTTCATTGATCCGCGCCGCCAGGAAGGAGCTGCCGCCGAGGTCCGGGTGCAGTCTCTGCATCAGGCGCCGATGCGCCTTGCGGATATCCGCCGCGCTAGCACCCGCTTCAAGACCAAGGACCTGGTAAGCCTCTTGCTTGCTCATGGGGCCAGAAGCTGGCGCGCGAGCTTCCCCGCCGCCGACATCCGCCTGCGCGTGGTCGCGCCAGAGGGGAAGGCGGCTGTCAAGATACGTCTCAAGTAGCTGACGGCTTTCCGGGTCGTCGCCAAGCTCGGCGAGCAGTTCGTAGAGTTCCAGTTCGCTCAGATCTCCGAGCGGCTTGCCATCGAACGGCCCCGCCAGCACCACGCCATCGAGGCCGCCGGTGTCGTGGTCGAGTTCCATCTCCAGCGCGGCCGTTCGCACATGGGAACGCTTGCCTGGGGTCGGTTTCGAGCGCCGGTGCATCTTTCCAGCGCCATACCAGGCCAGCGCGCCAGACAGCGCCATGCCGCCGATCCCCGCCCGACCGATCAGGATCAGGCCGGCACCGACGATGGCGAGCGCGATCGGGCCGATCAGCCTAAGGCTCGATGCGATTTTCGCGGCGTCCGCCTTCAACAGCACGAAGATCAGGAAGAGCGCGAGCGCCGAGGCGCCGATCACGTAGATCATTTGTCGTGCCTGCCGCGCATGTGTTCGATCAGCAGCCGGTCCTCGCCGCGCCCCCTCGCCTCCAGCGCCGCATGGCCGCCAGTGGCATAGACCGCGATGGCGGACAGCAGCTTGGCCAGCGTGGCCGCTGAATTCCGGTCGAAACGGAACCAGGCGCCGCGCGTCAGCCGCGCGATCTCCTTGAAGGCCCGCTCGGCCAAGGGGTCATGGCCCTCCTGGAACAGGAAGACTGGAACGCCTTTGAGCCCGAGCCGTCCCGCCTTGTCGGCGAGTTCGTCGATTCCCTCTTCCATCGCATCGCCGATATAGACGAGCGCGTTCACCTTGTGCGCTTCGCTCTCCGAGATCGCATGCGAAAGCACCTTGCCGATCTGTGTATGCCCGCCGCGACAGTCGATCTTGACCATGAGATCCTTGAGCTTGCCGGTGTCCGCGACGAATTTGGACGAGCGACATTCGCCGAAGCCACGGAAATAGACGAGCTGGACCTCGAGCCGGCCGGTCTTGCCGACGGCGTCGAACATCTCGGCCTGCAGCGTACAGGCAAGGTCCCAGGTCGGCTGGCGGCTCATCGTGGCGTCGAGCGCCAGGATCAGCCGTCCCTTCTGCGCGCCCGGCGCATGCCCGGCGCTCAGCGTCCGCGCCTGCTTCAAGAAGGCCGCAACCTCGTTCGGCGCGCTTCTGGGGGTTTTGGTCGGCAAGGGTGCCGGCTTGGCGGGGGTCTTTTCACTCATGACATTGAAAATGAGGTTCTGCGCGCGCCAAGGCAAGACTGCGCGCGATCACAGAAGCCCGAGGTCGGCGAGTTCGCGGCGAAGCTGCGCCGGCATCTCGCGCATGTCGGACCCACCTCCGACATCCTGCGGCGCATCTTCCGTGCGAAGGTAGCGCCAGCCCTGGAACGGTCGTCGCGGTTGCCAGACTGTTGGCGTCAACTGATTGTCGAGGACGAGGTGGCAACGGCCGATTCCATCGCCGTCCGTGAACGGCCTGACGTCGACCAGCTTCTGCCGGCACTGCACTCCGCCCTTGATTACCCAGTAGAGCGACCCCCCGTCGAGCAGTTGCTCGACGCGCTTGGGCACCATCCGGGTCGTGTGGAAATGCTCGACCGGCTGCCCGGAAGCGCGCATCCGCGCTGCCCGCTCGTCGATCCACGATTGCAGGTCCTCGATCGAGTCGCAGCCAACGCAAAGCTTGAGGATGTGAAGTGCCATGGTCTCTAGATAGGCGCTGGCTTCCGCCAACTCAAAGGCGGCATGGCCTGATGTCCACAGAAAGCAGCCTTAGCATTCGACGACGTTGACCGCGAGCCCGCCGAGGCTCGTTTCCTTGTACTTGTCGTTCATGTCGAGCCCGGTCTGGCGCATCGTCTTGATTGCCGCGTCAAGCGGCACGAAATGCTTGCCGTCGCCCTTGATGGCAAGCGAGGCGGCCGTCACGGCCTTTACCGCGCCAAGCGCATTTCGTTCGATGCAAGGCACCTGCACGAGCCCGGCGATCGGATCGCAAGTCATGCCCAGATGATGCTCGAGCGCGATCTCGGCGGCATTTTCGATCTGCTCGGGCGTACCGCCCATCACAGCCGCCAGCCCCGCCGCCGCCATCGCCGACGCCGATCCGACTTCGCCCTGGCAGCCGACTTCGGCGCCGGAGATCGACGCGTTGTGCTTGATGATTCCACCGACCGCAGCCGCCGTCAGCAGGAAATCGCGGATACCGTCAGCGTCGGCTTCGGGGTGGAAATGCAGCCAGTAGCGCATCACCGCCGGCACGACGCCAGCCGCGCCGTTGGTCGGCGCGGTCACGACGCGCCCGCCCCCGGCGTTCTCCTCGTTCACCGCCATCGCGTAGACCGACAGCCAGTCATTGGCGAGCAGCGGGTTTGGCCGGTTCTGTCGCCACTGCTCCTGCAGCGTATCGTGCAGATGGCGCGCACGACGGCGCACCTTCAATCCGCCCGGCATGATCCCGTCCTGGCTAAGGCCGCGCTCGATGCAGCCGCGCATCGCGTCCCAGATCGCGTCGAGGCCGGCATCGAGGTCGGCGCGCGACTGCCGCGTCTCCTCGTTCGCCCGCTTCATCTCCGCGATCGACTTGCCCGACGCCTCCGCCATCGCCAGCATCTCGCGTGCATTGCGAAACGGATGCGGCACCTGCTCCGCCTTGCCTTCCGGCCCCTTGTCCGCAAGACGCTGCAACTCTTCCTCCGAGACGACGAAACCGCCGCCAATCGAATAATAGATGCGCTTCAGGAGCAGCCGGTCGTTGCCGTCATAGGCGCTGAACGCCATGCCATTCGCGTGGCCGGGAAGCGGTTGCTTGCGATCGAGCACCAGATCCGTGGCGGGATCGAACCGATAGGTCGGATGGCCGGGCGGCGTGATGCGCTTCGTGCCGCTCACCTCGGCCACCGCCGCGTCCATCGTGTCCGGGTCCACCGTCTGCGGCAGCGCGCCTGTCAGCCCGAGGATCACCGCCCGGTCCGTGCCATGACCGACGCCCGTAAAGGCCAGCGAGCCGTGCAGGCTGACGGAGAGCCGCGACACCACCGCGCCCTGCGGCTTCGGCCAGTCGCCGCCCTTGAGTTCGTCGAGAAAGCGGCCGGCCGCCGACATCGGACCCATCGTGTGGGAGCTCGACGGACCGATGCCGATCTTGAAGAGGTCGAAGACGGACAGGAACATGGATTCTCCGGCAGACGTTGGCGCAACTCTTCGCCAGCGGCGAGGCCGGCGCAAGGCACGGGCCGACTTTCGCTGATCCGGTTGCGACATCGCAAAGAAAAAGGCTGCGGGGCCCTGGCTCCGCAGCCTGTCGAAATTCGTCGCAAGCTCGCGGCCTGCTGCGCGTTGTCAGCTCGCGGCGATCGTGGCCACGCCTTCAGCGCCTGCACCACCCACCAGCCAGGCCAGGAGAATGATGCCTGCAAAGCCGATCACTGCCTTGGCGGTCACGCCCCAGCAGGATTTCTGAACGCTCTCGTCCATGGAATTCCCGTTTTTGAGATTTTGGTCTGCCATCGCCCCCGAACAACGCAAATGCGTTCCCCTGCTCCAGCAGGCATCTCGGTAGACGTATTCGCGCCGCCTTGCAATGCGAAAAGGCGGCAATTTCATGGCGGAAATTTCATCGCGGATTTCCGATTTCGACAACTTGAGATAAATCATCGAGTTAGCTGCAACGCGGCGTTAGCAATTTCGTAACGCATCTGGCTAAAGGATGACGACCATTCCCCGCTCCCCTGTGCCGGCCCGCGCCAATGATGCTTGAATCGATCCCCCTCGACCCGCTCGACCTCTTCGCGCTCGCCTATTTTCTGGTGGGGTGGATCGTCTTCGCGCAAGCGACGCAAGGCCGGATCTTCTCGCGCCCGACGCTCACCTCCTTGATGAACCGGCAGCGCGAAACCTGGATGCGCACCATGGCCCGGCGCGACCTGCGGATGATCGACACCGGCATCATGATGGGGCTGCAGCAGGGCACGGCCTTCTTCGCATCGAGTTCGCTCCTGGCGCTTGGCGGTTGCTTTGCGCTTCTTGGCTCGACCGATCAGGTCATTGCGGTCCTTGGGGACCTGCCGACGAACGACGACATCGCGCGTCCCGTCTTCGAGGCCAAGGTTTTCGGCCTCACCGGCATCCTCGCCTACGCGTTCTTCAAGTTCGGCTGGGCCTACCGGCTCTTCAACTATTGCTCGATCCTGATCGGCGCTGTGCCGATCGCCAAGGAGGACACAGACGATTCCGAAGTCGAACGCGCCGTCGTCCGGGCCGCCCGCATGAACCAGCTCGGCGGCAAGCACTTCAATGCCGGACTGCGCGCCATTTTCTTTGCGCTCGGCTATCTCGGCTGGTTCGTCGGACCCTGGTTCTTCATCGGAACGACGACCTTCACGCTCTTCGTCCTCGTGCGCCGGCAGTTCTTTTCCGCCGCCCGCGCTGCCGTCATCGACGCCTAGGGCAGCAACCTGTCGGTGCGCCCGGTCAGGCGATAGGCAACGAGCCCGATCCATTCGCGGATGGCGATGGCGGTGTTCTGCAGGCTGTCGATCGCGTTGTCCTGTGCCAGCCCGGGCGTCTCGTCCCCCGCGGTGCGGTAGTCCGCCGGCCAGGGAACGACGTCGAACCCGGCCTTCTCGAACAGGAGGACCGAGCGCGGCATGTGGAATGCGGAGGTGACGAGCAGCCAGGTCTGTCCGTTCTGCGGGCTCACCATGTCCCGCGAGAACCGCGCATTCTCGTCGGTGTTGCGTGAACGGTTCTCGAGCACCAGCCGCCCTTCGTCGATGCCGAGCGCGTTCAAAAGCCGTGGCGCGGTGTCAGCGTCGCCCTCGCCCTCGAGCGCGATCGTTCCAGTCCCGCCCGAAACGACCACCGGGACGTTCGGAAATAGACGAGCGAGCACGGCCGTCTCGACGAACCGATCGCCACTCGAATTCAGTTCATAGCCACCGCGCGCGAGATTGACGGAACCCTCGAACCCGCCGCCGAGCACGATGATACCGTCGATCCGCTCAGACGCCGGATCGGGCCGCGCAAAGCGATCTTCAAGCGGATGCAGCATCAGCGCCCCGATCGACGTCCATGTCGAAAGCGCCAGCACAACAAAAGCGACCGAAAACGCGGCTCCGGCCAGCCGCGTCCATTGCAGGAACAGCAGCACGAGACCGACGAAGAGCAGGATACCGGTCAGGTTCAGGGGATGAGCGAACAGCCAGAATATCTTGGAAAGATAAAAGAACACCGCCCGTCGTCCCGACCTACCACCACTTCGCCGGCTCGAACCGTCCGGCCGCCTGCTCGATCACATGCGCCGTACGGAAAAGGGTTTCTTCCTCGAACGGCCGGCCGATGAGCTGCAAGCCCAGCGGCAAGCCCTTCGAATCCAGCCCCGCCGGCACAGCGATGCCCGGCAGGCCGGCCATGTTCACCGTCACGGTGAAAATGTCGTTCAGATACATCTTCACTGGATCGGCGGCCATGTCCTGATCGGCGATGCCGAAGGCGGCAGAGGGCGTCGCCGGCGTCAGGATCGTGTCGATCCCCGCCGCGAACACGTCCTCGAAGTCCTTCTTGATCAGCGTGCGCACCTTCTGCGCCTGCAGGTAATAGGCATCGTAATAGCCGGCCGAGAGCACGTAGGTGCCGATCATGATGCGCCGCTTCACCTCACGGCCGAAGCCGGCGGCGCGCGTCTGCTCATACATGTCGGCAATGTCCTTGCCGGGCACGCGCAGCCCATATCGCACACCGTCATAGCGCGCGAGATTGGACGAAGCCTCTGCGGGCGCGACGATGTAATAGGCCGGCAGCGCGTATTTCGTGTGCGGCAGCGAGATGTCCACGATCTCGGCGCCGGCATCCTTCAGCCAGGCAATGCCTTTTTGCCAGAGAGTTTCGATCTCGTTCGGCATGCCGTCGACGCGGTATTCCTTCGGGATGCCGATCCGCATGCCCCTGACCGACTGGCCGATGGCGGCCTCATAGTCCGGCACCGGAATGTTGACCGACGTCGTATCCTTCTCGTCCACCGACGCCATCGACTTCAGCATGATCGCTGCGTCGCGCACGTCGCGCGTGATCGGGCCGGCCTGGTCGAGCGAAGAGGCGAATGCGACGACGCCCCAGCGCGAGCAGCGTCCATAGGTCGGCTTGATGCCGACCGTGCCGGTGAACGCCGCCGGCTGGCGGATCGACCCGCCCGTATCCGTGGCGGTGGCGCCGGCGCAAAGCCAGGCCGACACAGCCGACGCCGAACCGCCCGAAGAGCCGCCGGGCACGAGGTCGAGATTGGAGCCCTCGGCGCGCCAGGGGTTCTTCACAGGGCCGTAATGGCTGGTCTCGTTGGACGAGCCCATGGCGAATTCGTCCATGTTGAGCTTGCCCAGCATCACCGCGCCATCAGCCCACAGATTGGCCGTGACGGTCGATTCGTAGCGCGGCTCGAAGCCATCGAGAATGTGGCTTGCCGCCTGCGTGTGGACGCCCTCGGTGCCAAAAAGGTCCTTGATGCCGAGCGGAATGCCTTCGAGGTCCCCGCCATTGCCGCTCGCGAGCTTCGCGTCCGAGGCGCGTGCCATCTCGCGCGCCTTGTCCGGCGTCACCTTCACATAGGCGTTGAGTTCGCCATTGGCGGCGTCGATCGCGTCCAGATAGGCGTCCGTCAGTTCGGCTGAAGTGAATTCCTTGGCACGCAGTTTCGTGCGCGCCTCGGCGATCGTCAGGCGGGTCAAGTCGGTCATGGGGTAAGCTTCTTTTCGTAGAAACGGGAAAAGCCGGAATCGGGGTAGTCGAGGACGGCGCCGCAGACCGTGTAGCCGCCGCGCTCGTAGACGCGCCATGCTTCCTCGAAGCCGGGTGCCTCTCCGGTCTCAAGCACCAGCCGGGCCAGCCCGAGCGCGCGCGCCTCGTCCTCGACGCGGGCAAGAAGCCGCGAGCCGACTCGTTGGCCGCGCACGGCGGGCAGCGTGTACATGCGCTTGACCTCGCCCAGCGACGCGTCATGCGCCTTGAGCGACGCCATGCCGACCGCGCGGCCGGCCTCGTCGCGGGCGACGAAAACGCTCACGCCCGGCGTCGCCATCTGCTCCACCGTCAACTGGAACTGGAACTCGCGCGGCGTCAGCGGCATCATGTAGGCGTTGAGTTCCGCCACCATCTGCCGCACGTCGTCCTGCAGCGGCGTCTCCTGTGCGATGACGACCGACATCCTATTCGATCACCTTCGGCACGAGGAAGAAATTCTCGTCGCTCGCCGGCGCGTTGGCGACGATGTCCGCGGCCTTGCCGCCATCGGTGACGACGTCAGCGCGCTTCTTCATCTCCATCGGCGTCACCGAGGTCATCGGTTCGACGCCCGAAACGTCGACCTCTCCCAGTTGCTCGACGAAGCCGAGGATGGCATTGAGTTCGCCGGTCATCCGCTCGGCTTCCTGATCGGTGACGGCAATGCGCGCAAGATGCGCGACGCGGCGGACGGTGGCGAGATCGACGGACATGGTTGCTCCGCGGCAAGGGGCACAAAGAACGTGAAGCCCGCGCTATAAAGGCGCGGGCTTATGCGTGCAACAAGCCTCTCGCGGCTAGGCGGGAAATTCCCGTCCCCGATCAGACTTCCGTTGCTTCTCCGACGGTCGGCACCAGAACCTTGGCCTTGGTCCCCTTCATCCCCTCGACGAACTTGTCGGCGTTCTGGTCGATGATCGGGAACGTCCCGTAATGGCAGGGAACGACGGTCTCGAAATCGAAGAAGCGCTGGCAGGCCATCGCGGCCACCGCGCCACCCATCGTGAACCGGTCGCCGATCGGCACGAGCCCGACCTTCGGCTGGTGCAGTTCGTTGATCAGCGCCATGTCGCCGAAAATGTCGGTGTCGCCCATATGGTAGAGCGATTCGCCGTTGGCGAAGTGCAGGACGAGCCCGTTGGGATTGCCCAGATAGACGTTGCCGCCGCCTTCCTTGCTGAAGGATGAGGAATGGAGCGCGTTGACGAAGGTGGTCGTGAACCCGCCGCAATCGACAGTGCCGCCGTGATTGCCCGGATTGACCTTGTTCGCATCGGCGCCCTGGCTGACGAGATATTCGTAGATTTCGAAATTGGAGACCAGCATCGCGCCGGTCTTCTTGAGAATCCGCAGCGTGTCGCCAAGGTGATCGTTATGGCCGTGGGTCAGGAGCACATGGGTCACGCCGTCGGCGGCCTCTTCCCAGCCCTTTCCCCAGGACGAATTTCCCGTCAGGAAGGGATCGATCAGGATTTTCGCGTCTCCCGTCTCGATCCTGAACGCCGAATGTCCGTACCATGTGAGTTTCATGTCCCGTCCTCTCTTTGATTGGGTCGCGCGGAAGGATAGGACGGAGACATTCGAAGTCAAAGCAGCCGGACCATGAACCTCATCGACCTGGAACAATTGCTGGCCGTTTCGGATGGCCGGCCGATCGCGGGGCTCGACCTCGGCACCAAGACGATCGGCGTCGCGGTCTCCGACCGTCATCACTCGTTCGCCCATCCCCGCCCCGTGATCATGCGCACCAAGTTCACGCAGGATGCGAACGCGCTGCTGGCGCTTCTGGAGAAGGATCAGGTGGCCGCAGTCGCGATCGGTTGGCCGATCAACATGGACGGCTCGGAGGGCCCGCGCGCGCAGGCGACGAAGGCGTTCGTGCGAAACATGGCGCGGGTGACGAAACTGCCCTTCGTTCTTTGGGACGAGCGCCTGTCGACGGTCGCGGCCGAACGCGCGCTTCTGGAAATGGACGTTTCACGGAAAAAGCGCGGCGAGCGGATCGATTCGGCCGCCGCCGCCTTCATCCTGCAGGGCGTTCTTGACCGGCTGCAGTCGCTTCAACCCGAGCCAGATGACGCTCACGGCGGCGAAGCGCCCATATCCTGATCTGGCGACGCCTGCGGAAAGCGAAGATCGCGAAGATCAGCACCGTGTCGACAATGCAGGCGCGCGTGACGAGGGGCATGATCGATGCCGGGTCGACGCCGAGAATCTGCCCGTAGATTTCGAACACATGGTCATGCAGCAGGCGGCTCAGCATCAGGTAGCCGAAATGCATGTCGTTATACGAAAGATAGTACCAGCCCCAGAAGAGGCCCATCGGAAGGCCCCAGAATATCAGGATGTATTTCATCGCCAGAAATCTCCCGGCGCGCCTGAGCCCGACCGGGTCATCCGGTTGATCTTCGCATCCGTCGCGGCCAGCACGGCCAGCAGGCGGGCGGCGGCGCGGCTGTTGTCGTTGGCGCCGACCGGTGCCCGGACCACCGGGCGCTCGGCCTGCATGATGAGGTGGCTGACGAGCAATCCCGCAAACTGGAGCGCGGCAAGCTGGAGAACCGCCACATCGCCCGCCAGAGCCGGCGAGAGGGCGCCGGCGGTCGTCGCCAGAAGCCCGACGGCCACGGCGATCTTCGCGACATTGCCCTGCCCTGCCTCTTCGCTGTCGGAATCGATCAGGACGGAAACCATGGCCCAGAAGAAGGCGAGCGCCGCCATGAACTGGATGGCTGCGACCGCACCGGTCGCGATCACGTCTGTCAGCGCGGCCGTGCCCGGCGCGGCAACGGTCCGCGCGCCCGAAAGGCAAAGAAGCGCCGCCCAGTGGAAGGCGATGATGACGGTCAAAGCACGTGGCATGGAATCCCTTTCTTAACCATAGAGAAACTGGACCCCACGCCAGTTACCGGCAATCGAAACCTTTTGTTAAGGTTAACGGCACAACCGGCCAGGACGGTTTACAGGATGGGCCGCGATGCCTATGCGGAAGCATTCCCGCCGCGAAAGACCCCTCCCCCAATGCTCGCTATCTTCGAAAGCACGCTGCCGATCTTCCTCCTCGTCATTTTGGGGATGATCCTGAAGCGGCTCCCGCTCATCGACCAGAAGGTCTGGCCGGGCCTCGAACAGATCGCCTACTGGTTCCTCTATCCGGCGCTGCTCTTCATCTCGATCTACAATGCCGATTTCGGGGGATTGCGCCTCGACGCGATGCTCGTCGCGCTGCTCCTGTCGATCGCGATCATGGCGGCATTGCTCGCCCTTCTGTGGCCAGTGCTGAAGAGATCGGGACTTGTCGCGGTGAACGAATATTCGTCCGTCTTTCAGACCGCGATCCGCTGGAACGGCTTCATGGCGCTTGCCATCGCGCAGAAACTCTTTCCGCCGGCAGGAAGCGCGGTGGTCGCGCTGGTGATGGCGGTGATCATTATCCCCATCAACGTGTTCTCGGTCTTCGTCGTGACGAAATTCGCCGATTCCGAAGCCAATTGGGGCCGAATTGTCCGCACTATGGCGCTGAACCCGCTCATTTTGGCGGCGTTTCTGGCCATTCTCCTGCGTTTTGCGCCGTTCCGATTGTACGATCCGATCAACGAGACACTTATCCTCGTCGCGAACGCGGCGCTCGGAATGGGGCTCATGACGATCGGCGCGGGACTGCGTATCGCCGACGTCGCATCGCTCCGGTTTCCGCTTTGGTTGCCGGTTGTCCTGAAGCTTGCGATCTTCCCGCTGATCCTGATCACGCTCGCCTGGAGCTTCGGGCTGGAGGGCGCGCAGCTTGAATATCTGGCGCTCTGCGCCGCGGTCCCGACCGCGATGAACGGGTATTTCCTGGCACGGCAACTGGGCGGCGACGCGGAGCTCTACGCCGCCGTCACCACCTTGCAGACGGCCCTCTCCTTCTTCTCGATCCCGGCCGTCCTGGCGATCACCGCTCAGTTGACTTCCGGGTAGAGCGAATCGACGATCATCCGGGCGTCGTAGCGCGCGCCGAGCATGCCGTAGGTGGTGCGCCACTGGCCGCCGAGACGGGTTTCGGCAAAGGCGTCGGCGATCTGCCCTGCCCCGAGCCGCTTGAGTTCGGCCGCCGCGGCGGCGAGCGCCAGTTGTTCGGTCAGGATGCGCGCGGAGCCTTCGTCCTCGACGGCGACGTCCATGGCGGCGCGCAGCACCTGCGTCGTGCCGGGGCCGCTCGCGCCAAGCTCACGCTCGATCCAGCCCAGCACCTCCTCGAACGGGCCGGTGCCCCGGCGAAGGACGCGCAGCACGTCGAGCGCCATGACGTTGCCCGACCCTTCCCAGATCGCGTTGACCGGAACTTCGCGGTAATGGCGCGCGAGCGGCGCTTCCTCGACGTAGCCATTGCCGCCCATGCATTCCATCGCCTCGTAGATCAGCGCTGGCGCGATCTTGCAGGTCCAGTATTTGACGACCGGCGTCATGGCGCGGGCGAAGGCCGCCTCGGTGCGGTCGTTGGCCGCTTCATCGAAGGCGCGGGCAAGGCGAAGCGAGAGCGCCGTGGCCGCGGCGACATCGAGCGCCATGTCGGCGAGAACACGGCTCATCAAGGGCTGGTCGATCAGCGCGGACCCGAACACCTGCCGGTGCCGGGCATGGTGCACCGCCTCGGCAAGCCCCGCCCGCATGATGCCGGCATTGCCGAGCGCGCAGTCGAGACGCGTCAGCGTCACCATGTCCATGATGGTGCGAACGCCCCCTCCCGGCTCGCCCACCATCTCGCCGACCGCTCCGTCGATCTCGACCTCGGACGAGGCGTTGGAGCGGTTGCCAAGCTTGTCCTTCAGACGCTGGAAATGAAGCCCGTTCGCCGAACCGTCCGAAAGGATGCGCGGCACGAGGAAGCAGGAAATGCCCTCCGGCGCTTGTCCCAGCACCAGGAACGCGTCGCTCATCGGCGCGGACATGAACCATTTGTGGCCGGTAATGCGATAGAAGCCGTTGCCGACGCGCTCGGCCTTGGTCGTGTTGGCACGCACATCCGTGCCGCCCTGCTTCTCGGTCATGCCCATGCCGATGGTGAGGCCCGATTTCTCGACCGGCGGCTTCGATGCCTGATCATATTTGCGGGTGGTCACGCGCGGCGCCCATTCGCGAAAAAGCTTCGGGCTCGCCATCAACGCCGCGAGCGAAGCGCTCGTCATGGTGACGGGGCAAAGATGCCCGCATTCGAGCCCGGCCGTCATGTAGAAGCGCGCGGCACGGATCTGGTGGCGATGGCCCTTTTCGGACTCGTTGTTTTCCCAGATCGACGAATGGATGCCGAGCGAGATCGAGCGGCGCATCAGCGCATGGTAGGCTGGATGGAACTCGACCAGGTCGAGACGACGTCCTTGTCGGTCATGTGTCTTGAGCTTCGGCGTCTCGCTGTTCGCCAGCCGCGCCAGGTCGAGAGCCTCGGGGTTGCGAACGAACTTCCCGAGCAGGTCGAGATCCTTGCGCGCAATGTCGGAGAAACCTTCGCCGAGTTGCATCAGAAGCGGGTCGGAGCGCCACGCATTCGTTCCCGCGATCGGCGGCGTCTGGTTGGTCACCTCGTGGTTCACGTCTCGTCCTTCCGCATCATCTCGATTCCGCCGCACAGCGGAGCTGTTGCGCGATCAAAGCATGGCCGGGCCCGCGATGAAAATCCCGGGGAGGAAATTTGTCGGGGGCAACGCCGGCTTGCCCCAGGGGCGGGTCTTGCCTATAGCCCGTGATCGTCATGACATCGCCAGCGACCTTCCCGCCCTACCCGCACCGCCATCTTCTCGGCATCAAGGGCCTGTCGCCGCTTGATATCGAGAACCTTCTAGACCGCGCGGAGGCCGCCGTCGCGATTTCGCGCGGGGCTGACAAGAAGCGCGCGACGCTGCGCGGGCGCACACAGATCAACCTCTTCTTCGAAGCATCGACGCGCACGCAGGCCTCCTTCGAACTCGCCGGCAAGCGCCTAGGCGCCGACGTGATGAACATGTCGGTCGCCAGTTCGTCCGTGAAAAAGGGCGAAACGCTGATTGATACCGCGATGACGCTCAACGCCATGCGGCCGGACATCCTGATCATCCGTCACGGGTCGGCGGGCGCGGCCGCGCTTCTGGCGCAGAAGGTCGGCTGCTCGGTCGTCAATGCCGGCGACGGCGCGCACGAGCATCCGACCCAGGCCCTTCTCGACGCGCTCACCATCCGCCGCGCCAAGGGCCGTATTGCCGGGCTGACCGTCGCGATATGCGGCGACGTGCTCCACAGCCGTGTCGCGCGATCCAACATCGTGCTCCTGAATGCGCTCGGCGCACGCGTGAAGGTCGCGGCGCCCTCGACGCTGCTGCCCTCGGGCATCGGCCAGATGGGTGTCGAGACGTCCCCCTGGCTCGAAGACGCAGTTGCCGACGCCGACGTCGTCATGATGCTGCGGCTCCAGCGCGAGCGCATGGCCGGCGCATTCGTGCCGTCGGTGCGCGAATATTTCCGCTTTCACGGCCTCGATGCCGCCAAGCTTTCCAAGGCCAGGCCCGATGCGCTCGTCATGCATCCGGGCCCGATGAACCGCGGCGTCGAGATCGCGTCGGCAATCGCGGACGGACCACAAAGCGTGATCCAGGAGCAGGTCGAGATGGGCGTCGCCGTTCGCATGGCCGTCATGGAAGCACTTCTCGAAGGAGCGCCTTCATGACGACGGTGGTTCTGAAAGGTGGCCGGATCGTCGATCCGTCGCGCGGGCTGGACGAGACGGGCACGGTGGTCGTCATAGACGGGCAGATCGCGGAAGCCGGCGCATCGGCGCTCAACCAGGGTGCGCCCGAAAGCGCTGAGATCATCGACTGTGCCGGGCTGACGATCATGCCTGGTCTGGTCGACACCTCCGTCCATATCGGTGAACCCGGCGCGGAACATCGCGAGACGATCGCATCGGCAAGCGCCGCGGCAGCGGCCGGCGGCGTGACGACATTGACCATGATGCCCGACACCGACCCGGTGATCGACGACGTTGCCCTCGTCGAGTTCGTGCGGCGCACGGCGCGCGATACCGCCATCGTCAACGTCATTCCGACGGGCGCGGTCACAAAAGGACTTCTCGGCGAGGAGATGACCGAGATCGGCCTCCTGTCGCAGGCCGGCGCGGCGTTTTTCACCGAAGGCCGCAAGACGATCGCCAGCTCGCTCGTGATGCGTCGCGCCCTGACCTATGCGCGCGATTTTGGCGCCGTGATCGCGCATCGGACGCAGGACCGCGACCTCGCTTCACATGGCGTGATGAATGAAGGGCTGTTCGCGAGCTGGCTTGGCCTGCCGGGCATTCCGCGCGAGGCGGAACTGATCCCGCTCGAACGCGACCTCTTGCTGGCGCGGCTGACAAAGGGCGCCTACCACGCCGCCCAGATTTCGGCCGCCATGTCGGCAAACGCCATCCGCCGCGCAAAGGCAGAGGGCGCGAACGTGACGGCGGGCGTGTCGATCAACAATCTGGCACTGAACGAAAACGACATCGGCGAGTATCGCACGTTCTTTCGCCTCTCGCCGCCATTGCGCGCCGAAGACGACCGCCTGGCGATGATCGAAGCGCTGCGCGACGGCACGATCGACATCGTCACCTCGGCGCATGACCCGCAGGACGTCGACACCAAGCGGCTGCCATTTGCGGAGGCAGCGAGCGGCGCGATCGGGCTCGAGACGCTGCTCGCCGTCGCGCTTCGCCTTCATCACAATGGCGATGTGGGGCTCATGCGCCTCGTCGAGGTGCTTTCGACAAACCCCGCAAAGCGCTTTGAGCTCGATGCAGGCACGCTGAAGCCAGGCGCGCCGGCAGACATCGCGATCGTGGACCTCGATGCGCCATGGGTCGTCAGCGAGGCCGAGATCGTGTCGCTGTCGAAGAACACCTCCTTCGAAAGCGCACGATTGCAGGGCCGCGTGATGCGCACGCTGGTTGCAGGCCTGACCGTCTTCGCGCAACAATGAACTCCCACCTCATGATCCTCGAAAAGGGCGGTCCATGATTCTGCTGGCAGCACTCGCGTTCGGCTATCTTCTGGGCTCGATTCCGTTCGGTCTTGTCTTGACGCGGACGGCGGGGCTCGGCGACGTGCGTTCGATCGGTTCGGGCAATATCGGCGCGACCAACGTCCTGCGCACCGGCAACAAGAAGCTCGCCGCAGCCACGCTGCTTCTGGATGCGCTGAAGGGCACCGTGGCCGTGATCATCGCGAACCAGTACGGCATCGGTCTCGGCATTCTGGCTGGCTTCGGCGCTTTCATCGGCCATCTTTTCCCGGTCTGGCTCGGCTTCAAGGGCGGCAAGGGCGTCGCGACCTATCTCGGCATCCTTCTTGCCATCTCCGGCATCGCCTCGCTCGTCTTCGCGGTGATCTGGATCGCAACCGCATTTCTGACCCGCTATTCCTCTCTTTCGGCGCTCATCGCCTGCGTGGCAGTGCCGATCACGCTCCTGCTGCTCGGCTTCGGCGACGCCTCGATCGCCTTTTCGCTGATGAGCCTGATCGTGTTCTGGAAACACCGCGAGAACATCAGGCGGCTGCTTGCCGGGACCGAGAGCCGGATCGGCTCCAAGGGATGAACGCGCCAGCCTCCGCACCGCTGAAACTCAACGATGCGCAGAGGCTGAGCTGGCTCCGGCTACTGCGCTCAGACAATGTCGGCCCGGCCACTTTCCGCGACCTGATCAACCGCTTCGGTTCGGCAAAGGCCGCACTCGACGCCTTGCCCGATCTCGCAGCACGCGGAGGTGGACGCAAGATCCGCATCGCCTCGATCGTGGACGCGCAGGCGGAACTCGACCGGGTTGCGCGCTTTGGCGGGCGGATTGCCGCCATCGGCGAAGCGGACTATCCGCCTATGCTGCGCCACATGGACGTGCCGCCCCCCTTGGTAACGGTGATGGGCCGCAGCGACGTGTTTTCCGCCCCGGCGGTCGCGATCGTTGGCGCGCGCAATGCATCGGCTTCCGGCGCGAAGATGGCTCGTCAGTTGGCAGGCGAACTCGGCGCGGCCGGTTTCACGATCGTCTCGGGCCTTGCCCGCGGCATCGACGCCGCCGCGCACTGGGCGAGCCTCGAGACCGGCACCGTGGCAGTCCTTGCAGGCGGGCTCGACAAGCCCTACCCGCCCGAAAACCTCGAACTCGTCGGCCGAATTGCCCGCTCGGGCGCGGTGATCACCGAAATGCCGTTCGGCTGGGAGCCGCGCGCACGCGACTTTCCGCGTCGCAACCGGCTGATCGCGGGGCTGGGGCTCGGGCTGGTCGTGGTGGAAGCGGCCCAACGCTCCGGCTCTCTGATCAGCGCCCGACTGGCGGGCGAACTCGGCCGGCTCGTCTTCGCCGTGCCCGGCTCGCCGCTCGATCCGCGCGCAGCGGGGTCGAATGGCCTTCTGAAAGAGGGCGCGATCCTCACGCTGGGCAGCGAGGACGTTCTGGAGCATCTGCGCCCGATGATCGGTCGTCCGCCCGCCCCTGCCCTGCGCGAGGGGGAACCCGGGCCGGTCGAGCCTGCTTACGACGAGGAGCCGGCCGAGCCGGGCAAGGACGAGCGTACGCGCCTGATCGAGGCACTGAGCCCCACCCCGACGGCGATCGACGACATCGTCCGGCACGCCGATCTGTCAGCACAGATGGTTCGAACGCTGCTTCTGGAGCTCGATCTGGCTGGCCGCCTCGAGCGACATTCAGGAGGCACTGTCTCTTTGATTGCGCCCGCCTCGTGAGGGACGCGCACCGCGAAGGACGTCGTTCGCCTCGGTGCAGGCCATTTCGAGCAGATATGTCAGCATCTCATGCCCTTCGTCGGCGGTCATCTGCCGCAGCTGCCCCAGCATGGCATGGACATATTCCAGCTATTCGGTCCTGTTCGTTTCAAGCTGTCCCGTCTTTGCACTGAGTGCCTCCCGCATAAGGGCTCCCTTTAGGCTCCGACTCAAACCCCGATGCCGCGATCTTCGTCGGTTGCAAACTTGCCTGTACCGCAACTGGCAGTAATATCAGCATGTACGCAAACACTATCAATTGCAATTGCAAATTACTACAACTTAAGCGTGCATATCGCCCGTTGCAACAGGTGGCAAAATCGTTTTCCCTTGACCGGGCGACGCTGCGCCGCCATGTCACGCTCCGAGAACGGAAAGCCAAATGAGGGCCACACGCATCGTGGAGGCCCGGGGATCGCGCGGAAAATATGGACGTCGTCGTCGTCGAATCGCCTGCCAAGGCCAAGACAATCAACAAGTATCTGGGTTCGGGCTACAAGGTGCTGGCCTCGTTTGGCCATGTGCGCGACCTGCCGGCCAAGGACGGTTCCGTGCGCCCCGACGACGACTTCGCCATGTCCTGGGAAGTGGATTCGCCATCCTCCAAGCGCCTTGGCGACATTGCCAAGGCGATGAAGGAGGCAGACAGCCTGATCCTCGCGACCGATCCGGATCGCGAGGGCGAGGCCATTTCCTGGCATGTGCTGGAAGTGCTGAACCAGAAAAAGGTCATCAAGGGCAAGCCGGTCAAGCGCGTGGTCTTCAACGCCATCACCAAGGCGGCAGTGACCGAGGCGATGGCCAATCCGCGCGAGATCGACGGGCCGCTGGTCGACGCCTATCTGGCGCGCCGGGCGCTGGACTATCTCGTCGGCTTCACCCTCTCGCCGGTTCTGTGGCGCAAACTGCCCGGCGCCCGCTCGGCGGGCCGCGTTCAGTCGGTGGCTCTGCGCCTTATTTGCGATCGTGAATCCGAGATCGAACGGTTCATCCGCGAGGAATACTGGCAGATCGCTGCCCTTCTCGACACGGTGCGCAAGGACCGCTTCGAGGCGCGATTGACGGCCTATGAGGGCAAGAAGCTCGCCAAGCTCGACATCGCCAACAAGGCACGCGCCGACGAGATCAAGGCGATGCTCGACGGCGCGACCTTCACGGCGGCCTCGGTCGAGGCCAAGCCGACGAAGCGCAACCCCGCCCCGCCCTTCACCACATCTACGTTGCAGCAGGCTGCGTCCTCGCGGCTCGGCTTCTCGGCTTCGCGCACCATGCAGGTTGCGCAGCGGCTCTATGAAGGCGTCGAGATCGGCGGCGAGACGACCGGTCTCATCACCTATATGCGAACCGACGGCGTGCAGATGGCGCCCGAGGCGATCGCGGCAGCGCGCGAGCAGATCGGCAAGGGCTTCGGCGAGCGCTATCTGCCCGAAAAGCCGCGCTATTATTCGACCAAGGCCAAGAACGCCCAGGAAGCGCACGAGGCGGTGCGCCCGACCGAGTTCTGGCGCACGCCCGATCAGGTTCGCAAATATCTCGATGCCGATCAGGCGCGGCTCTACGACATGATCTGGAAGCGCGCGATCGCCAGCCAGATGGTGCCGGCCGAAATCGAGAGGACGACGGTCGAGATAGACGCCGTCAACGGGCCCAAGACCGCCAATCTGCGTGCGGTCGGCTCGGTCGTTCGCTTCGACGGCTTCATCGCCGCCTATACCGAGCAGAAGGACGAGGACGCGACCGACGCGGACGACGAGGACAAGCGTCTGCCGGAAATCCGGCAGGGCGAGGCCGTCACGCGTCACCAGATCAACGCCACCCAGCACTCGACCGAGCCGCCGCCGCGCTATTCCGAAGCGTCCCTCATCAAACGGATGGAAGAGCTCGGCATCGGCCGGCCGTCCACCTATGCGGCGACGCTGAAGACGCTCGAGGACCGCGACTACGTCACGAACGAAAAGCGCAAGCTGGTGCCGCAGGCCAAGGGCCGGCTGGTAACCTCGTTCCTGGAAAGCTTCTTCGACCGCTATGTGGAGTACGACTTCACGGCGGCGCTGGAAGAAAAGCTCGATCAGATTTCGGACGGCAAGCTCGCCTGGAAGGACGTGCTGCGCGACTTCTGGAAGGAGTTCTCCGGCCATGTCGACAGCATCAAGGAACTGCGCGTAACCGACGTTCTCGATGCGCTGAACGAGGAACTGGCGCCGCTCGCCTTTCCGCCGCGCGAGGACGGCAGCGACCCGCGCATCTGTCCCAAATGCGGCTCCGGGCAGCTTTCACTGAAGCTTGGCAAGTTCGGCGCTTTCGTCGGCTGCTCGAACTATCCCGAATGCGGCTTCACGCGCCAGCTTGACGGACCGGCCGGTAATGGCGACGGGACAGCGGTCGACGGCGACAAGGAGCTTGGCAAGGATCCGTATACGGGTGAGGAGATCACGCTGAAGAGCGGCCGCTTCGGCCCCTATGTCCAGCGTGGCGAGGGCAAGGAAGCCAAGCGATCCAGCCTGCCCAAGGGCTGGACTCCGGATTCGATCGACCACGAGAAGGCGCTCGCACTCCTGTCGCTTCCACGCGATGTCGGCAAGCATCCGGAAACCGGCAAGATGATTTCCGCCGGGCTCGGTCGCTACGGCCCGTTCGTGCTCCATGATGGGACCTATGCCAATCTGGAGACGATCGAGGATGTTTTCTCGATCGGCCTCAACCGTGCGGTGACCGTCATTGCCGAGAAGAAGTCGAAATTCGCCAATGGCCGCGAGCGCGGCGCGGCAACGGCGCTGAAGGAACTGGGCGAGCATCCGGACGGCGGCGGGAAGATCACCGTGCGCGACGGGCGCTACGGCCCCTATGTCAACTGGGGCAAGGTCAATGCGACGCTGCCCAAGGGCAAGGCCCCTGAAAGCGTGACCGTCGAGGAAGCGCTCACTCTGATTGCCGAACGGGCAGCCAAGAGCGGGACCAAGGTGCCGAAGAAGAAGGCTGCGCCGAAAGCCAAGGCGAAGGCCGCCAAGGCGGATGGCGAGACCAAGACGGCGGCGAAGAAACCTGCGGCCAAAAAGACAGCGGCCAAGAAGCCGGCCGCGAAAAAGGCCTCGGCAAAGGCGAAGGAGTAGCCCTTGGCGCGAAAGATTTCCGGGCGAAAGTCTGCCGCGCCGGCGAAGCGGTCGGACGGCGCAACCCCGTCCGGCGACTTCCGCCCGAGCCGAGACGAAATCCTCGCCTATATCGCTGAGAATCCAGACCTTTCGGGCAAGCGCGAACTCGCCAAGGCATTTCGGTTCAAGGGCGATGACCGCGTCTGGCTGAAGGACATGCTGCGCGATCTTCAGGACGAGGGCCTGCTGCAAAAGCGCGACAAGAAGCTGAAACGGCCTGGCGACCTGCCGCATATGGTCGTGCTGGACGTCGTCAGCCGAGACCCGGACGGGCTCCTGATCGCGCGTCCCGCAGAATGGCCCGCCGATCTCGGCGCCGCGCCTTTGGTCGCGATTCGAACCCAGCGGCAGGGCCGCGGTCCGGCGCCCGGAATCGGTGACCGCGTTCTCGCCAAGACCTTTCCGAACGAGGAAAAGGGCGGCCCGACCTATACGGCGCGCGTCGTCAAGATCTTCGACAAGCAGCGCGATGCGGTGCTCGGCGTGCTGCGGCATCTGGCCGATGGCGGGTTCCGCATGGAGCCGGTCGAGCGCCGCCAGCCCGAACTCACCATCGACGAGGACGATTTGAACGGAGCAGAGCCCGGAGACCTGATCGAGGTCGCGCCGCTGCGCCACGCGCGCTACGGCCTGCCCAAGGGCAAGGTGCTGGAAGTTGTCGGCTCGCTGGCGAGCGAGAAGGCGGTTTCGATGATCGCCATCCACAGCCATGACATTCCGCACGTATTCCCGAACGCCGTCATCGCCGAGGCCAAAGCCTGCCGGCCGGCAACACTCGACAACAGGGAAGACTGGCGCGACCTGCCGCTGATCACAATCGACCCGGCCGACGCCAAGGACCATGACGATGCCGTTCACGCCGCGCTAGACGAGGATGACGCCAATCCCGGCGGCATCATCGCCACGGTCGCCATCGCCGATGTCGCGGCCTATGTGTGCGCCGGAACCGAACTCGACCAGGAGGCGCTGAAGCGGGGCAATTCGTGCTACTTCCCGGACCGCGTCGTGCCTATGCTGCCCGAGCGCATCTCCAACGATTTGTGCTCTTTGCGCGAGAACGAGGACCGCCCTGCCCTTGCCGTGCGCATGGTTTTCAGCGCCGACGGCCGCAAGATCCGGCACTCCTTCCATCGCGTGATGATGCGCAGCCACGTCAAGCTTTCCTACAATCAGGCGCAGGCGGCGATCGACGGCGCTGCGGACGAGAAGACCGCACCCTTTGTCGAGAAGGTGCTGAAACCGCTCTGGGAAGGCTATCGCATCTTGAAGCGTGGCCGCGACAGCCGCCAGCCTCTGGAACTCGACCTGCCCGAGCGCAAGATTCTCCTGAAGGAGGACGGCACGGTCGACCGCGTGATCGTGCCCGACCGGCTGGACGCCCACAAGCTGATCGAAGAATTCATGATCCAGGCGAATGTGGCCGCCGCCGAGACGCTGGAAGCCAAGCGCCAGCCGTTGATCTACCGCGTCCATGACGAACCCTCGATGGCAAAGCAGGAATCGCTGCGCGAATTTCTGACGACGGTCGGCCTGTCGCTGGCGCGTGGGGCGCATTTGCGCCCATCGCAGTTCAACGGCATCCTCAAGGCCGTCGAAGGCAGCGAGCATGACGAACTGGTCAATGAGGTGGTGCTGCGCAGCCAGAGCCAGGCGATCTATTCCAAGGACAATGCCGGGCATTTTGGACTGAACCTCAGGCGCTACGCCCATTTCACCTCGCCGATCCGGCGCTATGCCGACCTGATCGTCCACCGCGCCCTTATCTCCGCTCTCGGGCTCGGCAAGGATGGGCTCACAAAGGCAGAGGAAGGGCGGCTCGAGGAAATTTCAGCGCTGATCTCGGCGACGGAGCGGCGCGCAATGGCCGCCGAGCGGGACACGGTGGATCGGCTGATCGCAGCGCATCTTGCAACGCGGCTCGACGAGACCTTTACCGGCCGGATCTCCGGAGTGACCAAGGCCGGCCTCTTCGTCCAGTTGCCGCAGTTCGGCGCAGACGGTTTCGTGCCGGTGTCAACGCTGGGTGACGACTACTATATCTACGATGAAGCGGCACACGCGATGATCGGAGAACGGACCCGCAAGGGCTTTCGCCTGGCGGACACCGTGGACGTGAAACTCGTGGAAATCGCGCCGATGGCCGGCAGCCTGAGGTTCGAGATGATGAGCGACCCGGAACCGGTCGCAGGATCGCGCGCATCGCTTCATAAGGCCAAGGGCCGCAGGCGTGCAGACCAGTCGCGCCGGCCCGGCGGACGCGGCACGACAAGGAACAGGCGATGAGCGAAATCCACTATGGCGGCGATGCCGCACGCAATGACCGGTCTCTGATCCGTTCGATGTGGCGCGGTTTTCTTTGCCGCTGCCCGCACTGCGGAGAAGGCAGGCTTTTCGACCGGTTCCTGAAGGTGGCGCCGGAATGTTCGGCCTGCGGCGAGGCGATGCACCACCACCGTGCGGACGATCTGCCTGCCTATCTCGTGATCTTCATCGTCGGCCATATCGTCGTCGGCGGTTTCATGGGCGTCGAAATGACCAGCGGTCTTGGCCTGTGGCAGCATCTTGCGATCTGGGTGCCTCTAACGATCATCGGCTCGATCGTGCTTCTCCAACCTGTAAAGGGGGCCGTCGTCGGCCTGCAATGGGCGCTCCATATGCACGGCTTCGGCGGCGAGGAGGACGTTCTGGACGACCATCCGGAGCTTTGAACGAACCGTCGCCAGGGAGGGACATCTTGGAAGGTTTTACGCGCGCCCAGATCGACCAGGCGGAGAGCAATGATTTTGCGCTCGGCGCGGGCCCCAAGCGGCCGCGTGACGCAGCGACGCTGATCCTGCTCGACCGCAGGGGCAGCGACATCTGCGTGTTGATGGGGCGCCGCCACATGAAACATGCCTTCATGCCCGGCAAGTTCGTTTTTCCGGGCGGACGCACCGACCCGAACGACAGCCGCATCGGCGTGGCGACGCCGCTCGATCCTGCCGAGGAGATCAAGCTGATCGGAACGGGCAGCCGGGCCACGGCCGCCCGCGCCCGCGCGATTGCGCTTTCAGCCATTCGCGAGACCTATGAGGAGGCCGGCCTCTTGATCGGGCGCAAAGGCCCTTTCACGACCAACAAGGCCGACTGGCAAGGATTTGTCGAGCACGGCATCCAGCCCTCGCTTGCCGGGCTTCGCTTTGTCGCCCGTGCGATCACGCCGCCCGGCCGCGTGCGCCGTTTCGATACGCGCTTCCTCTCGGTCTGGAAGGACGAGGTCGCTCTCGAACTGGAAGATGGTGGGCCGACGCACGAGTTGGAGGAACTCGTCTGGCTGCCGATCAAGGACGCGAAGGAAGCCGATATTCCGAGCATCACGCGGACAGTTCTCGGCGACCTCGAATCGCGGCTGAAGGTCGACCCTGAGTTGACGCCGGGCGGCGAGGTTCCGTTCTACCGGCTTCGCCGGGACCGCTTCGAACGCAACATCATCTAGCGTCGGGCTCCCATGCATTCCGGTCCGTCGGCTTCCAGTGACGAAACCATAAAGTGGCTCTCGGTGACGGCAGCCATCGCGTCGATCAGTGTGGTGGGAATCGCCATCGGCATCGCGATGCCGCTTTTGAGCGTCATTCTGGAAAGCCGCGGCCATTCTGCGACGATGATCGGGCTCAATACGGCGATTGCCGGCTTGGCCTCGATCGTGGCTGCACCGTTCGCGACGCCGCTCGCGGCGCGCTTCGGCGTCGTCGCGACGATGCTCGCCATGATCGTCGTCGGCGCCTTTTCTTTCGTCGGATTCTACGCTGCGCCGGAATTCTGGATGTGGTTTCCGCTGCGCGCGGCGCTGCATTTCTCGATCACCATCGTCTTCATCCTGTCGGAATTCTGGATTGCGACGTCGGCGCCGGCGGCAAAGCGCGGCTTCATCCTTGGCATCTACGCAACCGTGCTTTCGCTCGGCTTCGCCTTCGGGCCCTGGCTTTTCGCGCAGGTCGGCAGCCAGGGCTTCCTGCCTTTTGGCATCACCTTTGCCATCGTGATGATCGCCGCCCTGCCCGTTCTGGCGGCCTTCAAGGAAAGCCCGCGAATCGACGCCACGCCGACCGACACGCGCTTCGTCGGCTATATCTGGCTGGTTCCGATGGCGACGGGGGCCGTGCTCGTCTTCGGCGCGGTCGAGACTGGCGGTTTCGCGCTCTTTCCCGTCTACGGCACGCGGATCGGCTATTCGGAAGCGGACGCGGCGCTGCTCCTGACCGCCATCGGCCTTGGCAACGTCCTCATGCAGATCCCGCTCGGACTGATCAGCGACAAGATCAATGACCGTCGCCATCTTCTGATGATCTGTGCGGCGATCGGCTTGGCCGGCATGGCCGCCCTGCCCTTCGTGGCGCATGACTGGTATCTGACGGCCGGCGTGCTCTTCGCCTGGGGAGGCGTCGTCGCGGGGCTCTACACGGTCGGCCTTGCACATCTGGGCTCGCGGCTTTCAGGGCGCGACCTCGCCTCGGCCAATGCCGCTTTCGTCCTGTGCTATGGAATCGGCATGCTGCTCGGCCCGCAGGCGATCGGCATCGGCATGGACCTCTTTGGCCCGAACGGCTTTGCCTATGCGATCATGGTCTTCTTCGCGGCCTATCTTGGATTGGGCGCGGTTCGGCTCGGCCCCAGCACTTCGCGGGGTTGACAATCGGCGCCGATCCAGTATGTCTCGCGCCAAGTTTTCCGCCGCCCGGGCCCGGCTCCCGTTCGTATGCGGTGACATCTCTTTCAGAAACGGACGACCAAAATGGCCAAGGCGACAACCATCAAGATCAAGCTTCTGTCGACCGCCGACACCGGCAGCTTCTACGTCACGACGAAGAACAGCCGCACGATGACGGACAAGATGACGAAGCGGAAGTACGATCCGATCGCGCGCAAGCACGTCGAGTTCAAGGAAACCAAGATCAAGTAAGCCCTGCGCCTACGATCTGTTTAGAACGCCGCCTTCGGGCGGCGTTTCGCGTTTGTGGCTTGGAAAAAAGGGGCCGGCCGACGTCTGACAGTGGTACGAGGAGGCCACTTGAGTTGTCAGCGTCGGCCGGCCGACCCCACGGACCCAGGAGATGCGGCGGACCTGAGCATCATGGGGTAGCTTGTCGGGCAGATGCCCTCGTTTGCTGCCCTGATGGCTTCACAGTCGCGCAAGACCGGTTGAAAATCAATAATTTCTTAACTTTGACGCCAGGAGTCGCGCGTTAAGGTAAACATGCGCGCGAACGGGCCCTGACTGTCTAGATGGCGGCTTGACTAGGCTGCACTTGCAACGACGCGATTGCGGCCTGCATTCTTCGCCTGGTAGAGCGCGACGTCGGCACGCTTCATCATGTCAGTCACCGTGTCGGGCTCGCCCTTCAGCGAGGCGACGCCGACCGAAATCGTCACCTCGAGCGTCTTGCCACCCTCTTCGACGGTGAACGGGTTGCGCGCGATCTGCTCACGAATGCGCTCTGCAACCTTCTCGGCCAGGACCGGCTCGGTGTCCGGCATGACGATGACGAACTCCTCGCCGCCATAGCGGCACGCAAGGTCGAAGCCGCGTACGCTATGACGCAGCCGCATGGCGAATTCGCGCAGGATGTCGTCGCCAACGTCATGGCCATGCGTGTCGTTGATCGACTTGAAACGGTCGATGTCGGTGATCAGCACCGAGAGCGGCTTGCCGCGGCTGCGCGCCTTGGCGGCAAGGCTCGCCAGATGGCTGTCGAGATAGCGGCGGTTGTGAAGGCCGGTCAGCCCGTCGGTCACCGCCATCTCGATTGTCTGGGTGACGGATGAGCGGAGCTGGTCGTTGTAGCGCTTGCGCTTCACCTGCGTTCGAAGGCGCGCGATCAGTTCCTGTCGGTCGACGGGCCGCGTGACGTAGTCGTTGATGCCGAGTTCGAGCGCGCGCACCAGGCGCTCGTTCTCGTCCTGCCCTGCGACAAGGATGATTGGCAGGAAGCGCGTGCGGTCCAGCGTGCGAAGCTGCGAGCAGAGCCGCAGCGGATCGTGCTCGGCGAGCGCGGTGGAGATCAGCACGCACTCGTAGGGCTTTTCGGCTGCCTCGATCACGCCTGCCTGCGGGTCCGAGACGGCATCGAGCTTGCACACGCCGCGCAGATACTTCTCCATCTGATCGACGGAGGAAGCGCGATCATCGATCAGGAGCGCGCGGATCGGCGCGTCGGCCGAGAGGTCGCGCTTCTTCAAGAGCTCCTCGATGCCGATATTGCGCGTCGTGGAGGCGCGCATGCGCAGTTCGTCGGTAAGCATCTTCAAGCGCACGAGGCTCTTGACGCGTGTCATGAGCTGAAGGTCGTTGGCGGGCTTGGTGAGAAAATCGTCGGCGCCGACTTCGAGCCCCCGCACGCGGTCCGCGGCCTGGTCGAGCGCGGTCACCATGACGACGGGAATGTGGGCGGTCGCCGAATCCGTCTTCAGGCGGCGGCAGACCTCGAACCCGTCCATGTCGGGCATCATGACGTCGAGCAGCACCACGTCGACGCGGCCCGCTTCGCAGATCTCGAGCGCGTCGCGGCCATTGCTGGCGGTGAGCACCTCGAAATACTCGGCCAGGAGCCGCGCTTCGAGCAGCTTCACATTCGCCGGAATGTCATCGACAACCAGTATCCGCGCCGTCATTTCAACCCCTTGTCCGGCCGCCCGGCCAGCTCCTCACGCATCGCCCAGATAGGACTTGATGGTCTCGATGAAGCGCGCGACCGATATCGGCTTCGAAATATAGGCCTCGCAGCCGCCCTGCCGGATGCGCTCCTCATCGCCCTTCATGGCGAACGCCGTAACCGCGATGACCGGGATCGAGCGCAAATCGTCGTCGTCCTTTAGCCATTTGGTCACCTCCAGCCCGGAAACCTCGGGAAGCTGGATGTCCATCAGGATCAGGTCGGGACGGTGCTCGCGCGCAAGATCGAGCGCCTCCAGCCCGTTGCGTGTTCGCACGGTGTCGTAGCCCGACGCTTCGATGAGGTCGCGAAAGAGCTTCATGTTGAGCTCGTTGTCCTCGACGATCATCACCTTCTTGGTCATAAGTCCTCGACAGTCCAGGCGTCGGTCACTTCGACACCCGCTGAAATGTTAGCGTGATTTGATTGACGAAACGCAAACTCTTGTAACAAGCCATCGCGCGATGCTTGATCGCTGGCATGGCGCAGGTTAACCCAGCCGCATGATCAGGACCATGTCGGATTCGGGGCGCAGCGACAAGCCGCTGGCGCGGGAAGCAGCCGATGGCATCGCCATCCAGGCGCTGGGTTTCATTGCAAGCGATGCGGAATTGCTGCCACGCTTCCTCGACCTGACGGGCATCGCCGCGCACGACATCCGCCGTGCGGCAGGTGAGCCGGGCTTCATGGCCGGTGTGCTGCAGTTCATCCTGGCGCACGAGCCGACCCTTTTGAAGTTTTCCGAGGCAAGCGGCATCGCGCCGCAGGATGTCGGGCGCGCATTGCGCGCCTTGCCGACGGGCGACGATGGATACGAGATTTCCTCATGAGCGACGATCCCGAGACACTGCGCCAGATCGAGGAGCTTGCGGCCGACGACCGCCCGCTGCTGATCCTCGACGTCGACGACGTCATCCTCGATTTCATCAAGCCCTTTCCGCGCTATCTCCAGTCGAAGGGATTCGACCTGCGGCTCGACAGTTTTGCGCTGCATGGCAACATCTTCCATGCGGAGAATGGCAATGTCGCCGCAATCGAGCATGTGCGCACGCTGGTCGACGATTTCTTCCACGGCCAGGCCGACTGGCAGACCGTGACGGACGGCGCGGCCGATGCGATGGCGCAGATCGCGCGCAGCGCGGAGATCGTGCTCCTGACGGCGATGCCGCATCGCTTCCGCGATGCGCGGCGGCGTCATCTGGACGCGCTCGGACTGCCCTACCCGCTGCTGACGACCGAGATGGCGAAAGGACCCGCTGTGGCGCGCCTCCGGGGTGACACCCTGCGCCCGGTCGCCTTCGTCGACGACCAGCCGCGTAACTTGATCTCGGCACATGAGTGCGTGCCGGATGCCGCGCTGTTCCATCTGATGGCGGACAACAGTCTGCGCGAGCTGATGCCGCCCCCACCCGCCTACGCGACCATCGTCCATGACTGGGCCGAGGCATTGCCGAAGATCGAACGCGCGCTCGGCATAAGCGGTCACGAATTGGCGGCCAGCGCGTAGCGCATCAGGGGCCTGCCGGCCTTGCGTTCTGCGACCGTTTCGAAACCCGCCGCTTCGAAGACGCGGGCAGAGCCGACGAACAGGCCGATCGACCGCGAATCCCTTGACTGCCGGATCGGGCACGCCTCGACGATACGTGCGCCGTTCTGCCGGGCAAATTCGACCCCGGCCTGCACCAGCAGGTGCGTCAGGCCCTTGCCGCGCGCCGGCGAGCGCAGGAAGAAGCAGGAAATGGCCCAGGCGGCCACATCGGCCGGGTCGACATCGAGCGGCGCGGACGCCCTGCCCTTGTTGTTCCATTCGGGAACATCGGCGCGTGGGCCAATCTGCATCCAGCCGACGGCGCGGCCATTGTCGAACGCAAGGAGACCGGGTGGCGGGCCGTCCTCGATGCGCCGCTTCATGAACGCCTTGTTCGCCTCGCGGTCGTTGATGCGCCGCGTGCCGGGCGGCAAACGGAAATGGACACACCAGCAGCCATAGCAAGCGCCCTGCTTGCCGAAGAGGTCCTCGAAGGCCGCGCAGCGTTCGGGCGTCAGGGGAAGGATTTCGGCGTCCATGCCATGCTCCTTGCCGGTGCATCGACGCGCAATTCGCTTGCGACGCGGTGCGCATCGTCCTACGATGTTTGTTCCCTTTATGTTCACATCGATGCGCCAGACTGTCAATCATCCGCTTCATGGATTCTGCCGGGATTGCCTGACCCTCCAGCGTGGGGACGCGCCGCGTTGCCATGCCTGCGGCAGTCCGCGTATCGCCCGTCATGACGAGCTCTACGCGCTGCATCTGGGACATATCGACTGCGATGCCTTCTACGCGGCGGTCGAAAAGCGTGACAATCCGGCGCTCCGCGACAAGCCGGTGATCATCGGCGGCGGCACGCGCGGCGTCGTTTCCACGGCCTGCTACATCGCGCGCATCAAGGGCGTGCGATCGTCGATGCCTATGTTCAAGGCGCTGCAAGCCTGTCCGGAGGCCGTCGTGATCAAGCCGGACATGGAGAAGTACGTTCGTGTCGGGCGCGAGGTGCGCCAGATGATGGAGGCGCTGGCGCCGCTGGTCGAACCGCTCTCGATCGACGAGGCCTTCCTCGACCTTGGCGGCACCGAGACGCTGCACGGGCGCCCGGCTGCCCTGGTGCTCGGCCAATTCGCGCTCTCGGTCGAGCGCGAAATCGGAATTTCCGTCTCGGTGGGCCTCTCCTACTGCAAGTTCCTCGCCAAGGTCGCATCCGACTTGAGGAAACCGCGCGGCTTTGCTGTCATCGGCGAGGCAGAGGCGCTGGAATTCCTGGCCGGACAGCCGGTGTCGATGATCTGGGGCGTCGGCAAGGCGTTTACGGCCGTTCTGGAGCGAGACGGCGTGCGCACCATCGGCCAGTTGCAGAAGATGGAGCGCGGCGATCTCCTGAAGCGCTATGGCACGATGGGCGACCGGCTCTTCCACCTGTCACGCGGCGAGGATGTCCGGCGCGTCACCGCCGACCGGGAGGCCAAGAGCGTTTCGTCCGAAACCACCTTCGACGTCGACCTGTCGCGCGCAGAGGATCTGGTACCGGTGCTGCGGGCGTTGAGCGAGAAGGTTTCGCGGCGGCTGAAGAGCCATCAGATCGCCGGACGCACCGTCGTCCTCAAGCTCAAGACGGGGGACTTCAAGACCCGCACACGCAACCGGGCGCTGGCGGACCCGACCCAGCTTGCCGAGCGGATTTTCCAGACCGGGCTGGACATGCTGAAGCACGAACTCGACGGCACGCGCTTCCGCCTGCTGGGCATCGGCGTTTCCGAACTGGCGGATGCGGCGCGGGCCGATCCTCCCGACCTCGTCGACACCCGCGGGGCCAAGGCCGCCAAGGCGGAGGGTGCGATGGATCGGCTGCGGGACAAGTTCGGCAATGCGATCGTCGAGACGGGCTACACGTTCGGGCGCCCGCGCAACGGCCGACCACCGAAAGCCGGCTGACTATTGCCTTTCGAAGGAAAGCTGCGCCGTGACGACAGGCTCGCCCGTCTGCGGATGCGCTTCGGTGGTCACGATCTGCAATGCGTTGCCGGAGGACGAAAGCTGCATGCGCGCTTCGCGGCCGGTCTCCGGCCATGCGACGGCGAGATTGACGGTGTCGCCGCTGCGGTTACCCGAAAGACTGGCAGGACCGCGCGGCGAACCCGTATATGTTCCAGAATATGTCGCGCCTTCTACCGACAGATCCGCGCCGATCGCCCGCGACATGATGATCATCGCGCTGCAATTTCCGTCCATCGACAGCCGCTCGGCCAACGCATCGGAGGAGAGGTCGCAATTGACGTTGACCGGCTCCTGCTCGGGCTTCAGTCGGATCGAACCGCCGCCGGCCCATTGTCCTTCCAGGCTCTTCAGGAATTCGGCCTCGGATGAATGTGCCGGCATCGCAGCCATCATGGATGCCGCGGCAACAAATGCGGACAAAGCGCGCATGTCGATCCTTTCGAGTTTGACCTTCACTCGGGAAGAGAACGCGCCAATCCGGCCTTCCGAACATTCACCGTCACATTTTCTGCGACACCCGGACACGGATCGTGAAGCAACTCAAACGAGTTCAACGTCGACCACGCCTGGAACGGCCTTCATCGCAGACGCGATCTGCGGCGACAGACGGTAGCGGTCTGGAAGCTCGACCTCGATCTCGCCCTGCCCGCCTTCGCGGATGACGACGAAGCTGACCTGCCCCTCGCCGCGCTGCGACAACTGGCCGGTCAAAACCGAAAGCGGCGAGGGATCGCGCAGGAAGATGCGCAGAGCCTTCTGAATGCGGCTTGCCTCGTCTTCCAGCGACGCCATGGTCTGGACGCGCAGATTTACGCCTTCCGGCCGGTTCTCCGCCGCAACCGTCACGACGACCGACTTGCCGGGCTCGAGAAGGTCGCGATACTGCGCCAGCATCTCGGAGAAGAGCACGGCCTCGTACTGCCCAGTCGCATCGGACAACTGGATGATGCCCATCTTGTTGCCAGTCTTGGTGCGGCGCTCCTGGCGCGAGGTGATCGTGCCGGCAAGCCGCCCCGCCGAAGCCCCGCGCTTGACGGCGGCCTGAAACTCCGCCCAGCCCTGCACGCGCAGCTTTTCCAGCGTCTTCTTGTATTCGTCGAGTGGATGGGCCGAAAGGTAGAAGCCGACGGCGTTGAACTCGCGGTGGAGACGCTCGGCGGGCAGCCACGGTTCGGCGAGCGGCAGATGCAGCTTTTCGGGCTCGGCGCCCAGCGCCTGTCCGAAAATGTCAGTCTGGCCACTCGCGGCATTTTCGCTGGCACGGGCGGCGAGCCCCATCATCCGGTCAAGACCGGAAGCGAGCGCTGCACGGTCGTGGCCAAAGCAGTCGAACGCGCCGGCGGCGATCAGGCTTTCGAAGACGCGCTTGCCGACGATCTTGGGATCGACGCGCGAGCAGAAATCCTCGAGGCTCTCGAACGACTTTTCCTTGCGCAGCGCCACGATATGGTCGACCGCCCCTTCGCCAACGCCCTTGATGGCGGCGAGCGCATAGAAGATCTTCTTCTCGCCAACCTCGAACGGTCGATGGCTCGTCATCACCGATGGCGGCACGACCTCGATCCCGAGACGCATCGCGTCCTGCCTGAAATCAGAGAGTTTCTCGGTGTTGTTCATGTCATACGTCATCGACGCGGCGAGGAACTCGGTCGGGTAATGCGCCTTCAGATAGGCCGTCTGGTAGGAGACGATGGCGTAGGCGGCGGCGTGCGACTTGTTGAAGCCGTAATCGGCGAACTTGGCCAAGAGGTCGAAGATGAAGTTCGCCTGCGGCTTGGTGACCCCGCGCTCGACCGCGCCGTCGACGAAGCGCACGCGTTGCTTGTCCATCTCGGCGCGGATCTTCTTGCCCATGGCGCGGCGCAACAGATCGGCTTCGCCGAGCGAATAGCCCGAAAGCTCCTGCGCGATCTGCATCACCTGCTCCTGGTAGACGATGACGCCCTGCGTCTCCTTCACCAGATGGTCGATCTTCGGATGGATCGACTCGATTTCCTCCTCACCGTGCTTGCGGGCGTTGTAGGTCGGGATGTTCTCCATCGGGCCCGGCCGATAGAGCGCGACGAGAGCGATGATGTCCTCGATGCAGTCAGGCTTCATGCCAACGAGCGCCTTGCGCATGCCGGCCGATTCCACCTGGAACACGCCGACCGTCTCGCCGCGCGAAAGCATCGCGTAGGTCTTCTCGTCGTCGAGCGGAATGGTCGCCAGGTCAATGTCGACGCCGCGCCGCTTGATGAGGTCGACGGCCGTCTGCAGGACGGTCAGCGTCTTCAGGCCGAGGAAGTCGAACTTCACCAGACCGGCCTGCTCGACCCATTTCATGTTGAACTGGGTGACCGGCATGTCGGAGCGCGGATCGCGATACATCGGCACGAGCTGCCAGAGCGGCCGATCGCCGATGACGATGCCGGCGGCGTGCGTCGAGGCATGGCGGTAGAGGCCTTCGAGCTTCATCGCGATGTCGAGGAGGTTCTGGACGATCGGTTCCTTCTCCACCTCCTCGGCAAAGCGCGGCTCGCCCTCGATGGCGTCCTTGAGCTTGACCGGGTTGGCGGGGTTGGCCGGCACCATCTTGCAGAGCCGGTCGACCTGTCCGTAGGGCATCTGGAGCACACGGCCTACGTCGCGCAGGACGGCGCGGGCCTGAAGCGTTCCGAAAGTGATGATCTGGCCGACCTGCTCACGCCCGTACTTGCCCTGGACGTAGCGGATGACCTCCTCACGCCGGTCCTGGCAGAAATCGATGTCGAAGTCCGGCATCGATACGCGCTCGGGATTGAGGAATCGCTCGAAGAGGAGCGAGAAGCGCAGGGGATCGACGTCGGTGATGGTGAGCGCATAGGCGACGAGCGAACCTGCGCCCGAACCACGGCCCGGTCCGACGGGAATCCCTTGAGCCTTGCCCCATTTGATGAAGTCCGCGACGATCAGGAAGTAGCCCGGAAACTTCATCCGGGTGATGATGCCGATCTCGAATTCGAGCCGCTCGCGATACTGCTCGACCGTGTAGCCCTTGGTGGGGCCGTGCGCGGCAAGACGCGCATCGAGCCCTTCGCGGGCCTGGCGCGCGAGTTCGTCGGCCTCGGCCTGGAGCGCTGCATCCGCGTCGGCCTCGTCGTTGCCGGTGAAACGTGGCAGGATCGGGTTGCGGGTCTTGGGATAGTAGGAGCAGCGCCGGGCGATCTCGATCGTGGACGCGAGCGCTTCGGGGAGGTCCGCAAACAGCGCGGCCATCTCCTTTTGTGTGCGCAGATAGTGATCGGGCGTCAGCCGGCGGCGGTCGTCAACGGCGACGACCGAGCCTTCCGCGATCGCCATCAGCGCGTCATGGGCGTCATAGTCGGCGGCGGCGGGAAAGAAGGCTTCGTTGGTCGCGACGAGCGGCAAATCGTGCGCGTAGGCAAGTTCGATCGTCGCGGCCTCCTGCGGGCGGTCATAGCCGCTCGGACGCTGGAGTTCGACATAGAGCCGGTCGCTGTACCAGTCCTTCAACTGGACAAGGCGCTGCTCGGCTAGCGCCGGTTGGTCGGCCTTGAGCGCGGCGCCGATCGGGCCGCGTTCGCTTCCGGTCAGGCAGATGATGCCCTCGCTGCGGGCCGGCAGCCACTCAGCGAGCACTTGCACCGGTTCGCCGGCCGGCACGTCGAGGTAGGATTTCGAAACGAGGTCGACGAGATTGGCGTATCCGCTTTCGGTCGCCGCGATCAGCACCAGCGGCGTCAGTCCGCGGTCGTGGCGGCGCGCATTGCGGCCGTTGTCCTGCGCGTCGCCGAAATTGACGTCGATCTGGCAACCCACGATGGGCTGCACGCCGTCCTTGACCGCCTTCTGCGCGAATTCCAGCGCGCCGAAGAGGTTGTTGGTGTCGGCGATGCCGATGGCCGGCGCCTGGTCCTTGACCGCGTGGCCCACGATCTTGCCGATGGGAAGCGCGCCTTCGAGGAGCGAGTAGGCCGAATGGACCCGAAGATGGACAAAGCGATTCGAAACAGCGCTGGTCAGGCTGGCGGTCATGTCGGGCTTTCGCAAGAAGAGTCGGGCTCCATTGTCGGACCCGACCGGGTCGATGTCCACCCTGCGAGCAACGTTTCCAACAGACGTGCCGTCAGAAGTGTTCGCCTGAGCGGAACGGGCCGATCCGCATTCCCGCTGCGATCAGGTAAGCCGTCGACCAGCCGATGAGAAGGAAGCCGTTGATGCCCTCCAGCGCAGCAAAGACGCGCCAGCGCTCTGGCGGAATGACGTCGCCATAGCCAAGTGTGGAGAAGGAGACGATCGAGAAATAAAGCGCGGTCTCGATATCGCCGAAACTGCCGATCGCGAAATGGACCAGCGCCCATAGCCAGATCTCGACGGCCAGCACGACGAATGTTCCGAGAACGGTCGCGACCATGGCGACGATGCGGTTGCGCCGGTGGTCGACACCCAGGATGTGGTCAGCGCCGACGAGCAGCGCGTCACCTCAATCAGCCCGACGGCATGGATCACGACCGTCGCGGCGATCACGATCGTCCCGAGCAGAAGGTTCTCGACCACCTGCGACGCTCCGTTCACAAGAGGTTGCTTGAATGCGGGCCAGATTCCTGAAAATCTTGTAGCAACAGAAAAACGCCGAGGAAATGCCATGAAGACCCGTGCCGCCGTCGCCACCGCCGCTGGAAAGCCGCTTGAAATCATGGAGGTCGACCTCGAAGGGCCGCGCGCCGGCGAGGTTCTGGTCGAGATCAAGGCGACGGGCATCTGCCACACCGACGAATTCACCCTGTCGGGCGCTGATCCGGAAGGCATCTTTCCGGCGATTCTCGGCCACGAGGGCGCGGGCGTCGTCGTCGATGTCGGGGCCGGCGTGACGAGCCTGAAGAAGGGCGACCACGTCATCCCTCTCTACACGCCCGAATGCCGCTCGTGCCCGTCGTGCCTCTCGCGCAAGACGAACCTGTGCACCGCGATCCGCACCACGCAAGGCCAGGGACTGATGCCGGATGGCACCTCCCGCTTCTCGATCGGCAAGGACAAGATATTCCACTACATGGGCTGCTCGACCTTCGCCAATCACACGGTCCTGCCCGAGATCGCACTCGCCAAGGTCAACCCCGACGCGCCCTTCGACAAGATTTGCTACATCGGCTGCGGGGTGACGACAGGCATTGGCGCCGTTATCAACACCGCCAAGGTCGAAATAGGCTCGACCGCGATCGTCTTCGGTCTCGGCGGCATCGGCCTGAACGTCATCCAGGGCCTTCGGCTTGCCGGCGCAGACATGATCGTCGGCGTCGATCTGAACAATGACAAGAAGGAATGGGGCGAGCGCTTCGGGATGACCCATTTCGTCAATCCGCGCGAAGTCGACGGCGACATCGTGCCGTATCTCGTCAACATGACCAAGCGCGGCGCCGATCAGATCGGCGGTGCGGACTATACGTTCGACTGCACGGGCAACGTGAAAGTCATGCGCCAAGCACTTGAATCCGCTCATCGCGGCTGGGGCGAATCGATCGTCATCGGCGTTGCCGGTGCAGGCCAGGAAATCTCGACACGGCCGTTCCAGCTCGTCACCGGGCGCACCTGGAAGGGCACGGCCTTCGGCGGCGCACGCGGGCGCACGGACGTTCCGAAGATCGTCGACTGGTATATGGACGGCAAGATCGAGATCGATCCGATGATCACGCACACGCTTTCGCTCGACGAGATCAACAAGGGGTTCGACCTGATGCATGCGGGCGAATCGATCCGCAGCGTGGTCGTCTACTGACGTCAGGTCGCGGCACTTTTCGGACGCTCGCGCGTTGATGCGCGAGCGCTCCGCCATGCGCGGACTGGACGTCATCGACAATCGGGAAACACAAATGTTCGCAAATAAACTCCTGCTCGCTGCCGCGGGCGTTTCGCTGATGACACTTGCTGCTTGCGGCGAGGACGAAACGACGACCTCGCAGGCCCAGCCGACGCCGCCGGCGCAGTCCGAACCGGCCAATCCCGACCTCGATCAGACGCTGGACGATGCCGAAGACGCCGCCGGCGACGCGCTGTCGCGCTTGCGCGAGGCCGCCGACGAGGCTGCGACCGAGGCTGGCCGACTGGCTGGAGAGGCGCGAACGCGCGCCGAACAGGCGCTGGAAGACGCCGGACCGACTCTCGACCGCGCAGGTGAGGTTGCCGGCCAGATCGGCGCGTCGGTGGGCGAGATCGTCGAACGGGCACGCGACGACATCGAGCGGGCGGCTCGCGAACTGGAAGCGCGGATCGACGAGACTACCGGCGGCGACGTGCCCGAAGCGCCAGCAGGCGACCCGGCGGCGCTGCTCGTTGCCGAAGACGATCTCAACGCCGATACGCGAGCCGCCGCCCGTGCCTCGATGGCGAATGTCGGCCCCGACTATGTCGGCGTCTGGGCCGAGAACGCGGAAGGCTGTGCGCGGATCGACCAGGAGCCGATCGAGCTCTTCGCCGTGGTCACCCCGACGACCATTCGCCGCTACGAGAGCGTCTGCAACATCGAGCCGGGCGAAACGGTCGACGGCGCGACGACGGTTTCGGCGACCTGCTTTGCCGAAGGCGAGACGGAAGAGCGTCAGATAACGCTCGATACGTCAGAACCCGACACGCTGCGCATCAGCCAGGCAGCCGGCGACGAAGGGGTGTCGCTGACCCAGTGCAGCCTCCCGTGAGCAAGCCTGCCATCTTCGTCGATGCGGACGCCTGTCCGGTCAAGAACGAGGTGCTGAAGGTCGCAGAACGTCACGATCTCATCGTGACGTTCGTCGCCAATGGCGGGCTGCGCCCCTCGCGCGACCCGATGGTGCGCAATGTGGTGGTCTCCACCGGCTTCGACGCCGCCGACGACTGGATCGTGGAGAATGCGGCGGCCAACGACATCGTCGTCACGGCCGACATTCCGCTTGCCGCGCGTGGCGTCGAGAAAGGCTGCCACGTCGTCGGGATGACTGGCCAACCCTTCACGCCCGAAACGATCGGCATGGCGGTGGCGATACGCGACCTGAAGCAGAATTTGCGCGAAAGCGGGGAGATCAAGGGCTATAACGCCGCCTTCTCCCCGAAGGACCGGTCGCGCTTTCTGGAAACGTTGGACCGGACGGTCCGGCGCGCATTGAATACGAAATGAGGGACTGATGAAGTCGATATCCGAAGCCCGAGCTCATGGCGGGACACAAGGTGTCTATTCGCACATGTCGCAGGCCTGCAACTGCGAGATGACTTTCGCGGTCTTCGTGCCGCCGCAGGCGAAGGACGGCCCCTGCCCGGTTCTCTGGTACCTGTCTGGCCTGACCTGCACGCATGCGAACGTCATGGACAAGGGCGAGTATCGCCGCATGGCCGCCGAACTCGGCCTCATCGTCGTCTGTCCGGACACGAGCCCGCGCGGCGACGGAGTTCCAGACGAGCCGGACAACTGGCAGTTCGGCAAGGGCGCAGGCTTCTACGTCGACGCGACGGAGGAGCCGTTTGCCAGCCACTACCGCATGTATTCCTACGTCACAGAGGAACTGCCATCGCTGATCACCGAAAATTTCCCGGCGGATATGGCGCGGCAGTCGATCTTCGGCCATTCGATGGGCGGACACGGCGCGATGACCATCGCGCTCAAACACCCGGACCGCTTCAAATCCTGCTCGGCGTTCGCGCCGATCGTGCAGCCGTCGACGGCGGGCTGGTCGAAGCCTGCCTTCGAGAAGTATCTCGGAACGAACGACGCCGCATGGCGGCTCTATGACGCAACGGCACTGGTCGAGGACGGCGCACGGTTCCCCGAATTCCTGATCGATCAGGGCACCGCCGACGGCTTCCTCGACGACGGCCTGCGTCCCTGGCTTTTCGAGGAAGTGGTGAAGGGAACGGATATTGCCCTCACCTTGCGCATGCAGGAGGGCTACGACCACTCCTATTTCTTCATTTCGACCTTCATGGACGACCATCTCAGATGGCACGCGCAGCGACTCGGCACTGCGAAATGAGATGAGCTGGCGGTGATAGCGCCCTGATCTGAAAGGCAAATGTGCACAACGGTTGCGGTTGCAACCCACATGCTCCATGCTTGGACACGCGCCGACGACTGGTGCGCAGCAACATTCAGAGCGAACATTTCAGGGGGTGGCACAGGTGTCCGACACCGCGACGATCTATTCCGAAAATCCCGACCTCGACACGCTGGGCGGCCGGCTTTCGCGCGCCCGCGACGCGGTCGGCATGACGACCGCGCAGCTTGCGCGGCGGCTCGGCGTTCAGACGGCAACGCTGCAGGCCTGGGAGACCGATCGTTCGCAGCCCCGCGCCAACCGGCTTTCGATGCTGGCGGGCGTGCTCAATGTCAGCCTGTCCTGGCTGCTCTATGGCATCGGAACCGCGCCGGCGGAAGAGGATGCGCGCGACGACACGGTGCGCGCCATTTCCGCTCAGCTTGCCGAGTTGAAGCGGCTGCACGCCCAAAGCGCGGCGGTGATCACCCAGATCGAGGATGAGCTGCGGATATTCGCGCGCGAGGGTGACAAGGGCGGCGCAATCGTCTAGCGTCGATTCTGTCAGGGGTGCTTGCACCCCGCCGGTTTGCGGGAGAGAGCGGTTCGGGCCTTGCCGGGATCGCCGCCGAAGGGGAAATCGCCCGAAATCTCTCAGGCAAAAGAACCGTCCGCCGGCCAAGACGCTCTGGAAAGTCGGGGATCGCTCCCCGCGCCGAAGGTGTAAGCGTTGCCGACAGGGTTCCGGTCGCGCGAGTCTCTCAGGCTTCCGACAGAGGGGCACGAACATGCCGCGCAAGCGGCTGGACACGTGCGACCTTTGGAGGCCGAATGGCGGAACTGGGCGAACTGAAACGACTCCCATTACACGATCTGCATGCGGCGGCAGGCGCGAAGTTCGGCGGATTCGCCGGCTGGTCGATGCCGCTGACCTATCCCGCAGGCGTGATGAAGGAACATCTCCATTGCCGCGAGGCGACGGGGCTGTTCGACATCTCCCACATGAAGCTGTTCGCGGTGTCCGGGCCGCAGGCCGCGGCTGCACTTTCGCGCGCCTGCCCGATCGAGGCCGACGGGCTTGCGACGGGGCAGTCGAAATACACGTTCTTCCTGAATGGCGACGCTGGCATTCTCGACGATCTGATCGTCACGCGGGTGGACGGCGAGCGCTTCGTCGTCGTCGCCAACGCCGGCAATGCAGAAGCCGACGAGGCGCATCTGCGCGAGGTCGTAGCGGGGTTCAATTGCAGGATCGACGCGCTGGACCGCGTGTTTTTGGCCTTGCAGGGACCGCAAGCCGAGGCAGTGGCGCGCGACGCCGGGCTAGAGATCGATGGCCTCGCCTTCATGAACGGTAGGGAAACCAACGATGGCGGCTTCATCGCGCGCAGCGGCTACACCGGCGAGGACGGTTTCGAGATCGCCGTGCCGCTGGACGCGGCGCAAGCGCTCGCCGAACGGCTCGCAGCCGATCCGCGCGTCGAATGGATAGGCCTGGCCGCGCGCGACAGCCTGCGGCTCGAGGCCGGGCTTTGCCTTCATGGACAGGACATCACGCCGGACACCAACCCGGTCGATGCCGGACTGACATGGGCTATCCCCAAGGCGTTGCGTGCGGGCGGTTCCTATATCGGCGCCGATGCGCTGGCCAAGGCCATCGCCAACGGCCCGCGCCGCAAACGCGTCGGCCTGAAGCCGGACGGCCGCCAGCCGGTGCGGGCCGGGGCGGCGCTGGTCGACGCTGACGGCGCGGCGGTCGGATCGATCACGTCGGGCGGGTTCGGTCCGTCTTTCGGCGGGCCCGTCGCAATGGGCAGCGTCGACGCCGCCGCTTTGGAAGGCCCCATTTTTGCGGAGGTGCGCGGCAACCGCATGCCTCTCGCACTCCACCCTCTTCCGTTCCAGCCACATCGCATGCGCAAAGGATGACGCAGATGGCCCAGACCTATTTCACCGAAGACCACGAATGGATCCGCGTCGAGGGCGACATCGCGACCGTCGGCATCACCAACTACGCGCAGGAACAGCTTGGCGACCTCGTTTTCGTCGAACTGCCCGAAAAGGGCCGAAGCATCGCCAAGGGCGACACGGTTGTCGTGGTCGAATCGGTCAAGGCGGCGTCTGACGTCTATGCCCCGCTTGCCGGCGAGGTGACGGACGTCAATGACGGGCTCTCCGACAATCCGGGCCTCGTCAACTCGGCCGCCGAGAAGGATGGCTGGCTGTGGAAGATGAAGCTCGCCGACAAGGCCGCGCTCGACGGCCTTATGGACCGCGCGGCCTATGACGCGACGACGGCCTGACGGAGACCGGAACGATGAGCACTAGCTTTGCCAATCGCCATGTCGGCCCCGGCCCGGCCGACCAGCGCGACATGCTGAAGACGCTGGGCGTCACCTCGATCGACACGCTGATCGCGCAGGCCGTGCCGAAGTCGATCCGCCTCGAGGGTCCGCTCGACCTGCCGGCGCCTGCCAGCGAGCAGGAAGCGCTCGCCGAGCTCAGCAACATGATGGACAAGAACGTCGTCGCAAAAAGCTTCATCGGCGCCGGCTACCACGGCACGCACGTGCCGCCTGTCATCCAGCGCAATCTCTTCGAAAACCCGGCCTGGTACACGGCCTATACGCCGTATCAGGCCGAGATCAGCCAGGGGCGGCTGGAGATGCTGTTCCATTTTCAGACGCTGGTGACGGAACTGACCGGCCTGCCGGTCGCCTCCTCCTCGCTGCTCGACGAGGCGACGGCGGTATCCGAGGCCGTCGGCATCGCATTTCGCCACCACCGGATGAAGCGTCCGAAGATCTCGATCGCCGGCGCGCTGCATCCGCAGACGCTCGACGTGGTCGAAACGCGCGCCGAGCCGCTCGGCATGGCGATCGGCTGCGATCCCGTCGATGACGAGACGGCGGCGTTGATCGTCCCGTGGCCGGATACGAACGGCGTCTATGGTGACCACAAGAACGAGATCGCGAAGGCCAAGGCCGCCGGCGCGGTCGTCATCTTCGTCGCCGATCCGCTGGCACTCGCGGTCACGCAGACGCCGGCCTCGCTCGGTGCGGAGATCGCGGTCGGCTCGATGCAGCGCTTCGGCGTGCCGATGGGCAATGGCGGGCCGCACGCGGCCTATTGCGCGGTCGAGGACCGGTTCACGCGGCTGATGCCGGGCCGTCTCGTCGGCCAGTCGGTCGATGCCGGCGGGCGCGTCGGCTATCGCCTCGCGCTCCAGACGCGCGAACAGCACATTCGCCGCGACAAGGCGACGTCGAATATCTGCACCGCGCAGGCCCTGCTCGCCAACATGGCGTCCGCCTATGCGGTCTGGCACGGACCGGAAGGCCTGCAGGAAATCGCAAACCGTATCCACGGCTTCGCGGCGCGGCTTCATGCGGGCATGAAGGCAAAGGGCATCGAGGTCGCGGGCGACAGCTTCTTCGATACGGTGACCGTGACGACGAAGCATGCCGAGGCGATCGTCGAAAAGACGATGGAACGGGGCCTTTGGCTGCGCGACTTCGAGGACGGCCGGATCGGCATCAGCTTCGACGAGACCTCGACCGAGGTCGACCTCGCCGCGATCGCCGACCTCTTCGGCGTCAAGCTGCCCGAGGCGGCGGATGCGCGGCTGCCGGGCAAGCGCTCGGGTTCATTCATGAGCCAGCCGGTCTTCCACGAGAATCGCTCCGAGACCGAGATGATGCGCTTCCTGCGCCGTCTCGCCGACAAGGATCTGGCGCTCGACCGGGCGATGATCCCGCTCGGCTCCTGCACGATGAAGCTCAATGCGGCGGCCGAGATGATGCCGGTGAGTTGGGCCGGCGTCGCCAACCTCCATCCCTTCGCGCCCGAAGGCAGCGCCGAGGGCTACAAGGCGATGTTCGACCAGCTCGAAGCCTGGCTGGCCGAGATAACCGGCTTCGACGCCGTTTCGCTACAGCCGAATGCCGGCAGCCAGGGCGAATATGCGGGCCTCCTCGCCATCCGCCGCTACCACCGCGCGCGTGGCGACGAGAAGCGCACCGTCTGCCTGATCCCCTCCTCCGCACACGGCACAAACCCGGCCAGCGCCTCGATGGCGGGAATGGACATCGTCGTGGTCAAGTGCACCGATCATGGCGACGTCGACTTCGACGACCTCAAAGCGAAGGCCGACCAGCATGCCGACAGGCTGGCCGCACTGATGCTGACCTATCCCTCGACACATGGCGTGTTTGAGGAAGGCGTGCGCGACATCTGCGAGATCGTCCACGACCATGGCGGTCAGGTCTACTTCGACGGCGCGAATTTGAACGCGATGGTCGGGCTCGCGCGTCCGGGCGATCTCGGCGCCGACGTCTGCCACATGAACCTGCACAAGACCTTCTGCATCCCCCATGGCGGCGGCGGACCTGGCATCGGGCCCATCGGCGTCAAGGCGCATCTGGCGAAGTTCCTTCCCGGCCATGTGGCGGAAGGTTCGCGCCATGCGGTGGCGGCAGCGCCCTTCGGCTCGGCCTCGATCCTGCCGATCACCTGGATGTACATCCGCATGATGGGTGCGCCGGGCCTGAAGCGCGCGACGGAGCTGGCCATCCTTTCTGCCAACTACATCGCAGAGCGGCTGGAGGCGCACTACCCGGTGCTCTATCGCGGCCGCAACGGGCGCGTTGCCCATGAGTGCATCCTCGACACCCGCATCCTGAAGGACAGCGCGGGCATTTCGGTGGAGGACATCGCCAAGCGTTTGATCGACTATGGCTTCCACGCGCCGACCATGTCGTGGCCTGTCGCGGGAACGCTGATGGTGGAACCTACTGAATCCGAGCCCAAGGCCGAAGTCGACCGCTTTTGCGACGCGATGATCGCCATCGCCGAGGAGGCGGCGAAAGTGGCCGGGGGCAAGTGGCCGAAGGACGACAATCCGCTCGTCAACGCCCCTCACCCGGCGATCGACGTGATGGCGGCGGAGTGGGCGCACCCCTATTCGCGGATCGAGGCGGCCTTCCCGGCCGGCGATAAAAACATGGCGTCGAAATACTGGCCGCCCGTCTCGCGCATCGACAATGTGGCGGGCGACCGCAACCTCGTCTGCTCGTGTCCGCCCATGGAGGCGCTTGCAAGCTAACTTGCCAGCCGCACGATTTCGACACGGTTGCGGCCTGAGTTCTTGGCCGCATAGAGCGCCTCGTCTGCCCGCTCGATCAGCGTTTCGACTCCCGGCCGCGTATCGTCGCCGAAGACGATGCCGGCGCTGGACGTGCAGCGGAAGGAGCAGCCCTTGGCCGTGAAGTTTTCGGCGGCGAGCATGGCGCAGACGCGGCGGACGGTCGCCGCGGCCTGGTCGTCCGTCACGCGCGGCATGACGAGCACGAACTCCTCTCCGCCCAGGCGCGCGGCGACGTCGCGCCCGCGCTTTGCCTGATCGAGAATGCGCGCAAAATCGCAGAGCACCGCATCGCCCGCGGAATGTCCGTGCGTGTCGTTGACGCGCTTGAAATGGTCGAGATCGAAGATCGCGACGGCCGCGAAGGGTCCGAAGGTCTGGCCGGCCGTCGTCTGCTCAAGACCGCGACGATTGAGAAGGCCGGTCAGCGGATCGGTGATCGCGTCTGCCTTGTGCGACTGCGCAAGTCGTGTCTGATCAAGCGCGATCGACAACGCGCCGGCGCCGGTCATCGCAAGGATGGCAACGACGATGTTCACGCGCTCGGCCCAATTTTCCGGGACGCCGCCGAGCGTCCATTGCTGGCCGTAGAGCAGCACGAGGCCGCAAGCGGCAAACGAGAGCGCGGTCAGATGATAAATCGAGGCCATCAGCGTCAGTGCTGCCGGCGCTTCGCGGCGATGGCTGAAATAGACGTGACCGGACATGGTCAGGAGGATCGCAGCTGCGAAATTCTGGACGATGAAGGCAACGCCGTCGTAGCCCAGCGCCAAGGGCGGCAAGGCAAGACCAAGCGAAATCACTGACGTGATCGCGACGCGGTTCAGCGAAGGGTTCTGCTGCACGAACTGGTGTGCGGCGCCGTGGATGATCGACAGACCCAAGGGCAGGAGTGCGACGACGAAAGCGCCGATGAAGGGATGCGGGTTCTCGGCATAGATTGTATAGGCCAGAACGTGAGCGACCAGCGTGAGCACGCCGAGCGACCACGTCAGCTTGAAGGAATCGCGCTTGGCCGTGAGCCAGAAGCCCATCATGGTCGCGGCGAGGCAAATGCCGGAAATCGCGCTGGCAAGCAGTAGAGATGCGTAGTTGACTGTCACTGCCCACCTCCTTGCCGCTCGCTGACGGGCGATGCTTTAACTGTGAAACGTTTTTATTGAATTACCTTCCCTGCCGCGACGCGGGATTTGTCGTCTGACTTGCCTGTGGACGAATCGGGAACGCGCCCCTTCATTTTTGCCGCGATCTCCTGCATTAGAAGGCCCCCGGCTATGATGACAGCCCTGCGAGCACGATTCATCTGATTCGCGAACGGACCAACCTGCCGCCATGGACGACAACAACGACCTCTTCGGCGACCTCGCCGCCACAACGCCGGCCAAGCCAGCGGCGCGTCGCGCCGATCCCATCGTGGCTGCGGCTAAGCGTGCGGCAACGCCTGCGGCTGTTGCGCCGAAGGATGCCAGCGACGGTTACAGTGCCGCCGACATCGAGGTGCTGGAAGGTCTGGAGCCGGTGCGCCGCAGGCCCGGCATGTATATTGGCGGCACCGACGAAAAGGCGCTGCACCACCTCTTCGCCGAAGTGATCGACAATTCGATGGACGAAGCGGTGGCCGGCCACGCCACTTTCATCGAGGTCGAGCTTTCGGCCGACGGCTTCCTGTCGGTGACCGACAACGGGCGCGGCATTCCGGTCGACCCGCATCCGAAATTCAAGGACAAGTCCGCCCTCGAAGTCATCATGACGACGCTGCATGCGGGCGGCAAGTTCGACTCCAAGGTCTACGAGACCTCGGGCGGTCTGCACGGCGTCGGCGTTTCGGTGGTGAACGCGCTCTCCGATGATCTGGAGGTCGAGGTCGCGCGCGGCCGCAAGCTCTACCGCCAGCGCTTCTCGCGCGGCATCCCGCAGGGTGGGCTGGAATTTCTTGGCGACGTGCAGAACCGGCGCGGGACCAAGGTGCGCTTTCACCCCGATGCGCAAATCTTTGGAAGCAATGCGCGGTTCGAGCCTGCGCGGCTCTACAAGATGGCGCGTTCCAAGGCTTACCTGTTCGGCGGCGTCGAAATCCGCTGGTCGTGCGACCCAGCGCTGATCGGCGATAAGGACAAGACCCCCGACAAGGCGACGTTCCATTTCCCCGGCGGGCTGAAGGACTATCTCCTCGCTTCGCTCGGCACCGAATATCAGGTCACGCGTGAGCCATTTGCGGGCAAGAGCGAGAAATCCGGCGGACACGGCTCGCTCGAATGGGCCGTCACCTGGCATGGCGGCGACGGTTTTCTGAACTCCTATTGCAACACGATCCCGACACCCGAAGGCGGCACGCACGAGACGGGCTTGCGCAATGCGCTGTTGCGCGGCCTGCGTGCCTATGCCGAACTCACCGGCAACAAGCGCGCCTCGATCGTCACCTCCGAGGACGTCATGATCTCGGCGGCCGGCATGCTGTCTGTCTTCATCCGCGAGCCGGAATTCGTTGGTCAGACCAAGGACAGGCTGGCGACCGGCGAAGCGCAGCGCATCGTCGAAAACGCCGTGCGCGACCCGTTCGACCATTGGCTTGCCGACAATCCGCAGGAAGCCTCCAAGCTTCTGGAATGGGTCATCGCGCGTGCCGACGAGCGCGTGAAACGGCGCCAGGAAAAGGAAGTCAGCCGCAAGAGCGCGGTACGCAAGCTGCGCCTGCCCGGCAAGCTTGCCGATTGCACGCAGAACGCGGCGGCCGGCGCCGAGCTTTTCATCGTCGAGGGCGATTCGGCCGGCGGCTCGGCCAAGCAGGCGCGCGACCGCGCAAGCCAGGCCGTGCTGCCGCTACGCGGCAAGATTCTGAACGTGGCGAGCGCAGGCCGCGAGAAGCTGACCGCCAACCAGCAGATCGCCGACCTGATCCAGGCGCTTGGCTGCGGCACTCGATCGAAATATCGCGAAGAGGATTTGCGTTACGACCGCGTGATCATCATGACAGACGCGGATGTCGACGGGGCGCATATCGCCTCACTGCTGATCACCTTCTTCTATCAGGAAATGCCGGAGCTGGTGCGCGGCGGGCATCTCTACATGGCGGTACCGCCCCTCTACAAGCTGACGCAGGGCGGCAAGACGATGTATGCGCGCGACGACGCGCACAAGGATGAACTGATGCGCACCGAGTTCACCGGGCGTGGCAAGGTCGAGCTCGGCCGGTTCAAGGGTCTCGGCGAGATGCTGGCGAGCCAGCTCAAGGAGACGACCATGGACCCCAAAAAGCGCACGCTGCTGCGCGTCGAGGTCCAGGAAAACGAGGACGCAACGAAGGCGTCTATGGATGCACTGATGGGCACCAAGCCCGAATTGCGCTTCCGCTTCATCCAGGACAATGCCGAGTTCGCCGGGGAACTCGATATCTAGGCGGCGATCCGTACGGATTCGGTAGCCGCAGATCGCATCGCGTCGGCCTGAACCTGACGGAGCAGGCTGATGATCTGGCCAGCCTGCGAAGCATTCTGATCGCCCATCGCGTCGATCATCGCCTGGCTCGCCTCGCGCACGCCAGCGATCCGATCGCCGCGCGCGACGGCCCGCCAGACATGAATGGCACCGACCAGCGGCCGATGGATCGAAGCGGCAAGATGAGCCTTGTCGAAGAGTGCGGTGATCGCGAGATCACGCCCCGACACGAGTATGGTGCGCACGCGATCCTGCGGAACACTCGAGAGGTGCGCGATGAGATGGACGAAGAACTCCATCTTGCCGAGTGCCATGCAGCGCAGGACGAAGGCAGTGGTCAGATGCCCAGCCTCGCGCAGGCGACCGACGAGTTCGCACATTTCCGCAGGGCGGGCGCCCTCGACGAGCGCGATGGTCGAGCGGGCGCAGGCATCGCGCGCGACGCGCGCAGCCCGCTCGGGACCGATCATCGCCTTGACGAAAGGCGACTGGCTCAAGACATCGCCAACCCCGGCGAGAAGCCGGTGGCGGCAATCGACCGGCAGGCGCGCGTGGCGGATCAGGATTTCACGCAGCTCGGCATCTCTGCCGAAGCGCTCGACCATCTGGCGAAAGGCCGACGGCAGAATTTCGGCATCGTCGCTGCGCGCAAGCTCGACCACGGCCTCGCGCGCGCCGAAGGCACAGAGCGTCGCGGTCACGCCGGCGGCAAGCCCTGCCCGCCGCGCGATTACCGCCTGCCCGCGCGTATTGAGCGTTGCGACGAGTTCAACCAGATCGTACTCGGTCAGGAGCGGCGAGCGCAGGAGGATCGGCGCCGCGACGGATGGTTGGTCCTTGGCAAGGTGCAAAACGATGTGGAGCGGAGCGCGGTTGCTGCCGGCGAGCGCGGCCGAGATGGCGGCACGCACGATCGGCGACGGGTCTTCGGCCAGTAGGGTGAGCGCGGAAATGGCTGCGCTGCGGTCCTCGCGCGGCGTCTTGGCGGTGAGAACGGCATTGGCGAGATATTCGGCTGCAGCTGCCCGCTCACTGGCGTGCGTGGAGCGTAGATATGTTTCCGCGATAGCAGTCGTCACGCCCGTCCCCTTCGCAAACTATGCGTGGACGCTAGCTCGAATTGGTTTACGAACGGTTCACCATGTTCTTTAACGCGTCACGTTCGCGATCAGGAGGAGGCCGTTCATGGCAGGACTTTACCTCGAGGAATTCGTGCCGGGGCACGTCATCCGGCACACGCTGACCAAGTCGGTCACCGAGAGCGACAACATGCTCTTTTCGGTCATGACGCTGAACCCCCAGCCGCTGCACATCGATTTCGACTTCGCCGCGAAGAGCGAATGGGGAAAGCCGCTTGTCAATTCGCTGTTCACGCTTGGCCTGATGATCGGCATATCGGTTCACGACACCACGCTCGGCACGACGATCGGCAATCTGGGCATGACGGATACGGTGTTTCCGCACCCCCTGTTCCATGGTGACACGGTGCGGGTCGAAACCGAGGTGAAGAGCGTGCGGCCCTCGAAGTCCAAGGCCGATCGCGGAATCGTCGAATTCGAGCACCGCGCCTATAACCAGAACGACGAGCTGGTCGCCAAATGCACGCGGCAGGCCATGATGCTGAGGAAGCCTGCCTGATGCGCTCGTTGTTGTTCGTTCCCGGCGATTCCGCGCGCAAGCTCGACAAGGCTCTCAATTCCGGCGCCGACGCACTGATCCTCGATCTTGAGGATTCGGTTTCGGCTGCGAACAAGCCGGCGGCGCGCGAACTGACGCGTGACTTCGTCGCGGCGCGGCGGCCTGATGGTCCGTCCCTCGTCGTGCGCGTCAATGATTTGACGACCGGTCTGACCGGCGATGATCTTGCAGCAGTCATGACCGCGCGACCCGACGCGATCATGCTGCCGAAATGCAGCGGCTATGCAGATCTCGAGCATCTGTCGGCGAAGTTGCGCGTCCACGAAGCCGATAACGGCATCGATGACGGGGCGACGCGGATCATCCCCATCATCACCGAAACGGGCGCGAGTGTCCTTGCCGCCTCGACGTATCGAGCCCATGCGCGGCTCGGCGCGTTGACCTGGGGGGCGGAGGACCTTTCCGCCGATATCGGCGCGAGCGCGACGCGGGACGAAGCAGGCGCCTACACGGATGTCTTCAAGCTGGCGCGCGCGGTGACGCTGCTTGCGGCAAGCGCGGCACAGGCGGCTGCGATCGACACGGTATTCCCGAATTTCCGCGACGAGAACGCGTTCTACGCCGATTGCCTCGCCGGCATCCGTGACGGATTCACGGGGCGCATGGCGATCCATCCGGCTCAGGTGCCGATCATCAACGAGGTCTTCACACCGTCCGCCGACGCCATCGCCCATGCGCGCGCGGTGATCGACGCCTTCGCAGCGGCCGGAAACCCCGGCGTCGTCGGCATCGACGGCGCGATGTACGACCGGCCGCATCTGCGGCGCGCCGAGCGCCTGATCGCGCGCGCGAAGGCCGCTGGAATAGCCTAGTCGGCCTTCCAGCGCGGGCGGCGCATGGCGAAGGTTTCGCTGACGCTCGTGTAATCCATGTAGCCGAGGCGGGCGAGATTGCCCGCCTTGATGACGTCAAAGAGACCATTCGTCAGGACGTCGTCGTCAATATAGACCCCGATGACCTCGCCGATGACGACGGTCGCGGCCGACGGTTCTCCGTCGAGACCGACGGGCTGGAAGATCTGCGTCACCTTGCATTCGAGCGCGGCGTGGGCGCGCCCGACGCGCGGCGGTGCAACGAGCGTCGATGGCGCCGTGTGAAGTTTCGCGTAGTCGAACTCGTTCGTGCCGTGGGGCGCATCGACCGCGCTTGCGTTCATCGCCTCGGCCAGATCGCGGCTGGCGAGGTTGATGACGAACTCGCCCGTCGCCCGGGAGTTCAGGACGCTGTCCTTCTCCCCCTCGGACGAGAACATGACCAGGAAGGGCGAGGTCGTCAGTGCATTGAAGAAGGAATAGGGCGCAAGGTTGAGCGCGCCTTCCCCGGACAGGGTCGACACCCAGCCGATCGGCCTTGGCGAGACGATCGCCTTCGATGGGTCGTGCGGCAGGCCGTGCCCGTTTTTGGGTTCGTAGAACATCAGGCATCAGCTCCAAATTCGGTGATCAGCGTGTCGAGATCGGGGCGTGGGCGCTCGAACGCCTCGCCGTCGAACGAGCCGATATGCACGAAGCCGATGACGCGTTCCTGCGGCTTGAGACCGAGGATCGCCCGCCCCTCCTCGACGTCGGAATACCAGTTGGTGATCCAGTTCGCGCCATATCCCATGGCGCTCGCCGCGACGAGAAGGTTCATCGCAACGGCACCGCCGGAGAGGAACATTTCCCATTGCGGAATTTTCGGGTTGTCGCGCGGCACGTGAACGACGCCGACGACGAGTGGCGCGCGCGAAAAGCGTGTGCGCTCCTGCTCGCGTCGCGCATCGGTGAGCGGGCCTTCGCGCCTTTCGGCGAGTTCCGCCAGCTTCTCACCGACGCGTTCGCGAGCGTCGCCACGATAGAGAATGAACCGCCACGGCGCGAGGCGGCCATGGTCGGGCACGCGCGCGGCGATGGTCAGAAGCGTTCTGATCTCGTCATTGGAGGGGCCGGGCGCGTGGAGCTCGGCGATGGGAGCCGACTTCCTGTTGAGAAGGAATTCGATCGTCGAAGACGTCAAATCTCGGTTTCCTCTTCCAAGAGATTGAATTGGCGGGAAGAATGGCGGTCGCACGATCCGCGAATCTGCGCGTCGCCCTTTGCCGGGAGCCTTGAAATTGCCACCGCTTTCGGGTTCAACGCAAGGCATGTTTGCCGTGCCAGACCGTTCACCATGCGACTGATCCGCGCCGTTCTTCTCGCCTGCCTGGCGGGGATAGCACCGGTGCAGGCGCAGGACGGAGATCCGGGCGGCCCCGGAGGCGGCTTAGGTGGCAGCTTCGGCGGCAGCTTCGGTGGCAGCTTCGGTGGCGGTCCAGGACCGGGCGGCGGCCCAGGTCCCGGACCGGGGGGCAATCTTGGCTTCGGCGCACCATCGGGCGGAATGCCGCGACTGGACCTTCCAAACATCACAACGCAGCCGCCCCTGTCGCTGCCGTCGCTCCAGTCGCAGCCTGACGGCGGCTTGGGTGCATTGCCTCAAATCCAGCTTCCTGCCCCGCTGCCGCAGATCGAACTGCCCGGCATCAGCGGCTACGCGGCACCCTCGATCGGCGCACCGCTCGCCATACCCGGTGCGGGGTCCCTGACCTTGTCTGCCAAGCTGACCGGAGATGGCGAAGCGGTAGAGCGCGGCATGGTCTGGCGGGTGTTCCGTCCCGATCCTGGACCGGACGGCAAACTGCCCTTGATCGCCACGGCGCAGGGCGGCACCAGCAATTTCGAGCTCGATCCTGGAAGCTATCTCGTCCACGCGACATTCGGGCGGGCGGGAGCAACCAAGCGCATTACCATCGGCCCGAATGCGCGCGAGGAGCAGTTCGTGCTTGATGCAGGCGGCCTCAAGCTCGACGCGGTGCTTGCCGGCGGCGGCGGCATCCCGTCCGACAAGCTGCGCTTTTCCATCTATGAGGGTGCCGGCGACGCTGCCGGCGAGCGCGCTCTGATCGTGCCGAACGTGAGCCCGCAGGCGGTCGTTCGACTGAACAGCGGCACCTATCACGTCGTTTCGACTTATGGGAACGTCAACGCGGTCATCCGCTCCGACATCCGCGTCGAAGCTGGGCAGTTGACCGAAGCGACGGTCGAGCACAAGGCGGCCGAGATCACTTTGAAACTCGTGCGCGAGGCGGGCGGCGAGGCAATCGCCGACACGTCCTGGGCGGTGCTGACCGATTCGGGCGACATCGTGCGCGAGAGCGTCGGAGCCTTCGCGTCCATGGTGCTTGCGGAAGGCGAATATGTCGCCGTTGCACGCAACCGAGAGCGCCTGTACCAGCGCGAATTCCGCGTGATCGCCGGACGCAACAGCGATGTCGAAGTGATTGCCGACGAGAACGGCGGCGAGCGGGCCCCGGGCAGCGGTGACTAAAGCGCCGGTATTCCGCCGCAGACAGCGGAAGCCGGCTCCTCGCATTCCTCATCAGCAAGATCAAACACGGCGCGATACATGCGCTGGAGAACGGCCTTTCTGTCGCTGCCGAAGGCATCGGCATGAATGACCGGTCCGACGCGGACGTCCATCGGCCGCCCTGTCCGGCGGGTGAATTCGGGGATGAGCATCGCCGTCCGCAAGGTCATCGAGAAGCGGCTCGCGAGATGGAACCAGCGGCTGTTCTGGCCTGCAAAATGCAATGGAATAACCGACGCACCAGCGTCGCGGACGAGTCTTGCCGGGAACATCTTCCATTCGAGGTCGCTTGCCTTGCCGATGACCTTTTGAGCCGTCGCGACGCCACCAGCCGGGAAAACCACGATCGTGACCCCGTCCCTCAAAAGCCGCAGCGCCTCATTGCGAACGGCAAGATTAGCGGCAACGGCCTCGCGGGTCTCGGAAAAGTCGATCGGCAACGCGTAGGACGTCATCTCCGAAATCCGCAGAAGGTCCTTGTGGATCATGACGCGGAACGGGCGGCCGAGGCGCTCTGCCAGCGACAGCATCGCGATGCCGTCGGCTATGCCGAACGGATGGTTGGCGACCATGACCAGCGGCGTATCGGGCAGGCGTGGCGGTGGCCAGACGCCATTGATGCGAAGCTCGATGCCGACCATGCAAAGCATCGCCGAGAAAAGGTCGACGCCGCCCGGCGCGACGTCGCGGCGCCATATGTCGTAGAGTGCGGCGAAGCGCTCGCGCCCCGACAGGTTCTCGATGCTCTCGATCAGAAAACGCTGCAGCCGCCGATGGCCGTGATTGGCGTAGGTGAGCTCTGGAAACAGGCGTTGGCGGCGGATCGCGATCATGGCGGGCAATGTCGCTCGGCGCCATGACAGCCATATGAAACGGGGCGGCCGAAGCCGCCCCGATCCCATCATTCCGCAGCAGCGACCCGTTTCCGGTCCGGCGCAACGGCTTCCTGGCGCAATTGCTCGATCGCGTCTGTCAGCGACAGCGACTGCTGGTCGCGCGAGCCGAGACGACGCATGTTGACCGTCGCCTCCTCCGCTTCGCGCTTGCCGCACACGAGGATGACCGGAACCTTGGCCATCGAGTGCTCGCGGACCTTGTAGTTGATCTTCTCGTTGCGCAGATCCGGCTCGGCATGGATGCCGGCCGCCTTCAGCCTGGCGACGACCGAGTTCGCGTAATCGTCGGCGTCGGACGTGATGGTGGCGACGACGACCTGCACCGGCGCGAACCAGAGCGGGAAATGGCCGGCGAAGTTCTCGATCAGGATGCCGAGGAAGCGCTCCATGGAGCCGCAGATCGCGCGGTGGATCATCACCGGCTGCTTCTTCTCCGAATCCTTGTCGATGTAGAAGGCGCCGAAGCGTTCGGGCAGGTTGAAGTCGACCTGCGTCGTGCCGCATTGCCATTCGCGGCCGATCGCGTCGCGCAGCGTGTATTCGAACTTGGGCCCATAGAAAGCGCCCTCGCCCGGCAGGATACCGGTCTTGATGCGTCCGCCAGACTGCGCCTCGATCTGCTTCAGGACGTCCATCATGACCGATTCGGCGCGGTCCCAAAGCGCATCGGACCCGACACGCTTGTCGGGACGCGTCGATAGCTTGACCACGATCTCCTCGAAGCCGAAATCCTCGTAAACCGAGAGGATCAGGTCGTTGATCTTCAGGCACTCGGCCGCCATCTGCTCGTCCGTGCAGAAGATGTGCGCGTCGTCCTGCGTGAAGCCGCGCACGCGCATCAGGCCATGCAACGCGCCGGACGGCTCGTAGCGATGGACCGTGCCGAACTCGGCAAGGCGGATCGGCAGTTCACGGTAGGACTTCAGGCCGTGCTTGAAGATCTGCACGTGGCCGGGGCAGTTCATCGGCTTCAGGGCGAAGACGCGCTGGTCCTCCGCCTTGGGGTCGGCGGACTGCACCGCGAACATGTTCTCCTTGTACCAGCCCCAGTGGCCGGAAGTCTGCCACAGCGAGGAATCGAGCACCTGCGGCGCGTTCACCTCGTCGTAGTCATCCTCGAGCCGGCGGCGCATATAGGCCGTCAGCTTCTGGAACATGCGCCATCCCTTGGCATGCCAGAAGACGACACCCGGGCCCTCCTCCTGGAAATGGAAGAGGTCCATCTCGCGGCCGAGTCGCCGGTGGTCGCGCTTTTCAGCCTCTTCCAGCATATGGAGATAGGCATCGAGTTCAGCCTGCTCGGCCCATGCCGTGCCGTAGATCCGCGTCAGCATCGGGTTGTTCGAATCGCCGCGCCAATAGGCGCCGGCCACCTTCATCAGCTTGAAGGCATTGCCGACCTGGCCCGTCGAGGCCATGTGCGGCCCGCGGCAAAGGTCGAACCAGTCGCCCTGCGCGTAGATCTTCAGGTCCTGGTCGGCGGGAATGGCGTCGATCAGTTCGACCTTGTAGGCCTCGCCCTTGTCGGCAAAGACCTGCCGCGCCTTGTCGCGCGCCCACACTTCCTTCGTGAAAGGTTTGTTGCGCCCGATGATCTCGCGCATCTTCTTCTCGATGACCGGCAGGTCGTCGAGTGTGAAAGGTGTGTCGCGCGCGAAATCGTAATAGAAGCCGTTTTCGATGACCGGGCCGATGGTGACCTGCGTGCCGGGCCACAGTTCCTGCACCGCCTCGGCGAGAACATGCGCCGCGTCGTGGCGGATCAGTTCCAGCGCGCGCGGATCGCTGCGCGTGATGATCTCGACCGCGCCGTCGCGGGCAAGCGGGTCAGACAGGTCGCGCACCTGACCGTCGAGCGCATAGGCGACTGCCTTCTTGGCCAGCGACTTGGAGATTGAATTCGCGAGATCGGCACCCGTCGCGGCAGCGTCGTACGCGCGAACGGAACCATCGGGAAATGTCAGGGAGACTTCGGGCATCAGATGCTTCCTATCCAGTCCTGCAAACGAGCGCAGGTGGTTGTCGATGACCGCGCGTTTAGCCGATCAATCGGGTACGGACAAGGTCAGGCGGCGTCGCTCTTGCCGCTGATGCGCCACAGTCGCCACGGGGCGTACCATGCCTGGTCGCGGTCGAGGCGTTCAGGTACGAGGTCGATGCCGTGCGTGCCGCCCGGCCCGCAACGCATGACACGAAAGAGCCCCATGAACCCGCCACGCCATAGCCCATGGCGTGCGATTGCCTCGTAGGCGAATTCCGAACAGGTCGGATAGTGCCGGCAGGAATTCCCGACAAAGCCGGACAAGGTGAGTTGGTAGAACCGAACGAAACCGGTCCCGAACAGCCGCCCGGGCGTGCGAGGCCAACGACCGGACCAGTTGCGCGTTTTCGGCACGTTCTCCAAAGCCGTCAGGCCGCCGCGCCAGCGCGCTTTTTCTCGATCTGGTCAATGGCGTCGATGACGGCGTCAAAGGTAAGCATCGTGGAGGCGTGGCGGGCCTTGTAGTCGCGAACCGGCTCAAGGTAGCGCAAATCGGCGAAGCGGCCTTCCGGCGGCGCGCCATTTTCCTTCAGCATGCGGCGCATCGCCTCGCGCACGCTGCGCAATTCATCGGCACGGGCGCCGACGACATGCCGCGCCATGATCGAGGACGACGCCTGTCCGAGCGCGCAGGCCTTCACCTCATGGGCGAAATCGGTCACTTCGTCACCGTCCATCTTGAGGTCGATGGTGACGGTCGAGCCGCAGAGCTTGGAATGGGCAGTCGCACTCGCATCGGCGTCCGGCAGACGGCCGAGCCGTTCGATATTGCCGGCAAACCCTAGGATTTTAGCGTTGTAGACGTCGTCTATCATGGACGTTCCAGTTCTTGATGCCGGGTTCCGGCGGCGTGGCTGAACAATTCGTCGCCGCTGCCATCCCTTTTCATCGGTCGTTGGACGAATATATAGTGGCTGTGCGATTGACCCTACAAGCCGTGAGCGGCATCAGGGGCGACCGCATGCACGCCATTTCGGATCAACGACGAAATTCGTCGCGATTTCCGGGAAAGGCTGTGGTCCGTTCAACTCGTTCCTCCGTAGAGGGGAACTACGGGAGACGCCTTTCATGGACGCTATTGTGAAATCATTCCCCAACCGCGCCGACGCCGAGCAGAAGATCGAACAGCAGCCGCGCCCGACCCAGGCCGAGGTCGAGAGCGCCGTTCGCGTTCTTCTGCGCTGGACCGGCGACGATCCTGACCGCGAAGGCCTGGTCGATACACCCAAGCGCGTCGCCAAGGCGTATCGGGAAATGTTCTCCGGCTACGATCAGGACCCTTTCGAGGAACTGGGCCGCACCTTCGAAGAAGTGGCGGGCTATGACGATCTTGTCCTCATCCGCGACATCCCATTCCATTCGCACTGCGAACATCACATGGTGCCGATCATCGGCAAGGCGCATGTCGGCTATCTGCCGGACGGCAAGGTCGTCGGCCTGTCGAAGATCGCGCGCGTGGTCGACATCTTCGCCCACCGCCTTCAGACGCAGGAGGCGATGACGGCCCAGATCGCGGGCGTCATCCAGGATGCGCTTTCGCCGCGCGGCGTCGCCGTCGTGATCGAGGCCGAGCACATGTGCATGGCGATGCGCGGCATCCGCAAGTCGGGCTCCAGCACAATGACCTCAACCTTCACGGGCAGCTTCCGCGATCATCCCGAGGAGCAGGCGCGCTTCATGATGTCGCTGCGCGATTTTCGCGCGCCCTGATCGTTCCTCCCATCTCAACGGACGCCATGCAGTTCCCATTGCCCCCGACCTCCAAGGCGGCGCTCGAAGAGGGTGACATGCTCGCGCCGCGCTTCGACGCGGCAGGCCTGATCACCGCCGTCGTGACGGATGCGCGCGACGGCATGCTCCTGATGGTCGCCCACATGAATGCCGAAGCACTTGCGCTTTCGCTCGAAACGGGCATCGCGCACTACTGGTCACGCTCGCGCAACCAGCTCTGGAAGAAGGGCGAGACGTCCGGCAACCTTCAGCGGATCGTCGAACTCCGCACCGACTGCGACCAGGACGCGGTCTGGCTTCGCGTCGAGGTGGCCGGACATGACGCGACTTGCCACACGGGCCGGCGTTCGTGCTTCTATCGCAAGGCGGAAGCCACCGATGGCAACGTACGCCTCGTGACAGATGCGGCCCCGAAGTTCGATCCCGACGACATCTACACCAAATAGGTGATTGCACTGGTCCATCGCTCATCTTCATCCTTCGGATACCATATTCAAGTATTATGAGACCGATCTGAGACGGAGCGACCGATGCTCGACTGGGCGTCCTTCATGAGCAAGCCGGATGCGGGGGCGGGCGTTCCGCCTTCCCAGTCTATCCAGCTTCCGCAGAAGCCTGAGCCGATGGGTGTCGCGCTTGCGCTCGGTGGTGGAGCGGCACGCGGCTGGGCGCATATCGGCGTCCTGCGTGCGCTCGACGAGGCGGGCATCCGCATCAACATGATTGCCGGCACGTCGATCGGCGCGCTCGTCGGCGGGTGCTATCTCGCCGGCAAGCTCGACGAGCTCGAGGAATTCGCTCGCTCCCTGACCAAGCGTCGCATTTTCGGCCTGCTCGATTTCAATCTGCGCGGTTCGGGCCTCCTCGGCGGCATGCGCCTGACGGCGCGGATGCAGGAGCACCTCGAAGGCCTGACCTTCGCCGATCTGCCGCGTCCCTTCGTCTGCGTCGCGGCCGAAATCCGCACCGGCCACGAGATCTGGCTGTCGAGCGGGTCGCTGATCACCGCGATGCGGGCGTCCTATGCCCTGCCCGGCGTTTTCGAGCCGGTCGTCTGCAACAAGCGCGTCCTGGTCGACGGCGCGTTGGTCAATCCCGTTCCAGTCTCGGTGTGCCGCGCATACGAGCAGCCGCTCGTCGTCGCGGTGAACCTTCACTATGATCTCTTCGGCCGCGCCGCTGTCATCAAGCATTCGGCCGACATGCCGGAAGACGGCGAGGAAATGGCCGACGGCAAGAAGACACCGCTGATCGTCGACAAAGGCCCGCGCGACCGCGAATCCCGACTGGGAATCACGGGCGTGATGGTCGAGGCATTCAACATCATCCAGGACCGGATTTCGCGCGCGCGTCTCGCCGGCGACCCGCCGGACCTGTCGCTCCAGCCCAAGCTCGGTCATATCGGCCTGACGGAGTTCCATCGCGCCGACGAGTTGATCAAGCTCGGATACGATGCGACGCGCGCGCAGCTTGCCGAGCTCGACCGGCTGCAGAACGTTCTGGCCTAGGTTTTCGCCGCGTCGAGAATCCTGAACTGCACCGAGCGCGAGCCGTTCCAGTAGTTGGACGCGATCGAGCCCGCCACATGCACCGTCTGGCCGCGCGACGTCGCAAGGAAGTGGCCAAGGTCGGTTTCAGCCAACCGGAACGCCATGGCCTGAAGCCGCCCCCCCATTTCCGAAGCGAGTTCCACGCGCAGGTGGCCGGTTCCCACGACGCGCGCGTCGAGGACGCGATGACGCGGCAGGGCAAGGACGGGCTGCGGATGACCGGCGCCAAAGGGGCCTGCGGTTTCCATCGCATCCAACAGGTCGAAGCGCGCGCCCTCGGCCGAAAGGGCTGCGTCGATCTTCAGCGTCTCGCCGTCTCGCAAATCCTTGACCTGGCTGGCCGCGCGCTCCTCAAAGAATGCGCGCAATTCGCCAAGCTTTTCGCGCCGCACCGTGATGCCGGCGGCCATTGCGTGCCCGCCGCCTTTGACGAGCAGGCCGGCATCGACCGCGTCGCGCACAAGGCGGCCAAGATCGAAGCCGGGTACGGACCGGCCTGAGCCGCTGCCAATGCCGTTTGCGTTGAACGAAATGGCGAAAGCCGGCCGCCTTGCATGGTCCTTCAGGCGCGAGGCGAGAAGGCCGACGATGCCCGGATGCCAGTTGTCGCTGACGGCGACGAGCACGCCCGGCCCATCGCCATGGACGAGTTCGGCATCGGCCTGCGCCTTGGCATCGAGAAGCATGACGGCCTCCATCGCCTGCCGCTCCTGGTTCAGGCGGTCGAGCGTCTCGGCGATCGTGCCAGCCTCGACCGGATCGTCGCAGGCCAGAAGCTTCGAGCCCAGCGCGGCATCACCAATGCGCCCGCCCGCATTGATGCGGGGGCCGATGACGAAACCGAAGTGGAAGACGTTGAGCGGCTCGCCGATCTTCGAAACCCGCGCAAGCGCGGCGATGCCTGGATTGCCGAGCCGCCGCGCCGCAGCCAGCCCCTTGACCACGAAGGCCCGGTTGACGCCGATGAGCGGAACCACGTCGCAGACCGTCGCCAGCGCGACAAGATCCAGCATCGACAGGAGATCCGGCAGATCCGTAAGGCCGCGCGCCCGCAGGATGCTTGTCACGCGCACGAGCGTGACGAAGACGACGCCGGCAGCGCACAGATGCCCCTGCCCCGACAGATCGTCTTCCCGGTTCGGATTGACGACGGCAATGGCGGACGGCAGCGGCCCGCCGACCTGGTGGTGGTCGAGAACGACGACATGCGCGCCCGCCTCGTTCGCGGCATCGACGGAGGGCGCGCTGTTGGTGCCGCAATCGACCGTCACGATCAGCCGCGCCCCCCGCGCGACGAGATCGCGCATGGCATCGGGGTTCGGGCCGTATCCCTCGAAGATGCGATCGGGAATGTAGATTTCGGCCGGAACGCCGAAATGCGCGAGATAGCGCTTCATCAGTGCCGAAGAACAAGCACCGTCGACATCGTAGTCGCCGAAGATTGCGACGGGTTCTCGGCGCTGGACCGCGTCGGCGATGCGCTCGGCGGCCTTGTCCATGTCCGTCAACGACGAGGGATCGGGAAGGAGGTCGCGGATGGTCGGGTCGAGAAAGCGCGGCGTATCGTCGAGCCCGACGCCGCGCGCGGCAAGCACGCGCGCAACGATGTCGGGCACGCCATGCGACTGGGCGATGGCGAGCGCGATGTTCTCCTGGCGCGGATCGAGCCGGTGTTCCCAGGCCAGTCCCCGCACCGACCGGCGCACGTCGAAGAAGTGCCGCCGCTCCAGGGTCAAGGTTCTGCCCGGCACGCCATCAGCCGGCACGCTCGATGCGGATGACTTGCGGCGTGTCGACGAGGTGGCCATCCTTCGTCACCCCGTCGATCGCCTTGCGCACGGCCGCTTCCGTCGTCTCATGGGTCACGAGGATGACGGTCTTGCGGTCGCTACCGGTATCGCGGTCGGAGTGCTGGACGATCGATTCCAGCGAAATGTCGTTGTCGGCCATGCGGCGCGCCAGCCCAGCAAAGACGCCGGTACGGTCGTAGACGGTCAGTCGGATGAAATAGCCGCCGGCATGAGCGCGCATCTTCGCCTTCTTGCAAGGGGCCAGCTCCTTGGCCGGGCGGCCGAAGACCGGGCCGTGCTGGAAGCCGGGGCGGCTCTTGGCGATATCGGCGATGTCGCCAATGACGGCGGAGGCGGTGGCATTGCCGCCGGCGCCTGGGCCGGACAGGAGCAGTTCGCCAAGGATATCGGTCTCGATTGCCACGGCGTTGGTAACGCCATGGACCTGCGCGATCACAGATGCGGTCGGGACCATCGTCGGATGAACGCGCTGCTCGATCCCGGTTTCGGTCTTCTGCGCGACGCCGAGAAGCTTGATTCGGTAGCCAAGCTCCGACGCGGCGCGGATGTCGGCCTGCGTGATATTCGAGATGCCTTCCATGTAGATGTCGTCGGCGGCGATCTTCGTGCCGAAGGCAAGACTGGTAAGGATCGCGAGCTTGTGGGCGGTGTCGTTGCCCTCGATGTCGAAGGTCGGGTCGGCTTCGGCATAGCCCAGGCGCTGGGCGTCCGCGAGGCAGTCCTCGAACGATATGCCTTCGGCTTCCATGCGCGTGAGGATATAGTTGCAGGTGCCGTTCAAAATGCCGAAGACGCGCAGCACCGTATTGCCGGCAAGCGATTCGCGCATCGTCTTGATGACCGGAATCCCGCCGGCGACTGCCGCCTCATAGTTCAGGAGGACGCCGCGCTTTTCGGCTGCGTCAGCGAGAGCGAGGCCGTGCTTGGCGAGGAGCGCCTTGTTCGCGGTGACGACGTGATGGCCGGCATCGAGCGCGGCCTTGACGGCTTCGCGGGCCGGTCCTTCATTGCCGCCGATCAGTTCGACGAAAACGTCGATGTCCTTCGATTTGGCGAGCGCGACCGGATCGTCGAACCACTCCATGCCGTCGAGCGAAATCCCGCGGTCCCGAGACCTGTCGCGCGCGGCGACGGCGACGATCGAGATCGGCCGGCCACACTGGCGGGTGAGTTCAGCCGCCCTCTCGGTGACCAGCCGGACGACCGAAGCGCCGACAGTGCCTAATCCGGCGATACCCACGCGCAATGCTTCGCTCATGCCCCCGACCGTCCTTTCAGTATTCTGCTTTGTGTCTTGCTCAGCGCCGCGCGCCGATCTGCACCACATTGTCGGGTGCCGGGGCCGAAGACCCCATGAACTTCTTGATCGAGCGTGCCGCCTGGCGGATGCGATGCTCGTTCTCGACCAGCGCGAGGCGCACATAATCGTCGCCATGTTCGCCGAAGCCTATGCCCGGCGCCACGGCGACGTCGGCCTTCTCGACGAGGAGCTTGGAAAACTCCAGCGAGCCGAGATGCTTGTACGCATCGGGGATCGGCGCCCAGGCGAACATGGTCGCAGCAGGCGCCGGGATCGTCCACCCGGCACGGCCGAACGCATCGACCATGACATCGCGGCGGCGGTGATAGACCCTGCGGACCTCGTCCACTTCGGCGCCGTCACCGTTGAGTGCAGCCGTCGCGGCAACCTGGATCGGTGTGAAGGCGCCGTAGTCCAGATAGGATTTGACGCGGGTCAGCGCCGAAATCAGGCGCTCGTTGCCGACCGCGAACCCCATGCGCCAGCCCGGCATGGAAAAGGTCTTGGACATCGAGGTGAATTCGACGGCAATGTCCATCGCGCCCGGCACCTGCAGGATCGAGGGCGGCGGTGCGCCGTCGAAATAGATCTCGGCATAGGCGAGATCGGAGAGAATGATGAGGTCGTTCTTGCGCGCGAAGGCGACGACCTCCTTGTAGAAGTCCAGCGAGGCGACATGCGCCGTCGGATTCGATGGGTAGTTCATGATCAGCGCGAGCGGCTTCGGAATCGAGTGCTTGATCGCGCGTTCGAGCGCCGGAATGAAACCGTTGTCCGGCTCGACCTGCATCGAGCGGATGACGCCACCCGACATGATGAAGCCGAAGGCATGGATCGGATAGGTCGGATTCGGGCACAGGATCACGTCGCCCGGAGCGGTGATCGCCTGCGCCATGTTGGCGAAGCCTTCCTTCGAACCGAGGGTGGCGACGATCTGCGTGTCGGCATTGAGCTTCACGCCGAAGCGGCGGGCATAGTAGTTCGCCTGCGCGCGGCGCAGGCCCGGAATGCCGCGTGAGGACGAATAGCGATGCGTGCGCGGATCGCGCACCACGTCGACGAGCTTGTCGACGATCGCCTTCGGTGTCGGCAGGTCGGGATTGCCCATCCCCAGGTCGATGATGTCGGCGCCCTTGGCTCGCGCGGTCGCCTTGAGGCGATTGACCTGTTCGAAGACGTAGGGCGGAAGACGGCGGACCTTGTGAAACTCTTCCATGGGGCAAACCCGGCGCGGCTAGAGGGAATGGAGGCGGCTATACACAGTTTCAAGGCGACGGTCGAGACGGACGACTGCCCTCAGTTGCCTTCGATGCGGCTGATCGCGCCCTGCGCATGGGAGCCGCCAATCTGGCGCAACTGTGCGGCCGAAGACGCCGGCGGCGTTGCCGCAGCAGGGGCGAGCCCGTCTCGGCGGGCGCGCAGTTCCTCTGCGGTCGCGACGCGCTCTTCAGGCGTGATCTGCGCCGAGGCCGGCTGCAGCGGCACGTTGAGATTGGGATAGGTGCCCGAACCGACCGATGCGGTCGATGCCGAAACGCCCTGGTCCACCTGCGGCGCGGCACATGCCGTCAGAGCAAGCGCGAGGGTGGCGAGCGCCGGCATCATGATCGACAAGGGCGCAATTCGACTTACCGGCATCTTCATTTCTTCCCGAATCCACAGTCACAGTGTTGGACCGTTTCCATCCCGCCATGCTAGTCTGTAAAGAAAATGCCGCCGGGAGGAAGCACAAAAATCATGGCCGGCCCAAAGACATCGCAAGACGCGCCCAAGACGCAAGCCGCGGGCATCGAAGACTACCTCGTCAAGAACCCCGAGGAATTCGCGGCCAACGTCTCGCACATGATGGAAGAAGCGGGAAAGGTGGCGGCCGCCTGGTCGGGCCCACGCGAGGCCGGCGAAGTGCGCGACACGGTCGCCGAGCCGATGGCCGACATGGTCAAGACCTTCTCCAGGCTCACCGAATACTGGCTGTCAGACCCCTCGCGGGCGCTGGAGGCGCAGACGCGACTCTACTCGGGCTACATGGAAGCCTGGACGCGTTCGATGGCGAAGCTTGCCGATCCGGACGCGCCGCTGCCCGCCGAAGCCCCTGACAAGCGCTTTCAGGACCCCGACTGGGGCCGCAACGCCTTTTTCGATTTTCTCAAGCAGACCTATCTCGTCACCTCGCGCTGGGCGAACGACCTGGTCGAGCATGCCGATGGGCTGGACGAACACACGCGCCACAAGGCGCAGTTCTACGTCAAGCAGATCAGCCATGCGATCTCTCCGTCGAACTTCATCCTGACCAACCCCGAGCTCTTCCGCGAGACTGTGTCGAGCAATGGTGCCAACCTCGTTCGCGGCCTGAAAATGCTGGCGGAAGACATACAAGCCGGCAAGGGCGACCTGAAGCTGCGCCAGTCCGACGCGTCGCGCTTCGAGATCGGCAAGAACATCGCAACGACGCCGGGCAAGGTGGTCGCACGGACCGAAGTCGCCGAGATCATTCAGTATGAGCCGACGACGAAGGAGGTGCTCAAGCGCCCTCTCCTCATCTGCCCTCCCTGGATCAACAAGTTCTATATTCTCGACCTGAACCCGGAAAAGTCCTTCATCCGATGGGCGGTGGAGAAGGGACATACCGTCTTCGTGATCTCCTGGGTCAATCCGGACGAGCGCCACGCGCGTGCCGGCTGGGAGGAATACATTCGCGACGGCATAAAGTTCGGCCTCGACACGGTCGAAAAAGCGACCGGCGAAAAGCAGGTCAACGCGATCGGTTATTGCGTCGGCGGCACGCTTCTGGCTGCCGCACTGGCGCTCTTTGCCAAGGAAGGCGAAAAGCGCATCGCGACGACCACCTTCTTTACCACACAGGTCGACTTCGCCCATGCCGGCGATCTCAAGGTGTTCGTGGACGAAGAGCAAATCTCGGCGCTGGAGCGCGCCATGGAAACGCGCGGCTATCTCGACGGCACCAAGATGGCGACCGCCTTCAACATGCTGCGCGCCGGCGACCTGATCTGGCCCTACGTCATCAACAACTACATGCGCGGCAAGGCGCCGATGCCGTTCGACCTTCTCTACTGGAATTCCGATTCCACGCGCATGAGCGCCGCCAACCACTCCTACTATCTGCGCAACTGCTATCTTGAGAACAATCTGGCGAGGGGCAAGATGAAGCTTGCCGGCAAGACGCTCTCGCTCAAGAACGTGAAGATACCGATCTACAATCTGGCGACCAAAGAGGACCACATCGCGCCGGCCAAGTCTGTCTTCGTGGGCAGTGGCTTGTTCGGCGGGCCGGTCGATTACGTGCTGGCTGGCTCGGGCCACATTGCCGGTGTCGTCAATCCTCCGGCGGCCGGCAAGTACCAGTTCTGGACAGGCGGCGCGCCGAAGGGCACGCTCGAGGACTGGATCGGCAAGGCGAACGAGACCTCCGGCTCCTGGTGGCCGCATTGGGATACGTGGATTCGAACGCAGGACAGCAAGACGGCAAAGGCCCGAAAGATCGGCAAGAATACCGAGGTTCTAGGTGACGCACCTGGGGATTACGTCAGGGTGAGGGTGTAGACAGAATCTGCGAATTCCCTAATACTCTGCGACGATCAGCGCACCGGGCAAGTTGTGAATCATGCGATTCGCCAGCTTGACACGACGTCGCCGGGGTACGGGTCAGGTGTTGTGCTCGACAGTCAATTCCGATAGGTCTCGGCTTGGCTGGATGCTTCGCAATCATGCTTTGCGACGCTGCTTCCAGCCCCGAACGAGACGCATCAAGGGGACGCGCATTGTCTGGAGAAGGTTCGCGCCGCAATAGCGCCGTTCATCGTGCTGTGCTCGCAGCCCTGACCGCGACCTTTCTGGCTTCCTGCTCAGCGACGTCTGATACCGACATGACGATGTTCGGATTCAATCCGCAGCATGGCGCGACCGGCGTTGCGATGCCGCAAGCGGTGCAGCCCCCGAATGAGACCACGGCCGCTGTTGCTGACGGCGAAGCCGTCGCTGCCGAAGGCGCTACGCCTGACGCGCCCAGTTACGTTTTCGACGAGACCGATCCTAGCCTTCCCGAGCAGGTCGCATCCGTTCCGACTATGACCAGCCGCGAGACCGCGACGAGCGCCGAACCGGCCGCCCCCGCGGTGGAGGGCGCAGCCCAGGTCGCCGACACCAGGCAAGCCGCCGCCCCTGCGGAGGCCGGCACTCAGGAGACGGCCACCGCGGAAGAGACTGCGACACCGGCAGAGCCGCAGGCCGCCGCCCAACAGGCCTCAGCCGAAGCGCCCGAGCCGCCGAAACGTGGTTTTCTCTCGGCCTTTTTCTCGCAGCAGCCCGCGCGCGCAGCGCCTTCGCCGATCGTGCCGCAACAGGCTCCGGCTGCGCAGGCTGCATCTGCCGAGCAGGCGGCCACTGCGTCCCATTCGGAGACTGTAGCCGGAACGGCGAAGCCCATCGTCGACCTCCAGGCAAATCGTGCTCCCATGTCGGCCTCTGCGGCACAGACGCGACCGGTCATGATCAGCACCGCCTCGATCAGCGACAATGCGCTGCCCGGCGTGCGGGACAATGCGAACCTGTTCGAAATCAGTCGCCGCAATGGCGTCGACGAAGACGTCAGCGACATCGATCTGAACGAGGATGGCGGCCTTTATCAGGTGGCCTATGCGCCCGGCCTTGCCCGCCTCGCGCCGAACGGTCTCCTGAAACAGCATGACGATGTCGACGTTTCCTGCCTGCGGCCCTCGCTGGTGCGCGTCCTGAAATCCATCGAAAGCCGATTTGGCCAGAAGGTCGTCATCACCTCCGGCTTCCGCAGCGCAGAGCGCAATCGGCGCGCGCGCGGCGCACGCAATTCGCTGCACATGGCCTGCGCGGCCGCCGACATCCAGGTCGCAGGCGTCAGCAAATGGACACTGGCCGAATATGTGCGTTCCATGCCCGGTCGCGGCGGGGTCGGCACCTATTGCCACACCGAGTCCGTACACGTCGATGTCGGCCCGGAGCGGGACTGGAACTGGCGCTGCCGTCGCCGGAACTGACCCCAGCCGCGACGACGTTGCGTAACGCCTGTTTCAGCGGAAAAAGTTGGAAAATTGAGCCCGGCCGGGTTGTGCGTTTCGGCGAAGCTGACTATAAACCGCCTCGTTGTACGCGCCCATCGTCTAGCGGTTAGGACGGCGCCCTTTCACGGCGCAAACAGGGGTTCGATTCCCCTTGGGCGTACCACACCCCTCTCCTCACTTGTGAAGCATCGGACGCCCGGGCAGCATCGATTCCAGATCGACGCCCTGATCCATAATCGCGCGTTCAGGCGCGGTGCCGAGGAGTTGCGCGGCGGCGAGCCGGGCGAGCGCCGGGGCAGTCTGGATGCCATAGCCGCCCTGCCCTGCCAGCCAGAAGAAGCTGCGTCTGGCATCGCCCCAGCCGACGACCGGGTTCTTGTCGGCTGCGAACGTGCGGAGGCCGGCCCATTTGTTCTCGATCCGGCGCACCTCGATCTCGAAAGCCGTCTCCACCCGATCAACCGCGATGGCGACATCGTATTCGTCAGGCTGCGCATCGCACGGCTCCGAAGGCGTTTCGTCGGCCGGGGAGATCAGCAGGCGCCCGGCGTCGGGCTTGGCGTAGAATTCCTCGTCGATGTCGATGACCATGGGCCAGTGATGCGCCGTCGTACCCTCCGGCAGCGCGATGATCGCCGCTGTTCGCCTTTTCGGCACAAGGCCGACCGGAGCGATGCCCGCCATCTCGGCGACCACGTCGGCCCATGCACCGGCTGCATTGACGATCGTGGCAGCCTGAAAGCGCTCCGATCCCGCTTCGATGGTCCAGCCGCCGCTGCCGTGTCGGATAGCGTCAATGCCCGCATTGGCGACAAAGGTGCCGCCCCGCGCGCGGAACTGGCGAAGATAGCCTTGATGAAGCGCATGGACGTCAATATCCTGCGCGAAATGTTCGAATATGGCCGCAGCGACATGCCCGGTTCGCAGCAGCGGAACGAGTGCGCGCGCCGCGGTCCCGTCGAGCCTTTCGACGCCTGCCGCGCCGACAAGCTCGCGCTGCAGCGCGTCGAGGCTTTCCATCTGGTCATCGCGCGCGATCATCAACGCGCCGCGCGGTGTCAGCAGCGGGCGGTCGAAACCCGGCGGCGGATTGTTGTAGAAGGGCTCTGACGCACGCGACAGCGCCCGGATGACGCTCGGGCCATAGGTGGTGGAAAACAGCGCAGCGGAGCGACCCGTCGTATGATAGCCAGGCTGGCTTTCGCGCTCGACGAGAAGGACGCGAGCCTTGTCGGCCAATTCCGCCGCCACGGACGCGCCGGCGATCCCCGCCCCAATGACGCAGATGTCGAAGTCGGGGTGTTCAGCCATGGCATGCTCCTTTTTGTTCGGCATAGCTGCGTCGGCCTGCAACGCTAGCGCCAGACGAGCGAAGTTGAGGCGCCAAGGGGTTGAATGCCGCCCCGCTTGATGCCAAGTCTGTCCTCATTCGAAATTCGACGACAAGCCTTCGGGAAAACGGCAATGGTCACCTATCTCGACGCGGAGACCGCACCTCTGCGCAACACCGGCCAGATCCGGCTCTATAATGAGGACGCCTTTGCGGGCATGCGAAACGCTTGCCAGCTCACAGCGCGTTGCCTCGACGAACTGGCGTCGATGGTCAAGCCGGGCGTGACCACCGAAACGATCGACCGTTTCGTCTTCGAGTTCGGCATGGATAACGGCGCGCTGCCGGCGACGCTCAACTATCGTGGCTACACGAAAGCGTCCTGCACTTCCATCAACCATGTCGTCTGCCACGGCATCCCCGATGCCAAGCCGCTGCGCGAAGGCGACATCGTCAACATCGACGTGACCTACATTCTCGATGGCTGGCACGGCGATTCGAGCCGCATGTATCCGGTTGGACAGATCAAGCGAGCGGCAGAGCGGCTACTCGAGGTCACGCATGAGTGCCTGATGCGCGGCATCGACGCAGTGAAGCCTGGAGCACGCACAGGCGCGATTGGGGCGGCGATCCAGTCCTTTGCCGAAGCTGAGCGCTGCTCGGTCGTGCGCGACTTCTGCGGCCATGGCGTTGGCCGGCTCTTCCACGATGCGCCGAACATCCTTCACTATGGCAATTCCAACGAGGGCGTGGAAATGCGTGAAGGTATGATCTTCACCATTGAGCCGATGATCAATCTAGGCCGCCCGCACGTGAAGGTGCTGTCCGATGGCTGGACCGCCGTGACGCGCGATCGCTCGCTCTCGGCGCAGTACGAGCATACGGTCGGCGTGACCAAGGACGGCTGCGAAATCTTCTCGCTGTCACCCGGCGGGCTTGATCGCCCCGGTTTGACCTAGGTAAGGCCTATGGGTGACGCGGACCGCGAGGACGAGCGCGGATTCTTCGCCGAACGGCCGCTTGCAGGCACCCTGGACGGCGCCGCGATCCCGCCCATGCCCGAAGCTGCCCGCAAAAAGGCCGACAAGCCGCATTATCACGGTCACCGCGACCGGCTGCGCGCGCGTTTTGAACAGGGCGGCGCCGCCGCCCTCGCCGATTACGAACTGCTCGAACTCCTGCTTTTCCGCTCCATCCCACGCGCCGACACCAAGGGAACGGCCAAGGCGCTGCTCGCGCGCTTCGGCTCCTTCGCCGAAGTGCTTGGCGCTGACGCGACCCTTCTTGCCGAGGTCAAGGGCGTCGGCGCTTCGACCGCGCTCGACCTCAAGCTCGTCGCGGCGGCGGGCGGGCTGATCGCCAAGGGCCAGGTCGGCCAGCGCGAAGTACTAGGCTCGTGGAACCAGGTCATCGACTATTGCCGCGCGGCGATGGCCTTCGAGACCCGCGAGCAGTTCCGGCTGCTCTTTCTCGACAAGAAGAACGTGTTGATTGCCGACGAGGTGCAGCAGACCGGGACGGTCGACCACACGCCGGTCTATCCGCGCGAGGTGGTAAAGCGGGCTCTCCAGCTCTCCGCGAGCGCGATCATACTCGTTCACAATCATCCGTCCGGCGATCCGACGCCCTCGCGCGCGGACATCGAGATGACCAAGACGATTGCCGATGCCGCGAAGCCGCTCGGCGTAACTGTGCACGATCACATAATCATCGGCCGCAACGGGCACACCAGCATGAAGAGCCTTCGGCTTTTCTGAGCGTGCGTGGAGCGGACACGAAAAAGGGCGCCTTTCGGCGCCCTTTCGTATTTTGCACTCGGTGCCAGCCGCTTATGCGGCTTCGCTCTCGCGGTTTGCTTCTTCAGCCTCGAGGCGAACGCGGTCGGCGGCGCCCTTGGCATCAACGTCGCGATCGACGAATTCGATGACGGCCATGGCGGCGTTGTCGCCGTGGCGGAAGCCGGCCTTCATGATGCGCAGATAGCCGCCATGACGGTCGGCATAGCGCGGGGCGATATCGTCGAAGAGACGCTTGGCCGCGGCTTCCGAACGGGTCGACGAGACGACCTGGCGACGAGCGTGCAGGTCGCCGCGCTTGCCGAGCGTGACAAGCTTCTCCACGATCGGACGAAGCTCCTTCGCCTTCGGCAAGGTCGTCACGATCTGTTCGTGCTCGATGAGGGACGCAGCCATGTTGGCGAACATGGCCTTGCGGTGGCTGGCGGTACGGTTCAGCTTACGGCCGGAATTTCCGTGGCGCATGAGCTTGCTCCTTCACATTTGATGCGAGGCATCAAGCCTCAATACTGATCTTCGTAGCGCTTGGCGAGATCGTCGATGTTCTCCGGCGGCCAATCGGCCACTTCCATGCCCAGATGGAGACCCATCGAGGCGAGAACTTCCTTGATCTCGTTCAACGACTTGCGTCCGAAATTCGGCGTGCGGAGCATCTCCGCCTCCGTCTTCTGGATCAGGTCGCCAATATAGACGATGTTGTCGTTCTTCAGGCAGTTCGCCGAGCGGACCGAAAGCTCCAGCTCGTCGACCTTCTTGAGCAGCGCCGGGTTGAACGCAAGTTCGGTGACCTGCTCCGAAGCGACTTCCTTCTGCGGCTCCTCGAAATTGACGAAGAGGCCGAGCTGATCCTGGAGGATGCGCGCGGCGAAAGCCACGGCGTCCTCGCCGGAAATCGAACCGTCCGTCTCGAGCTGCATGGTGAGCTTGTCATAGTCGAGAACCTGGCCCTCGCGGGTGTTCTCGACCTTGTACGACACCTTGCGGACCGGCGAGTAGAGGCTGTCGACGGGGATGAGCCCGATCGGCGCGTCTTCGGCGCGGTTGCGCTCGGCGGGCACGTAGCCCTTGCCCGCGTCGACCGTGAACTCCATGCGGATCTCCGCGCCCTCGTCGAGCGTGCAGATCACGTGGTCGGGGTTCAGGATCTCGACATCACCCACGGTCTGGATATCGCCGGCGACGACGACGCCCGGACCCTGCTTGCGCACGACCATGCGCTTGGGACCCTCGCCTTCCATGCGGATGGCGATTTCCTTGATGTTGAGAACGATGTCGGTCACGTCCTCGCGAACGCCAGCGATCGACGAGAATTCATGCAGCACGCCGTCGATCTGGACGGCCGTGACGGCCGCACCACGAAGCGACGACAGCAGCACGCGGCGAAGCGCGTTGCCGAGTGTCAGGCCGAAACCACGCTCCAGCGGCTCGGCGACGAGCGTGGTCATGGTGCGGCCCTTGGACTTGAACTCGACCTTGTTCGGCTTGATGAGTTCCTGCCAGTTTTTCTGGATCATTCCGGTTTCCTTCCGTTTCCCCGACACCATCCTATCGTGCCGGGCAATCTGGAAAACGCAGAGGAGCGCCGCGGACGGCGCTCATGCGATGATGACGAATTAGACGCGGCGCTTCTTGCGCGGGCGGCAGCCATTGTGCGGGATCGGCGTCACGTCGCGGATCGACGTGATCATGAAGCCCGCGGCCTGCAGCGCGCGAAGTGCCGATTCACGACCCGAGCCCGGTCCGCAGACCTCCACCTCGAGCGTGCGCATGCCATGTTCCTGCGCCTTCTTGGCGCAATCTTCGGCGGCAACCTGCGCGGCGAACGGCGTCGACTTGCGCGAGCCCTTGAAGCCCTGGGCACCAGCCGACGACCAGGCAATGGCATTGCCCTGTGCGTCAGTGATGGTGATCATGGTGTTGTTGAAGGTCGAGTTGACGTGCGCGATGCCCGTCGAGATGTTCTTGCGTTCGCGACGGCGGACGCGTGCGGCTTCCTTGGCCATGGTCTTCCTTTCGATGATCTCTTCGCCGCCGTAATGCCAGCGGCTCCACCTTGCGGCATTGGGTCATCGGCAATCGAATGTCCGATTGCCGAAGCCCGATTGCCGAAATTACTTCTTCTTGCCGGCGATTGCCTTGGCAGGCCCCTTGCGGGTGCGGGCATTGGTGTGCGTGCGCTGACCGCGAACCGGCAGCGACCGACGGTGACGCAGGCCGCGGTAGCAGCCAAGGTCCATCAGGCGCTTGATGTTCATGGAAACTTCGCGACGCAGGTCACCCTCGACCTTGTAGTCGCGGTCGATCGTCTCGCGAATCTGCAGCACTTCGGCGTCGGTCAGCTGGTTGACGCGACGGTCGAGCGGAATGCCGACCTTCTCGACGATCTCGGACGCGAACTTCGCGCCAATGCCGTGAATGTACTGCAGCGCGATGATCACGCGCTTGTTGGTCGGAATGTTGACGCCAGCTATACGGGCCATCTTCTTCTCCATCTGGTGCCGGCTTTGCCGACGTTTCTGTTATGCCCGCGTCCGGTGGAGGCCGGCCCATGCGGGTGTTTTCCTGCGCCATGAGGGGCGCCAGCACCAAAGCAGCGCGCCCCGTTCACGAATTGGGAGACGCGCCGCTATAGGGCAACTTGCCAGTCGGGTCAACCCCGTCCGCTCTCAGTTCGCCTTTGCGAGAATCTCCTCGATCTCGGCGGTGACGGTATCCATGTCCTGCATGCCGTCGATCGTCACAAGTTCGCCCGTCTCGCGGTAGTACGCCGACAGCGGTGCCGTCTTCTGGCGATATTCATCGAGGCGCTTGGCAAAGGATTCGGGATTGTCGTCGCCGCGGACCGACCCCCCGGCGGCGACGGTGTCGGCGACCCGCTTCTTCATGCGCTCGACAAGCGCCGCCTCATCGACCTTGAGCTCGATGACCGCATCGAGCTTCTGACCCTTCTGCGCCAGCATCTCCGTCAGCGCTTCGGCCTGCGCAACCGTGCGCGGAAAGCCGTCGAGGATGAAGCCCTTGCGGCAATCAGCCTCGTCGATCCGGTCGGAGACGATCTGGTTGACGATGGCGTCGGAAACGAGCTGGCCCGCATCCATGATCGCCTTCGCCCGCTTGCCAATCTCGGTGCCGTTGGCAACCGCGGCGCGCAGCATGTCCCCTGTGGAAAGCTGCGGTATGCCGTGACGCTCGACCAGTCGCTGCGCCTGTGTTCCCTTGCCCGCCCCGGGCGGTCCAAGCAGTATCAGTCTCATCGTCCCCTCTTGCCCCCCCGGAGCTTAGACTTCTTGATCAGCCCTTCATACTGATGGGCAATGAGGTGGCCCTGCATCTGAGCGACCGTGTCCAGCGTGACACTGACGACGATCAGCAGCGACGTTCCGCCGAGATAGAACGGGACGCCCGTCGCCGAGATCAGGAACTCTGGAACCAGGCAGACCACGATCAGGTAGATCGCGCCGACCAGCGTAATGCGAGTCAGCACATAGTCGATATATTCGGCCGTCCGCTCACCGGGACGATAGCCGGGAATGAAGCCGGAATGCTTCTTGAGCTGGTCGGCCGTGTCCTTCGGATTGAACACGATGGCCGTGTAAAAGAAGGCAAAGAACCCGATCAGGCCTGCATAGAGCAGCATGTAGAGCGGCTGGCCGTGGCCGAGCGCGGCCAGGATCGAATTCGCCCAGGCTGGCAGGTTGGTCGTATCGGAAAAGCCCGCCGCCGTTGCCGGCAGGAGCAGCAGCGAGGATGCGAAGATCGCAGGGATGACGCCGGCCGTGTTGAGCTTCAGCGGCAGATGCGAGGTATCGCCCTGGAACATGCGGTTGCCGACCTGTCGCTTCGGATACTGGATCAAAAGCCGCCGCTGCGCCCGCTCGAAGAAGACGATAACCGCGATAAGAACGACGGCGAGAGTCAGGATCAAGAGAATGAGGCCCGTCGACAGGGCGCCGGTACGGCCGAGCTCGAGCGTTCCCGAAATCGCCGAGGGAAGGCCGGCGACAATGCCGGCGAAGATGATCAGCGAAATGCCATTGCCGAGGCCACGCGCCGTGATCTGCTCGCCCAGCCACATCAGGAACATCGTGCCGCCCACGAGCGTGATGACGGCGGAAACCCGGAAAAACCAGCCCGGATCGGTCACGATATTCGCGCCGCCTTCAAGGCCGACGGCAATGCCGTAGGCCTGGACCGTCGCCAGGAGCACCGTGCCGTACCGCGTGTATTGGTTGATGACCTTGCGGCCCTGCTCGCCCTCTTTTTTTAGCTGCTCGAGCGTGGGCACGACGGCCGTCATGAGCTGCATGATGATGGAAGCGGAAATATAGGGCATGATGCCCAGCGCAAAGATGGCCATGCGCTCGACGGCACCGCCGGCGAACATATTGAACATGCCGAGCACGCCACCCGACTGCTGCTGGAATGCCTGCGCGAATGCGTCCGGATTGATGCCGGGCATCGGAATGTAGGTGCCGAGGCGGTAGACAAGGAGGGCGCCGAGCGTGAACCAGATACGCTTCTTGAGGTCTTCGGCCTTCGAGAAGGCCGCGAAATTCAGATTTGCGGCAAGTTGTTCTGCTGCAGATGCCATTAGTCTCTCCGAACGCAGGCGGATCAGCCGAGGAAAAGCCGGCGCGCGGAAAACCTGTCACGCACAGTCCGTCGGTTCAAGCCGTGGAAGGCACGACATAAGGCCACGCCCGACAATATGCAAGCGGCGGCTCGAAGGCCGCCGCTAGGGTATTTCAGTTGCGCGCCGGGATCACTCGGCCGCGGCCTTTTCCGGCACCTTGACGGAACCGCCGGCCTTCTCGACCTTTTCGATCGCCGACTTGGAAGCACCGGCGACATCGAAGGAAACCTTCGACCTGATCTCTCCCGAGCCCAGCAGGCGGACACCGTCCTTGGCGCGACGGATGAGGCGGGCCTCGACAAGCGCTTCGATCGTCACGGCCTTCTTGCCATCCAGGCGTCCCGAATCGATCGCCTCCTGAACCTTGCCCACCGAAATCTCGTTGAAGCTCTTGGTGAACGGGTTCTTGAAGCCGCGCTTCGGCAGGCGACGATAGATCGGCATCTGGCCGCCCTCGAAGCCGTTGATGGCGACGCCCGAGCGCGAGCTCTGGCCCTTCACGCCGCGGCCGGAGGTCTTGCCCTTGCCGGAGCCGATGCCGCGACCCACGCGCTTGCGCGAATGCGTTGCGCCGTCGACGTCACGAAGTTCGTTGAGTTTCATGTCTGTCGCTCCTGCTTACGCCTCGTCCACGACGCGGACGAGGTGCTGCACCTTGGCGATCATGCCGCGAACCGAAGGGGTATCCTCCAGGGTGCGGCGACGATGCATCTTGTTCAGTCCGAGACCGACGAGCGTTGCGCGCTGCGCGTCCGGACGGCGAATTGGGCTACCGATCTGCTCGACCGTCAGCGTCTTTGCCTTCTTGGCCATCTAACCAATCCTTCCCTGTGCCCGACTACTCTTCGGACGACACGGCAGCGCCGCGGCGCGCCTGAAGCGTCGAGTACTTGATGCCGCGCTGGGCTGCGACATCCTTCGGGTGAAGCTGGTGCTTCAGCGCATCGAACGTGGCGCGAACCATGTTGTAGGGGTTCGACGAACCCATCGACTTGGCGACGACGTCATGCATGCCGAGCGTCTCGAAGACGGCGCGCATCGGGCCACCGGCGATGATGCCCGTACCGGCCTTGGCGGTGCGCAGCAGAACCTTGCCGGCGCCGTGGCGACCATTGACGTCATGGTGCAGCGTACGGCCATCGCGCAGCGGCACGAAGATCATGTCGCGCTTGGCGCTCTCGGTGGCCTTGCGAATAGCCTCCGGCACTTCGCGCGCCTTGCCGTGACCGAAGCCGACGCGGCCCTTCTGATCGCCGACGACGACGAGAGCAGCGAAGCCGAAACGGCGACCACCCTTGACGACCTTGGCGACACGGTTGATGTGAACGAGCTTGTCGACGAAGCCGTCATCGCGCTCTTCGCGATCGCGTCCGCGACCACCTTCCCTACGATCCTGTGCCATATCCTATCCTTGTTCTTTTCCGGAAGCACGGGTTGCAAAAAGGGCGGGGCGGAAAACCGCCCCTGACCCGGTTAAAACTTCAGGCCGCCTTCGCGGGCTGCATCGGCAAGCGCCTTGACACGGCCGTGATAGATGTACGGTCCGCGATCGAACACGACATCCGTGACGCCGGCCTTGACGGCCCGCTCGGCGACGAGCTTACCGATGGCAGCAGCAGCGGCCGAATCGGCACCGGTCTTGAGCGAACCCTTGAGGTCCTTCTCCAGCGTCGAGGCCGAGGCGATCGTGTGACCCTTCGCGTCGTCGATGACCTGCACGTAGATGTGCTTGGACGAACGGTGGACGGAAAGACGCGGACGCTCGCCCGCAACCTTCTTGATCTGACGGCGAACGCGCGAAGCGCGCTTAAGAGTGGATTCCTTGGAAGCCATAATTTTCAATTCCTGCCTTGAAAAACGGGGCCGGCCCTGTGCGGTAAGCGAATGCTTCCCGCGACCGCACCCCGTGGCGTTTCAATGTTACTTCTTCTTGCCTTCCTTGCGAACGATGCGTTCGCCGGCATAGCGCACGCCCTTGCCCTTGTAGGGCTCCGGCGGACGGTACTCACGGATTTCGGCTGCTACCTGACCAACCTGCTGCTTGTCAATGCCGCTGACCACGATCTCGGTCGGCTTGGTGACCTGGATCGTGATGCCTTCCGGCGTCTGGTAGACGACGTCGTGGCTGAAACCGAGAGCGAGTTGCAGGTTCTTGCCCTGCATGGCGGCGCGGTAGCCGACGCCGGTGATCTCAAGCTTACGCTCGAAACCGTTCTTGACGCCGTTCAGAATGTTCTCGATCTGCGTGCGGGACATGCCCCACTTGGAACGAGCATCCTTGGACTCGTCGCGCGGAGAAACCTGGATCGCGCCGTCTTCGAGCTTGACCAGGACTTCGTCGTTGACGACGTATTTCAGTTCGCCCTTCGGGCCCTTGGCGCTGACGGTGCGGCCATCGACGGTCGCGGTCACGCCCTGCGGGACGGAGAGAGGCTTCTTGCCGATACGAGACATGTCGTTGTCCTCGTCTTCTTCTAATGTTTCGAGAGGCCGATCAGAAGATCTGGCAGAGAATCTCGCCGCCGACGTTCTCTTCGCGGGCCTGATGGTCCGCCATGACGCCCTTCGGCGTGGAGAGAATGGCAATGCCGAGACCGTTGGCGACCTGCGGGATCGACTTGACCGACACGTAGACGCGACGGCCCGGCTTCGACACGCGGGCGATCTCGCGGATCACCGGCTGGCCTTCATAGTACTTCAGCTCGATCTCGATCTCCGACTTGCCGTTGTCGTAGTCGACTTGGGCGTAGTCGCGAATGTAGCCTTCGGACTTCAGGACTTCGAGAACGCGGGCGCGAAGGCGCGAGGCGGGCGTGGAGACCTTGGTCTTCTTGCGGCCGTACGCGTTGCGGATGCGGGTCAGCATATCGCCGAGAGGATCACTCATGGACATGGAATATCCTCCTTACCAGCTTGACTTGACGAGGCCGGGGATGAGGCCGTTGTTGCCGAGCTCGCGCATGGCAATACGGCTCATCTTGAGCTTGCGATAGTATGCGCGCGGGCGGCCGGTGACTTCGCAGCGATTGCGCACGCGCGTCTTCGACGAGTTGCGCGGCAGGGCTGCGAGCTCGAGCTGCGCACGGAAGCGCTCATCCATCGGACGGTCCTGGTCCATGATGATCGCCTTCAGCTCGGCGCGCTTGTTAGCGTAACGCTTCACAAGCTTCGCGCGCTTCTGGTTCTTCTCGACTGAGCTGGTCTTTGCCATTTCAGATATGTCCTTTATTCGCTGCCGTTACTGGCGGAACGGGAAGTTCAAGGCCTTGAGCAGGGCTCGTGCCTCGTCATCCGACCGGGCAGTCGTACAAACGATGATGTCCATTCCCCAGATCTGATCGACCTTGTCGTAGTTGATCTCGGGGAACACGATGTGCTCCTTCACGCCCATGGCGAAGTTGCCACGGCCGTCGAAGCTCTTGGGGTTGAGGCCCCGAAAGTCGCGAACGCGCGGAAGCGCGATCGTCACCAGACGATCGATGAAGTCGTACATGCGCTCCTGGCGAAGGGTCACCTTCGCACCGATCGGCATGCCTTCGCGCACCTTGAAGCCGGCGATCGACGTGCGAGCACGCGTAACGACGGGCTTCTGGCCGGCGATCATCGCGAGATCTTCCGCGGCGACCGTAGGCTTCTTGGAATCGCCGGTCGCTTCACCGACGCCCATGTTGATGACCACCTTGTCGAGACGCGGGATCATCATCTCGTTGGCGTAGTTGAACTCTTCCTGGAGCGCCTTGCGGATCGTCTCGTTGTAGAGCTTCTTGAGCCGCGGCTCGTACTTGGCGTCAGCCATTGATCACTTCTCCGGAGCGCTTGGCGATGCGGACCTTCTTGCCGTCGCGGAAATCGAAGCCGACACGGGTCGGCTTGTTGTCCTTGGGGTCGGCGATCGCGATATTGGACAGATGGAGGGGGGCTTCCTTGCGGATGATGCCGCCTTCCTGCGACGCGGACTGCTTCTGGTGGCGCGCGATCATGTTGACGCCACGGACGACAGCCTTGTCTTCCTTCGGCATCACCTGCACGACTTCACCGGTACGGCCCTTGTCCTTGCCGGCCAGAACGACGACCTTGTCGCCCTTACGAATCTTCTGCATCTTTCCGGCCCCTTAAAGCACTTCCGGTGCGAGCGAAATGATCTTCATGTGGTTCTTCGCGCGCAGCTCGCGCGGAACGGGACCGAAGATACGAGTGCCCACCGGCTCTTTCTTGTTGTCGACGAGAACGGCTGCGTTCTTGTCGAAACGGATCACGCTGCCGTCCGGACGACGGATGTCCTTGGCTGTGCGAACCACGACCGCCTTCATCACGTCACCCTTCTTAACGCGGCCGCGCGGAATGGCTTCCTTCACGGAGACGACGATGATGTCGCCAACGGAGGCATACTTCCGCTTCGAGCCGCCCAGCACCTTGATGCACATGACACGACGTGCGCCGGAATTATCCGCCACGTCGAGGTTTGTTTGCATCTGAATCATGACTGGCCGCCTTCTTATTCGTAGGAGAGCGGCTCATATACGCCCTCTCCGGCTTTATCAAGTTTCGTTCTTACTCGGCCGAGGCCGACTGGGACGGATTTTCGATCACGACCCACTTCTTGTCCTTGGAGATCGGCGCCGACTCCTGGATGAAAACGAAATCGCCCACCTTGCAGGCGTTGTTCTCGTCATGCGCCTTGTACTTCTTGGTCTGGCGAACGGTCTTCTTCATCACCGGATGGGTGAAGCGACGCTCGATCTTGACCACGACCGTCTTGTCGTTCTTGTCCGAGACGACCGTGCCCTGCATGATGCGCTTTGGCATGTTCTTCGTCCTTAAGCCTTCTTGCCGGCCGACTTCTCGGCAGCGATCGTCTTGATGCGCGCGATGTCCCGACGGACTTCCTTCACGCGCGCGGTTCTCTCGATCTGGCCGGTCGCCTTCTGGAAGCGCAGGTTGAACTGCTCCTTCTTCAGCGCAGCCAGGTCGTCATTCAGCTCATCGAGCGTCTTCGCCCGAACATCAGCGGCCTTCATGATCAGCCCTTTCCTACTCTGCGATGCGCTGTACGAAGCGCGTGCGAACCGAAAGCTTGGCAGCGCCGAGACGGAGCGCCTCGCGGGCGATCTCTTCGGACACGCCGTCGATCTCGAACATGACACGACCCGGCTTGACGCGGGCCGCCCAGTAATCGACAGAGCCCTTGCCCTTGCCCATGCGGACTTCGGTCGGCTTCGACGTCACCGGCAGATCCGGGAACACGCGGATCCAGACCCGGCCCTGACGCTTCATCTGACGCGTGATGGCACGGCGAGCGGCTTCGATCTCACGGGCGGTGACCCGGTTCGGCTCAAGCGCCTTCAGACCGAACCCGCCGAAATTGAGGTCCGTTCCGCCCTTCGCGGTGCCGTGGATGCGGCCCTTGAACTGCTTGCGGAACTTCGTGCGCTTTGGCTGCAGCATTCTAATTCTCCAAAATAGCTATGCCATTCAGGCGTGTTCGCGACGACGGCCCGAGCCGCCCTGCGCATCGCCTTCAATGGCGCGACGTTCCGAAGCCATCGGATCGTGCTCGAGGATTTCGCCCTTGAACACCCAGACCTTCACACCGCAGATGCCGTATGCAGTCTGTGCCTCGGCCGTGCCGTAATCGACATCGGCGCGCAGTGTGTGCAGCGGAACGCGACCTTCGCGGTACCATTCCATGCGCGCGATCTCCGCGCCGCCGAGACGGCCCGAGCAGTTGATGCGGATGCCCTCGGCGCCAAGACGCATCGCCGACTGAACGGCACGCTTCATGGCGCGGCGGAAGGCCACACGGCGCTCGAGCTGCTGCGCGATCGACTGGGCAATCAGCGTGGCGTCGACTTCCGGCTTGCGAACCTCGACGATGTTGAGGTGCGTCTCCGACTTGGTCATCTCGGTCAGCTTCTTGCGAAGCTTCTCGATGTCCGCGCCCTTCTTGCCGATGATGAGTCCCGGACGGGCCGCATGGATCGTCACGCGGCACTTCTTGTGCGGACGTTCGATCACGACCTTGGAGACTGCAGCCTGCTTCAGCTCCTTCTCAAGGTAGGAGCGGATCTTCAGGTCCTCGTGGAGGAGCTTGCCGTACTCGCCGGTGTTCGCGTACCAACGCGAATCCCAGGTGCGGTTGATGCCGAGGCGCAGACCGATCGGATTGATTTTCTGGCCCATCAGGCGGCCTCCACTTTCTCTTCAACTTCGCGAACGACGATCGTCAGATGCGAGAATGGCTTCTCGATACGAGATGCGCGGCCGCGGCCACGAGCGTGGAAGCGCTTCATGACAATGGACTTGCCGACATAGGCCTCGGCAACCACCAGCGCATCGACGTCGAGGTCGTGATTGTTCTCAGCGTTCGCAATCGCGGATTCGAGCGTCTTCCTGACAGTCTCGGCGATGCGCTTGCGCGAGAATTCGAGTTCGTTCAGCGCAGTGCCCACCTTCTTGCCGCGGATCATGGCAGCAACGAGATTGAGCTTCTGCGGGCTGACACGAATGGTGCGCAGAACGGCGCGTGCCTCGTTGTCAGCAAGCCTGCGCGGAGCCTTGGCCTTGCCCATCGTTACTTCCTCTTTGCCTTCTTGTCCGCGCCATGGCCGTAATAGGTACGGGTCGGGGCGAACTCACCGAATTTGTGGCCGACCATTTCCTCGTTCACGGAGACGGGAATATGCTTCTGGCCGTTGTATACGCCAAAGGTGAGGCCGACGAACTGCGGCAGGATGGTGGAGCGGCGGCTCCACATCTTGATCACCTCGTTGCGGCCGCCGTCGCGAACCTTATCCGCCTTCTTGAGCAGATAACCGTCGACGAACGGGCCTTTCCAAACTGAACGGGTCACGTTGACACCCTTTCCTTAGCTCTTGCGCGCGTGGCGCGAGCGCATGATGAACTTGTCGGTCGACTTGTTGGACCGCGTCTTCTTGCCCTTGGTCGGCTTGCCCCACGGGGTGACCGGGTGACGGCCGCCCGAGGTGCGGCCTTCACCACCGCCATGCGGGTGGTCGACCGGGTTCATCGCGACGCCGCGAACATGCGGACGCTTGCCCAGCCAGCGCGAGCGGCCCGCCTTGCCGAGATTGATGTTGCCGTGGTCCGGGTTCGAGACCGCACCGACAGTCGCCATGCACGAGCCGTGGACGAGGCGCTGCTCGCCCGAATTCAGGCGAAGGATCGCCATGCCCTGGTCGCGGCCGACGAGCTGGGCGTAGGACCCGGCCGAACGAGCGACCTGACCGCCCTTGCCCGGCTTCAGCTCGACATTGTGCACGATCGTGCCCACCGGCATCGCGCCGAGCGGCATTGCGTTGCCCGGCTTGACGTCGATGGCCTTGGTACCCGCGACGACCTTGTCGCCGACGGCCAGGCGCTGCGGCGCCAGGATGTAGGCCAGCTCGCCGTCCTCGTACTTCAACAGCGCGATGAAGGCGGTGCGGTTGGGATCGTACTCGATCCGCTCGACCGTCGCCGACACGTCATGCTTGCGACGCTTGAAGTCGATGATTCGGTAGGTACGCTTGTGACCGCCGCCCTGGTAGCGGGCGGTGACACGACCGGCATTGTTGCGGCCGCCGGCTGACTTCAGGCCCTCGGTCAGGCCCTTGACGGGCTTGCCCTTGTAGAGGCCCGAGCGGTCGACGATGACCAGCTGGCGGGTGCCTGGCGTTACCGGATTGAATTTCTTGAGTGCCATTTTCCTGTCCTTCCGGTCGCTCAGAGGCCCGTCGAGACGTCGATCGACTGTCCGTCGGCCAGCGTCACGATCGCCTTCTTCACGTCACACGTGCGCCCGATGGTGCCGCGGAACCGCTTCACCTTGCCCTTGCGGACGAGCGTGTTGACACCGGTGACCTTCACGCCGAACAGAGCCTCGATAGCGGCCTTGATTTCGGTCTTCGTCGCCTTGCGGGCGACGTTGAAAACCACCTGATTATTCTCCGAAGCCATGGTCGACTTCTCGGTGATCGACGGCGAGACGATCACGTCGTAGTGGCGAAGATCCGTCATTTGAACCGCTCCTCGAGAGCTTCGATCGCGGCCTTGGAGAGCACGAGCTTCCCACGGCGCAGGATGTCATACACGTTGATGCCCTGGACAGGCAGCACGTCGATATTGGCGATGTTCGACGCAGCACGCTTGAAGTTCTGGTCGATCTCGGCGCCACCGATCATCAAGGCATTCGTCAAGCCGAGCTTGGCGAAATTGGTGACGAGCAGCTTGGTCTTGGCCTCGTTCACCGCCAGATCATCGACGATGATCAGGTCGGAGGACTTGGCCTTGGCCGAGAGCGCATGACGAAGGCCAAGCGCGCGAACCTTCTTGGGAAGGTCGTGCTCGTGGCTGCGAACGACCGGGCCGTGGGCCTTGCCGCCGCCGCGGAACTGCGGAGCGCGAGCCGAGGAGTGACGGGCGCGGCCCGTACCCTTCTGCTTGTACATCTTGGCGCCGGTGCGCGCGATTTCCGCGCGGCCCTTGGCCTTGTGCGTGCCCTGCTGCTTCTTGGCAAGCTGCCAGCGCACAACGCGCTGCAGAATGTCTTCGCGGGGCTCGAGGCCGAAGATCTCTTCCGAGAGCTTCAGCTTGCCGGCGTCGTCGCCGGAGAGCGTGGTGACCTTGAGATCCATCATTCGGCTCCTTCAGCAGCCGGCGCTTCGGAAGCCTGGCTCTTATTTGCAGCGCGGATCGCGGCCGGCTTCGGCGCGTTGTCCGGCATGGCCGACTTCACCGCATCGCGGACGACGATCCAAGCACCCTTGGAGCCCGGAACGGCGCCACGGATCAGGATCAGGCCGCGATCGACGTCGGTCGACACGATTTCCAGGTTCTGGGTCGTCACGCGGGTCGAACCCATGTGACCGGCCATCTTCTTGCCCTTGAACACCTTACCCGGATCCTGGCGCTGGCCGGTCGAACCGTGCGAGCGGTGCGAAACCGAGTTACCATGGGTCGCACGGCCGCCACCGAAATTGTGGCGCTTCATGACACCCTGGAAGCCCTTGCCCACGGAGGTACCCGTCACGTCGACCTTCTGGCCGGCGACAAAGTGCTCCGCGGTGATCTCGGCGCCGATGTCGAGCATGTTGTCTTCCGACACGCGGAATTCCGCGAGCTGGGACTTCGGCTCGACGCTCGCGGCGGCGAAATGGCCGCGCATGGCCTTAGACGTGTTCTTGACCTTGGCAAGGCCAACGCCGAGCTGCACGGCAGTGTAGCCGTTCTTTTCCTGGGTGCGCTGGGCGACGACCTGGCAGTTCTCCATACGGAGAACGGTCACCGGCACATGCTCGCCTGCGTCGTTGTAGACGCGCGTCATCCCGACTTTCTGTGCAATTACACCTGAACGCATTGTCTCGTTCTTCCTTCAGAGGAACCCTGGGGCTTGCGCCCGGCCGGTTCGTGTCTTGCTCGTTAGAGCTTGATCTCGACATCCACGCCGGCGGCCAGATCGAGCTTCATCAGCGCGTCGACGGTCTGCGGGGTCGGATCAACGATATCGAGAAGACGCTTGTGGGTGCGCATCTCGAACTGCTCGCGGCTCTTCTTGTCGATGTGCGGCGAGCGGTTGACGGTGAACTTCTCGATACGGGTCGGAAGCGGAATGGGCCCACGGACGTTGGCGCCGGTGCGTTTGGCCGTCGACACGATCTCGCGCGTCGAGGCATCCAGCACACGGTGGTCAAACGCCTTGAGGCGGATGCGGATGTTCTGTCCGTTCATGCGTTTCTTCCTTCAAGTCTTTCGCGGCGCGGGGCTTTCCCGCGCCCGCGACAGACCGCTTTCCTGTTATTCCGTGATCGAGGCTACGATGCCGGCGCCGACGGTGCGGCCGCCTTCGCGGATGGCGAAGCGCAGCTTCTCTTCCATCGCGATCGGCACGATCAGCTCGACGTCGACCGTCACGTTGTCGCCCGGCATCACCATCTCCGTGCCTTCCGGCAGCGTCACGATGCCCGTCACGTCCGTCGTGCGGAAGTAGAACTGCGGACGGTAGTTGGTGAAGAACGGCGTGTGACGGCCACCCTCTTCCTTCGTCAGGATGTACGCTTCGGCCTTGAACTTCTTGTGCGGCTTCACCGAACCGGGCTTGCACAGAACCTGCCCGCGCTCGACGCCCTCACGGTCCACACCGCGGATCAGCGCGCCGATGTTGTCGCCAGCCTGGCCCTGGTCGAGCAGCTTGCGGAACATCTCAACGCCCGTCACCGTCGTCTTCTTGGTGTCGCGGATGCCGACGATCTCGACTTCCTCGCCGACCTTCACGATGCCGCGCTCGACGCGACCCGTCACGACCGTACCGCGGCCCGAGATCGAGAAGACGTCCTCGATCGGCATCAGGAACGGCTGGTCGATCGGACGCTCAGGCGTCGGGATGTAGGCGTCGACTTCGGCCATCAGCTTGCGGATCGCGTCCTCGCCGATCTCCTTGTTGGAGTCTTCGAGAGCGGCCAGCGCCGAACCCTTGACGATCGGAATGTCGTCGCCCGGGAAGTCGTAGGACGACAGAAGCTCGCGAACTTCCAGCTCGACCAGCTCGAGAAGCTCGGCGTCGTCGACCTGGTCGACCTTGTTCAAGAACACGACGATTGCCGGAACACCAACCTGACGGGCAAGCAGGATGTGCTCGCGGGTCTGCGGCATCGGGCCGTCAGCAGCCGAGCACACCAGGATCGCGCCGTCCATCTGCGCAGCGCCCGTGATCATGTTCTTCACATAGTCGGCGTGGCCGGGGCAGTCGACGTGGGCGTAGTGGCGGTTCTCGGTCTCGTATTCGACATGCGCCGTCGAGATCGTGATGCCGCGCGCCTTCTCTTCCGGAGCGGCGTCGATCTGGTCATACGCCTTGAACTCGCCGAAGAACTTCGTGATCGCAGCCGTCAGCGACGTCTTGCCGTGGTCGACGTGCCCGATCGTGCCAATGTTCACATGCGGCTTGTTACGCTCGAATTTACCCTTAGCCATGTGAATTCTCCATTCCTAGTTCGCCTGAACAGGCTTGATGTCGTTTATGCGCAGCCGTCAGGCACTTACGCGTATTTCTTCTGAATTTCCTGAGCCACAGCCTGCGGGACCGGCTCGTAGTGGTCGAACAGCATCGTGTACTGGGCGCGGCCCTGAGACATCGAACGCAGATTGTCGACGTACTTGAACATGTTGGCGAGCGGAACCATGGCATTGACGACGACGGCCACGCCGCGCGTTTCCTGGCCCTGGATCTGGCCGCGACGGCCATTCAGGTCGCCGATGACGTTGCCGACGTAATCTTCCGGCGTCACGACCTCGACCTTCATGATCGGCTCGAGAAGCTGGGCGCCTGCCTTCTGCGCGCCTTCACGGAAGGCAGCGCGGGAGGCGATTTCGAACGCCAGAACGGAGGAGTCGACGTCGTGGAAGGCACCGTCGATCAGCGTTGCCTTGACGCCGAGCATCGGGAAGCCTGCCAGCGGGCCGGAGGAAAGGACGCTCTGGATGCCCTTCTGGACGCCCGGAATGTATTCCTTCGGAACCGCACCGCCGACGATCTTCGACTCGAAGACGAACTCTTCGGTATCCGGGTTCGGCTCGAACACCAGCTTGACGCGGGCGAACTGGCCGGTACCACCGGTCTGCTTCTTGTGCGTGTAGTCCACTTCGGCCGTGCGCGTGATCGTCTCGCGATAGGCAACCTGCGGCGCGCCCACATTCGCTTCGACCTTGAACTCGCGCTTCATGCGGTCGACGATGATGTCGAGGTGAAGCTCGCCCATGCCGGCGATGATGGTCTGGCCCGATTCCTCGTCGGTCTTGACGCGGAAGGACGGATCCTCGGCGGCGAGACGGTTGAGCGCGAGGCCCATCTTTTCCTGGTCGCCCTTGGTCTTCGGCTCGATCGCGATCTGGATGACCGGATCGGGGAATTCCATGCGCTCCAGGATGACCGGCTTCAGCGGGTCGCAAAGCGTGTCGCCCGTGGTGGTCTCCTTGAGACCGGCCAGAGCAACGATGTCACCGGCAAACGCCTCTTCGATGTCCGAACGCGAGTTCGAGTGCATCTGCAGCATGCGGCCGATGCGCTCCTTCTTGTCCTTCACGGTGTTCTCGAGCGAAACGCCCTTCTTGAGAACGCCCGAATAGATGCGACAGAAGGTGAGCGAGCCGACGAACGGGTCGTTCATGATCTTGAAGGCGAGCATCGAAAGCGGCTCATCGTCAGACGACTTGCGCGCGATCTCGGCTTCGGTCTTCGGGTCGATGCCCTTGATCGACGGAACTTCGATCGGCGACGGCAGGAAGTCGACGACGCCATCGAGCAGCGGCTGCACGCCCTTGTTCTTGAAGGCGGAGCCACAGAACATCGGGAAGAACTTGACCGCGATCGTGCCCTTGCGGATCAGCGCGCGCAGTTCGTCGTTCGACGGCATCTCGCCTTCGAGGTAGCGCTCGAGCGCGCCTTCGTCCATTTCGACGGCGGTCTCGATCATCTGCTCGCGGAACTGGACGGCCTTTTCCTTCAGGTCGTCCGGGATCTCGACGATATCCCATTCGGCGCCGAGGTTCTCGGACTTCCAGACGAGGGCGTTCATCTCGATCAGATCAACGACGCCGGCAAACTCGTTCTCAGCGCCGATCGGCAGCTGCACGACGACCGGGGTCGCGCCAAGGCGGCTCTTGACCATCTCGACCGAGCGGTAGAAGTCGGCGCCGATCTTGTCCATCTTGTTGCAGAAGATCATGCGCGGGACATGATACTTGTCGGCCTGGCGCCAGACGGTCTCGGTCTGCGGCTCGACACCGGCATTGGCGTCGAGGAGCGCGATCGCACCGTCGAGAACGCGCAAGCTGCGCTCGACTTCGATGGTGAAGTCGACGTGGCCAGGCGTGTCGATGATGTTGAAGCGGCGCTTCTTGCCGTCACGGCCCTGCCAGAACGTGGTCGTCGCGGCAGACGTGATCGTGATGCCGCGCTCCTGCTCCTGCTCCATCCAGTCCATGGTCGCGGCGCCGTCGTGGACTTCGCCGATCTTGTGCGACTTGCCCGTATAGAACAGGATGCGCTCGGTCGTCGTCGTCTTGCCGGCGTCGATATGCGCCATGATACCGAAATTACGGTAGTCTTCGATGTTATATTCGCGGGCCATGATTGTGCCTTTCCCTTATCGCCGGGCTTACCAGCGGTAGTGCGCGAAGGCGCGGTTGGCTTCGGCCATCTTGTGCGTGTCTTCACGCTTCTTGACTGCCGTGCCGCGGTTGTTCGAGGCGTCCATGAGTTCGCCCGAGAGGCGATCGATCATGGTGGTCTCGTTGCGGTTGCGGGCAGCGGTGATCAGCCAGCGGATAGCCAGGGCCTGACGGCGCTCCGGACGGACGTCGACCGGAACCTGGTAGGTCGCGCCACCGACGCGGCGCGAACGCACTTCCACATGCGGCGCGACGTTGTCGAGCGCAGTGTGGAAAAGCGCAACCGGCTCGGCCTTTGCGCGGGTCTCGAGCTGCTCCAGCGCGCCATAGACGATGCGCTCGGCAGCCGACTTCTTGCCGTCGAACATGACGGCGTTCATGAACTTGGTGATCACCAGGTCGCCGAACTTCGGATCCGGGTTGATCTCACGCTTTTCTGCACGGTGGCGTCGGGACATGTCTCTCGTCTCTCACGATCGCGGCCGGCGGTCGAACCGCCCCAGCCGGAAAACCTTACTTCGGACGCTTGGCGCCGTACTTCGAACGACGCTGCTTGCGGTTCTTGACGCCCTGGGTGTCGAGAACGCCGCGGATGATGTGGTAGCGCACGCCGGGAAGATCCTTGACGCGGCCGCCGCGGATCATGACCACGGAGTGCTCCTGAAGGTTGTGACCTTCGCCCGGGATGTAGCCAATCACTTCGAAGCCGTTGACGAGGCGGATCTTCGCAACCTTACGCAGAGCGGAGTTCGGCTTCTTCGGCGTCGTCGTGTAGACGCGCGTGCAAACGCCGCGCTTCTGCGGGTTGGCCTGCATGGCCGGAACCTTGTTGCGCTTCACCGGCGCAATGCGCGGCTTGCGGATCAGCTGGTTGACGGTAGGCATTAAACCTTCCTCTTTCTCTCAATCTCGTGTCTCAAGCCCGTCAGGGCGCCAGCGGCAGCAATTCCATGCACGAATTCGGGCAAAACACCGCACTTGCGGTTTCGCCCAACAAACGCAGAGGAAGCGTTGCCGCTTCTTGCAAGCCGGAAATGTGTCGTCGCTCGTAATAACGAACCCTGTTTGAGACAAACTCCAAAGCGCGTCGCTTCGGAAAGGAGAGTCTCACATCGGCTCAGACGAGGCGGCTTCTAACCCTAAGCCACCGGATCGTCAACCCCATTCGGCCTCCAGCGGCGAGATAGGTCGCCCGCCCGACCACCACGAAAGAAAATATCGTGAACGTGCCGCAAAACGGAGCGAAAACGCCGCCTGACAGAAGAAGGTTGTCCCGTCCCGCGCCATATGGAATGACCGGCCGAAGGAATCAAGATCGGAAGAGCGCCATGAACGACAATGAAGAGCCGCGGGTCACCATCATCGTCGGTCGCGTGTGGCGCAGCGATTCCGCACCGGCCGAAAGAATCAACGTCCTCCTGCGCGCGCCCGACGACGACAGCGCGGTGCGCATGACTCTCGAAGCGCTTGCAAGGGAGGGCTATTCCCGCGCCGAGCTCGACCAGATCGGCGAACTCGAAGGCATGCCCGACGAAGAGCCGCACATGTCGGCCTGGCAGGGCGCGATCGAGGGCGAGATCGCGATCGTCCAGGTCGGCTGAGCCTACTTGGACGTCGCCATGGCGGCTGCCGCCGCGGCCATCACGGTCGCCCCTGCCCGGTTGGTCAGCCGCACCGCGCGCGGGGAGCGGATGAACCGACGCGCGCGCGAGGCAAGCAGCACCCAGGCAAGATCGACGGCGACGAGCACGACTAGCATGGTCGCGGTCAGTTCGGCCCATGCGAGAAGCGTCACCTGCGACAGGTCGATGATGACCGGAAGCAGCGCGACATAGAAGACCATGATCTTCGGATTGCCGATCGTGACGGCGAAGCCCGCGAGAAACATGCGCAGCGGCGAAGTTCGTGGTGCGATCTCGTGTTCTTCGATCGTCGACGGCGCGGTCCACATCTTCCAGGCAAGATAGAGAAGATAGGCGATGCCGGCATATTTGATGACGGCGAAGAGGCCTTGGAAAGTCTGCGCGATCGCGACGAGGCCGAAAACCGCGCAGGCGAGCCAGATCGCCTCCCCCAGCCACATGGCGAACAGGAACGGCATGACGTCGGAATAGCCGCGCGTCAGCACGCGCGCGACGAGCGCAGCGATGCTCGGGCCGGGCGAACCGGCCGAAATCGCCAGCGCGCCGGCGAAGATGGCGAGAGCGGTGAGGTCCATCGATTTCGATCCGTTGACGCCGAACGGTGCCACCGGCGCGCCGCCCTTGCAAGCTGCATGAAAAAGGCCGCCGGATCGATCCGGCGGCCTTTTGCGATCGGTGACGTCGCCAGCCTTACTCGGCAGGCGTCTCCGACATGTCAGCCAGCATCGGGTTGGCCATCTCGGCGCCCGACGACTTGCGGCGCTCGTCGAGGATCAGATCGTCGCGCGACGAGGCGATGCGACGGATCTGGCTCATCTGTCCGCCGGTGCCGGCGGGGATCAGACGGCCCACGATGACGTTCTCCTTCAGGCCCTGCAGCGTGTCCATCTTGCCGGCAACGGCCGCCTCGGTAAGGACGCGGGTCGTTTCCTGGAAGGACGCGGCCGAGATGAAGGACGGCGTCTGCAGCGAGGCCTTGGTGATGCCGAGCAGCACCGGCTCGCCGGCCGCAGGCTTCTTGCCTTCCTCGATCAGGCGGTCGTTGACCTCGTCGAGTTCGATCGAGTCGACGTGGTCGCCCGCGATGTACTGCGAGTCGCCCTGCTCCGTAATCTCGACCTTCTGCAGCATCTGGCGAACGATCACCTCGATGTGCTTGTCGTTGATCACGACGCCCTGCAACCGGTAGACTTCCTGGATTTCGTTGACGAGGTAGGAAGCCAGAGCCTCCACGCCCTTGATCGCCAGGATGTCGTGCGGCGCCGGGTTGCCGTCGAGGATGTAATCGCCCTTCTCGATGGAATCGCCTTCCTGGAGGTGGAACGGCTTGCCCTTCGGGATGAGGTATTCGACGGCCTCGACATCCGAGTCATGCGGCTCGATGACGATGCGACGCTTGTTCTTGTAGTCCCGGCCGAAGCGGACCGTACCGTCGATCTCGGCGATGACGGCGTGATCCTTCGGACGACGCGCTTCGAAGAGCTCGGCCACACGCGGCAGACCGCCGGTGATGTCCTTCGTCTTGGCGCTCTCCATCGGAACACGCGCGATCACGTCACCCGGCTGGACCGTTGCGCCCGGCTCGACCGAGAGAATGGCCTCGACCGAGAGCAGGAAGCGCGCGTCGCCGCCCTTCGACAGCTTGGCGACCTTGCCCTTCTCGTCCGAAACCGTGATCGCCGGCTTCAGATCCGTGCCGCGCGGCGTGGAACGCCAGTCGATGACCTCACGCTTGGTGATGCCGGTCGACTCGTCGGCCGTTTCCTGAACCGAGATGCCGTCGACAAGATCTTCGAACTCCACGCGACCGCCGACTTCCGTCAGCACCGGACGGGTGTAGGGGTCCCACTCGGCGATGCGCTGGCCGCGCTTCACCTTGTCGCCCTCGTCGACGAAGATGCGCGAGCCGTAGGTGACGCGGTGAACCGCGCGTTCCTTGCCCGCCTCGTCGGCGATGACCACCGCCATGTTGCGGCCCATGACGACCAGATGGCCGTCCGAGTTGCGCACCACGTTGCGGTTGCGGATCTTGACCGTGCCTTCGTAGGACGCTTCGAGGAACGAGCTGTCCACCACCTGGGCCGTACCGCCCATGTGGAAGGTACGCATGGTGAGCTGCGTGCCCGGCTCGCCGATCGACTGCGCCGCGATGACGCCGACGGCCTCGCCCTGGTTGACGGGCGTGCCGCGTGCAAGGTCACGGCCGTAGCAGACCGCGCAAACGCCGGTGCGCACTTCGCAGGTGAGCGCCGAACGGATGCGGACGGACTGAATGCCAGCCTTCTCGATCACATCCACGTCGCGCTCGTCGATGAGCGTGCCGCCCTTGACGAGCACGTCGCCCGACACCGGATGGAGGATATCCTCCAGCGCCGTACGGCCGAGAACGCGCTGGCCGAGCGATGCGACCACCTGGCCGGCATCGACGATCGGCTGCATCGTCAGACCCTTCTCGGTTCCGCAATCGACGGCATTGACGATGCAGTCCTGCGCCACGTCGACGAGACGGCGGGTCAGATAGCCGGAGTTCGCGGTCTTCAAGGCGGTGTCAGCCAGACCCTTGCGGGCGCCGTGGGTGGAGTTGAAGTACTCCAGAACCGTCAGGCCTTCCTTGAAGTTCGAGATGATCGGCGTCTCGATGATCTCGCCGGACGGCTTGGCCATCAGACCGCGCATGCCGGCAAGCTGACGCATCTGCGTCGGCGAACCACGCGCACCCGAATGCGACATCATGTAGATCGAGTTCATCGGCTTTTGCCGCTTGTTGTCGTCGAACTCGACCGCCTTGATGCGGCCCATCATCTCGTCGGCAACCTTCTCCGAGCACTTGGCCCAGGCGTCGACGACCTTGTTGTACTTCTCGCCCTGGGTAATCAGGCCGTCATTGTACTGCTGCTCATATTCCTTCGCGAGCGCTTCCGTATCGGCCACCAGCTTTGCCTTGGTGTCCGGGATGACCATGTCGTCCTTGCCAAACGAAATGCCGGCCATGCAAGCGCGGGCGAAGCCGAGCGCCATGATGCGATCGCAGAAGATGACCGTCTCTTTCTGACCGCAGTGGCGATAGACGGTGTCGATCATCTTGGAGATGTTCTTCTTGGTCATCTCCTGGTTGCAGATCTCGAACGGTACGTTGACGTTCTTCGGCAGAAGCTCGCCAATGAGCATGCGGCCCGGCGTCGTGTCGTAGATCTTGGACGTGACCTTGCCTTCGGCGTCGACCGAGCGGAAGCGGCCCTTGATCTTGGCGTGAAGCGTCACCGCCTTGGTCTCGAGCGCGTGCTGCATCTCGCCCATGTCGGCGAAGATCATGCCCTCGCCCGGCTCGTTGTCGTTGACGATCGACAGGTAGTAGAGGCCGAGAACCATGTCCTGCGATGGCACGATGATCGGTGCGCCCGACGCCGGATGCAGGATGTTGTTGGTCGACATCATGAGCACGCGCGCTTCGAGCTGGGCTTCCAGCGAAAGCGGAACGTGTACGGCCATCTGGTCGCCGTCGAAGTCGGCGTTGAACGCCGTGCAGACGAGCGGGTGGAGCTGGATCGCCTTGCCTTCGATCAGGATGGGTTCGAAGGCCTGGATGCCCAGACGGTGCAGCGTCGGCGCGCGGTTCAGGAGAACCGGGTGCTCACGGATGACCTCGTCGAGGATATCCCAGACTTCCGGACGCTCCTTCTCGACCAGCTTCTTCGCCTGCTTGACGGTCGAGGAATAACCCTTGGCGTCGAGGCGGGCGTAGATGAAGGGCTTGAAGAGCTCGAGCGCCATCTTCTTCGGCAGACCGCACTGGTGCAGCTTGAGCTCGGGACCGGTCACGATGACCGAGCGGCCCGAATAGTCGACGCGCTTGCCGAGCAGGTTCTGACGGAACCGGCCCTGCTTGCCCTTGAGCATATCGGAGAGCGACTTCAGCGGACGCTTGTTGGCCCCCGTGATGACGCGGCCGCGACGGCCGTTGTCGAACAGGGCATCGACCGCTTCCTGAAGCATGCGCTTCTCGTTGCGGATGATGATGCCGGGCGCGCGCAGCTCGATCAGGCGCTTCAAGCGGTTGTTGCGGTTGATGACCCGGCGATAGAGATCGTTCAGGTCGGACGTCGCAAAGCGGCCGCCGTCCAGCGGAACCAGCGGGCGCAGGTCCGGCGGGATGACGGGGACGATCTTCATGATCATCCACTCGGGACGATTGCCCGATTCCATGAAGTTCTCGACCACCTTGAGGCGCTTGAGAAGCTTCTTCTGCTTGAGGTCCGACGTCGTGGTCGCAAGCTCCGAACGCAGATCGCCCGCGATCTTCTCTAGGTCCATCCCGGCAAGCAGATCGTGGATCGCCTCGGCGCCGATCATGGCGGTGAAGGAGTCCTCGCCATATTCGTCGACGGCCATCATGTAGTCTTCCTCGCTGAGAAGCTGGTGCTCCTTCAGCGCGGTCAGACCCGGCTCGGTGACGATGTAGTTCTCGAAATAGAGAACGCGCTCGATGTCCTTCAGCGTCATGTCGAGAAGCGTGCCGATGCGGCTCGGCAGCGACTTCAGGAACCAGATATGCGCGACCGGCGCGGCAAGTTCGATGTGGCCCATGCGCTCGCGGCGCACGCGCGACAGCGTGACCTCGACACCGCACTTCTCGCAGATGACGCCCTTGTACTTCATGCGCTTGTACTTGCCGCACAGGCACTCGTAGTCCTTGATCGGGCCAAAGATGCGCGCGCAGAAAAGGCCGTCGCGTTCAGGCTTGAACGTACGATAGTTGATGGTTTCCGGCTTCTTGATCTCGCCGTAGGACCAGGAGAGAATCTTGTCCGGGCTGGCCAGCGAAATCCGGATGGAATCGAAGGTCTGGGCCGGCGCCTGAGGGTTGAAAAGATTCATGACCTCTTGGTTCATGCCGTTCTCCTTATCGGGGCGAAACGCCCCTTACCTGGAAAAACGATGAGGCGCGACGCGCCCTGATCGTTTGAATATCTCGATGTCTGAACGCCGGCCCCACCGGACCGGCGAGAGGACGGGCGCCGCATTGCTGCGGCGCCCTCGTCCCTACTCCGCCGCGTCGGGCAACTGCTGCTGTTCGAGGTCGGCCTGGGTGTTCTCCAGTTCGACGTTGAGACCGAGCGAACGCATTTCCTTGACGAGAACATTGAAGCTCTCGGGAATGCCCGCCTCGAACGTGTCGTCGCCGCGCACGATGGCCTCGTAGACCTTGGTGCGGCCGGCCACGTCGTCCGACTTCACGGTCAGCATCTCCTGCAGCGTGTAGGCGGCACCGTATGCCTCAAGCGCCCAGACCTCCATCTCGCCGAAGCGCTGGCCACCGAACTGCGCCTTGCCGCCCAGCGGCTGCTGGGTGACGAGCGAGTAGGGTCCGATCGATCGGGCGTGGATCTTGTCGTCGACCAGATGGTGAAGCTTGAGCATGTAAATGTAGCCCATGGTCACCTTGCGGTCGAACTCCTCGCCCGTGCGGCCGTCATAGACGGTCGACTGACCGCTCGTATGAAGCCCCGCCTGCGTCAGCAGCTCGTTGATGTCTGCCTCGTTCGCACCGTCAAAGACCGGCGTCGCGATTGTGACGCCGTGCTTCATCTGGTCCGCCAGACGCAGGATCGACTCGTCATCATAGTCGCGGACCGGCTCGTTGCGGTCGTTGGCCGGAATGATGTCCTCGATCGTGGCGCGCAGATGCTTGATCTCGCCGTTCTCGTTGTAGGCCTCGATCAGTTCCCCGATCTTGCGTCCCATGCCGGCGCAGGCCCAACCCAGATGCGTCTCGAGAATCTGGCCGACATTCATGCGCGACGGCACGCCCAACGGATTGAGCACGATGTCGGCATGGGTGCCGTCTTCGAGGAACGGCATGTCTTCGACCGGAACGATCTTGGACACGACGCCCTTGTTGCCGTGACGGCCGGCCATCTTGTCGCCGGGCTGCATCTTGCGCTTCACGGCAACGAAGACCTTGACCATCTTCATGACGCCGGGCGGCATCTCGTCGCCGCGCTGGACCTTCTCGACCTTGTCCATGAAGCGCTGCTCGAGCGCCTTCTTGGACTCGTCGTACTGGCCACGCAGGGCTTCGAGCTCGCTCTGCAGCTTCTCGTCGCCGACGGCGAACTGCCACCACTGCGAACGCGGGTAATCGGTCAGCGTCTCACGGGTGAGCGCCGCGCCCTTCTTATAGCCCTTCGGGCCAGCGATGACGTCCTGTCCCGTCAGCATGTCGGCCAGGCGGCTGTACACGTTGCGGTCGAGAATCGCCTGTTCGTCGTCGCGGTCCTTGGCGAGCGTCTCGATCTCTTCGCGCTCGATTGCCATCGCGCGCTCGTCCTTCTCCACGCCGTGGCGATTGAAGACGCGCACTTCGACGACCGTGCCGAAAGCTCCGGGCGGCATGCGCATGGAGGTGTCACGGACGTCCGAAGCCTTTTCGCCGAAGATGGCGCGCAGGAGCTTTTCCTCCGGCGTCATCGGGCTTTCGCCCTTCGGCGTGATCTTGCCGACCAGGATGTCGCCCGGCTGAACCTCGGCGCCAATATAGGTGATGCCGGCTTCGTCCAGGTTCTTCAGCGCTTCTTCCGAAACGTTCGGAATGTCGCGCGTGATCTCTTCCGGCCCAAGCTTGGTGTCGCGCGCCATGACCTCGAACTCCTCGATGTGGATCGAGGTGAAGACGTCGTCGGCCACGATACGCTCGGAGAGCAGGATCGAGTCCTCGTAGTTGTAGCCGTTCCACGGCATGAACGCGACGAGCACGTTGCGGCCAAGCGCGAGGTCGCCGAGATCGGTCGACGGACCGTCGGCCAGGATGTCGCCCTTGTTGACCTTGTCGCCCACCTTCACCAGCGGACGCTGGTTGATGCAGGTCGACTGGTTCGAACGCTGGAACTTCATCAGGCGGTAGATGTCGACGCCGGACTTGCCCGGATCGAGATCTTCCGTCGCGCGGATGACGATACGCGTCGCGTCGACCTGATCGACCACGCCGCCGCGGCGGGCGCCGATGGCGGCGCCCGAGTCACGGGCGACGATCGGCTCCATGCCGGTGCCGACAAACGGCGCTTCGGCGCGCACCAGAGGCACGGCCTGACGCTGCATGTTCGAGCCCATCAGCGCGCGGTTGGCGTCGTCGTTCTCAAGGAACGGGATCAGTGCCGCGGCGACCGAAACGAGCTGCTTCGGCGACACGTCCATAAGGTCGACGTTCTCGCGCGGTGCCATCATCACTTCGCCGGCATGGCGGCAGATGACGAACTCGTCCGTGAACTGGCCATTCTCGTCGAGTTCGGCATTGGCCTGTGCGACGTAGTGCTTGGCCTCTTCCATCGCCGACAGATAGACGACGTCAAGCGTGACCTTGCCATCCTTGATCTTGCGGTACGGGCTCTCGATGAAACCGTACTTGTTGACGCGCGCAAAGGTGGCGAGCGAGTTGATGAGACCGATATTCGGGCCTTCCGGCGTCTCGATCGGGCAGATGCGGCCGTAATGCGTCGGATGCACATCGCGCACCTCGAAGCCGGCGCGCTCGCGGGTCAGACCGCCAGGTCCAAGCGCCGAAAGACGACGCTTGTGCGTGATCTCGGAGAGCGGGTTGGTCTGGTCCATGAACTGCGAGAGCTGCGAGGAACCGAAGAACTCACGCACGGCAGCGGCCGCAGGCTTGGCGTTGATCAGGTCCTGCGGCATGACGGTGTCGATCTCGATCGACGACATGCGCTCCTTGATCGCGCGCTCCATGCGAAGCAGGCCGACGCGGTACTGGTTCTCCATCAATTCGCCGACCGAACGCACGCGGCGGTTGCCGAGATTGTCGATGTCGTCGATCTCGCCCTTGCCGTCGCGCAGCTCGACCAGCGTCTTGACGACCGCAAGGATGTCTTCCTTGCGCAGGACGCGCACGGTGTCGGCGGCGTCGAGTTCCAGACGCATGTTCATCTTGACGCGGCCCACGGCCGAAAGGTCGTAACGCTCGGCGTCGAAGAACAGCGAATTGAACATCGCCTCGGCGGTGTCGATGGTCGGCGGCTCACCGGGACGCATGACGCGGTAGATGTCGAACAGCGCGTCCTGACGGCTCTCGTTCTTGTCGACGGCGAGCGTGTTGCGGATGTAGGCGCCGACATTGACGTGGTCGATGTCGAGAACGCTGATCTCCTCATGGCCCGCCTCGATGAGGACCTTCAGGGTCTTCTCGTCGATCTCGTCGCCGGCCTCGAGATAGATCTCGCCGGTTTCCGCATTGACGATGTCTTCCGCCAGGTACGAGCCGAACAGGTCGTCCTCAGTCGCCTTGATGGCCTTGAGGCCCTTTTCGGCAAGCTGCTTGGCCTGGCGCGCGGTGATTTTCTTGCCAGCCTCGACGACGATTTCGCCGGTGTCCGCGTCAACGAGATCGGTCACGGCCTTCATGCCGCGGAAGCGTTCGGCCGAGAACGGGATGCGCCAATGGTCGTCGGCGCGCTCGAAGGTGAGCTTGTTGTAGAAGGTCGAGAGGATTTCTTCGCCGTCCATGCCGAGCGCCATCAGAAGCGACGTCACCGGGATCTTGCGGCGACGGTCGATGCGCGCATGCACGACGTCCTTCGAGTCGAACTCGATGTCGAGCCACGAACCGCGATAGGGGATGACGCGCGCGGCGAACAACAGCTTGCCCGACGAGTGCGACTTGCCCTTGTCGTGATCGAAGAAGACGCCCGGCGAGCGGTGCATCTGCGAGACGATCACGCGCTCGGTGCCGTTGACGATGAAGGTGCCGTTGGACGTCATGAGCGGCATGTCGCCCATGTAGACGTCCTGCTCCTTGATGTCCTTGATCGAGCGCGCGCCGGTGTCCTCGTCGACATCGAACACGATCAGGCGCAACGTCACCTTGAGCGGCGCGGCGAAGGTCAGGTCGCGCTGCCGGCATTCATCGACGTCGAACTTGGGGGCCTCGAACTCATACTTGACGAATTCCAGCATCGCGGTGCCGGCGAAGTCCTGGATCGGAAACACCGACTTGAAAACCGCCTGCAGTCCCTCGTCGGGACGGCCGCCCTTGGGCTCCGCCACCATGAGGAACTGATCATAGGATGCCTTCTGAACCTCGATGAGGTTCGGCATCTCCGCAACTTCCGGAATATTTCCGAAGAACTTGCGTACGCGCCTGCGACCGTTAAACGTCTGGGTCTGGGCCATCGTCGCTCCTTACTGCCTCTTGGCTATCTGCCAACCACGCACCGCCGTCAAAAACTCGGCGGGTATCCATCAAGAACGGGCAAAAACCCGTTTCCTGAAAGCCGTTTCCGGCCCACAGGAAAGAGGTTTTCCAGTTCCACTTTTCCCGGTGGGATCGGTGGGCAGCCTGCGCCGCCCACCGATGGAACCCACGACGGGTCTTACTTGAGCTCGACCTTGGCGCCGGCGCCTTCGAGCTGAGCCTTGATCTTGGCAGCTTCGTCCTTCGAGACGGCTTCCTTGACGGCTTTCGGCGCGCCTTCGACGAGGTCCTTGGCTTCCTTGAGGCCAAGACCCGTGATCGCACGGACTTCCTTGATGACGTTGATCTTCTGCGCGCCGGCATCCGTCAGGATGACGTCGAACTCGGTCTTCTCTTCTTCGGCGGCAGCAGCAGCGCCGGCGCCGCCGGCGGCAGCAACGGCAACCGGAGCAGCAGCGGAGACGCCCCACTTCTCTTCGAGCATCTTCGACAGCTCAGCCGCCTCGAGGACGGTCAGGCTCGACAGGTCTTCAACGATCTTTGCGAGATCAGCCATTTTCTCAGTTCCTTGATTAAGTTCGAATGTGTGTTGGATTCTTGACAGCGAAGAACAGCCTTAAGCGTCCTCGTCCTTCCGGGCGTAGGCGCCGAACACCCGTGCGAGCTGACCCGCCGGTGCGTTGACGACCTGTGCGATCCGGGTTGCCGGGGTCTGAACCATACCGACAATCTTGGCCCGGAGTTCGTCGAGCGACGGAAGCGAGGCGAGAGCCTTCACCCTGTCGGCGTCGAGCGCGGTCTCGCCCATGGCTCCGCCGATGATGACAAGCTTGTCATTCGTCTTGGCGAAGTCGGACGCGACCTTGGGGGCCACAACCGGATCGTCCGAATACGCGATCAGGGTCTGTCCCTTGAACAGATCCTGAATGTTTTCGGACTGCGTACCCTGAAGAGCGATCTTGGCAAGACGGTTCTTCGCGACCTTTACCGTGCCACCGGCTTCACGCATCTTGGAACGAAGATCGTTCATCTGCGCAACGGTGAGCCCGGCATAGTGGGCCACAACGACTGAACCCGTGTTCGAGAACACGCCATTCAGGCTTGTGACGAATTCGCGCTTTTCCGCTCTTTCCACTGCCTATCTCCATCTGGCAACCGCCGAAGCGATTGCCGGGTTGCCTTTGCCGAACGGGCCTTCCTCGAAAGGATCACCCGAACGACGTTCGAGGATCCTGCCCCCTTTTCTCCAGACCGACCGAAGCCGGCTTGTCAGACAAAAGGCACACACGGTTCGAACCTTTTCCATGGGCTGACGCCCGTAAAAAAGCCTCTCACCCGTCTCATGCAGACCCTTGCGAATTAAGGCTCCTTCTTGCGAACGAGCCGCCTGCAATCTCGGACAGGATTTCCGGGACTTGCGATCCCGGAGATCCGGGCCCCGTGAGGCCCGGAATTTCTTCAGTCGGCACTCTCGACCGAAAGGCGGCACCCGCCCTTCGGGATCATGCCTTACCGGCCGATCAGGCCGAAGGCGCGGTCACGGTCGACGGGTCGAGCTTGAGGCCCGGCCCCATGGTCGACGACAGGGCGACCTTCTTGACGTAGTTGCCCTTGGCGCCCGTCGGCTTGGCCTTGATCACCGCATCGGCGAAGGCGCGAACGTTCTCTTCGAGCGCCTTGGCGTCGAAGGAAGCCTTGCCGACGCCGGCGTGGACGATGCCGGCCTTCTCGACGCGGAACTCAACTGCGCCGCCCTTGGAAGCCTTGACGGCTGCGGCGACGTCCGGCGTAACCGTGCCGACCTTCGGGTTCGGCATCATGCCGCGCGGGCCAAGGACCTTGCCCAGGCGACCGACGAGCGGCATCATGTCCGGAGTGGCGATGCAGCGGTCGAAGTTGATCTCGCCCTTCTGCACGGTTTCCACCAGGTCTTCCGCACCGACGATATCGGCGCCGGCGGCCCTGGCTTCATCGGCCTTGTCGCCCTTGGCGAACACCGCGACGCGAACCGTACGGCCAGTGCCGTTCGGCAGATTGACGACGCCGCGGACCATCTGGTCGGCGTGGCGCGGGTCGACGCCGAGGTTCATCGCAACTTCGATCGTCTCGTCGAACTTGGCGGTCGCGCGGTCCTTCAAAAGGTTGATGGCTTCCGAAAGGTCGTACTGCTTGTCGGCATCGATGCCTTCGCGCGCCTTGGTGATGCGCTTTCCTGCTTTAATCGCCATGATCAGCCCACCACTTCCAGGCCCATGGAGCGGGCGGAGCCCTCAACCATGCGCATTGCAGCCTCAACGTCGTTGGCGTTGAGATCCTTCATCTTCGCTTCGGCGATCTCGCGAACCTTGTCGCGCGAAATCTTGCCGGCCACCGACTTGCCCGGCTCCTTGGAGCCCGACTTCAGGTTCACGGCCTTCTTCAGGAAGTACGACACCGGCGGCGTCTTCATCGCGAAGGTGAAGGACTTGTCCTGGTAATAGGTGATCACGACGGGGATGGGCGAACCCTTCTCCATCTCCTGGCTCTGCGCATTGAATGCCTTGCAGAACTCCATGATGTTGATGCCACGCTGACCAAGCGCAGGACCGATCGGGGGCGACGGCGTCGCGGACCCGGCGGGGACCTGAAGCTTGAGCTGGCCTGCAATCTTCTTAGCCATATCTCATCTGCCTTTTGTCGTTATGCCGGCAAGCCGGCGTTTTGCAGCTTGGTGGTACGGATATGAACGGCCGGCCAGGCCGCCTCCCCTTCCACCCGTGATGGACGCTCGCGCCCATCACCTCGTCGGGCCGAAACCGGCCCACTTCCAGTCAGACCTTCTCGACCTGACCGAACTCCAGATCCACCGGCACGGCGCGCCCGAAGATCGAAACCTCCACCTTGAGGCGCGAGCGCTCCTCTTCGACTTCCTGAACCGTTCCATTGAACGACGCGAAAGGACCGTCCGAGACGCGCACGGCCTCACCGATCTCGAAGGTGACCGAAGGCTTGGGACGCTCGACGCCTTCCTGCACCTGGTGCAGGATGCGGTTCGCCTCGGCCTCGGAGATCGGTACGGGCTTGGCGGTCGTGCGATCCTCGCCGAGGAAGCCGGTCACGCGCGGCGTGTTCTTGACGAGGCTGATCACCGCGTCTGTCAACTGCGCCTTCATCAGCACGTAGCCCGGGAAGAACTTGCGCTCGGCATCGACCTTCTTGCCGCGACGGACCTCGACGACCTTCTCGGTCGGAACGACGATCTGCTCGATCTTGTCCGACAGGCCCTTCTGCTTGGCCTTGTGCTCGATATCCTCGGCGACCTTCTTCTCGAAATTCGAGTAAGCGTGGACGATGTACCACCGCGCAGTCATTCTAAATGGCTCTCCGTATTGGCGGGTCTAGCGAGCGATCCCGAGGATCAGTTCGATGCCCCACGCCATCACCTGGTCGGCGACGAAAAAGAAGATCGATGCAATGAGGGCGAAGACCAGGACCATGATCGTCGAGATCAGTGTCTCGCGTCGCGAAGGCCACGTCACCTTGGACGTTTCCGTCCGCACCTGCTGAAGAAAGGTGAATGGATTGGTGGTCTTGGACGCCATCTGCCGCTCATTTTCTTGTCAGGTCCGGGCGCGAGGATCCGCGCCCTTCCCCTTTATTTCGAACAGTCCTGCCGGAACGCGAAGCTGTGCGCCGGCCAAATCTGGGAACCTTGCAACGAATCAAAGAAAATGGTTCGTCCATGCAATTCGGGCGCGTAAAGCCGCTCGCCGGCTCCACGCACCGCGTGTTCGTGGCGTGTAGATAGATTCGATTCCGCACCGATGCAAGCGCTTTGTTCGATTTGGTTTGGGAGAACCTGGCAGGGGCAGCAGGGCTTGAACCCGCGACCTGCGGTTTTGGAGACCGCCGCTCTACCAACTGAGCTATACCCCTTCAGGTGCGTGGCTTCTCCCACAACTGCCCGCGCATTTCAAGCTTCGGATGCTCCGTCCGGCGCATTTTATCTCACCCGATTCGGGCAACGCAACGTCAATGTGGAAAACGAAAGCGGGCGGCCCCGAAGGACCGCCCGCCTCACAATCAACGATGCTGCAAAAGCCGAATGCTGGCTATTCCGTGATCGAGGCGACGATGCCGGCGCCGCGGGCAAAGCGCATGCGCCCTTTGCCTCATTTCAAGTGCGTCGGCAACTTTCGGCTTCGACGCTCGATCACTCCGTGATCGAGGCTACGATGCCGGCGCCGCGGGCAAAGCGCATGCGCCCTTTGCCCCGTATCAAGTGCGTCGGCAGCTTTCGGCTTCGACGCTCGATCACTCCGTGATCGAGGCTACGATGCCGGCGCCGACGGTGCGGCCGCCTTCGCGGATGGCGAAGCGCAGCTTCTCTTCCATCGCGATCGGCACGATCAGCTCGACGTCGACCGTCACGTTGTCGCCCGGCATCACCATCTCCGTGCCTTCCGGCAGCGTCACGATGCCCGTCACGTCCGTCGTGCGGAAGTAGAACTGCGGACGGTAGTTGGTGAAGAATGGCGTGTGACGGCCACCCTCTTCCTTCGTCAGGATGTAGGCTTCGGCCTTGAACTTCTTGTGCGGCTTCACCGAACCGGGCTTGCACAGAACCTGCCCGCGCTCGACGCCCTCACGGTCCACACCGCGGATCAGCGCGCCGATGTTGTCGCCAGCCTGGCCCTGGTCGAGCAGCTTGCGGAACATCTCAACGCCCGTCACCGTCGTCTTCTTGGTGTCGCGGATGCCGACGATCTCGACTTCCTCGCCAACCTTGACGATGCCGCGCTCGACGCGGCCGGTCACCACCGTGCCACGGCCCGAGATCGAGAACACGTCTTCGATCGGCATCAGGAACGGCTGGTCGATCGGACGCTCCGGCGTCGGGATGTAGGCGTCGACCTCGGCCATCAGCTTGCGGATCGCGTCCTCGCCGATCTCCTTGTTGGAGTCTTCCAGAGCGGCCAGCGCCGAACCCTTGACGATCGGAATGTCGTCGCCCGGGAAGTCGTAGGACGACAGCAGCTCGCGAACTTCCAGTTCGACCAGCTCGAGCAGCTCGGCGTCGTCGACCTGGTCGACCTTGTTCAAGAACACGACGATTGCCGGAACACCAACCTGACGGGCAAGCAGGATGTGCTCGCGGGTCTGCGGCATCGGGCCGTCAGCAGCCGAGCACACCAGGATCGCGCCGTCCATCTGCGCAGCGCCCGTGATCATGTTCTTCACATAGTCGGCGTGGCCGGGGCAGTCGACGTGGGCGTAGTGGCGGTTCTCGGTCTCGTATTCGACATGCGCCGTCGAGATCGTGATGCCGCGCGCCTTCTCTTCCGGAGCGGCGTCGATCTGGTCGTACGCCTTGAACTCGCCGAAGAACTTCGTGATCGCAGCCGTCAGCGACGTCTTGCCGTGGTCGACGTGCCCGATCGTGCCAATGTTCACATGCGGCTTGTTACGCTCGAATTTACCTTTCGCCATAATCAGTCTTCCCTTGGGCGCGATGTGTGCGGTTGGGTTAAAAGGATGCGGGGCGATTAGCGAGTGCGGCATGAAAACACAAGTGCTTTGTTGCCGCGTCAATGGCCGGAGAGGCCATCGCGCCCTGAACATGAAGCCGCTGAGATAAGATCAGTTCGTGCCTTGCGCCAGTATGTCTTCGGCAAGGGCGATCGCGGTGCGGCGGTCGGCTTCCGGGGCGAGCGCGAACGCTTCTTCCTGCATGTCGCGAATCCAGATCTGGTCGGCAGGTGAAGCCCGATGCAGCGCAGCCGTCATCATCGCAAGGCCGCGCACCACGCGCCCGCTCTGGAAGAGAAGGTTGCCGAGCGTCGCCTCGGCGCCCGCGTGTCCCTTTTCGGCCGCAAGCTGCAGCCAGCGCGCGGCCTGCTGGACGTTGGGCTTGAAGCCATCCCCGCCAAGAAACATGCGCCCGATCTCGTACTGCGCATCCGGGTGGCGGTAGCTCGCCGCCGCGCGCATGTAGTATTCCTGCGCCGCAACCGGGTTTGCCCCGACCGGCGAGCCGGGAATGCCGCGCTTGAGATAGCCGCCGAGCGCCACCAGCGCATCGGCGACATAGGAGTCGTCCGGGCTGCCCGGCTCAACCTCCTGCTGCACGATTTCCTGATAGAACTGGAACGCCTCGTAGTCGTCCTGGGCGACGCCGTCGCCCTGCGCATACATACGCGCCAGCTTCCACTGCGCACCAAGCTGGCCGTTCTCGGCCGCGTAGCGATAGGCTTCGGCAGCCTCGTCCTTGTCGCCGTTCTTGTAGGCGGAGAAACCGAAGCGGAAAACCGCCCACGGGCTTTGCTTTTCGCTCTTTGCGGGCTCGGCGAGAACCTGCTCGTCAAACGCGAACGCCATCGTCACGCTGCCCAGAATGCTTCCGGCAAGCGATGCGGCAACCAGCCCGGCCCTGACGAAATCAGATATCAGCATAGCAATGCGTTTCTTTGGCACCGCCCGGATGGGTGACGGCTCCCTCGCGCGCGGACCCCACGGTCTGCGCATATTTCCAAATCGCGCCGGACTGGTAGTCGGTCTGTCGCGGGTTCCAGTTCGTGGAGCGCTCCGCAAGTTCCGCCTCGCTCAGCGCCACCGACAATTCGCCCGCCGTCGCGTCGATCGTGATCATGTCGCCGTCGCGCAGGAGCCCGATCGGCCCGCCAACCGCGGCCTCTGGACCGACATGGCCGATGCAAAAGCCACGCGTCGCGCCCGAAAACCGCCCGTCGGTGATGAGCGCGACCTTGTCGCCCATCCCCTGCCCGTAAAGCGCCGCGGTCGTCGAAAGCATCTCGCGCATGCCCGGACCGCCCTTCGGTCCCTCGTAACGGATGACTAGAACCTCGCCCTCGCGATAGGTCCGGTCGGTCACGGCCGCAAAGCACTCCTCTTCCGAATCGAAGCAGCGCGCCGGACCCGTGAATTTGAGATTCTTCATGCCGGCCACCTTCACGATCGCGCCGTCAGGAGCCAGATTGCCCTTCAGGCCGACGACCCCGCCCGTGGCGGTGATCGGCCTGTCTGCCGGGCGCACCACGTCCTGGTCATCATTCCAGCGAACATGCTCCATGTTTTCGGCAACAGTACGGCCGGTCACCGTCATGCAGTCGCCATGGAGGTAACCATGCTCCAGCATGGTCTTCATCAAGAGCGGAATGCCGCCAGCCTCGAACATGTCCTTGGCGACATAGCGGCCGCCAGGCTTCAGGTCGGCGATATAGGGGGTCTTCTCGAAGATGCGGGCAACATCGAAAAGGTCGAACGCGATCCCAGCCTCGTGCGCGATCGCCGGCAGGTGAAGCGCGGCATTGGTCGAGCCGCCTGTCGCCGACACCACCGCCGCCGCGTTCTCCAGCGCCTTCAGCGTGACGATGTCGCGCGGCCGGATGTTGCGGGCGATCAGTTCCATGACCTTCTCGCCGGAGGCGTAGTTGAACCGGTCGCGCATCTCGTAGGGTGCCGGCGCGCCGCACGAATAGGGCAGCGCCAGTCCGATCGCCTCGGCGACGGTCGCCATCGTGTTGGCCGTGAACTGGGCGCCGCAGGCACCGGCCGACGGACAGGCCGCCTGCTCGACCTCGAGCAGTTCCTCGTCGGAGATCGCACCGACCGAGTGCTGGCCGACCGCCTCGAAGACATCCTGGATGGTGATCTGCCGGCCACGATAAGTGCCTGGCAAAATCGAGCCGCCATAGATGAAGATCGACGGCACGTTGAGGCGCACCATGGCCATCATCATGCCTGGCAGCGACTTGTCGCATCCCGCAAGGCCGACCAGCGCATCGTAGGAATGGCCGCGCATGGTCAGTTCGACCGAGTCGGCGATCACGTCGCGCGAGACCAGAGACGCCTTCATGCCCTGGTGGCCCATCGCAATGCCGTCGGTGACGGTGATGGTGCAGAACTCGCGCGGCGTGCCATTGGCGGCCGCGACGCCCTTCTTGACCACCTGCGCCTGCCGCATCAAGGAGATGTTGCAGGGCGCCGCTTCGTTCCAGCAGGACGCCACGCCGACCAGCGGCTGGGCGATCTCGGCGCTCGACAGACCCATTGCGTAGAGAAAGGAGCGGTGCGGCGCGCGCGTGGGGCCGACGGTCACGTGTCGGCTGGGCAGATTTGCTTTGGAGATTGCCTTGGCGTCCATTTCGCTCCTCACCATCCCGGGCGGGCGGCTTGCTCCCGTTGGACGCGAACGCGCCGTCGGAAATTCAGCATTTGGCCTGCGCCCGGTTTATGGCGGGAAATGGGCGCGGCCTTCCCAGACCCGTCTATAGCCTGGAACGGGTTGCCGAAGTGTTGCGCCAAAAACACAAATCGCGCCCCGAAGGACGCGATTTGCTTCAATAACGATTCATTATCGACGTTTGGCGCTATTCGCCGTGTTTCGTCCTGTCGACCGCGGCAAGGTGTTCCGGCGTTTCTTCGCTGTCGCCCTCCTTGATCAGCCAGGACAGGAGCACCGAGCCGAGGATCAGGGCAGCCACGACGCTGAGCGAGATTTCAGACGGCAGTTTGTACCAGTGCTGGACGATCATCTTGCCGCCGACGAAGATCAGCACCAGGGACAGGCCGTGCTTGAGGAAACGGAACTCCCGCATCATGCCCGACAGCACGAAGAACAGCGCGCGCAAGCCCATGATCGCGAAAACGTTCGACGAAAACACGATGAACGGGTCGTTCGAGATCGCAAGGACGGCCGGGATCGAGTCGATCGCGAAGACCAGGTCGGTGACCTCGACCGTGACGAGGACCAGGAACAGCGGCGTCATGAACAGGACGCCGTTTCGGCGCGTCAGGAATTTCGAGCCTTCATACTCGTCTGTGACGCGGCCGGTGGACCGCAGCCATTTGACGACACGGCTGTTGCCCGGGTCGGCCATTTCGCCATCCGAGGTCATCATCTTGTAGCCCGAAATGAGAAGCACGACGCCGAGCAGCGCGCCCACCCACCAGAACTGGTCGACAAGATGGACCCCCGGCACGATCAGCGACAGCCGCATCACGATCGCGCCGACAATGCCGTAGAAAAGCACGCGGTACTGCGCTTCCTGAGGCACTTTGAAGTACGCGAAGATGAGCGCGATAACGAAGATGTTGTCGAGCGACAGGGCCTGTTCGACGAGATAGCCCGTCAGGAACTCGGAGCCGCGCTGGCGGCCCTCGAAATAGAAGATGCTCGCGGCGAAGAGCATCGCCAGGGAGACGTAGCCGCCCACGGTCAAAAGCGCTTCGCGGGTGGAAATGACGTGGTCCTTCTTGTGAAGGACGAAGAGGTCGAAGAAGAGAATCAAGGCGACGAACGCCAAGAATCCGGGCCAGAGCCACTCGTGGTCAAACATCGGTTCGGATTTTTCGGGTAGCGCTGCGTCCGCGCGTCGTCGATCGGTCCGACATCGCAGGCGACGCCTCGCCTGCCAGAGGGGCCCGGCCCGTGTGACGAGGACCAAAATGCGCTTGAAGCGCGCGACATACAAGATGCCGCGCGCATTAATCGACCGTTTTCAGCTAGGCAGCGTCGCGAACCCGCGCAAGGGCGGTTTCCAGTTTCACCTTCGCATCGCGGAATTCGGCAAGCTTTTCACGCTCTGCCGCAACGATCTCCTCCGGCGCATTGGCGACGAACTTTTCGTTGGACAGCTTCTTTTCGATGCGCAGCGCTTCGCCGTCGAGCTTGGCGATCTCCTTGGACAGCCGCGCGGCTTCCGCCTGAAGGTCGATCAGGTCGCCGAGCGGCAGGCACGCCGTCGCCTCGCCGACCACGATCTGTGCCGCGCCCTTGGGCGCCTCGGCGGCAAAGCCGATATCGCCGACACGCGCCAGGCGCCGGATCGCCGGTTCGTGCCGGCCGAGCCGCTCGCGCGTCGCCGAATTGCCGCCGACGACCACCAGCGGCGCGATCGCGGCCGGCGGCACGTTCATCTCGGAGCGAACGGAGCGGATGCCCGAGACGATGTCGATCAGCCAGTTGATCTCGGCCGCAGCGTCCGCGTCCTCGAAATCGGGCTTCGGCCAGTCGGCGTGGCAAAGCAGCGTGTCGCGCGTCGCCGTATGCGCCCATAGCTCTTCGGTCATGTAGGGCATGAAGGGGTGGAGCAGCTTATAGGTCTGCGACAGGACATAAGCCGCAACCTTCTGGCTTTCGGCCTTCGCCGCCTCGTCCTCGCCCATAAACACCGGCTTCAGGAGTTCCAGATACCAGTCGCACACCTGGTTCCAGACGAAGCGATAGGCCGCTGCCGATGCCTCGTTGAACCGGTAGGATGTGATGCCCTCGGTGACGGCCTCGGTCGCGCGGGAAAGCTCGGTCAGGATCCACCGGTTGACCGTCAGCGTCGCATCCTGCGGGCTGAAGTCGGGATCGAGCGCCGCGCCATTCATCTCCGCAAAGCGCGTGGCGTTCCAAAGCTTGGTGCCGAAATTGCGGTAGCCGGCGACGCGCGCAGGGTCGAGCCGCACGTCGCGCCCCTGCGCTGCCATGATCGCAAGCGTGAACCGCAGCGCGTCGGCGCCGTATTCCTCGATCAAGTCGAGCGGGTCGATGACGTTGCCCTTGGACTTCGACATCTTGGCCCCGTTCTTGTCGCGAACCAGCGCATGGACGTAAACCGTATGGAACGGTTCCTCATCCATGAAGTGAAGACCCATCATCATCATTCGGGCAACCCAGAAGAAAATGATGTCGAACCCGGTTACCAGCACGTCAGTCTGGTAGTAGGTCTTGAGGTCAGGGGTCTTGTCCGGCCAGCCGAGCGTCGAGAACGGCCACAGCGCGGACGAGAACCAGGTGTCGAGCACGTCCTCGTCGCGGGTCAGGATCTCGCCGGGCTGATAGTTTTCCAGCTTGTCCTCGACCCAGGCCTTCCACGGACCTTCATGGGCGATGTAGTGCTGGATTGCCGCCTCGAGCGCCAACTCCTCGTCCTTTTCGACGAAGACCGTTCCGTCCGGCCCGTACCAGGCGGGAATCTGGTGACCCCACCACAGCTGGCGCGAGACGCACCATGGCTGAATGTTCTCCATCCACTCGAAATAGGTCTTTTCCCAATTCTTGGGGACAAACTTGGTTCGCCCGTCGCGCACGGCCTCGATCGCCGGCTCGGCGAGGGTCTTGGCGTCGGCGAACCACTGGTCCGTCAGCATCGGCTCGATGACCACGCCCGAACGGTCGCCGAAAGGCTGCGTAATCTTGCGATTGTCGACGAGGGGGACGGCATTGCCCTCCCCGTCCGTCGTCATGACAGCAAGCCCTTCGGCATTGATCTGGGCGATGATCCGCTCGCGCGCCTCGTAGCGGTCGAGGCCGCGATACTCGTCGGGAACGAGATTGATCTCGTCGACCGTCGCCTCGTCCGGCAGGCGGCCGGTCCTTACGATCTCGGCGGCCTGCGCGGCGCAGGTCGCATAATCTTCGCCGTCAGCGCGCATCGCCGCCGTCAGGTCCATCAGCCGGTATAGCGGTATGCCGTTGCGCTTGGCGACCTGATAGTCGTTGAAATCGTGCGCGCCGGTGATCTTCACCACGCCCGAGCCGAAAGTCGGGTCCGGATATTCGTCGGTGATGATCGGGATCAGCCGGCGGTGCTCTTTCGGCCCGACCGGGATTTCGCACAGCTTGCCGACGAGGGGCGCATAGCGCTCGTCGGACGGATGAACCGCCACGGCGCCGTCGCCCAGCATCGTCTCCGGACGCGTTGTGGCGATGGAGATATAGTCGCGCGTTTCGCGCAGGACGACATTGCCGTCCGCGTCCTTCTCGACATATTCATAGGTTTCGCCGCCGGCCAGCGGATATTTGAAGTGCCACATATGGCCGTCGACTTCGCGGTTCTCGACTTCGAGGTCGGAGATCGCGGTCTCGAATTTGGGGTCCCAATTGACGAGCCGCTTGCCGCGATAGATCAGGCCTTCCTTGTAGAGCGTAACGAACACTTCGATGACGGCCTTCGACAGGCCCTCGTCCATGGTAAAGCGCTCGCGCGCCCAGTCGCACGAAGCGCCGAGGCGCTTCAACTGGTGGATGATCGAGCCGCCAGACTGCTCCTTCCACGACCAGACGCGCGAGACGAATTCCTCCCGTCCCATGTCGCGTCGCGAGAGACCCATTTCGGCGAGCTGGCGCTCGACGACCATTTGCGTCGCGATGCCTGCATGGTCCATGCCCGGCTGCCAAAGCACGTTCTTCCCGCGCATGCGCTCGAAGCGCACGAGGATGTCCTGCAGCGTGTTGTTGAGCGCATGCCCCATATGGAGCGAGCCGGTCACGTTTGGCGGCGGAATGACGATCGTGAAGGCTTCGGCGCCCGGCTTGGAGCCGGCACCCGCGCGGAAGGCGTCTTCCTCCTCCCAAAGGCTGGCGATCTTCGGCTCGACGGCCTTGGCGTCGTAGGTCTTCTCAAGCATGGGAAATGTCCGCTCGTTCAGGCGTTTCGTGCGGACGGTAAACCGGAAGGCAAAAGCCAAGTCAACTGCGCTCGCCGTCGGCGCAAGATCGGACCGGTCCGAAAGCCCCGATCCGCTTTTCGGTCCGACCTCCTAGCGGGTGCCGCCGCGCGCCACGCGCTCGATTTCCTCGCGCACGAGCCGCTCGACCAGCGTCGGCAGATTGTCGTCGAGCCATTCCTGCAGCATGGGGCGCAGCATTTCCTCGGCCATCTCGTCGAAGCTCTTGCGGCGCGTGGCGGCAAAGGCGTCGGTCAGTTCCCCGAAGGCGGCGGCGACCTGACGGCCGGTATTTTCCGAAACGAGCGGGGCGCGGGGCGCGGCTGGGACGGGTTCATCAAGCGACCCGGCCGGCGCGACAGGCTCGCTCGCCATCTGCGCTTCCTGTTCGAGCGCGGCCTGCAATTCCTCGAATTCAGCCGCGAAATCCTCCGGAAGATCAAATGCGTTTGCCTCGTCGTCGATGGGCGAGGTCTGGGCCAGCGGTTCGGACGCAGTTTCAGTGGCTGCCGGCTCGTCCGTAACCTCGGGCGAGAAGGACGACGTGACGTCTTCCCGATCGACAGCCTCGGATGCGGCAATGTCTGCGGGACGCAGGAAGGAAACGACGTCGGAATTGGCGGGCTCGAGCAGTGGCTCATCCGGATCATCCAGCACCGGGTGCGTAGCGGAGGAGCGCTCGAAGGCAGAGGGCTTCTTGCCCGTATCGCTGTCCTCGATGATCCGCCGGATCGATGCGAGGATTTCCTCCATCGAGGGTTCACGCTGTGCTGAAGACGCCTGTGCCATTTTCGCCCCGTGCCTTGCGGCCTGTTCACGTCGCCCACGCCGAACAGTCTGGCGACGAATCACGGGTAGAGTAACGGCAAGCCCCGGGAGAGAGAATCCCCCGGGGCCTGATCACGAAGCTTTACACAGCTTTGATTCCAAAAGCATAGGGCCGGTCGCGGAGTTCGATTTCGGATTGCTCCGATGCTCGAACTGCAATCCGCCTCAGCGGCCGTCCGGCGTGCGCGTGCCGTACCACTTGTCCTTGACCGCGTCGTAATGCTCTTCCGGATGGTGGAGCGTAACGGCCAGGCCGAGATTGGCAGCCGTCAGGCGCCCGGCCGCCGAGAGGATCGCGTAGCTCGCCACGACGACGTCGCGTTCGGAACTTGCCAGATTGATCTGGGCGTTGATTACGTCCGCCTGCGCATTCAGCACATCGAGCGTGGTGCGCTGGCCGACGTTCCGCTCCTCGCTGACGCCGTTGAGTGCAAGCTGCGCGGCAGAGACGAGCTGTCGGTTGGCCGACGAGGCTTCACGGGCTGCGATGTACTGCGTCCACGCCGCCGTCACCGCCTGCCGCACCTGGTCGCGCGTTACGTCGACTTCGATTCGCGCCTGGCCAAGTTGCTCCTTCGACTGGCGAACGAGACCCGACACGCGTCCGCCCTGATAGATGGGGATGGTCAGGTTGATGCCGACATTGGCCGAGTTTGTGGTCTCGGATCCCGACGTGACGCCAACACCTGGAAGACCGGAAACCTGACGATCCGTGTAGGTGGACGAGACGCCCGCCGATGCGGTGATCGACGGCAGGAGCGCGCCCTCGGCCGCCTTGACCGAGAAGCCCGCCGCATCGACGAGGTGCTGCGTCGCCAGGATCGCCGGGTGCTGAGTGGCGGCAAGCGTATAGGCGGCATCGAGGCTCGGCGGCAAAAGGTTGGTCAGCGGACCGGCGGCGTTGAGGCTGGACGGGTCTTCGCCGACGATCTGCCGATAGAGCGCGGCACTCGCCTGAACCTGCGCACGCGCGGCGGCGAGCTGCGCGATGGCCGAAGCGCGGCTCGCATCAGCCTGCGCGACGTCGGTGCGCGTGCCTTCGCCGACCTCGAAGCGCGAATTGGCGGCTCGCACCTGTTCGCCGAGGAAGTCGAGGTTGCGCTCCTGCAAGGCGGCAATCTGCCGGTCCCGGATGATGTCCATGTAGGCGCTGGCGGCATTGAACAGGATGTTCTGCTCGGTGTTGCGCAGCGATTGCTGGGACGCGCGCACATTCGCCTCGGCCGATCGGACGTTGTTCGTCGTCTGGAAGCCGTCGAACAGCGACTGCTGGATCGACACGCCGAAGGACCCTGTGAAGATGTCGGTGCCCGACTGGGTCTGGTAGTTGATCTGGCCGCTGCCGCCGACCGTGGGACGCCAGCCCGACTTGGCGATCGGCACCGTCTCATCCGTGATGCGGACACCGGCGCGGGCCGAATTCAGGCTTGCATTGTTTTCATAGGCCTTGGCCAGCGCCCCCAGGATCGTCTCAGCATTGGCCGGAAGGGCGGCCATCAATGCCGTGGAGGCAAACGCGGCAGACAACAGGAAACGGCGAATTGGGAACACGAGCGACCACCCTCTCAAGATATGTGCGGAGGCCCTGGAAGGGCCGGTTCGCACAAAACCGCACAAGCGATATCCGATTCGACCGGAGACACTAGCTACAGACTTTAGAAGATAGCGAAGAAACCCTGCCGAGAGGTTGCAGATTGGTAACAGGCTTTCGGTCAAAATTCGAAGGATGGAATCCGCTGGAACTCGACCAGAGGCTTGATCGCCGAATTGAACGCGCGGCGCGTGGCGATGATTCCGTTCTCTTTCAGGAACAACGTCGCCTTGCCGGCATTGCCGTGGCCGAGGACGGCGACCAGACGCCCGCCCTCTTTCATCTGGTCAAAAAGCGAGGTCGGAATCTCATCGACTGCCCCCTCGATGACGATCACGTCGAAAGGCGCCTCGGAAGGAAGCCCTTCGGCAAGCGCACCTTCGACAACGGCAACATTGTCGAAGCCGAGCCGGCTGAGGGTGTCGGTCGCCGCAGCCGCGAGATCCGGATCGCTTTCGAGAGCGATCACCGAACTGCCGATCCGCGACAGGATGGCCGCCGAATAGCCGGTGCCAGCTCCCACGTCGAGGATGAAGTCATCCGGGCGTATCTCTGCGAGTTGCAGGAGCTTTCCAAACGGCGACGGCTCCATCAGGAAGCGCGCGGGCGCATCCTTGCGCGCCGGCGCGATTTCGATGTCTTCGTCGATATAGGCGAGCGATTTTTTGCGGCCTGGGACAAATTCCTCGCGCGCAACGCTCGCCATGGCATCGAGCACGGCAACGTCCGAAACGTCGGTGGTGCGCAACTGCCCGTCGACCATCTTGCGTCGCTGCACTGCATAATCGGAAGTCATGGCCGCCCTGCCCGCGCTAACATTGCCGCATCGCGGCGCCTGCATTCACGCCCTGCGGGCGCATCGTGGCGCGCCAGTGGAGGCCTCGCCCGGAATCGAACCGGGGTGCAAGGATTTGCAGTCCTCTGCGTAACCACTCCGCCACGAGGCCATCCGGGCGTCGCGCCCTGGCGATCCATTAGGTTGGGCCGCGCCCGCCTGTCAACTGGTGAGTTGTCGTTTGCCCCTGCCCCAAGGACAATCACTGACCCCGATCGCGCCGCCCGTTGCGGCTGCGCCACCAGACGGTTGAGCGGCGGCGCCAGCGGCGAACCATCGCGAACTCGTAGGAGAGCACCAAAATGCCGAGCGGCACCATCCAGAAGCCCAAAATCGGCAGGAAGCCGAAGACGCCGCCTACCAGCAGAAGAAAACCGATCGAAATCCGCAACAGGCGGGACTGCGGCAGCGGAATGTGCCGACCGAACAGCGAAATGCGTTGCTGGAATTCAGGTTCGCCCATCGGCGCGTCCTCAAGGGTGCGTATCATTTCTCTCATCTAGGATAGATTGGGGCAGTTTCGGGGCTAACCCCCGAATTCCGCTGGCAAAGTTCCGCATCGTAACGCCCTTTGCGCCGGATCGATCCACTTTTGATGGCGTTTTTGGCACGATCCGCTTTGCAAATCGAAAAACTGTTTGCTATAGGCACGCTCGTTCTCACGAGCATCGTTCCCCGGTAGCTCAGTGGTAGAGCAACCGGCTGTTAACCGGTTGGTCGCTGGTTCGAATCCGGCCCGGGGAGCCAGCCTTTCCAAGGACTTAGCGCAGGTCTGGAAAGGTACAAAAATCCAAAAGGTACGGCATAGGTACGGATGGCGGTTTCGCTAGGCGGTTAGGTACGCTCTGCCCGTCTCTCCGCGTTCGCGAGCATTCGGCATTTTTGGCTGCAATGTTTGCCGTTTGGCCTTTGTGCGAATGGCGTTCCGCATCGTTCGCACGTCATTTTCGGTTTCCATTTCAACGCGCGGACGGCAAGCCCGGACTTCGCCCGGCAGCGTGGGCTGCAGTATTTCTGACGCGCATTGTGGCCGTTGAAGTCGTCGCCACAGATCTGGCATGTGCCGGGAAACCGGGTGCGCCGAACCTCATGGCAGGCGCGTTGTTGGCATAGGTTGCTGCAATAGATGGCTTTCGAGTTCTTCTCGACGGATATCTCGCCAGTGCAGTGCGCACATTTGCGACCGCGCTTGGCCTCGCGAATCGCCGCCTTCTGGATATCGGCATAGTCGGCCATGAAACATTCGTAGCTGCAGAAAACCGCATCCGCCCTCTTGCCCTCAAGGGATGCTCCGCAGCGCGGGCATTCGGGGCCTTTGAGATCGTCCAGCGTCAACATTTCGCGCGGCTTCCGTATTGCACCACGCGGTCATAAGCGACGGCTTCCTCGGCTTCGCGGACGGCAGAGACAAAGCCGTGATGCGCGTTGGCGCAGATCGAACTGCAGAACTTGCGGTGATCGCCTTCAAGCGGGCCATGGCAGCGAACGCACCGGGTGCGCTCGATAAGGGCGCCGCCGCCATTCTGCACATATTCGGGCTGGCCTTCCGCCCATGTCGGCCGACGAGCGCCAATGCGGCGCAAGGCTTCCTCGACGATATCGGCAGCGAGTAGATCGGCTTCCTGCCAGCGCCAGCTATTGAGACAGAGCCGCGTTCGGATGGCGTGACGGCAAGTCGCCTCGAATGCGAAGGGCGATGCTTCGCCAGATTTCAGGACGGTGGCGACGAGATCGACGAGATGGCGCCGCTTGTCGCGATTGATCTTGCGAACCTTGGGCTTGGCAGCGACGGCAACGGTGTTGTTCGTCTGCCATGCCCGTTGAATGCCTAGAAGCCGGCGGCGGGTCGCCTCGTCCATGTAGAGCATCGCATTACTCCGCCCAATCGATGAACTGCATCGCGTCCTTTACGGTCGCGGGGTCCAGTCCAGCCTCCTTTGCGGTTGCCATCGCCTGCAGCATTGTCGAGACGGCGCGGGCCTTGCCGCCGTGGTCGAATGCCTGCATCGGCCGCACCACGTCGATCGCGACCTCGCTGCCGATCTTGTCGGTCACTTCCTCGGCCATGATGTTGGCGATCGGCTGCAGAACAAGCTGCGCCAGGTGCCGCTGCGCTTCCCGCACAAGCGGGCCGGTGGTCGCGGGGTTCACCAGACCGGGCAGGACGCCGAAGACGCCGTAGACCTCTCCCTTGGCGCTTGTGAGCAGCTTGTCGGCTAGGGTGCGCTGCAGATCGGGCGATAGCTGATCTGGCGACTTGCCGAGTTGCGGGTGCATCCCTGCCCCGACCGATTGCGCTACGCCCTCGATGACGAGCGTTGCGCCACGGCGCCCGCGAAAGCCGGCCCGCATCGCGGCCATGTCGTCGGCCGTGCCTTCGGGAACCGGGACGATCTGCGAACCTAGCGGCGCCTCGCGAAAGACATCGCGCAAGGCGGTTTCGACTTCCTCCAGCAATTCCGCCGACAGGCGAGCGCGGCGCAAGGGTGCTGATCCGGCCCATGGCGTTGACGGGTCGACGCCGATGCGAAAGTGCAGGACTTCGGCCGCAAGCGCGGTCTGGGATCGACCGCCGCCGATTTCCGGGACGCTGATGCGATAGGCGCGCGGTTCGCCGAACCTCGTCGACATATCCCAATCGGTTGCCGGGATGAGCCGATCGGCGATCAGGAAGACGACTTCGCCGCGCAAGGCCAGCGAGCGCGCCGTCATCGCCATGGTGCGACGGGTCAGAAGATCGGTGCCGGTCACGTCCGCAAGCGCTAGGCCGCTTTCCCAGAGCGAGACAGAGGTTTGAACCGCTGCCGTGATCTCGGCGAGACCGGAATGTCCGCTGATCCAGCTTTCGCGCGCCGCCATCAGCGCGGCGGTGTAGCCGACCGGGACAGAGCGGGTTTCGACGGGCTTGCGCCGGAAGATGTCGAGCATTCCCATTTACAGCCTCCAGCGATTGAGCGGGTGGAAAGATGACAAGTTGTCGTCTTTTGCGGCGTCCCAGCTTCGCGCCTCGATCTGCGCGGCGGGATAGGCCGGGCGGGTGACGGCGCTGATCTCGAACAGCGCCGCCGCCGTGACGGTGCGCAGCAAGCCCTTTGAGCGACGTTCGATCCGTTCGCCGCCGGAGCGGACGCGGAAGCCGGGCGACAGGCCGCGAATGAGACCGGCGGCATGAGCGGCAAGGAAGTCACGCGCCCATGATGTCGAGCCGTCGATCGTGGCCTCGATCGTGAGCGCCTGATCGGTGTCGGAAAGCTGCAGGGTGCCGGCCGCGCGGGACGCGAGCGGCTTGTTGTAATCGTGACCGGAAAGCAGGTGAATGTCTTCGCCCGCTTCGATCCGGCCCGCGAAGGCGCGAGGGGCGACGACTTCAAGCCGCCCCTCTGCCAGTTCGGTTTCGACGCCATAGGGGAACGTCGCGCGAAGGTGGGTTGCCCCGCCCTCGGTGCGCAGTTCCAATGCGCCGTGCGACGATCCCCAGAGCATTATGGCGTGACCTCGCCGATGCCGGTCAGGATGCGCGTCTGCAGGCCGCGCGGAACGGTAAAGTCCGCCGTGACCAGACCAGTGAGGACAAGGGCGCCAGAAGCCGCTTTTGTGTAAACGTCCCTGATCAAATCGACGCCGCCATATACGCCGAGCACGCCGGGCGGAACGCCCTGAACATTCGCCGTCATGATGGCCGTTTCTGCCGGGATCACATTGGAAATCGCCGGGGTGCCGACATGCTTCGTCAGGCGATCCCACTCGCTGACGGCCGTGCCGGTGATAAGCGCCTCGTCGAGTTCGGCCCAGATCGTCGGATCAAACGCCAGATTGACCTGTGACGCTGCCGAGATCGCGTTGGCGGTCATGAAGGCGACGACTTCGGCCCGGAACGCGGCCCAGGTTGCGGTGGAGCCGACTGCCGTGGACGCGATGCCGTAGGTTGCCGCGCCGGGGATGATGCCGAGCGGTTCGCCTGCAGCGCCAGAACCATTGACGACGACACGATCAAGTTCGGCGCCGATGACCGCATTCAGATCGCGACGGATGGCCGCTTCCAGCCCTTCGCCCGACTGCTTTAGCGCCTTGCGGCTGATGACCATTTGCGCGCCGCCGGTGTGATCGGGGTTCAAGCTGCGCTCGGCAGTCTGATATTCCGATGCCGCGCCGACATTGGCGAGTTCATTCGCCTGCCATCCGAAGACCGCGCCGGCGGTCGCTACCGGGAAGGCGAGTTCGCCGGACACGATGTTGATCGACTGGATACCCAGTTTCGACGCCACGGAAGACGGGAACAGCCGATCGATGATCGGGCGGATAGACTTCGGGTTCGGAACGTCCGCCGCGACGGTCTCGCCAGCGCGGGTTTCCAGAGCCGCAAGCGGGATCGGGATGCCCTGATAGCCGCCCTTCGCCCGCATTTCCTCGACGATTTCCCGCGTCGCACCTTCAAGCGCCCGACCTTCATCAAGCGCAAACGCGACCTGACGCAGTTCGAACTTTCCGACCAGTTCCGACCATTCACGATCCGAACGGGTTTCGAGATCAGCGCCAGCGTCGCGCCGTTCCTGATCTTCGCTGATCAGCGCCGCTCGGTAACGTTGCTCCAGCACTCCATATTCCTTGTCCAGATCGGACATGGATCGCAGTTCTGTTTCGTCCGGCTTGTCCTTACCGACCAACGCCGCCAGTTGCTGACGCACTTCGCTCTGACGCTTCTGAATTTTCACGGATTCCAGCATGTCATTTTCTCCTTTGCCGATGCCGGGGTTGCGTTTCCCGTCGCCAATTCGGCAACGGCATTCGCCCAATCGTCACGATCGGGACTTTCGAAGACAGGCGACCAGCCCACCTCGATCCGGGTTTTCGCGGAATGGCAGCGCGAGCAGCGGGTCGCGAGATTGTCCGCCGCGAATGCAAGGTCCGGCCGGCTGCGAACCGCCTTCACATGATCGATCTCAAGGCGCCCGCGCCGGGTGCCGCAATCGACACAAGCCCAGCCGTCGCGCTCTAGGATTTCATGGCGAAGGACTTGCCAGCGCTTCGTTCGCGTCACGCGGCGGGAGTGGCGCTTATAGTCGTCGATCACAGCCATTCGAGCCTCGCTTTCCGGGCCGGTGCAGCCTTGCGGCGCTGCCCTTCGGCGACGGCCAGGATCGATGCGGAAATGGCGTCGATGCGTCCCAAACTGCGCATCTTCGTCACCTTGGCATTCAAGGCGTCATCAACGACGACGAGCGCATCGGCGGCAGCGGATCGGAGTAGCAGCGAGGGTGTCGTCGCGATTTCGCCATCGAAGACCGCCTTCCGGAAGCCCTCGACATCCTGCCCGCCATCGCGGAAGCCTTGGCCGCGAAAGACAATCGGGACGCGAATGCCGGCCGCTGCCATGGCGTCCATCAATTCGGCCTGCCGGTAACGGTCACACACAATCGCGCGGACATCGGCATCGCGGACAAGATCGTCCCAAATTCTGCGCAGCCACGGCCCGACCTGAACCGTGCTTTCGCCGGTGGTGAGCAGTTCGCCGCGATCGGCCATCTGCAGATAGCGATCCTTCACGCCGTCAGCTTCGCCGCGATCAGCAAGGCCGGGCTTTTGAGGGAATGCGCCCTGCACCTCCAAGCGGCCGGTGCGATACCAGTAGAGCGCGACGGCCGACATGCTGCGCGATCCGCCAAGGTCCAGCCCGACAATGCACTCGCCTTCGCGCGGTGGCATCTCGCCGACCTCGCAAGATTGCCACTCGTCAGCTGTGATCAGTTGGGCTTTGCCGACATCCGAGACACGCTGATTCAGGCTGTAGAGCCGGAAGCCGGTGAGCGCCTGCCCGCCGCGCTGGATTGCAACGCGAGCTTGTTCCTGCAGCCATTCGAGCGAGGGACCGATGCCGAACTCGGAACCGGGGTTAGCGGCCTTCAAGCCGTCGAGATCGTCCGCCGGCATTCCGAGCGGCGCCCGGCATTCGATGATGAAGGAATGCGGCGGCGGGGAGTCGAGCATCTGCGAAAACGGGTGCGTGTCGTCGCTGGCGCTTGTCGAGATGACGATCGTCTTCGCCTGCCTCTTGCCGGCGGACGTCTCAAGCGCGGAATGAAGCTGCATCCCCTTTTCGGGGTGCCAGTGGCCGAACTCGTCTTCGATGATCAGTGTCGGCGACAAGCCCAACAGGTTCTTGGCGTCCGCCGCAACTGCGCGGATCATGCCGTCGCCATCGCCTTCGTAGCTGATTTCTAGTCTCGGCGCTTGCCGGAACGTGAAGCGGGCTTGTTCCTCGGCGGGCATCAAGCCGACGATGGCCTGCACATATTCCCATGAAATCCGGGCTTGTTCTTTCACGCGGGCGGCGATGATGGCCTGCCGGCGCGGCTGCGGGTCGCTGATGCCCATGACATGCGCCAGCGCCAGCGCGGCGGAAATCATCGACTTGCCTTGGCCGCGACCAACGGAAAGCATCGCCGTCATGATGTCGACGTCGAGCAGGCCGCGAATGAACTTCTCTTGGAAGGGCGCGAGATCAAAGTTTTGGCCGTGCAACGGGCCTTCGGGAATACGCAGAGATCGGATGAATGCGACGGTGCGATCGGCAACGTCTTCGGAACGCGCGCAAAAGTCAGTCCGCCGCCGGTCCCCCTGTTTCGAGGATTTCCGGGCATTGGGACCAGATGACGACTTGCGCTTCGTCATGTCCGCACTCGTCGATATCGGGCGCAGATGCGGGCGGCGGCGATGGACAATCCCTGTTGCCCTTCACCACTGCCACGCAGATCGAACAGCTTCGTCGCGTTGTCGAGAATGGCGAGTTGTAGATCGGCCGGGATATCGGCAGGGTCGTCGGCATAGCCTGCCGTATAAGTCACGGTGACAGTGCCGGTGATGTCGTCGGGAAATGTCAGGACAGGATAGCGGCCTGCCGTGACGGCGCCGATGATAGGCTCGCCGTCAATGGTGACGACTGCATCAGGTGCGAGCGGGCCGACTGGCAGGATGACGGGATCGCCTGCAGCTATGTCGACGACAATGGTCTGCCTCAACAGCGCGATGTCGCAATATGCCTCGACCTCGGCAGCGGATGCCCGGCCCATCAGGACAAGGGCTGCATCTTCCTGATCTTGAATGATGTCGCCGTCGCCATCCCAAGCGACGGTATTGGAATGCAGCTTCAGAGCGTCAAGGTCAAAGGCGTCTGTTGCTGCAGCCGGGATGCGCACATAGGCCATGGGTCGTTTCCAATTAGTGAACAATATATCGCATGTCGTTCACTAATTTGCAACGACTAGGCCAGTTCATCCACCTCTGATTGACGCAATTCGCCCTTCATCAGCCTTGGCATCAGGGCATCGAAGTCGCCGGGGAAGACGCCATTTTTCTGCAGGATTTGCAGTCCTTCGGCTTCTGAACGGGGAGCCGGAATTAGTTCGTCTCTCGCGCGCGTGTGTGTATAGGGCAGTGCCTTTCCTTCGTGGCCCGGCGGACTATGGATATGGTTATAATTGCCATTGGCCCAACTATTAGCCGGGCTATTGGTTGGGCTATCCTGCTCGGCTTCCTTCTCCCAACGCTTGCGAGCGCCCTTCTTGCCCTTCCGAACATTGGCTATGTGCGCGGCCTCGACTTCGTGTCGACGCTTGGCGAGCCGTTCCGGTGTCCAGTCGACGCCGAACAATTCCATCATCGTGTCGCGCAGATCGGCCCATCGTTCCGGGGTGACGCGGGCGATGCGAGCGAGACGGTTATCGTCATCGGGCAAGGCGCCGTGCTGCCAGAACGCGAACGACAAAAGCTGATAGACGCCAAATTCCTCCGCCGACAGGTGCGAGGTTTCCGACAATACGTCGCCGCAGCTTTGCGAGATAAACGGAAGAACCGTCATTCGGCGCCTCCCGCCATGATCTCGGCCATGCGCTCGATGTGCGCCCGCTCGGACGCCTCGGCTGTTTTGGCGACTGCGAGCGCGCCGTCTGGCAGCAAGTTCTCGATGCACTCCCAGAGCATGTGCCGCAGAACATTCGCGGGCATGGCCTCGGCCTCGACAGTCTCCACAATATGCTGCGAACGCTTGTCGTTGGCCTTCCGGGGCTTCGTTGGAAGATCGTAGCGCTCGATCTGTTCCTCGGTGATGCCGAGACGCCAGAAATGCAGCTTGATTCCGGGATCGAGATGCTTGCGCAATTCCCGCTCGATCGCCTTGTCGATCAGGACGCCAGCCGGGTCATAATCGCCGATGTAGAGGATGACGCAATCACGGCCGCGCGCGTCCTGATTAATATATTCCGCCGCCTGATAGGCCAGGGTCCAGCTTGTGAAGCCGCCGGCAGGATAAAGGCTGACGGCCAATTCCTCGCACGTTTCCTGCACCACGCCCGCGATCGAACGCGACTCCACCCAGACCTCGCAATAGAAGTGCGATTGCTGCCAGAGATCGGCGCGGTAATGGCCGGCAACCGTGCGCAGGAAATCGCCCGCGCTCCGGTAGGTGTTGACGAAATAGCCGCGACGGGTTGCGTCGGTGATCCAGCTATACGGGATGGCGCCGGTTTCGCGCAGGGTGAGCAAGCGCCGCTGCACGACGCCATAGCCGTTGCCGGGGCCGCTATCGGTCTTGGGAACCGGCTCAGGCAAGCGCGGGTCCGTCATCCTGTAAAAGACGTGGCGAACCGATTGCGGGTGATCTTCCTGCAGCACTGCGATGATCTGCCGATCGACTTGCTCAATCTGCGCTTTGGTGCGGCGAAAGCGTTTAGTGGCCGTGCCCGTTAAATCCGTCATCGGCCGACCTCGTTGACGCCGATCAGGCCGGAGTCTGATAGTTCTCGGCGGCGGCGGTTAAGCTCCGCCTCGGTCTCGCAAAGGACCGTCTCGACCGGACAGCCGATGCGATGGATCGTGAGCGCGTAGCCCCTGCCCCAGCGTTGCTGCGTGAAGTGAGACTTGGCGCCGACGATATCCATCTTGTCGGCGGGTTGCTCGAAAGGCTTGCGGCCGCGCCGAAGATCGCGCGGGCCGCTCATATTCCAGCCTCCGGTTCGCCGAGTTCGGCAGGATCAAGCTCTAGGTCGACTGCGTGACCCCAAGTCGGATGCCCGGCAAGCCATGGCTCGTCGTCGCCGCTATCGCGCTCGTCGCAACGGTCGTCATCGACCGCCTGATCCGCGTCGGTATCTTCCAGATCGCAATCGCCGTCGAGATCGTCGAGCACCGCCAAGAGCAGTTCGGTGATGCCGGCCAGCCCGTCGCGGACGGTGCGCAGTTTCGTGATCGCGTCCGTCATGCTGCCACCTCACGATCGGCAGCGGCCTTGTCGAGCATCGCGAGGATTTCGCTACGGCGCCAGCGGGACGTGCCGGGTCCGATCTTGATCGGTGCCGGGAAGCGGCCAGTTTTGACGCCCTTGTAAAGCGTCGACGGAGTGATCGGGGTTTCCTTGCCGCCGATAAGCTGGCAGGCAATGGTGATGGTGACGAGATCGTCAGCCGGGTCTGTCATGGTGTAGCCTCGCGTGTTGAGTGGTATTCACGCGAGGAATTTGCCGGGGGCGGAACGCTAGCGGCACGCCATAAAGGGCGGCTATTTTTGGCGGTAAGCTGGCCTCTCCCACAAATCTCTTACTGCAACAGGATCGACGTTCTCACGCCCCTCAAGCCGCAACGCAATCTCGATGGCTTCGTCTTTCATCGCCGATCGAATGCCGTAATCATCAAAGCCGCTCGCTTCATGAAGCTTCCTCCAGCGCCGATAGACTACTTGCGCAGCATAGACGGCACTGTGCAGATCATGATTTCGCGGTCTGCCGCGCTTCGCAGTGGGCGCGGCAAGTGCGGCCTTCTCAATCGCGTCTGCAAGTTCAAGCTTGTCGTCTTGGCCAATTGGCCGATCTGATCTCAACCAATCCAACAAGGAATTGGGATTGCGTTCGAGACCGATCCATCGGACGAGAGCGCCTGAAAATGTTTCATTCAGATAACGTTTCATCGTCGGAGCCAAGGATTTGGCGACTGCTTGATACTGGTCCCTCATCTGCGCTTCGACAATGCGCCCGCCTTCACGCCAATCCTTCACGCGGCGCCCCTCCGCATCGGAACGATCTCGCCTCTGCCGTCAATGATGCCGGCGAGCCGATCGGCCCAAAGTTCAAGCGCTTCGCGCTTCTCCCGGTCATAGGTGTAGCGAGCATAGACGCGGCTGGTGATGCTGGCCTTGGTGACGCTCACATGGTTCAGCACATGGCCGACGATGAACGGGCTGATCCCGATTTCCTCCATGTGCGTGGCGGCAGTTCTGCGCAGATCGTGCGGGGTCCACGGCGCCATTCCGAAGATCGTCCCCTCTACCTCTAGACGCTTAACTGCCTTCGGGACGGATGCTGCCGTGACCGCTGCCCGGAAACCGGGTGCGGGAAAGACCCATGCAGGGACCGCCAAGTCCTTTCGCTCGGCAAGTGCGTCGACGGCCTCCGACTGATCGCGAATGATCTTCACGGCAACGGGCGCCAACGGCACGACATGTTCGCGGCCATTCTTGGCGCGGTCGGCGGGGATCGTCCACGTCGCCGCATCGAGATCGATTTCGTCGCGCGTCATGCCCGCAATCTCGCCGACACGTTGCCCGGTGACGAGACAGAGCCGAAGAATGCGCCGCGTTGATTCGCGCATGTCGGCATCGGGCAGCGCCAGCCATAGCGTCTTAATCTCGTCGGCAGTGAGGAAGCGGTCGCGTTCCTTCGTCTCGGTCGGCCGGCGCATTCCGTCGACAAGATTGTCGTCGAGATCGCCGCGCCCCTTCGCCCAGCGCACCATGGCGCGCATGTCCTCGAAAAGCCGGTTTGCCTCGACGGGTGCGCCTCGATCCTTCACGGCATCGATGCAGCGAGTGAGATCGCGACGATGGAGATCAGCAAGCTTGATTGTCCCGATGACATCGGAAATGTTTTTGCGGAGCCGCCGGGCGATTTCGTCGCCGCTGCGCTTCGTCGATGCGTGTCGGGCGATGTAGTTATCCACAAGGTCGGAAACGGTCTGCGAAGCCGCGTGAGCGCGCTTCTCGGCAATTGGGTCCGCTCCCTCGCCGATACCCGCCCGCGCGTCTCTAGCCTTCTCTCTGGCCTTCACAAGTTTGATCTCAGGATAGCGGCCCAACTTCATGCGGGCGCGCTTGCCGTCCGCCGGCTTCGTGTAGACAAGGTTCCAGGCGCGGGTGCCGGCTGGCGAGACGCGCAGGCATAGCCCCTTAACGACGGTATCGAAAAAGTCGGTCTGTTTGCCCTCGGCGGGCTTGGCGGTCTGGCAAAAGCGGTCAGTCAGTTCGATCGTCGGCATCCCCGTACCTTTTTTTTCTGGAACCGGTCAAAAACCCGGTTTCTGCCAATAGGTACGGAAATAGGTACGCCAGAACATGCGCTTTGTCGATATGTCTCGACACGGGTCGAAACGACAGGACAGAGTTAATGACGCATTTTCAATGCTTTGAGCGTTTCCAGAGATGGCGAGCGGTAGCCGCAAATGTCAGTGGAAAACCTCTGTTAACCGGTTGGTCGCTGGTTCGAATCCGGCCCGGGGAGCCATTTATCAGGCAGACGAACAGTCTCGCCAGAGCGAACAGCCCGGCGTCTCCCGCTAGGCACTTTACTCGCTCGCCAATTATGGTACTGCCACGGCACTGCCCTTGTAGCTCAGTTGGTAGAGCACCTGATTTGTAATCAGGGGGTCGCGGGTTCAAATCCTGCCGGGGGCACCACGTCCGCCATCATCGCTTTGCAGGCCCTCTCCAACATGCTACCCGCTTGATCGCAGGCATTTGGTGGACTAGGCGCAATTGATGGATTCACGTTCTCTTCCGCAATCGATCGCCTTCGTCAGCGCCGCCACCGAGGAGGCGCAGTCGGCTGCCCATCGGCTGGCCGCGCTTTACGGCCAGACAAGCCTCGAAGACGCTGACGTGGTCGTGGCGCTGGGTGGCGACGGTTTCATGCTGCAGACGCTGCGCGAGCAGATGGGCACCGGCAAGACGATCTACGGCATGAACAAGGGGACGGTCGGGTTCCTGATGAACGAGTTCAGCGAAGCGAACCTGCGCGAGCGCATCGCCGCCGCCCTGCCCGAAACGATCCGGCCGCTGGAAATGATCGCCGAGACTGCTGAAGGTCCGGAAAGCAAGCTTCTGGCGATCAACGAAATCGCGCTCTTTCGCCAGTCGGCCCAGGCCGCCAAGCTGCGCATCACCATCGACGGCAAGGTACGGCTTGACGAACTCGTCTGCGACGGGGTGATGGTCGCGACGCCGGCGGGCTCTACGGCCTACAACCTGTCCGCCCACGGCCCGATCCTGCCGCTCGATGCGCCCCTTCTGGCGCTGACGCCGGTCAGCCCGTTTCGGCCCCGCCGCTGGCGCGGTGCGCTCCTTCCGAACCGCGCAACGGTCAGCTTCGACATTCTCGAAGCGGAAAAGAGGCCGGTCAACGCGGTTGCGGACCACACCGAGATACGTTCGGTCCTCAAGGTGACGGTCCGCGAGGCAAGCGACGTCACCACGACCGTTCTCTTTGATGCCAGCCATTCCTGGGACGAACGCGTTCTCGCCGAGCAGTTCCGGTATTGAATGGCCAATTCGCGTTCATGTTAACGAAAACAGCTTGAAAAGCCCGGATTCGATTGACATTTGGTGGGCTGGGCCTTAACGCCACGGCAGCACTTCCACGCCGCTGGCCTGGAATCCTTGTTGCATGCGCCCATTTTGGCGCCGCCAAACCTAGCAGAGACAAACAAACACGTGTCAGCTGAAAGCAAGATTGAAGATCAGGCTTCCGAACAGCCTTTGACCTTTGCCGATCTCGGGCTCTCGCCCAAAGTCCTCTCCGCGGTGACGGACGCCGGATACGCGGTGCCGACCCCGATCCAGGCCGGGTCGATCCCCCACGCACTGCTCGGCAAGGACGTCCTCGGCATCGCGCAGACGGGCACGGGCAAGACCGCCGCCTTCGTGCTGCCGATGATCACGCGTCTTGAAAAGGGACGCGCCCGCGCGCGAATGCCCCGTACGCTGATCCTTGAGCCGACGCGCGAACTGGCCGCGCAGGTCGAGGAAAACTTCATCAAGTACGGCAAGAACCACAAGCTCAACATCGCGCTTCTGATCGGCGGTGTGTCGTTCGACGAGCAGGAAAAGAAGCTCGAGCGCGGCGCGGACGTTCTGATCGCAACTCCGGGACGGCTGCTCGATCATCGCGAGCGCGGCAAGCTGCTGCTCAACGCTGTCGACATCCTCGTCATCGACGAGGCCGATCGCATGCTCGACATGGGCTTCATTCCCGATATCGAACGCATCTGCGAGATGATTCCCTTCACGCGCCAGACGCTGTTCTTCTCGGCGACGATGCCGCCCGAAATCACGAAGCTCACCGAGAAGTTCCTGCAGGCACCGGTCCGCGTCGAGGTCTCGAAGGCTGCATCGACCGCGACCACGGTCACGCAGAGGCTGGTGAAGTCGAAGTCGAAGGACTGGGACAAGCGCGCCGTGCTGCGCGATCTGATCCGCGCCGAAGAAGGCGAACTCAAGAACGCGATCATCTTCTGCAATCGCAAGACGGCCGTTTCCGAGCTCTTTCGCTCGCTGGTGAAGCACGAGTTCGACGCCGGCGCGCTGCATGGCGACATGGACCAGCGCGCGCGCATGGCCATGCTGGCCGGTTTCAGGGACGGCAAGCTGAAGCTGCTCGTCGCCTCCGACGTCGCCGCGCGCGGCCTCGACATTCCCGATGTCAGTCACGTCTTCAATTTCGACGTGCCGATCCATGCCGAGGATTACGTCCACCGCATCGGCCGCACCGGACGTGCCGGCCGCTCCGGCAAAGCGTTCACCTTGGCGACCAAATCCGACGGCAAGTATGTCGATGCGATCGAAAAGCTGATCGGCCAGAGCATCGAATGGCACGACGGCGATCTTTCGACCATCGTCCAGGACGACAGTGCCGATGAGGCTCCACGCCGTGGCGCCAAGGGCAGCCGTGGTGGACGTGGCGGCCGCAAGGGCGACGACGAAAAGCGCCCGCGCCGTGGCCGCAAATCGGAAGAAGCTCCTGCAGTGGCGGAAGCGGAAGTCGAAGCCGCGCCGTTGGCCGAGGCCCCGGTCGTCGAGAACGCTGAGCCACGTGCCGAACGCAGCGAACGCCGCGACGCGATCCGCGCAGAAAACGCCGATCGCCAGCGTGCAGCCAATTCCTCCGATCAGCGCAACACGCGCAACCAGGATCGTGACCGGCGTCACCGCCGCGACGATCTGGGCGATGCGCCGATCGGCTTCGGCGACGACATTCCGGCCTTCATGAAGGTCGTCGCGAAGGTTTGACCTTCTTCGACATTTCGGCGCGGCGCGAAGCCGCGTCGGCTTTGCGCGCCCATTCGGCGAGTTCCGCCGGATCATCGAGCGCAGCGTCCGGAACGGACCAGTACGGCATCAACGCCGGCTTCCCCTTGCCCTCATATACCCATTGCCGCGAGCTCGCCGCCGCGAACACAGGCGCGCTTTCGCCATCCGCCTTGAGCCAGACCTCATCGAAGGAATGAAGGGCGATAATGCGGCCCTGATAATATATGCCGTGGTCGCCGAACATGCGTCGGACCGTAACCGGCCCGAATTCCGCGAACATGTCGATCAGATCTGCCGGTTGCATGGCTGGGCTCCGCGTGTGGCTGCGCTAGACTAGCGGCTCTGTGCGAAACAAGGGAGCCATTCTACATGCCCATGCGCCTGGAAGGTTCGTGCCGCTGCGGCGGCGTCAGATTTGCCGTCGCCAGCCATACCCCCGCGCCCTACCAGCTTTGTTATTGCTCCATATGCCGCAAACAGCAGGGAGGCGGCGGGTTCGCGATCAATTTGGGCGCGATGGCGCATACGCTTGAGGTTCAAGGGCGCGACGGCACCGGTGTCTACCACGCTCAGATCGAGGACGACGAACATCCGCATTGCCGGACATCGACCGGCGAGCGGACATTCTGCCGAGGCTGCGGCTCAGCTCTGTGGCTCTACGATCCGACTTGGCCGGAACTCATCCACCCATTCGCATCGGCCATCGACAGCAACCTGCCAAAGCCGCATGCGCGTGTGCATCTGATGTTGAAGTACAAGGCATCATGGGTCGAGCCTGAAATTCGCGAGAGCGACCAAAGCTTCGATCTCTATCCCGACCTTTCGATCGCCGATTGGCACAAAAAGCATGGCATGTGGGTAGATTGACGGACAGCCGTCAGACGACGGCGCCCTGCCCGCGCGCTTCGGCCAGCGCCTTTAGATCGGCGGGCTGAAGCTCGATCGATTCGCCGCATCCGCAGGCGGACGACTGGTTCGGATTGTTGAAGGTGAAACCAGAGCGCAGCTTGGTCGTCTCGAAGCCCATTTCAGTGCCGAGCAGGAACAGCGCCGCCTCGGGCGCGACATAGACATGCGCGCCGTCGCGCTCGACATGATCATCCTTCGGGCTGGCCTCGGTGACGAGGTCGACCGTGTACTCCATGCCCGCGCATCCGCCCTTCTTGATGCCGACACGGATGCCGGCAGCACCTTCGCGGGCGGCGACGATGTCGCGGACGCGGGCCACCGCCTCGTCGGTCAGGGTCAGAACTTGAAAACGTGCCATCAATTGCTCCATGCCAGCGGGTTCAAGGCCCGCGGAATGATCTGGACCCCGAAGATGGGGAAGTTTGCCTCCGAGCGCAACCCGGTCGCTAGTACCAGCCGACAGCCACCTGCGCTTCTTCGGACATGCGGTCCGGAGTCCATGGCGGGTCGAAGACCATCTTCACGTCCACGTCCGACACGCCCTCGACGGTGCTGACTGCGTTCTGCACCCAGCCGGGCATTTCGCCGGCCACCGGACAGCCCGGCGCCGTCAGCGTCATGTCGATCTTGACCGAGCGGTCATCCTCGATATCGATCTTGTAGATCAGCCCGAGTTCGTAGATGTCGGCCGGGATTTCCGGGTCGTAAACCGTCTTCAGGGCGGAGACGATGTCGTCGGTCAACCGCGCCAGTTCCTCTTCGGGGATGGTGGATGGTTGCGGCGTTTCAGCCATATTGGACGTTTCGTCAGTCATGTCTTCACCCGAAGAATGTGCGCGCTTTTTCCAGCGCTTCGGCCAGAGCGTCGATCTCGGCCTTCGTATTGTACATGGCGAATGAGGCACGGCATGTGGAGGTCACGCCGAAGCGCTTCAAGAGTGGCTGCGCGCAATGGGTGCCGGCGCGCACGGCGACACCGGCGCGGTCGATGACCATCGACACGTCATGGGCATGGATGCCCTGCAGTTCGAACGAGACAATGGCGCCCTTGTCCGGCGCGTTGCCGATGATGCGCATCGAATTGATTCGTGACAGACGCTCATGCGCGTAAGCGGCAAGTTCCGCCTCATGCGCCGCGATCGCCTCGCGGCCGATCCCTTGCATGTATTGAAGCGCCGCGCCGAGCCCGATCGCCTGGACGATGGGCGGCGTGCCCGCCTCGAACCGATGCGGCGGCTCGTTGTAGGTGACGTTTTCCTCCGTCACCTCCTCGATCATCTCGCCACCGCCCTGGAACGGACGCATCTTCTCCAGCATTTCCTTGCGGCCGTAGAGAATGCCGATACCCGACGGCCCATAGACCTTATGGCCCGTGAATACATACCAGTCGCAGCCCAGATCCTGCACGTCGACCACGGTATGAACCGCGCCCTGGCTGCCATCGACCAGAACCGGAATGCCGCGCGCATGCGCGATGCGGACGATTTCCTTAATCGGCGTCACGGTGCCGAGAACATTCGACATGTGCGTGATGGCGACGAGCTTCGTGCGGTCCGTAAGACGCTTCTCGAATTCTTCGATGTGGAACCGGCCTTCGTCGTCCACCGGCACCCACACTAGCTTTGCGCCCTGGCGCTCGCGGATGAAATGCCAAGGCACGATGTTGGAGTGATGCTCCATTACCGAAAGAACGATCTCGTCGCCCTCGCCAATATTCGGCATGCCAAAACCGTAGGCCACCGTATTGATCGCCTCGGTCGCCGATTTGGTGAAGACGATCTCGTCGACGCTCGAGGCGTTCAAGAAACCACGCACGGTCTCGCGCGCGGCTTCGTAGGCATCGGTCGCAGTATTCGACAGGAAATGCAGGCCCCGATGGACGTTGGCGTATTCGGACGAATAGGCCTTGGTGATGCGGTCGATGACCGCCTGCGGCTTTTGCGCCGACGCGCCATTGTCGAGATAGACGAGCGGCTTGCCGTAGACTTCCATCGCAAGAATGGGGAAGTCGCGGCGGATCGCCTCGACGTCATAGGGCTTCAGCGTTCCTGTCGGCGCGTTCATGGGCTTACCCGTGGTTCTCGAACCAGTCCTCGAGCCGCGATTCCAGCGCCTCGACGATCGCCTCGTCGTCCAGTTCCTCGATGACCTCGCGAAGGAACGCCTTGATGAGCAGCCCCCGCGCCAGTTTTTCCTCGACGCCGCGCGCCATCAAGTAGAACAGATGCGCGTGGTCGATCTCGGTGACCGTCGCACCATGGCCACAGGCGACGTCGTCGGCGAAGATTTCAAGTTCCGGCTTGGTGGAAAACTCGCCCTCGTCCGACAGAAGCAACGTGTTGCATGCCATCTTGGCGTCGGTATTCTGCGCCAAGCGGTCGACGCGGATCTGGCCCTGGAACACGCCATGCGCCCTGTCGGTGATGACGTTGCGAATGATCTCGGTCGAAGTCGTATGCGGCGCTGCGTGGTCGAGCACCATAGTCACGTCACAATGAACGTCGCCGCCGAGAAGATTGACACCGCGCAAGCGGAAATCCGACCCCTCGCCGGCCGCCACGACGTGGACTTCCTGGCGCACGAGCTTGCCGCCCGTGTTCATGAGGAAAATCGTGACCTTGGCATTGGCGCCGATCCGCGCGCGAATCTGACCAAGATGCGTCGCTGCCTTCGGCTGGTCCTCAATGACCAGCCAATTGATCTCGGCATCGTCGCCGATCTCGATGTCGGTCACCGAACTGACCAAGGCGTCGGCCGTGCCGGTCTGGCGCTCCACGATCGTCGCCTTCGCGCCTTTGCCGATGCGGGCGGCAAAGCGCGCATGAACCTGCCCGCCCGAATGGACGTTCTGCAGTTCGACGGGCGCACCGACCTCGACGCCGTCAGGGATCGTCAGGTCGAAGCCGTCCGATACGAATGCGGCATTGATCGCGCCGACGGCATCGTCCGCCTTCAAAGGCGCGAGGTCGCCCGCAAGCGCGCCGCTCATCAGGCGATCGGCGATCTTCTCGATCCGAACACCATCGATGCCGGCATGGTGCTGGGCATTGCCGTCGATAACGGTCAGGACGGCCGAGCCGTCAACCAGCGGGCCAAGCGCGGCGGCGTCGCCCGCACCGCCGTCGGCGGGAACAGTCGCCAGCAGGCGGCGCAGATCAGTGTAATGCCATGCCTCGACGCGGCGCGTCGGCAGTCCGGCCTTCAGGACCGCAGCGGCTTCATCGCGCCTTGCCGCGACTTCCGGAGAACCGGTCAGCGATGGACGGCGCGCGGCGAAGCCCTCGATCAGGGCCTCTTCCGCGCTCGTCAGTTTGGGTGTTGCGTGAACGTTCATGTCAGCCTCCCGCTCAGGCCGCTTCGCCGATGATGCCGGCATAGCCGTCGCGTTCCAGTTCGAGCGCCAGCGACTTGTCGCCGGACTTCACGACCTGGCCGCGCGAGAGAACATGCACCGAATCCGGCACGATGTAATCGAGCAGGCGCTGGTAGTGCGTGATCACCACGAAGGCACGGTCGGGCGAGCGCAGCGAGTTGACACCGTCGGCGACGATCTTGAGCGCGTCGATGTCGAGGCCGGAATCTGTCTCGTCGAGCACGCAAAGCTTCGGCTCCAGAAGCTTCATCTGCAGGATTTCAGCGCGCTTCTTCTCGCCGCCGGAAAAGCCGACATTGAGGGGGCGCTTCAGCATCGCCATGTCGATGTTGAGGCCGGCGGCATTTTCCTTCACGCGCTTCAGGAATTCGGGAATCTTCAGTTCCTCCTCGCCACGCGCCTTGCGCTGCGAGTTCATCGCGACCTTCAGGAACTCCATCGTGGCGACACCCGGTATTTCCATGGGGTACTGGAAGGCAAGGAAGATGCCCGACGCGGCGCGTTCGGCGGGGTCCATCTCGAGAATGGACTCACCATTGTAGAGGATGTCGCCCTCCGTCACCTCGTAGTCGTCGCGGCCCGCCAGGATATAGGACAAAGTCGACTTGCCGGAGCCGTTGGGCCCCATGATGGCGGCGACTTCGCCGTTCTTCACCGTCAGGTTGAGGCCACGGATGATCTCGGTGCCGTCTTCGGCAATGCGGGCATGAAGGTTCTTGATCTCGAGCATGTCGTCCTCTTGAGGCTAGTCGTGCCTTGTACCGTAATGCGCGCCTGCCACTGCGAGGAGGCCCGCCATGATTCCCAAATTCTTGGTGAAGAGCTGGAACTGGATCGAAGCCGCTTCACCGTCGAGCACCCAGAATGGATGCAGATACCAGTTGACCACTGCCACATAGGCAATCAGTCCAAATGCAGCGGGCCGCACCAGGCGTCCCGAAACTAGTGCCGCTCCCGCCGCCATCTGGGCGACCGAGGCGAGATAGACGAATGGCAACGGCCGCTCGAACCCCGCCCCCGAAAGCATCGTCACCATCGTGTCCGTCGCGCCGAGCTTCAAAAGCGCCGATCCGGCGAAGAAGAGCCCGAACGCGACCCGGGCAATGGCAAGCGCCGAAATCAGCCGACGCTGCCTTCAAGGCTGATACCGATGAGCTTCTGCGCTTCGACCGCAAATTCCATCGGCAGTTCCTGGATCACGTCCTTGACGAAGCCGTTGACGATGAGCGCGATGGCTTCCTCTTCGGGAATGCCGCGCTGCATGACGTAGAAGAGCTGGTCTTCGGAAATCTTCGACGTCGTCGCCTCGTGCTCGAACTGGGCCGTCGCGTTCTTGGCTTCGATGTAGGGCACCGTGTGCGCGCCGCAATCATTGCCGATCAGGAGCGAATCGCACTGCGTGAAGTTGCGGGCGTTGGTCGCCTTGCGGTGTGCCGAAACCTGGCCGCGATAGGTGTTGTTCGAGTGACCGGCCGAGATACCCTTGGAGATGATGCGGCTCGACGTATTCTTGCCCAGATGGATCATCTTGGTGCCTGAGTCGATCTGCTGGTGGCCGTTCGACACGGCGATCGAGTAGAACTCGCCGCGCGAATCGTCACCGCGCAGGATGCAGGACGGGTATTTCCAGGTGATCGCCGAGCCGGTTTCGACCTGTGTCCAGGAGATTTTGGACCGGTCGCCGCGGCAATCGCCGCGCTTGGTGACGAAATTGTAGATGCCGCCCTTGCCGTCCTTGTCGCCCGGATACCAGTTCTGGACCGTCGAATATTTGATCTCGGCATCGTCGAGCGCGATCAGTTCGACGACCGCCGCGTGAAGCTGGTTCTCGTCGCGTTGCGGAGCCGTGCAGCCTTCGAGATACGACACGTATGCGCCCTCTTCCGCGATGATCAGCGTACGTTCGAACTGGCCGGTGTTCTTCTCGTTGATCCGGAAATAGGTCGAAAGCTCCATCGGGCAGCGAACGCCCTTGGGCACGTACACGAACGAGCCGTCAGTGAAGACGGCGGCGTTGAGCGTCGCGTAGAAATTGTCGGTCGTCGGGACGACCGAGCCCAGATACTTCTGCACGAGTTCGGGATGCTCGCGTACCGCCTCGGAGATCGAGCAGAAGATCACGCCGGCTGCCGCCAATTCCTTCTTGAAGGTTGTGACGACCGAGATCGAATCGAACACGGCGTCCACTGCCACGCGGCCCGACTTGTAGACATTGTCGTTCGCCGCATCGCCGTCCTCGCCTTCGTCCTTTTGGACGCCGGCCAGGATTTCCTGCTCGCGCAGGGGAATGCCGAGCTTTTCGTAGACGCGCAGAAGTTCAGGGTCGACCTCGTCGAGCGACTTCGGCCCGGTCTGGTTCTTGGGCGCGGCGTAATAGTGAATGTCCTGGAAGTCGATTTTCGGATAGTCGACGCGCGCCCAGGTCGGCTCTTCCATGGTCACCCAGCGGCGATAGGCCCCAAGGCGCCATTCGAGCATCCATTCCGGCTCGTCCTTCTTGGCCGAAATCATGCGGATGGTTTCTTCGCTCAGCCCTTTGGGCGCGACGTCCATCTCGATGTCGGATTCGAAGCCATATTTATACTGGTCCACGTCGATCTTGCGGACCTGGTCGATGGTCTCCTGCACAGCAGGCATGAGCGCTCTCCATCCAGGCCGGGGTCAAGGCCCGGCAGTTGTCGATTTCGCATCCGCAGCAAATGCCCCGGAATGCGCGTTACATAGGGAGGATCGCCGGCAAATGCACCCCTACGGCGCGCCGATATCCTCGAAATTCCATGGCCGTCAGGCGGCCGCTCGCCTGCGGCTCATAAACCGATCCAACGCATCGGCGAAAGCCGCAATCTCGTCCTCGCCCGTCGAATGCCCGATCGACACGCGAATGCCGCTGACATCCTCGCCATGGCCCATGGCCTTCAGGACACGGCTCGCGCCGACTTTGCCTGACGAACAGGCCGAACCCGAAGAGACGGAAATTCCGGCCAGGTCGAAGGCAATCTGCGCGGTTTCGGCCTTGACGTCCGCAATACCGAAGAAAACCGTGTTGGGCAGGCGCTCCGTCTTCTCGCCAAAGATGACCGCATCGGGAACGCGCGCACGGATCGCCGCTTCGATGCGGCCGCGCTTCTCACGTAGGGCCTCGGCCTGCGGCAACAAGGCAAGGGCATTGCGCGCGGCGGCTCCGAAACCGGCGAGCGCCGCGTAATTCTCCGTCCCGGCGCGATGCCCGCGCTCCTGCCCGCCGCCTGTAGCAATCGGAGCAGGCATCAGGACGTCGCTGTTGCCGACCAGGGCGCCAGCGCCTTTCGGACCGCCGATCTTGTGCGCGGCCAGGATCAGGAAATCGGCGCAAAGCGCTGCGATATCGAGCGAAATGCGCCCGCCAGCCTGAACTGCATCGAGTATGAGCGCGCCGCCGGCGTCGTGCACGATGGCGGCGATCTCGGCCGCCGGCTGGATGACACCGGTCTCATTGTTGGCAAGGTGCACCGCCACAAGCGGCAGACCCGCCGAACGATCATGTCCGGCCAACGCAATTTTCAGCGCGTTGAGATCAAGCACGCCATTGCCGTCCACCGGAAGTTCGACGACGTCTCCCTTGGCAAATCGGCCGCCGCCGACGACGATCGAATGGTCGGTGGTCGACGTATAGAGCCTTGAATAGGTCAGCGACGAGCGGCCCATCCGCCAATCGGGCGTCAGCGCCAGCGCCACAGCTTCGCTCGCACCCGACGTGAAGACGACATGGTCCGGCTTGGCATTGCACAAAGCCGCGACATCGTGCCTTGCGTCCTCCACAAGCCGCCTGGCCTGCCGACCCTCGGCATGGACCGACGATGGATTGGCCGTCAGGTCGAGCGCGGCCACCATCGCCGCTCGCGCTTCGGGCAGAAGCGGGGCGCTGGCGTTCCAGTCCAGATAGTAGCGGCGTCCGGTCATTGCAGCAGCGTGATATCCAGTTCGCGGCGTTGTCGGGGGACGGCGTTATTTCCTTGAATTCGCAAGGCGAGCCGTCCTATCTACCCGCTTTGCGAAAAGAGGCGAACTCTCGCCACTTTTGAATAATTCTAAACTAGTTTCTATGGAGACGCCCGCCCCGCGTCAAGCCCGAACGATCAGTCACTGGGTTTTGCGGCGTCCGCCGGCGGTTCAACTGGAGTATCCCATGCCCGAGGTCATCTTCGCCGGTCCGGCCGGACGCCTTGAAGGTCGCTATCAGCCTTCCAAGGAAAAGAACGCGCCGATCGCGATCGTGCTGCACCCCCATCCGCAGTTCGGCGGCACGATGAACAACAAGATCGTGTACGACCTCTTCTACATGTTCCAGAAGCGTGATTTCACCGTGCTTCGCTTCAATTTCCGCGGCATCGGCCGCAGCCAGGGCGAGTTCGACCACGGCGCAGGCGAGTTGTCGGACGCGGCCGCGGCGCTCGACTGGGTGCAGTCGCTGCACCCCGATTCCAAGAGCTGCTGGGTCGCAGGCTATTCCTTCGGCGCATGGATCGGCATGCAACTCCTCATGCGCCGCCCGGAAATCGAGGGCTTCATCTCGATCGCCCCGCAGCCCAACATCTACGATTTCTCTTTCCTTGCGCCCTGCCCTTCCTCCGGCCTCGTCATCCATGGCGATGCCGACCGCGTGGCGCCGCCGAAGGACGTGCAGACGCTGGTCGACAAGCTCCACACACAGAAGGGCATCACGATCACGCAGAAGACCTTGCCCGGAGCGAACCATTTCTTCGCAAGCCATGGCGAAACCCTGATCGAGGATTGTTCGGACTATCTCGATCGCCGCCTTGCCGGCGAACTGGCCGATCCCAAACCCAAGCGTCTTCGCTGAACTTACGCCAAGTCGACAACTCTCGGCTCCTGCCGGGACTGATGGCAGCGATCGCTTGTCGCGAGATCATGTTCTCGTCGAAGGGGTAAAGCGGCGACAGTCATGGCCTGAGGCTTTACTCCGGCCTAGCGATCACACCGCCTGCCGCAGGCGCGCGGCAGCCGGTTGTCGTCGGCCATGTCAGCGGTAGGCCGCGCATTGCGCGGACCGCAAGGTATGCCCACGCCTCCGCTTCCATCGCGTCACCGTCGAGGCCGACATCCTCTGCGAGCAGCACCTGCGCGCCTTGCGCTTCCACACCTTTGCGCAGGTCTGCGACGATGTGCGGGTTCTTTCGCCCGCCGCCGCAGACGATCCAGTTTTTTGGCGCGGCAGGCATGTGTTCGCCTGCCTTCAGGATCGCTTCGGCAGAGACGGCAGCCAAGGTGCGCGCACCGTCGGCAAGTTCAAGCCCTGCGGCAAGTTCCAGCGTGAAGTCGTTGCGATCAAGCGATTTCGGACCTGAGCGCGCAAAGAACGGCTTGTCGAGATAGCGCTCTAAGACGCCCGTGACGATGCCGCCTTCGCTGGCGATCATGCCGTTCTGGTCGAACGCCACGCCACCCTCGCGAGACACCCATTGATCGATCAGCGCATTTCCCGGCCCGCTGTCGAATGCGACGGGCGGACCATCCACCGCTACGAAGGTGATGTTGGAAATGCCGCCGATGTTGACGAAGACGACGGGCGGCTCAGTGCCGCGGAGATCGGCCGCGAGCGCCGCGTGATAGGCGGGGACGAGCGGGGCACCCTGCCCGCCCGCCTCCATGTCCGCCGCACGCATGTCGAACACGACGGTGATGCCCGTTTCGCGCGCCAGAAGTGCGCCATCGCCGATTTGCACCGTCAGCGCTTGCTCGGGCCGGTGAAGCACCGTCTGACCATGAAACCCAATCACGTCGATTGCTCCGTGCGCCTCCACGAATTGGGCCACGGCGCGCGCATGGCGAAGGGTCAGTTCCCGCTCCAGATGCTGGAGGTCGCCGGGACGCTCGTCGCGGCTTGAAATCGTCTTCGCGACCTCAAGCGCCGCCTCGAGACGCCGCCGAAACGAAGCGTCGTAGGGAGCGAACATGGATGGCCCCCGCGTCACCGAGCTTTCCCCATCGGTCGCGACGACTGCAAGGTCGATCCCGTCCATCGACGTGCCGCTCATCAGCCCGAGCGCGCGCATAAGAGCCATATCGCCGTCCATTCTTGTGATTCCCGATGCCGGGATGCTAAAGCCGCGCTTGCCGGATTGCCAATGCGGCCCGGCTCCTGTTCGAACCCGAAAGAAAAGACCATGTCCGCCTTCAAGTCCGATTTCCTGCGCACCTTGTCCGAGCGCGGCTTCATCCACCAGATCTCGGATGAAACCGGCCTTGACGACCTGTTCGCCAAGGAGACCGTGACGGCATATATCGGCTTTGACCCGACCGCGCCGAGCCTTCATGCCGGCGGTCTGATCCAAATCATGATGCTTTACTGGCTGCAAAAGACTGGCCACCGTCCGATCGCGCTGATGGGCGGCGGCACCGGCATGGTCGGCGATCCGTCCTTCAAGGACGAAGCGCGCAAGCTGATGACGCTGGAAACCATCGCGGACAACATCGCCTCGATCAAGCGCGTCTTCTCGAACTACCTGACCTTCGGCGACGGCCCCCGGGACGCCATCATGGCGGACAATGGCGACTGGCTGCGCAAGCTCAACTACCTCGATTTCCTGCGCGATGTCGGGGCACATTTCTCGGTCAACCGCATGCTGTCCTTCGACAGCGTGAAGCTGCGCCTCGACCGCCAGCAGTCGCTGTCCTTCCTCGAATTCAACTACATGGTCCTGCAGGCCTACGATTTCGTGGAGTTGAACAAACGGTACGGCACGCGCCTACAGATCGGCGGCTCGGACCAGTGGGGCAACATCGTGAACGGCATCGATCTTGGCCATCGCATGGGCACGCCGCAGCTCTACGCGCTGACCTCGCCGCTGCTCACCACTTCGTCGGGCGCCAAGATGGGCAAGTCGCTCAACGGCGCGATCTGGCTCAACCCGGACATGCTGTCGGCCTATGATTTCTGGCAATACTGGCGCAACACCGAGGATGCCGATGTCGCGCGCTTCCTGAAGCTCTACACGACACTGCCGATGGACGAGATCGCGCGGCTCGGCGCGCTCGACGGCTCGGAGATCAACGACGCCAAGAAGGTGCTCGCAACCGAAGTCACCGCCATGCTGCATGGCCGCGAGGCTGCTGAGGCCGCCGCCGAAACCGCGCGCAAGACCTTCGAGGAAGGCGCGCTCGCCGAGAGCCTGCCCACTGTCGAGCTGCCGGCGGAGGAACTCGGCGCGGGGATTGGCGTACTCCAGCTCTTCGTCAAGGCCGGCCTGGCGACGTCCAACGGTGAGGCGCGGCGCCATGTCCAGGGCGGCGCGGTGCGCATCAACGACACGCCCGTCAGCGACGACCGCCAGGTGATCGGGAGCGGCGACGTGACAGCGGACGGCGTCATCAAGCTCTCGCTCGGCAAGAAGAAGCACATTCTGGTCCGGCCAGTCTGAGAGGCTACTCGGAAAACTCGAACACAGAACGGAAAATGCCCGGCGCGATTGCGGAGAGCGGATTGATCTGCAACTGCGGCGCGTTTGTCGGACCGGCGAGCTTGAAGGTGATGCCGATCAGCCCCCGGTCGCGGCCATTGCCGAGGATCTGCCCGATCAGCGGAATCTCGGCGAAGAGGCGGTTGATCCCGTAGGCCGGCATGAAGGTGCCGGTCATCGACATGTTGCCGGAGCCGTCATAGACGGTGCCTTGGAAACTCGAACCGATGTCCGGCCCCCGGATGACGCCGTTTTCAAGCGTCAAGAAGCCCTTGCCCTGATTGATGCGCGAAAATGCGCGGTCAAAGAACACGCGCTGAACGTCGAGTCGGCCATTGACGACATCGTTCAGCGAGCGACCACGCGTATCCGAAGGCGTCGACACGAGCGAGGCCAGACGCGGCTCGTCCACCAGCCAGAAATCTCGTGCGGCGACGCGACCCACCAGCGAGCCGCCTTCCGCGCCGCGCAGTTCCAAATTGAGCTGACCGCCTTCCATTCGCCCGTAAAGATCGAGGAAGCGCAGCACCGCACCTGCATCGCCGGTCTCCGCCCGCAGATAACGGCCACCCTGGCCGATGCCGTGATTGATCTCGACCTTGGCGCCGGAGCCGGTCGTGGCCGTTGCCGAGAGGTTTTCGATCGTCGCGCCCGTCCCCGAATAATCGATGACGACGTCGCGCAGGGTCTCGGTACCAAAGCCGGTCACGGCAGCGACATCGAGGTCGAGCGTGATCGGCACCGGCTGACCGCCGCCGCCGTGGGTAGCCTGCGATGTCGCCCGCAGCGCCTTGATCAGCGAGCGTGCATCCAACGCCTCTCCCTTGACGGTGATGACATAGCCACGCCCACGTCGGGCGATGTCGACTCCGAAATCGTCGCCGCGATTGAGCCGGACCTGCGGGAAGCTCGCCTTTGTCAGGCCGGCCTCGTCGAGCGACACTTCTCCGCCCACCGCGAAACTCTCGCCCCGGATGCCGAAACCGTGCAGGAAGGTCTGGCCGCCGTCCCGCTCCATCTGGAAGGCGGTGGTGGCGGCGATGCCCGCCCCCTTCGACCACCCGATCCAGGGAAGGCTGAGCACGGAGCCGGACAGGTCGGCCGTGACGGACTGGCGCTCGGCGCTGGTCAGGTCTATGCCGACATCGGCGTTTCCGGACAGAAGCATGGAAAGCGCCGGCAGGAGTTGCTCGCGCGCCGCATCGTCGAGCTTCAGATCGACCTTGCGCGAGCGCTCGACCGTCGTGTTGAACGGCTCGGTCATGGCAATCGTCGCAGCAACACCGTTCAGCCTGGCATCCGCCTTGATCTCGGCATGGCTCGGGCGCACGCGCAGCGTGCCGTAGGCCTCGCTCACCGTCTGGCCCTGGAAAGGCTGCGCCAATGCGACGTCCGCAACGTCGAGTTCGACGTCGAAGCCGACTGGTATGTGCCGTCCATCCTCGTTGATCGGAAACTGCGCCTGCACACGTCCAGCGACATGGCCGGAAAGGTCGCCCGGTGCGAAATCGAGGTGCCGGCCCGCGTCGATGGGCTTCAGCGAGGCGAATTCCAGCGCCGCGTCGGCATCGGCGTCTACATCGACCACGAGGTTTCCGACGAGCGGCTTGCCGCGCGTGATGTCCATCGAGAAGGATGCATCCCGGCCGGCCACCCACTTGCCGCTGTCGAGTTGCGCGCGCGTCGTGGTCACGGCGACGTCGAGCCGGTCACCGCGAAAGCGCAATTCGCCGACGTTGTCCTGAAGCACTGGCAGTTCGCCCCCGACCGCTACCGAAGCGCCAGAAATCGCGAAATTTCCCGCAACCTCGTCGGTGAAGGGAATGCCGTCGCCGAAGCGGCCAGGCTCGGTCTCGAGCCGTATGGAGCCGGTATCAATCTTGCCTCCGGCGACGTGGGCGACCGCCCAGCGCCGCGCGCCTGGCGCGGCGAAGATCGGCCAGATCGCCTTGGCATCGCTGATCTCCATGGAGCGCGCGTCGAGCGCAAGGCTGACGCCGGGGCTTTTGCCAGGCACGAAATCGATGCCCGCCCGCCCCGCGACGCGTCCCGCGCCGCTGCGCAGGTCGATGTCGCTCAGTTGCAGCAGACGCTCCACAGGATCGAACGTACCGGCAATTCGCGTGCCGACCTCGATCTCCTCGTCGCTGTCGGGCACGGCGAGCCGTGAAGCTTCGGAAACCAGTTCGAAGCGATACCGCACATTGGCGCCCTGGCGTTTCGGTTCGGGCCCGACGGCGCCGTTGAACGACCAATCCGTATCCGCCGAATGCAGATCGAGCCTTTCGATCTCGATCTTGTCCGCCCCTGTGACGGCGTAGGCCTCGAAGGCGCCCGACATGGTCACGGTATCGCGCCCGATGTCGATGGCGGCGTTGTCGAAAATCGCATCGATGTCGAGCCGGTCTGCGGCGGACGACAGGCTCTGCGAACCCGAGAGGCTGACCGTCAGACCACCAATGCGGTGCGCCAGGCCGATCCGGTCCGTTCCCTCGGCCACCGGTGCAAATCTCAGGTCGAGGTCCAGCATGGCTATGCGGGTCCGCTCGTCGTCGCGATGCGCCTTGCCCTCGAAAACGATGGTCCGCTCGGCGATCTCCGCCGTACCGGCCATTTGGAGCGCGCCTTCCTCCGTCCGTTCGAGCTGCGCGTCCGCGATCCGGACCGACGTGCCGCGCATGCTGTCGAGGACGATGGTGACGTTGCGCAGCTTGAGGTCGCGCGCCGCATTGCTTTCGACGAGGTCGAAGACGCGATGGATGGCGGCGAAGATTGCCGGCGTGACCAGGTCCGGATCCAGCAGACCGTCGGAGTTGCGCAGTCCGGCAAGCGGTCCCGGCCCGCCGCGGTCCGGCAACTGGTCGGCGACCACTCGGGCGTCGCTCAGCCTTGCGTTGGCAAGCTGCAGACGTCCCTCCAGGAGCGGCAGGAAGCGGATGCCGAAGCGGAGCAGCCCGACATCGATGAAGCCTTCGGCAGCGCCGGGACCCGCAAGCCCGGCACCGGCAATCTCGAGCGCGAGGAAACGGTCGGCGTCGATCCGCAGCCGCACTGACCCGATCGTCGCGACGACATCGCCGCCGGCAAGGTCGGTGACGACGCGCTGCGCCTCATGACGCAGCCGTTCGCCGCCGAAACCGGCCATGAAGCCACCGACGATAAGCGTGATGAGGAGAAGCAGGACGCCGACGCCAAGGGCCGCCCCCATCAGGATGCGGGCCGGCAAGGAGCGGCGGCGACGGGGAGCATGTCCACGCGATTTGGCCCCGCGCAACAGGGCACGAGCATTCGCAGGCGTCTCTGGCCGATCGGAATGGTCGGTCAAGCGTCGTTCCGTCTGTAATGCAGCGTCATGGACGAATCGTGTCCAGAGACTATAACCCCCCCTTTCGTGTCCGTAACAGCAAAATGGAGGTCAAATCATGTCCGAACTTGCCACCGGCGACATGGCGCCCGATTTCGCCCTGCCCGGTGATGGCGGCACGACGATTTCCCTTGCCGCGCTCAAGGGACGGCCGGTGGTCCTGTTCTTTTATCCCAAGGACGATACCAGCGGCTGCACCACTGAAGCCCTCGACTTTACCCGGTTGAAGGCGGAGTTCGACGCATTGGCCGTCGCGCTCGTCGGCATGTCGCCCGACAGCACAAGAAGGCACGACAAGTTCAAGACGAAGCATGGCCTCGACATTCCCCTCGCTTCCGACGAGGAAAAGACGACGCTGGAAGCCTATGGCGTGTGGATTGAGAAGAGCATGTACGGCCGCAAATATATGGGCGTCGACCGCTCCACATTCCTAATCGACAAGGAAGGGCGGGTCGCCCGCGTCTGGCGCAAGGTGAAGGTCCCCGGCCATGCAGAGGAGGTCTTGGAAGCTGCGAAGGCGCTCTGAATCGCCGGAACATTTTCGCCTTCGCTGAATTATCGCCAGGACACCTCGCGACAAACGGAGAAAGCAATGTTCAAGGGTTTGCTTCTGTGGATGATCGGCATTCCGATCCCGATTATCATTCTCCTGCTTCTGATTTTCTAGTCAGCCGCCGCCCCTTTAGACTGATCCCGACGATCTCGGCTCCGCTCTTGCGGAGCCGTTTTCGTTTGCGCATCGCGTGAACCAGCCATTAACCCTAATAAGGCGTAATGGTCCGACATCCAGCTTTTCCCGTTCTTGGAGACCGGACCCGTGCCGACATATCCTGGCAATCGCCGCGAGCCGCACACCGTCATCATTGCCCGCGGCGACCGTATTCGCCACTTCACGGTGCGACCTTGGATCGTCGGATTCATCGGTTCGGCGCTCGCCGCGCTGGCGATCGGATATCTGCTGGCGACATCCTATCTCGTGCTGCGCGACGACCTGATCGGTGCGACGGCGGCGCGGCAGGCACGCATGCAGCAAGCCTATGAGGACCGCATCTCGATCCTTCGTACGCAGGTCGACCGCATCACCAGCCGGCAACTGCTCGATCAGCAACTCGTGCAGGGCAAGGTTGCCGAACTTCTGGCGCGCCAGAGCCAGATCACCCAACGCCACGGCCAGATCAGCCCCATCATCGAGCGCGCCATGGGCACGGCAGAGGTCCTGCCCGACACCGCGCCGGTCCCCGAAGCTCGTCCCGTCCTGCGCGCCACGCTCACACCGGGCAAGGCCGCGTCCGTCTTCGCCAAACTGACCGGCGAGGAGGCAATCGACGGTGAACCGCCAAGCGTCCAGAACGCATTCTGGCCACGCCCCAAGCTGCCCGCAGAACCGGTCGATGCCGCTCCGGTCACCGTCGACGACACAGCGCCCGACGAAAAGGCCGACCTCTTCGATTCACTGGGCGCCTCGCTGGCCGCCATCGAAACCGAGCAACTCAGGAGCATCGAGACGCTGACCTCGGAGACCTTCGAAACCGCCGACACGATTCGCGAGGCGCTCATTCAGGCCGGTTTGCCGGTGAACGAGGATTTCGGCATCGACGAACAGGGCGTCGGCGGCCCGCTCGTTGCGATCGATGAGGATGCGCTTTTCGAAGAACGCGTGCGCGAACTCGAAGAAGCACTGGCACACCTCGAAACCTTGAAGGCGTCAGCACGCGACTACCCGATCTTCAATCCCGCTCCCGGCCAGGCCGTATCGAGTTCGTTCGGGGTGCGCCGCGACCCGTTTCTGCGCCGCCCGGCCATGCATGCCGGCATCGATTTTCGCGCCACGTCCGGTACGCCGGTTCAATCGACCGGCGCCGGCAAAGTCATCCGTGCCGGCTGGGCAGGCGGCTACGGCCGCCTCGTCGAGGTCGACCACGGCAATGGCTGGTCGACGCGCTACGCGCATCTGAGCCGGATCGACGTGAAGGTCGGCGACAAGCTGTCGACCGGCGACGCGATCGGCGCCGTCGGCAGCACCGGACGCTCGACCGGCCCGCACCTGCACTACGAAATCCGCCGCCACGGCAAGGCAACCGATCCGCTGCGCTTCCTGAAGGCAGGCAACCAGATCGCCGATCTGCTCTGATGAAAAGGCCGGGAAATTCCCGGCCTTTCGAGTCTAGTCGAGGTCGGCGACCACTTCGCCAGCCGATCCCTCGATCTTGTGCGAGAGCGCCGCTTCCATGAAGTCGTCGAGATCACCATCAAGCACATTCTGCGGCGACGTGCTTTCGACGCCCGTGCGCAGATCCTTCACGAGCTGATAGGGCTGCAGCACGTAGGAACGGATCTGGTGCCCCCAGCCGATCTCGGTTTTCGATGCCTCGGTGGCGCTCGCCGCCTCCTCACGCTTCTTCAGTTCGGCTTCGTAGAGGCGCGCGCGCAGCATGTCCCACGCCTTGGCACGGTTCTTGTGCTGCGAGCGTTCCTGCTGGCATGCCACCACGATGCCGGTCGCGATATGCGTGATGCGCACGGCCGAGTCCGTTGTGTTGACGTGCTGGCCGCCCGCGCCCGACGCGCGATAGGTGTCGATGCGCACGTCCGATTCCGAAACGTCGATTTCGATCGAGTCATCGATGACCGGATATACCCAGACGCTGGCGAAGGAAGTGTGCCGCCGCGCGTTGGAATCGTAAGGCGAAATGCGCACGAGCCGGTGCACGCCCGATTCGGTCTTCAGCCATCCATAGGCTTTCTCGCCCTTGATCAGGATGGTCGCGGACTTGATGCCGGCTTCTTCGCCGTCATGAAGCTCCAGCACCTCGACCTTCATGCCGCGACGCTCTGCCCAGCGCGTGTACATGCGCAACAGCATCGATGCCCAGTCCTGGCTTTCGGTGCCGCCTGCGCCCGAATGCACTTCCAGATAGGTGTCGTTGCCGTCGGCTTCTCCGGAAAGAAGTGTGTCGACCTGGCGGGCTGCCACTTCGCCGCGCATCGAGCGAATCGCGGCTTCGGCGTCCTGGATGATGGCTTGGTCGCCTTCTTCCTCGCCGAGCTCGATCAGCCCGATATTGTCGTCAAGCGACTGCGTGAGCCCCTTGATGGCGGTGATGGCGTCTTCCAGCGACTGGCGCTCGCGCATCAGCTTCTGCGCCTCCTGCGGATCGTTCCACAGGTCGGGGTCTTCGGCGCGGTTGTTCAGGTAATCAAGTCGCTTTACGGCCTGATCCCAGTCAAAGATGCCTCCTCAGCAGGGTTATGCCCTGCTTGATTTCGTCGATGAGATTTTCGGTCTCGGCGCGCATGACTGGCTCGCCTTTCATTCAATTGGGGGTTGGGAAATCGGCGCGGACCATAGGGACGACCCGCCGCCCTGTAAAGGCAGCGAACGGGCTCTTTGCGCGGTCGATCAGTAGAGACCGCCGCCCGATCCGGAAATCAGCGCCTCGCTCGCCTGCGGAGAGATTTCGCGCGCGCGCTCCGCCGTCGCCCCATCCATGCCGATGACCCAGTAGCTGTCTGCGGGGCCAGTGCCAGGCTTGAATGCCTCCATGATGACGCCGGCTTCGCCCGGATTGGCGCGCATGCCCGTCTGGCGGTTGATCGCGATCTGCTGCATGCCTTCCGGCACTCGGAAGGCGACCGGCGTCTTGTCCTTGAGGACGTCCGCCATGAACTCCTTGTAGATCGGAGCGGCAAGTCCGCCGCCGGTGGCGCCGTTGCCGAGCGTACGCGGCTGATCGTATCCCACGTATAGGCCCACGACGAGGTCAGGCGTGTAACCGACGAACCACGCATCGCGCGAATCGTTGGTCGTGCCGGTTTTGCCGGCGATCGGATGGCCGAGTTCGGCGAGCGTGGTGGCGGTGCCGCGCTGGACGACGCCTTCCATCATCGAGGTGATCTGGTAGGCCGTCATCGGATCGAGCACCTGGTCGCGCTCGTCGATCAGTTCCGGCTCCGTCTGCTCTTCCCAGGAAGCCGCATTGCAGCCGTGGCAGACCCGCTGGTCATGCTTGAAGACGGTCTTGCCATAGCGGTCCTGGATGCGATCGACGAGAGAAGGCTGGATGTAGCGCCCACCATTCGCCATCACGGCATAGGCCGAGACCATGCGCATGACGGTCGTCTCGCCCGAACCCAGCGACATGGCAAGCACCGGCAGCATCTTGTCGTAGACGCCGAAGCGCTCGGCATATTCGGCGACGACATCCATGCCCATGTCATTGGCAAGCCGCACCGTCATCAGGTTTCGCGAGCGTTCGATGCCCATTCGCAGCGTCGAGGGGCCGGCGAAGTCTCCGCCATAGTTCTTCGGCTCCCAGACATCGTTGCCGACGCGGATGGAAATCGGCGCGTCGTCGACGACCGAGGCTGGCGTATAGCCATTGTCGAGCGCCGCGGCATAGAGGATCGGCTTGAAGGACGAGCCAGGCTGGCGCATCGCCTGCGTCGCGCGATTGAACTCGGACTGCGCGAAGGAAAACCCACCGACCATCGCCATGACGCGGCCTGTGACAGGGTCCATCGCGACGAGCCCGCCGGAAACCTCCGGCACCTGGCGCAGCAGATAGCCGCCGTCCGGCTTGGCTTCGACATAGACGACGTCGCCGGCCGTCAGCACTTCGCCGATCGAACTGGCTTTCACGCGCTGACCGTCCACGGTATGGCGCAAAGCCCATTCCATGTCAGCGAGCGCGAGTGTCGCTGTTTCGCGGCCTTCGCCAAGCTCTCCGGATGCCTGACGCTCCGGCTGCAATCCAACGGTGACTTCGCTATCGCCAGTCTCCAGAACGACCGCCGGGCGCCACTCTGGAACGTCGGCCATCGCCGAAACTTCGCTAAGCGCAACGCCCCAGTCGTCGCCAGGTTCGATCTCGGCGATCGGGCCGCGGAAGCCGCGCAGCGTGTCGTAGCGGATGAGGCCGTTCTGAAGCGCCTCGCGCGCCTGGAGCTGCATCTGCGGGTCGAGCGTGGTCCGGACCGACAGGCCGCCCTCGTAAAGCGCGTTCTCGCCATAGCGCGCGATCATCTCGCGGCGCACTTCCTCGGTGAAATACTCGCCGGCCATCATGTAGGTGCCGCCGCGGCGCGGGCTGACGCCCAGCGGCTCTTCCTTGGCCTTGGCAGCCTCCTCGGCCTCGACGAAGCCGTTCGCCTGCATCTGGTCGATGACCCAGTTGCGGCGCTCGATCGCGCGGTCGACATGGCGGAACGGGTGATAGTTGGTCGGCCCCTTGGGCAGGGCCGCCAGATAGGCCATTTCGGAGATCGTCAGTTCGTTGACCGACTTGTCGAAATAGGTGAGCGCAGCGCCCGCGACGCCGTACGCACCCAGACCGAAATAGATCTCGTTGACATAAAGCTCGAGGATGCGGTCCTTCGAATAGGCCTGCTCGATGCGAAACGACAGGATCATCTCGCGGATCTTGCGGTCATAGGTCTGGCTGGAATCGAGCAGGAAGTTCTTTGCGACCTGCTGCGTGATCGTCGACGCACCCACCGGGCGGCGGCCCGAACCGATGTTCTGCACGTTCGTCGCGACCGCTCGGAAAAGGCTGAGGACATCGATGCCGGGGTGCTGGTAGAAGTTCTTGTCCTCGGCAGAGAGGAACGCCGCCTTGACGCGGTCCGGAATCGCCTGGATTGGCAGGTACAGACGCCGCTCGCGGGCGAACTCGGCCATCAGCGAACCGTCAGAGGCATGGACGCGAGTCGTCACCGGCGGCTCGTAGCGCGCCAGCACCTCGTAATCGGGCAGGTCCTTCGAGATCGTCCCGATATAGAAGGCGACGCCGGCGGCTACCACCAGCGCCAGCATCACGCCAATGCCGAAGAAATACCCGATGAGACGAATCATGCCCGCTCCAGTGTGTCATTCGAAGTGGCTTAGCAGGATCGGTGCCCGTCCGTCGTCAGCCTCTTCGCATCGCATCGTACCTGTCGTGCGCTTGTGGGCAAATTGCGGCGCGCTTGGCAAGTGCTCGTTAAAGCGGAGGATTAAATGAGAGCCTGTGGCCGTCAAGCCACGGTCCCGTGAGATCAGTTTGCCGCACCCATCTTGGCGTCGGCGAACAGCCCGACTGCGGCGACGATGCCGGCCGAGGCCTGCGCACGCCATTTCACGTCACGAAGCTGGGCTTCGTCGCTCTCGTTCGAGAGGTAGCCCAACTCTACCAGCACCGAGGGCACGTCCGGCGCCTTCAAGACCTGGAAACCGGCAAAGCGGTGCGGATTCTTGATCATGCCGATCTCGTCCGACAACTGGCCGACCAGCGCCTTCGCAAAGCGCAACGAGAAGCCGTCGGTCTCGCGTCGCACCAGATCGGTGAGAATGTCCGAGACTTCGTCGCCCGCTTCCTGCGAGGCATAGCCGGCGATCTGGTCGGCGAGGTTCTCCCTCACGGCCTTTGCGGCCGACACGACATCGGATGGAGAATCGGAGACCGTATAGACGGTCGCGCCGCGCACGCCTCGGTGGCGGATCGCGTCGGCGTGGACGGAGATGAAGAGGTCGGCTTCATGCCGGCGCGCGATCTTCACGCGTTCGTCGAGCCGCAGGAAGCGGTCCCGGTCGCGCGTCAGGTGGACCTCATAGCGGTCCGTATCCTCGAGCGCCTTCTTCAATTCCAGCCCGAAGGCGAGCGTAATGGTCTTCTCGTAGATTCCACTGACGCCCTTGGCGCCGCTGTCGGCGCCGCCATGCCCGGGGTCGATCACCACGGTGAAGCGTCGCTCGGCAGGCGCGGCGGCCACATCTGTGCCCGCGGTGGTTGCGATCTGCTCGGCGAGCGCGGCCTCGAACTGACGGTCGGAACCTGCCACCAGGTCGATGACGACGCGATGGCCTGGCTCGTCCTCGTTCTTCAGGATTTCGAGATTCTCCACGACGAACGCCCCTTCGCCCGTCAGCACCAGCCGCGATTTCGATGCGCCGGCCGGCCCGAAGGCGATACCGGCAACGAGACCGCGGGGCTTCACCGGCTCATCTTCGTGCCGGTACTCGACATCGTTGAATTCAAGCACCAGCCGATGCGGGGCGCGCACAAGGAACCAGCGCAGGTCGGGGCTTTGCGAAACGTCGATGACGATCCGCGCGCGCGACGCGTCGCCAACGACGCGCACGCCCTCCACGCGCACCGGTTCGGCCTGTGCGCCAAGGCTCGGGAGCGACATGAAAAGCGCCGCCAGCACCACGCGCATAAGCGCATGGCACCGGTCAAATCTTGGTCTGTAGCGCATGGTCGGCATCGTCTCGCCCGTCTTGCTTCGATGCGGTCGCTTGGCGACAAGGATGCCTTGAGTGGTAAGCCCGACGTGGTTAACCAATCCTTTTCGCACCGGCTGCGATCTACGTTAGCGCGGCCGAAAACAAGTTTCGGAAATCAGGGTTGCCTTGGAAGCCGTCAAATCATAAAAGCATGGAAGGACATTTGTGACGTCCGTTAAAGGTTGCGCTCACGCGCAAGCGGCGGAGTGTTCCTCCTTCACCTGATGCGGTGCATATGTCCGGACAGAATTCTTCGGCATGTCGGCTCAACCCCGTGCCGTTTGGAAAGCGGCAGGGATGATCCCGTGCCGGCTCGTAAACCGAGCAAATCGCAGCTGGTCCGGCGACCGCCGGGCCTTGGTTCAGAAAGGATCCGCAGGCTGTAGCATGGCTTCTGACACAATCAGGCTCTTGACCGCATTTGACCGCGCCTCGACGGCAGCGGGCGGCCTGCCTCTTGCGTCTCGCCATCGGCCCCGGCTCCCCCTTTTATCCGGCATGCCATTCCCGCCTCCGCGGCGCGGCGCTACCACGACCTCCCCCCGGGCGGTGCGTGCCGGGGAGACTTTGCAACATGCCCAACAAAATGCTTATCGATGCCTCCCACCAGGAGGAGACGCGGGTCGTCGTCGTTCGCGGCAACCGCATTGAAGAGTTCGATTTCGAATCCCAGGACAAGAAGCAGCTCAAAGGCAATATCTATCTTGCGCGTGTGACGCGGGTAGAGCCTTCGCTTCAGGCCGCGTTCGTGGAGTATGGCGGGAACCGCCACGGCTTCCTCGCCTTCTCCGAAATCCACCCCGACTACTATCAGATTCCTGTCGCCGACCGGCAGGCGCTGCTGCGCGCCGAGGCGGAAGCAGCCGCCCGTTCCGACGACGACGAAGATGACGAGGAGGGCAACGGTCGCAATCGCCGCCGTCGTCGCTCGGGCAAGAGCCGCGACCGCGCTAGCCAAAAGACCTCCGGCGACGCCGGGGCCGGCGATGGCGACGAGGAGAGCGCGACCGAGGAAGCGACCTCGGGCGACGAAGATGCCGGCCAGGCGATGGCCGAGAGCATTGCCGCCGACGTTGTTTCGGAAGACGCGCCTTTCGCGGAAGGCGATGACGACGATCGCCGCCCTGCCCACAATGGCGACGACGGCAATGGCAACGATGAGCACATCGAATCGGTCGGCGCCGAGGATGCGATCGAGGAGGCTGCAGCGCGCCGCCGTCCCGTCCGCAAGCATTACAAGATCCAGGAAGTGATCAAGCGCCGGCAGATCCTGCTCGTGCAGGTCGTCAAGGAAGAGCGCGGCAACAAGGGCGCGGCGCTCACCACCTATCTGTCGCTCGCTGGCCGTTATTCCGTGCTGATGCCGAACACGGCGCGCGGCGGTGGCATTTCGCGCAAGATCACCAACGCAGCCGATCGCAAGCGGCTGAAATCCGTCGTCGAAGATCTGAACGTGCCGGACGGCATGGGCGTCATCTTGCGCACGGCGGGCGAGAGCCGCACCAAGGCGGAGATCAAGCGCGACTACGAATATCTGATGCGCATGTGGGAGAACGTGCGCAATCTGACGCTCCAGTCGACGGCGCCTGCCCTCGTCTACGAGGAAGGCTCGCTGATCAAGCGCTCGATCCGCGACCTCTACAACAAGGACATCGACCAGATCATGGTCGCCGGCGAGGAAGGCTACCGCGAGGCCAAGGACTTCATGCGCATGCTGATGCCCAGCCATGCCAAGATGGTTCAGCCCTATCGCGATTCCGTGCCGATCTTCGCCCGCAACGGCATCGAGGCGCAGCTCGACAAGATGGTCCAGCCGCAAGTGACGTTGAAGTCCGGCGGCTACGTCATCATCAACCAGACAGAAGCGCTGGTCGCGATCGACGTCAATTCGGGCCGCTCGACGCGCGAGCATTCGATCGAGGACACCGCGCTTCAGACCAATCTTGAAGCGGCAGAGGAAGTCGCGCGGCAGTTGCGACTGCGCGATCTCGCGGGCCTGATCGTCATCGACTTCATCGACATGGAAGAGAACCGGAATAACCGGGCGGTCGAAAAGAAGCTCAAGGAATGCCTGAAAAACGATCGCGCCCGCATCCAGGTCGGCCGCATCTCGCATTTCGGCCTTCTGGAAATGTCGCGCCAGCGCATCCGCGCGTCGGTGCTCGACTCCACCATGCAGCCCTGCCCGCATTGCGGCGGAACTGGTCATGTGCGCTCCGAATCGTCGGTCGCCCTGCTCGTCGTCCGCGCGATCGAGGAGTATCTCCTCAAGGATTCGCGCTGCCACATCACCGTACGCACGCCCGCTTCGACCGCCCTCTACGTGCTCAATCACAAGCGGGCCACCCTCGCGGATCTGGAACACCGCTTCGACCTGACCATCACGATCGAAGCGGACGAGGAAGTCGGCGCGCAGCACTATGTGATTACGCGCGGCGCGCAGATCGAACGTCCGGAAGGCTACAAGGCGCCTACCCTGCCCGCAGCAGCCCCGACCGTCGATGACGCAGCCGAGGCCGCAAAGGACGAAGCGGCCGCGGCCGCCGCGGCAGCGCTTCTCGACGAGGACGAGGAGGACGAGCCCGGCGAAGTTGCGGCGAAGCCGCAGCAGGTCGAGCGGGAAACCGCGCATTCCACTTCCGACGACGGCAACCGCGACCGCAAGAAGCGCCGTCGGCGCCGCCGGCGCGGACGCGACCGCGATCAGCAGAACGGCGAAACCGGTCATGTCGAGACGGCAGCCGCCGACCTCGGCGACGAGGAAGCCGCGGATGCCACCGCCGCCGCCGGCGAATCGGGCCAGGACGAGGACAGCGACGCCAACCGCAAGAAGCGCCGTCGCGGCAAGCGCGGTGGACGCCGCAATCGCCGCGAGGATGGCGAGGTGACGGCCGACGAGGCGCAGGTCGAAGCTGGCGAAGCCGATGCGTCGGAAGACGTCGACGGCGAAGCGATGACTGCCGTCGAATCCACCGAACCTGTCGCTCCGGTAACCGCGGAGACGGCCGCCGAGACCGCCGGCGAAGCTCCGGCCGAAGACGCGCCGAAGCCGAAGAAGGCCCGCGCCCCGCGCAAGAGCCGCGCAAAGGCTTCAGGTGAAGAGGCCGTGTCGGAAGTCGCCTCGGCCGAGGCTGTGGCAATCTCCATCGACAGCGACGAAAAGCCAGCGCCGAAGAAGCGCGCGCCGCGCCGCAAGAAGGCTGCCGAGGAAGCCGCACCGACGCCTGAAGCTGATGCTGAGGCCGCACCGGTCGAGATGGCGACGGAAGCGGGCGAGCCCGTCGCAGCGCCCGAGGCTGAACCCGTCGAGGAGCAGGCGCCCGCAGAGCCGGTCGTCCGTTCGTTGACGCCGGAAGGCCTGGAAGCGACGGAAGAAAAACCCCGTCGGCAGGGCTGGTGGCAGCGAAAAGGGTTCTTCTAGGATTGAGTGAAAAAAGCCGGCGCAAGCGCCGGCTTTTTTCTTATCCAAGCCAGCCGGTAAGGCGGCGTATCGCCTCAGCGATGTCGTCATTGCTCCCGGCATAGGAAAACCGCATGTAGCGATCGCCCTCGAACGGATCGAAGTCGCGCCCGGGGGTTGCGGCAACGCCCGCCTCATCGAGCATCTTGGCCGCAAACGACATGCTGTCATTGGAGTGACGCGTCACATCGCAATAGGCGTAGAACGCGCCGTCCATCGGCGCGGCGAAACTGAAGCCGAGGCGTGGCAGGGCATCTGCAAGCATGGCGCGATTGACGAGATAGCGCTCGCGAACGGCTTCCAGTTCGAGCGACGCTTCGAACGCGCGAGTCGCCGCGATCTGCGAAAGGTCCGGCGCGGAGATGTACAGACTCTGCTGGATGCGTTCGATGGCGCGCACGAGCCGCTGCGGAGCGACCATCCAGCCGATCCGCCAGCCGGTCATGCAGTAATATTTCGAGAACGAGTTGATGACGGTCACGTCATCATCGAAGGCAAGCGCTGTGACGTCGTCCGCCGTGTAGCAGAGCCGGTGGTAGATTTCGTCCGAGATGGTACGAATCCCCATTTCCTTCGCGGTGGCCACCAGCGTCTTGAGCTCGTCGGCGGGGATCACCGCGCCGGTCGGATTGGCCGGGCTGGCGAACAGCAGGCCTTTGAGGCCTTCCTTGGCGTGAACGCGTTCGAGCGTCGCCCCTGTCAGGAAGGCGGCACCTTCGAGGTCGATTTCGACGACCTCGATCCCCAACGCCTTCATGATGTTGCGATAGGCCGGATATCCCGGCACCGTGATGGCAACCTTGTCGCCCGGATCGGACATGGCAAGGAAGGCGAGGTTGAAGCCTGCCGATGAACCCGTCGTCACGACGACCCGCTCGGTCGGCACGTCGAGCCCGTAGTGGTCGCGGTAGTGGTCCGAGATCGCACGGCGCAGTTCGGGGCGGCCCAGAGCATCCGTGTAGCCGAGTGCGCCGTCGACGAGCGCATTCGACGCCGCCTGGCGCACGATCTGCGGTGCCGGATCGGAAGGCTGGCCGACCGCGAGCGAAACCACGCTGCGGCCCGCCGCGCGCAGCGCATTGGCGCGTGCCAGTACGTCCATTGCATGGAACGGCTCTACTTCGGAACGGCGGGAAACGAGGATCGGCGACAAGGCAGGCAACTCCGGCGGTCGGTAAAGGGGCCGCAGAAATGCCCGAATGATATGGGGATCACAAGTCCAGGAGACGCGATCGTGGTGCTTTCCATCGCCCGCCGGCTCGATTAGTCATGAACCCGACGATCAAACTCCAGGGAATCGCCATGCTTTGGTCCGCCAGACGCGCCTGCAGGTTTCTCGCCACGGGCCTTCTCGCCGTGCAGGTCGCCTTTGCACCCGTTTCAGGTGCCCATGCGCAGCGCAATGTTCCCGTCGTGCGTGATGCGGAGATCGAGGCACTGGTGCGCGATTATGCCAAGCCGATCCTGGAAGCTGCCGGCCTGTCGCGCTCGGGCATTGAGATCATCCTGGTCAACGACCCTGCATTCAACGCCTTCGTGGCCGGGCGGCGCATGTTCATCAACACCGGCGCCCTGCTCCAGTCCGAAACGCCGAACGAGATCATCGGCGTCATCGCACACGAAGCCGGCCATATTGCCGGCGGTCATCAGCAGCGCCTGCGCCAGCAGCTCGAGGCGGCGCAGACGATGGCGATCGTCGCCGGTTTGATCGGCATCGGCGCTGCCGTCGGCGGTGCTGCGAGCGGCACAGGCGGGCTCGCGCAGGCCGGCGCCGGCCTTGCCATGGGCGGCGGCGAAGTCGCGCGGCGCGGCCTTCTCAACTATCAGCGAACAGAGGAAATCACGGCCGACCGATCCGCCATCACCTATCTTGAAAGGACGGGACAATCGGCTCGCGGCATGGTGCGCACCTTCGAGCGCATGGCAAGCGGCCTCGCCTTGATGGGGCGCCAGATCGATCCCTACCAGATCAGCCATCCGCTGCCGCGCGAGCGCATCCAGAATGTTCAGGAGCTTGCCGAAGCGAGCCCTTACCGTGATCGGCAAGACCCGCCTGCCCTGCAACGGCGCCATGACATGATGCGCGCCAAGATCGCTGCGCACACGCAAGGCCAGTCGGCCACCTCGCGCCTTTTCCGCGACACGCAGAGCATGCCCGCGCGCTATGGCGACGCCATCGTCACCTACCTGCATGGGTCGCCTTCGGCCGCATTGCAGAAGGTCGACGCACTGATCGCGGCCGAGCCCAACAATCCTTACTTCCACGAACTTCGAGGCGAAGTGCTGATCCGCGCCAACCGCCCGCAGGATGCGGTAACGGCGTTTGAGCGGGCAGCACGGCTCGATACCTCGAATTCGGGCTTCATGCAGTTCGGCCTCGGCCAGGCTCTGCTCGCCGCCGGCGGGCCGGACACGGCGGGGCGAGCGGTCGACGCCCTCACGCAGGGCCTTGCGCGCGCGCCGGAGTACGTCACCGCCTATCGCTACCTTGCCCAGGCCTACGGTCAGATGGGGGAAATCGCCGAGGCCGAACTTGCGACCGCCGAAGGTCACTATTACAGCGGCAATTTCCGCGAGGCGCGCCAGTTTGCCGCCCGCGCCCAATCGCGCCTGACGCCGGGCTCGCCAAGCCATGTGCGCGCGCAGGACATTATCAATCAGAGGCCGGCAAACTGACCGGCCGAAGGAAGGAACCGAAATGAACGCTTTGATCCCCGCCGCCGTATTCGGCGCCGTTGTTGCGCTTGGCATGGGCGCGGCCGGCTATGTCGCCGGCTCGTCGCAAGCTCCGGACGCGGTCGCGCCGGCGGCTTCGTCCGCCCCCGACCGCGCCGCGGTCGAAGCGATCGTGCGCGACTATCTCGTCACCAATCCAGAAATCATGATCGAGGTCCAGCAGGCGCTTGAAGCCCGCCAGGCGGAGACGCAGCGCGTCGCGCAGACCGAGATCATCCGCTCGGCCGAAAGCCAGATCTTCAACGCAAGTTATGACGGCATCATCGGCAATCCGGATGGCGACGTCACGATCGTCGAGTTCTTCGATTACAATTGCGGCTACTGCAAGCGCGCGCTGTCCGACATGGAGGCGCTGGTCGAGCAGGATACGAACCTCCGTTTCGTCCTGAAGGAGTTCCCGATCCTCGGGCCGGATTCGCAGCGCGCGCATGTCGTCTCCATGGCGTTCCGCAATCTCCTGCCGGAGAATTACGCCGCCTTTCACCGCGACCTCCTCGCCAGCGAGGCGCGCGTCACGGAAGACGAGGCGATCCTTGCCGCTGTTTCGCACGGTGCTGACGAAGCCGCGCTTCGGCAGGAAATGCAGAACCCCGACATCATCGCTGCCTTCCAGGAAACCTATGCGCTGGCCGATCAGCTCTCGATCACCGGTACGCCGTCCTATGTCGTTGGCGGCGAAGTCGTGTTCGGCGCCATGGGCCAGGAGGTTCTGGCGCAGAAAATCGAAGAGGTCCGGGCCGAAAATCCCTCCTAATCAAGTTTTCGACATGTTTGTCGCCTGTTGAAGGTGTCGATTGTGTCCGCAGCCTTTGCGTCGCGGAACAAGCCGACTATAGAGGGTGCGTCGCGCGAAAAGCGCGCCGCGTGGAAACGTCTGAATGCCCAAGAACATCCTGATCCTCAACGGCCCCAATCTCAACATGCTCGGCAAGCGCGAGCCCGGCATCTACGGGTCGAAGACGCTCGCCGACATCGAGAGCGATTGTCGCACCGAGGCGCAGAGGCTGGGATACGAGATCGATTTCCGCCAGTCCAACCTCGAAGGCGAGTTGGTGACCTGGATTCAGCAAGCACCGGACCTTGCCGCAGGCCTCGTCATCAATCCCGCCGGATACGGCCACACCTCGATCGCCATGCACGACGCCCTGCGGCTGTTGTCGATGCCGATCGTCGAGGTGCACCTGTCCAACATCCACGCGCGTGAGGAATTCCGTCACAAGACCATGGTGGCGCCAGTCGCGACCGGCATGATCTGCGGCTTTGGCCCGATCGGCTACACCTTGGCGCTACAGGCACTTGCCGCCCGGCTTTGACCGGAGAAAACCAAGAAAAAGGGCGAAATCAATGTCGACGAAGAAAGCCGGCGTAGACCAGCAACTGATCCGCGAACTGGCGGGCATCCTGAACGACACCAACCTGTCGGAGATCGAGGTCGAGCAGGACGATCTGCGCATCCGCGTCTCGCGCCAGGCGGCAGCGCCGATCCAGGCCTATGCCCCGGCCTATGCGCCCGCGCCGGCCAATCACCCCGCGCCCGCCGCCACCGAGGAGCGGCCGGCTGCGACCGGCGCCGCCGATCCCACCAGGAACGCCGTTCCCTCACCGATGGTCGGCACCGCCTATTTGTCTCCCTCTCCCGGCGCACGTCCCTTCATCGAGGTCGGACAGTCGATCAAGGAAGGCCAGACGCTCCTCATCATCGAGGCGATGAAGACGATGAACCAGATTCCGGCGCCGCGTTCCGGCAAGGTCACTGCGATCCTTTGCGAGGACGCGCAGCCGGTCGAGTTCGGAGAGCCACTGGTCGTTATCGAATAGGAGCGACCATGTTTCAGAAGATCCTCATCGCCAATCGCGGCGAAATCGCGCTTCGCATCCTGCGCGCGGCGAAGGAGCTGGGCATCCAGACCGTCGCCGTCCACTCGACGGCCGACGCCAATGCCATGCATGTGCGTCTTGCCGACGAGAGCGTGTGCATCGGCCCGCCGCCCTCGCGCGACAGCTACCTCAATATCCACCAGATCGTCGCGGCCTGCGAGATCACCGGCGCCGACGCGATCCATCCCGGCTACGGCTTCCTGTCGGAGAACGCCAAGTTCGCCGATATCCTCGCCGCCCACAACATCACCTTCATCGGCCCCTCGGGCGACCACATCCGCGTGATGGGCGACAAGATCGAGGCCAAGCGCACAGCCAAGCGCCTCGGCATTCCGGTCGTTCCCGGCTCTGAAGGCGGCGTGACGGACGAAGGCGAAGCCAAGCGCATTGCCGCCGACATCGGCTATCCCGTCATCATCAAGGCTTCGGCAGGCGGCGGCGGACGCGGCATGAAGGTGGCCCGCTCGGAGGACGAACTGTCGGTCGCCCTCCAGACCGCACGCTCGGAAGCCGCAGCGGCGTTTGGCGACGACGCCGTCTATATCGAAAAGTATCTCGAAAAGCCGCGCCACATCGAGGTGCAGGTGCTCGGAGACGGACGCGGCAATGCCGTGCATCTGGGCGAGCGCGACTGCTCGCTGCAGCGCCGCCACCAGAAGGTCTGGGAGGAAGCGACGTCGCCGGCCCTCAACGCCGCCGAACGCTCCAAGATCGGCGAAACCGTCTCGAAGGCGATCGGCGATCTGGGCTATTCGGGCGCCGGCACGATCGAGTTCCTGTACGAAAACGGCGAGTTCTACTTCATCGAGATGAACACCCGTCTGCAGGTCGAGCATCCGGTGACGGAGGCGATCACCGGCATCGATCTCGTGCACGAACAGATCCGCGTCGCGTCGGGCAGCGGCCTGTCGGTCACGCAGGACGACATCCGCTTCAACGGCCACGCCATCGAGTGCCGCATCAATGCCGAGGACGCGCGCACCTTCGTGCCCTCGCCCGGCACGGTGACGACGTTCCACACGCCAGGCGGGCTCGGCGTGCGCGTCGATTCGGCGGTCTATTCGGGCTACAAGATCCCGCCCTACTATGACAGCCTGATCGGCAAGCTGATCGTCCACGGCCGCAACCGCGTGGAGTGCATGATGCGCCTTCGCCGCGCGCTCGACGAATTCGTCGTCGACGGCATCAACACCACACTCCCGCTCTTCCGCGACCTCGTCGGCAATCCGGACATCGCCAATGGCGATTACGACATCCACTGGCTGGAAAAGTACCTGGCCGGGAACCCCTGAGAGCCGTGGTGAAATGAGCCGGCCCTTCGCTCCCGGTTTCACGATCCCGACCGATCTCCTGCTGCGTGCCTACGCGGCAGGAGTATTCCCGATGGCGGAGAATGCAGGCGATCCGGAGATTTTCTGGGTGCGGCCGGAAATGCGCGGCATCCTGCCGCTCGACGATTTCCACGTTCCGCGCAGCCTCGCAAAGACCGTCCGCCGATCGCACTTCGAGATCCGCTACGACACGGATTTCGAAGGCGTCATAGCTGGCTGCGGCGCGGCGCGGCCCGGGCGGCCGAATACGTGGATCAACCTGCCGATACGTGCAGCCTATGCGCGGCTTTTCGCCATCGGCCACTGCCATACCGTTGAAGCCTGGAAGGACGGCGAACTCGTCGGCGGGCTTTACGGGGTGACGCTCGGACGCGTCTTTTTTGGCGAGAGCATGTTCAGCCTTGCGCGGGACGCCTCGAAGGTCTGCCTCGTGGCCCTCGTGGAACGCCTGCGCGACAAGGGCTTCGATCTTCTGGATACGCAGTTCACGACTGAGCACCTGAAGCGTTTCGGTGCAATCGACGTGCCACGGCGCAAATACGAAACGATGCTGGAAAGGGCGCTCGACGGAGAACCCGCGGAATTCTAGCCGGCAGCGGACTCAGGCGCCGGCACCTCTGACTCTTGTTTGCAGGCTTTCAGCCACACGTCGTAGACGGCGTGCTCGACGGCGTTGAGACCGGGGCTTTCGGCAAACATCCAGCCGGAGAAAATGCGCCTGATCTTGCGGTCGAGCGTGATCTCGTCAACCTCGACGAAGCCGTCCGTTCGCGGCTCCTGACCCTCTGCGGACGAATAGCACACGCGCGGCGTCACCTGCAGTGCGCCAAACTGTACCGTCTCGTCCACATAAACGTCGAAGGAGATGATGCGGCCGGTGATCTTGTCGATGCCGGAGAATTCGGCGACCGGGTTCTTCACGCGCTGGATCGGCACCTCGGTCGGCGCCTCCTCCATCGGCAGGTCCTCGAACGAGCCACCCTCGTTAGGCGCCTCTTCGTAGATGAATTCGTCGTCCTGCGGCAGGTCGAACTGCAGATCCTGCGCGAACGAACTGCCGGGCACGGCAAGTCCGGTTGCGAAGACAAGTCCCGCAAATGCGCCCGCCAGTCTAGAATTCATGCCTGCAGCCCCGTTCCCTAGCATCGCGTCCTGACCAGCCTATCCGCCGATTGTGGCGATTATGGTCTCGTCGTCAGTTGCCGGGCGTCCAGGCGTCGTAGTCGCCGGTCACGCGCGGGCGCTGCTCCTGCGTGACGACCGACCCTTTCGGCCGGTAGGCAAATCTGGTGCCCGTCAGGTTCGGCAGATGCGGCCTCTGCCACTCGTGCGGCCGGTAGTGTTCGTCCTTCGGCGGCGTGTCGACGCGGTGATGCATCCAGCCATGCCAGCCGGGCGGGATCATGCTGGCTTCCGCATAGTCCTTGTAGATCACCCAGCGGCGCGTGCGTCCCTCGGTGTCGACGCCGCCCTCGTAGTATAGGTTTCCGAACTCGTCCTCGCCGACCGGCTTGCCATGCCGCCAGGTGTGAAAGCGCGTACCGAGCGTCTGGCCGTTCCACCAGGTGAAGAACTGCGTGAAGAAAGATTTCATAGACATTCGCACATCCGCAACTGGGTGCCCAATCGTTCCCGCCTTATGGCGTTCCGGGCTGTCGATGACAAGGGCTCAGTCAGCCCACATGATCGGCCGTTCATAGATATCGGCCGCGATCCCGGAGTCGGGCCGTCCGCAGTTCGTCGTTTGTCCAACCTTGGCAAAACCCTGCGCGAGATAGAATGCGACGGCCTTCGCATTCGCCTCCTCGACTTCGAGCCGAACCTTGTCCGCATCGGGAAAGCAGCCCTCGATCTCGTCGAGCAGCAACGCGCCAATGCCGTGGCCCTGGCTGTCCGGCCGCACATAAAGTTGGTGCAGCATCACGGTCTTGCCCTCGTCGACGGCCGTCGCAAACGCAACGCCACCGATCGCCGTCCCGTCGTCAGCCAGGAGGAATTCCGACAAAGGCGTTTCGAGCCGCTCCTCGAGCGCGGGCATCGAATGCCATTCGGCGACGATCTCGTTGACGCGCTCCTCACCATAGATGGCGTCGTAGGTAGCGTGCCACGTCTCGGCGAGAAGCGCCTGCACCGCCTTGAGGTCACGCTTCGAGACGGTGCGCACGAACACTATTCGATCCCCAGCCGCGCCTTGACGAGGTCGTTGACAGCCTGCGGATTGGCCTTGCCGCCGGTCGCCTTCATCACCTGGCCGACGAACCAGCCAGCCATGGTCGGCTTGGCGCGCGCCTGCTCGACCTTGTCGGGATTGGCGGCGATGACGTCGTCGACCGCCTTTTCGATCGCCCCCGTGTCGGTCACCTGCTTCATGCCGCGCGTCTCGACGATCTCGCGCGGATCGCCGCCTTCGTTCCAGACGATCTCGAAGAGGTCCTTGGCGATCTTGCCCGAAATCATCCCTTCCTTGATCAGCGCGATGATCGCGCCAAGCTGGTCGGGTGAGACCGGTGATTCGTCGATGTCCTTGCCGGCCTTGTTCAGCGCGCCGAGAAGGTCGTTGATGACCCAGTTGGCGGCGGCCTTGCCATCGCGTCCTTCGGCAACCTTCTCGAAATAGTCGGCAATCGCCTTGTCCGAGACGAGGATCGACGCGTCGTAAACGGACAGGCCAATGCTTTCGATCAGTCGCGCGCGCTTGTCGTCCGGCAGTTCGGGCAGATGTGCGGCGAGCGCGTCGACATAGGCCTGGTCGAACTCGAGCGGCAGAAGGTCCGGATCGGGGAAGTAGCGATAGTCATGCGCCTCTTCCTTGGAGCGCATAGAGCGCGTCTCGCCCTTGGTCGGGTCGAAAAGCCGCGTTTCCTGGTCAATCGAGCCGCCGTCTTCGAGGATCGCGATCTGGCGCCGGGCCTCCGACTCGATCGCCTGGCCGATGAAACGGATAGAATTGACGTTCTTGATCTCGCAGCGCGTACCGAAAGGTTCGCCCGGGCGACGTACGGAGACATTGACGTCGGCGCGTAGCGAGCCCTCGTCCATATTGCCGTCGCAGGTGCCCAGATACCGCATGATGGTGCGCAGCTTGGTCACGTACGCCTTGGCCTCATCGGCCGAGCGGATATCCGGCTTGGAGACGATCTCCATCAACGCCACGCCTGACCGGTTCAGGTCCACGTAGGACATGGTCGGATGCTGGTCGTGCAGCGACTTGCCCGCATCCTGTTCGAGGTGAAGCCGCTCGATGCCGACCTCGATCTCCTCGAACTCGCCCTTCTTGTCGGGACCGACGGAGACGAGCACCACGCCCTCGCCGACGATCGGCTGCTTGAACTGCGAGATCTGGTAGCCCTGCGGCAGGTCCGGATAGAAGTAGTTCTTCCGGTCGAAGACCGAACGGTGATTGATCTGCGCCTTCAGGCCAAGCCCGGTGCGAACCGCCTGCTTGACGCATTCCTCGTTGATGACCGGCAGCATGCCCGGCATGGCCGCGTCGACGAGGCTGACATTCGAATTGGGGGCTGCACCGAACGTCGTCGACGCACCCGAAAAAAGCTTCGACTGCGACGAAACCTGTGCGTGGATTTCCATGCCGATGATGATCTCCCAATCACCGGTAGCCCCGGAAATCAGGCGCTTGGGATCGGGCGTGCGGGTATCAATGAGCGTCATCGTCTGCCTGGCGTTCGCGATGGTCGGAAGTGTTCCGGTTGGCTAGACCAATCGCGCGCGCGAGGCAAGGTTTTCGCGAGGACGAGCCGGTCAGGCCGTCGCGATATAGTGGCGAATCTCGTCAGCTTCGCGCTCGACGTCCTCGATCCGCTGCTTGACCACGTCGCCGATCGACACGATGCCTGCCAGTCTCCCCTCGCGCTCGACGGGCAGGTGGCGAAAGCGCCCGCGAGTCATGATCTCCATCACCTGGTTCACCGTGTGGCCTTCCTGGCAGGTCTTCACCCTGGCGGTCATGGCGCTGGAGATGGCCTCGTCGAGAGCGGCCGCGCCGCGCAGGGCGATCTGGCGAACGATGTCGCGCTCGGAAAGAATGCCGGCGATCTTCGAACCTTCTTTGGTGACCACGACAGCGCCGATCCGCCTTTCGCTCAGGAGCCGCGCCGCTTGGGCGAGCGTCATCGTCGGCTCGACGGTCACCACGTCGCGTCCCTTGGCGTCAAGAATTGTCTTCACCGTCATGCGCAGACCTCCTCTATGACATTCACGCCGGCATGGTGCGCCCGGTTCGGGTGCTTTTCAAGCGCCGCCCCATCAAGGGAAATGTCGTGTCGTCAGCGGCGGTCGAAAAGAGCGAGGCCGAAAAATCCTGCCAGGAGGCCGCCGATATGCGCCTCCCAGGCGATCTGTCCGACGCCCGGCGAGGCGAATCCCAGCCCCATCGCCAGGTTGATGACGAACCAGGTCAGCAGGAACATGAAGGTAATGCGGTGGCGCAGCACCACGCCGACGGGAAGGATCGGCCCGGTGAAGGCTGGCTTGCCCGCAAAGCGGTCGATCTGGAAGGCAAACCGGGCGGCCGCGCCCATCATGCCCGAAATCGCTCCGGACGCGCCGACAACCGGCGTGGGATCGCCCGAATGCAGGACATAGTGAAGGGCAACTGCAGCTAGCGCGGTGAAGAGCCAGAAGGCAATGAAGCGCACCGCTCCGATGCGATGCGCCAGCGGCGAACCGAAGGCTGCCAGCCAGACCATGTTGACCGCCAGATGCGCGATGCCCCCGTGGAGAAAAGCATAGGTGACAGGTCCGGCATAAGCATAGGCGTCGATAACATACTGCCCCGAATAGCGGATCGGAATGAAAGCAAAACGCGCAATGACGCCGATATCCTGCTGTTCCGAAAGGACCAGCATCCGAACCGCATGAATGCCCACGCAGATCGCGAGCAGCGCGACGACGACCGTAGGCAGGTTGAAAACCGGCTCGCGCCGCGGCGGCGGCGTCTCGCGCCACTCGTCGTCGGAATGGGTATGAGTGGGGCGTAGCTGGTCCATCGTGCTCTCTCGCGCGTCAGCCCCGACATAGAGCGCCAAACAGCCAGCCGCCAGTGCGTGCGCAAAAAGAAAGCCGCTCGAAGCGATGCTTCGAACGGCCAATCGAGCCCCCTGCTCCCGCTGCGCGACCTGAGTTGCGCCGAGGTATTTGCTTCCCGTAGCCAAAAGCTCTCACGGCCTTGAGCTGCTGGCAACGTCAATCTTTCATTAACCTTAACGGCCCTCAGAAGCGTTAAGAACTCCTAACGGGGCTGGCACGCCCCCTGTATCCTTGGCCATGTGATGACCATCTGGCGATCCGATTCGTCTCGTTTCGGGACGGATCGGCAAGAAACTGGGAGCAGGCACTGATGAAAAAGGAGGGCACGATCGCGATGTTCCGATACTGGGACATGCTACGCGCCGGCCGCCCTTCCCCGTTTCGCACGCAGATCGACCCGACGGCGATCAAGGGGCGCCTGCCCGACACCTTCATTCTGGAATTCGACGACTCGAACGAACTGCGCTTCCGCCTCGCCGGCACGAATATATGCGCTGTCTTCGGACGCGAGTTGCGGCATCTTCCCTTCGCACAGATCTGGCGCGAGGAAGACCAGGAGGCCGTTGGCGCGCTCGCCAGGGCGACCTTGCTGCAGGAGGCCGTGGTGCTCGCCGAAGCGCGCGGAACCAGCCGCCAGGGGCGCCGGGCGACTTTCGAGGTCCTTCTTCTGCCGCTCGACGCCGGTCCAGGCCAACCCCGAGCCATCGGCCTTGCAACGCCGGTCGATCGCCCCTTCTGGATGGGCGCGCACGCAATCGAGAACCTGCAACTCGATGAAGCGCGGCTGATCGACACCGACGCCCCTCCGGCGCTCGATATCGGCGCGCAGGCGCCCAGCCTTGCGCCAGAAGACCTCGAACCTGCTGACCGGGAACGCACTCGCCGCGTGCGCCACCTCGTCGTCCTGGACGGCGGACGCAGCTAACGGCGCGGCCGGTTCGAAGGTTGGGGGCCGTGCATCTGTCAACTTGGTGTTCGACCTTTGCAGATTACGCCATGTTAACGACTAAGGCGCTATTTTGACCACCAGTCAGTTGGACACGTCCGACGGAATTGGCGGGGCCTGAGACGAAGATGAGTTCAGCGGCGGTACAGATCGCTCCGACAAGAAGCGAACGTCGCGGTTTCCAGCGCGTGCGTGTGAAGATCTATGGTCGTTTCATGCTTGAGGACCGCTCCGAGTATCCCTGCCAGGTCATCGACATGTCCCCCGGCGACGTCGCTTTGCGCGCCGAGCGTCCCGGCGAGCCCGGCGAACGGGTGATCGCCTATCTCGACCATATCGGCCGCATCGAGGGCGTGGTCACGCGCCTGACCGAAGACGGCTTCGCCATGACCGTCATCGCATCGGAACGCAAGCGTGAGAAGCTCGCTGCCCAGCTCACCTGGCTTGCCAACAAGCACGAGCTCGACCTGCCTGAGGATCGGCGCCACCAGCGTATCGCGCCGCGCAACCCGATCACCGTCCTGCAACTTGGCGACGGCCGGCAATATCAATGCCGCATCGTCGATCTTTCGCTCTCCGGTGCCGCCGTTGAGATCAATGTCCGTCCGGCGCTCGGCGTACAGGTTACGCTCGGGGCCATGCGCGGCCAGGTCGTGCGCCATTTCCAGGACGGCATCGCTATCGAGTTCGCCGCCTTGCAGCAAGAGGAAACGCTGGACGCCGCCTTCTCCGACCGCTGATCGAAAATTCCAGAAACCATCATAAGGGCTGGCCTCGCGCCGGCCCTTTTTGCGTCAAAAGCCGTTCGGATCACATGGTTACTATTGGATGAAGTGAAATTCGACAATTTGAATAAGTATTGATTAGAATATCAATTGCATTTTACTCGAATATACACTTGACTTTTGGTGTGTAATAAATCCGCATCTGTCATTGTCTCTCCAAACGGGGAGACGAGAAGATGGGGACTTCGAAGTATAACAAGATCGCGATCGCGGCGGCAGGATTTTTTGCCCTGCTCGCGACATCCGCCGCGGCGCAGCCCTTCATGCATGTGGGCGGACTGACCACGCAGCCGGTCGGTCATTACGATTTTTGCCAGCGCATGCCCGCGGAGTGCAAGCCGACGGCAGATGCGAGCGCGCCGACGGAACTGACGCGCGAATTGTGGGCCGAGATCATCAACGTCAACAACGTCGTCAACATCGCCGTGCGCCCGCGCACCGACATGGAGTTGTGGGGCATCGAGGAGTACTGGTCCTACCCGGTCAATGGCTATGGCGACTGCGAGGATTACGTCCTGGAAAAGCGCAAGCGCCTGATCGCGCAGGGCGTGCCGGCCTCGAACCTTCTCGTCACCGTCGTGCGCCAGCCCAATGGCGAGGGCCACGCCGTCCTGGTCGTCCATACCTCGATGGGCGACTTTGTCCTCGACAATCTCGAAATGCGCGTCCTGCGCTGGAACGAGACCGAATACAGCTTCCTGAAGCGCCAGTCGTCGCAGCACGCCGGAATGTGGGTCGGCATCAATGACGACCGCGACATCCTGGTCGGCAGCGTTTCTGCCAACTGAGCAAATAGCCCGGTCGAGCCCCCACTCCCCGTCCGTTCGGCCAGGCTGGAGCCGGTTCTTCCCCGAGAACCGGCTCCAACTTTCAGTCGGCGCGCTTCATGCCTTTTGTGAATCGCTTGCCGTTGGCGACATAGCTCGCGGCCGAGGCGCGCAGCGCATCCTCGTTGGACAGCGTCCGGATTGCCTTGGCGGGCGAACCGACGATCAGCGAGTTGTCGGGAAATTCCTTGCCCTCGGTGACCAGAGCGCCGGCGCCGACCAGTGAATTCTTCCCGATCTTCGCGCCGTTGAGGATGATCGCGCCCATTCCCACGAGTGTATTGTCGCCGATCGTGCAGCCATGCAGGATCGCCCGATGGCCGATGGTGCAGCCCTTGCCAACGGTGAGCGGATAGCCCGGATCGGTGTGCATCATCGTGTGCTCCTGCACATTGGAGCCCTTCCCGACCTCGATGCGCTCGTTGTCGCCGCGCAGCACGGCGCCGAACCAAACGCCCACATCCCTGCCAAGCGTGACCTTCCCGATCACATGCGCGTCCGGCGCGATCCAGTTCGTGTCCCGATCCGCGAATTGCGGCCCGATGCCATCGAGTTCATAGACCGGCATGCTCTTCCTCCAGGCTGTTGCTTTACGCCGCGTTTACCATGTTCGCGCGAAGATGAAACCGCCGACCCGGCAGGCAACCAGGCCCGAACAGAGCGCGATGACCGACTTCACACGTTTCGACAATGCCACGATCGAGGAAGTCGGCAGCGGCTTCATGATGAAGATCTTCTATGTCTTCATCGCGCTGGCGCTGGTCTCGGTCGGCATCAGCTATGCTGGCAAGACCTTCGGCCGTGCGATCGCGCTCGCTGGCCATACCGACGATACGACGATCCAGGGCGTCGTGATCGATAGTGAGATGATCGCTGTCCCCGCCAACATGATCCGCTTCGCGAAGGACCGCCGTTCGGGCGAAGCCAACCGGCTCGATCTCTACCTGTCCTGGCCACGGCTCCAAGGCTATTCGCAGGACGAGCGCGCGCTCTTCAACCATGCCGGTGCCGACAATCGCATCATCTTCGCCAGCTTCGAGCCGCGCTCGATGCCGCGCGACATGTCGAACCGTCTGACGCCGATCTATCGGCTGCTGATCGAAGAACCGGGAGAAATGGTGGAAGCCGGGCTCGTTGCCCATCGCTTCATCAAGGCGTCCGGCTATGGCGACGAGATGCTGATCGTCGACCCGACGCGGTTCGTAGCCCCCTTCGTGGCACGTTGCCTGACGGGAGCGGAAGCCGATACCGCGCTGGCGCCTTGCGAGCGCGATATCGATGTCGGCGCCAATCTGTCGCTGCGCTATCGCTTTCCGCGGGCGCTACTTGACGACTGGAAGGCGCTTGATGCCGGCATGCGCGAGTTCGCCGCAAGGGTTCTGCAGCCGGCCGGCTGATCAGGCGAGATCGACGTCCAGAATGGCCATCGAGAAATTGTAGGACAGTTCGCCGTCGTCATCGTCCTTGAAGATGATGCCCAGGAACTCGTCTCCGACATAGAGCTCGCAGGAATCATCCTTGCGCGGGCGCGCCTTCACCTCGAGCTGCGGGTTCTGGAACGTCCGCTTGAAATAGGCGTCGAGCTTTCGGATTTCTTCCGGTTTCAATGGGATTACTCCGGTCCTGGTTGGAAAGAGAGGGGCTTCTGGCATGCACTCGACGGGCATGTAAAGCCAAAAGCGCCCCTTCCAACCCGGCATCGTCAACCCTGCGAAGGCTGCGCTGTCAGGAGCTGGTCCATTGCGCGCGAGGGTTCCTCGCATCCCGCCTCGCCGACGATCCTTGCCGGCACACCGGCCACCGTCTTGTTGTTGGGGACCGATTGCAGCACCACCGAGCCGGCAGCGACCTTGGTGCAATGTCCGATTTCGATATTGCCGAGGATCTTCGCCCCGGCGCCGATGAGGACGCCGTGGCGGATTTTCGGATGCCGGTCGCCGCCCGCTTTACCGGTGCCGCCAAGCGTCACGCCATGCAGCATCGACACGTCGTCCTCCACCACCGCCGTCTCACCCACGACGAGGCCGGTCGCATGATCGAGAAAGATGCCCTTGCCCAACCGTGCGGCCGGGTGGATGTCGGTCTGGAAGATCGCCGATGATCGGCTCTGCAGGTAGAGCGCGAAGTCCTTGCGCCCCTGCGTCCACAGCCAATGCGCCAGCCGATGCGTCTGGATCGCGTGGAACCCCTTGAAGTAGAGCACCGGCATCAGGAACCGGTCGCAGGCCGGATCGCGGTCGAAATAGGCCTGGATGTCGACGCGTACGGTGGAACTCCAGTCCGCGTTGTCGCGCAGCATCGCCTTGTAGGTCTGGCGGATGAGGTCAGCGCCGAGATCTTGATGGTGCAGCCGTTCGGAAAGGCGGTGGATCACCGCGTCCTCCAGGCTGTCCTGATTGAGGATCGTCGCGTACAGGAATGCGGAGAGGATGGGATCGCACGCAACCGCGTCGGCAGCTTCCTGGCGCACCGCGCTCCAGATTGGATCGACCGGTTGCACCGGGTGGCTGCGGGCCTTCATCGAAATCGTCATCGGCTTCCCCTGTCATCGGGCTTGGCAGTCACGGAATTCTAGTCCACACACGACGCGGATTGAACTCAGATTTCCTTAACTTGGCTTCAGGTGGCGTAAATTGTTCGAGATTCAAGAAGGTTTGGTAAAGCCGGGCTTTCGTGTCAACCGCGCCGGCCTTGTGGTCTCGCTTCAGATCGAGCGTCCCGACAAGAAAAACGCGCTGACCCAGTCCATGTGGCTGGATCTGGCCGTCCTCTTCGAGGCCCTCGCAGCCGACAAAGACGTCCGCGCCATCGTCCTGTCAGGGACGGGGGGCCATTTCTGCGCCGGCGCCGACATCTCCGAATTCGACACGGTGCGTCGCGGGGAACGGGCCGCCATCTATGAGGATGCCAATTCGCGCGCGTTCCGCGCCGTGCGCGACTGCCCCGTGCCGACGATCGCTGCCATCAATGGCATCTGCTTTGGCGGCGGCTTCGGCCTTGCCGCCGCCTGCGATCTGCGCGTTGCCTCGCCCGATGCGCTGTTCAGCGTTCCTGCCGCCAGGCTCGGCCTTGCCTATCCGGTCGACGCCATGGCCGACATCGTCCATGCGCTCGGGCCGCAGCTTGCCCGCTATATGACCTTCACCGCCGGACGGCTCGACGCGCCGACAGCACAGGCGCTCGGATTCCTGCTTGAAGTGACCGACCTGCCGCCCGCGATCGACCGTGCGCTGGAGATCGCGACGGTGATCGCAACCAACGCACCTCTCTCGGTGCGCGCCTCGAAGGCAGCGATCCGGGCTGTGCTGACCGCCGATCCCCTGGATAACGCGCGGGCCGCCGAACTGGGCGGCGCGACATTCACCAGTGCCGACTATGAAGAAGGTCGGACGGCCTTCAAGGAAAAGCGCAACGCAACCTTCACCGGCCTTTAGTTCAGTATTTGATTACCACACGGCTCTGTGATCGTTCGGCGCCCCGCCAGATACCACACTCGTTAACCAAGCGCGCGTATTGGTGGGGCTTCGACTGCATTGAGGGTGGTGACGTGCTGCAAGTAATCTCGTGTCTTGTCTACGAACATGACTATCGATACGTGCTTCTGGCGGCTGTCATCTGTGTGGCCGGTTCGTTGATGTCCATGCGGCTCTTCGCGCGCACCCGGCGCACCACCGGCGCCCGCCGCGCCAACTGGCTGTTCCTTGCCGGCGTTGTGTCGGGCAGCGCCATCTGGACCACCCATTTTGTGGCCATGATGGGCTACATGCCGGCACTTCAGCACGCCTACGATCCGGCGATCACGTTGATCTCGCTCTTCCTCGCGATCGGCTTTTGCACCATCGGCATGGTCGTCGCCGCCAGCACGCGCACCAGCGTGCTGATCGAGTTCGGTGGAGCGATCCTTGGCGTTGGCATTGCCGTGATGCACTATGCCGGCATGAGCGCCATGCGCGTAACCGCGCAGATGGCATGGGATCCCACTCTGGTCGCAATCTCGGTCGCGCTCGGCGCGTTCTTCGGCGCGGTCGCGATGAACCGCATCGCACGGCCCGTCACGCGCTTTTGCCGCTATGGCGGCGCGCTGGCGCTTATCCTCGCCATCGTCTCCATGCACTTCACCGGCATGGGCGCGCTAACGCTGATGCCGGACTTGTCCATCTCCGTGCCGGATAAGGGCATCTCCGACAGCCTGCTTATCCTCGGCGTTCTCGCTGTCATGTCGCTCGTCATGGGCACGGGCCTGTCGAGCTACTTGATCGACAACCACAACGAGGTCGAAGCTGTCCAGCGCTACCGACAGCTCGCGCTGCACGACGCCGTCACCGGCCTGCCGAACCGTCACCACCTCGCAAGCAAGCTGGGTGAGATCATCGGCGGCGACTACGACGACACCTCGCGCATCGCGGTGATCGCCATCGATCTCGACCGCTTCAAGGACATCAACGACGTCCACGGCCATGCAGCCGGCGACATCGTCCTGAAGATCATTGCCGAGCGCCTTTCAGCCTGCCTCCAGGATGGCGAGTTTCTGGCCCGCGTCGGCGGCGACGAGTTCGTCGCGGTCAAGACCGGGCTCTATCAAAAGAGCCAGGCGCTCGAATTCGCTGCCCGGCTCCATGCAGTGGTCTGCAGCCCGGTCGAGGACGCGGCTCGCGTTCTGACTGTCGGCGCCAGCCTCGGCGTCGCCTATTACCCGGACGATGCGTCGGACGCGTCGACGCTCCTGAGCCGCGCCGACCTCGCCATGTACCGGGCCAAGCAGTCGGCCTTCACCAGCATATGCCGTTACGATTCGTCGATGGACGAGGCCAACCGCACGCGCTCCGCCATGTCGCTCGAGCTGCGACATGCCGTGGAGCGCAACGAACTCGAACTATACTACCAGCCGCAGAACGACGTCGCTTCGGGCGACCTGGTCGGCTTTGAAGCGCTGGTGCGTTGGAACCACCCCCAGCGCGGACTGGTCTCGCCGGTCGACTTTATTCCGCTTGCCGAGGAAACCGGGCTGATCCTGCCCATCGGCGAATGGGTTCTGCGTGAAGCCTGTACTCAGGCCGCGCGCTGGTCGAATCCCTACAAGATCGCGGTCAATGTCGCGTCGGCGCAAATCTCGCAGTCGGACCTTCCCCGACTGGTGGACGAGATCCTCGCCGAAACCGGCCTGCCCGCCTCGCGTCTTGAACTCGAAATCACCGAGTCGAGCATCATCGAGGATCACCAGCATGCCCTCTCAGTCGTCCGCAAGCTGAAGTCACGCGGCATCAGCATTGCGATGGACGACTACGGAACCGGCTATTCCTCGCTGTCGACGCTCCAGAACTTCCCCTTCGACAAGATCAAGATCGACCGCTCCTTCATCGCCAGTATCGACACGAGCGCGCAGGCGATGGCGATCGTTCGCTCGACCATCATCCTGGCTGAAAGCCTGCACATTCCGGTTCTTGCCGAAGGCGTCGAAAGCGCGTCGCACCTCAAGTTCCTGCGCGATCAGGGCTGTCACGAAGCACAGGGCTATTTCTTCGGCAAGCCCGTTCCGATAGCCAACATCCAGTCGCTCGTCGACTTGAAGGTCATCGACATGCCAATGTTGAAAACAGCCTGAGACGATTCAACTTTTCAGCCGATTATCGTAACCGGTTGATCGCATTGGCGGCTTCGACCGCCAAGGGGGCGAAGCGCGTGCGAAACGCATCCGGCGTCCATTCGCTGAGCGACCCGGCGACATGGATCGCGCCGAGGGGCTTGCCGCCCTGCCCCAGTACGGCAACGCCCAGTGCGACCTCACCCACCAGCACTTCCTCCACCGTCAGCGCATAGCCGTTCAGGCGCGCTTCGCGCACCATGGCCCGCACCTCGTCCGGCACGGTGATGGTTTTGTCCGTGAACGGGCGCCGATCCGAACGCGCGATGATATCGTCCACCTGCGTATCGGAAAGGTGCGCCATGATCGCCCGCCCCCCGGAGGTGCAGAAGGTCGGCACCGAATGGCCGACCAGCGTGGCGAAGAAGGTCTCGCGTTTGCTCTGCATCCGCGCGGCATAGACCACGCGCAGGTCGTCGAAGAGACTGAGGTCGATGCGCTCGCGCGCGTTCTTGCGCAGATCGAGCAGAACCGGCGTCGCCCGCTCGATCAATTTGTTCAGCCTCAGATAATCGACCGTGTGATCGAGCACGCGGATTCCCGGCACGAAACCCCGGCCCGTCTCGTCTCGCTCGACATAGCCAAGGGCCCGCAAGGTGTGGAGAACGCGTTGCGCGGCACTGCGCCCTGTCCCGCTCGCCTCGGCGATTTCGGTCAGGCTGAGAGGCTGCTCGGCCTTGTGGAAAACCGAAAGAACGTGCATCGCGCGGGCGATCGACTGGACGAAGAGGGGGTCGTCCTTCTGGCTCTGGTCAAGAACCCGCGCGCCGTCTTCTCCACTGCTGATGCTGCGGTTCATGTCCGCCCCCCTGAATGGCTGTTGACGGCAGGTCTTACCACCTCTACCGTTGAATTGCGATATCTCTATATCGCTAGCCGATACAGAATGTCGTCGACACTCCAGCCCTGGGAATCGAAATGTCGAAGCGTGTTGCGATCGCCGGGTTTCTGCACGAAACGAATACCTTTGCGCCATCCCCCGCCCGCTATGACAATTTCGAACAGGGCGGCGGCTACTTGCCGATCAGTCGGGGGGTGGAAATCCTGGAGCGTTGCGGGGGCGTAAATCTCGGCATCAGCGGTTTTGTCGAATACGCTGCCAAGGCCGGCTGGGAACTCGTCCCGCTTCTATGGACCGGCGCCATCCCTTCCGCCCATGTCGAAGAAGAAGCCTATGAGCGCATTGCCGGCGAGATCGCCGATCGCCTGCGCGCGGCCGGGCCCATCGACGGGCTCCTGCTGGACCTTCACGGCGCGATGGTTGCCGAGCACGTCGATGACGGTGAAGGCGAACTCCTGAAGCGCCTGCGCGCGATCGTCGGCCCGCAAGTCCCGATAGCGGCCAGCCTCGATCTCCACGGAAATGTCACGCGCGACATGGTCGACGCGGCGGACGTGCTCGTCGCCTTCCGCACCTATCCGCATGTCGACATGGCCGAAACGGGCGTGCGCGCTGCAGAGCAGTTGGACCGGTTGATGGTTCGCGGCAAGCCCTTTGCCAAGGCCTTCCGCCAACTGCCGTTCCTGATCCCGATCCCGTGGCAATGCACCATGATCGAACCGGCGAAGTCGCTCTACGCGGAAGTTAGCCGGACCGAGGGCAGCAAAGTGTCGAGCGCCTCGATCCTGACCGGCTTTCCCGCCGCCGACTTCGAGGATTGCCGGCCATCGGTCATTGCCTACGCCGACACGCAGGACGAAGCGGATGCCGCCGCGAACGCCCTTGAGCGCGCCTTCCTGGAGCGCGAAAGCCGCTTCGCGGGCAAGGCCTACGCGCCGCTCGAAGCCGTCGCTGAGGCGCAGCGCATTGCCACCTCTGCCAGCAAGCCCGTCATCATCGCCGATACGCAGGACAATCCCGGCGCGGGCGGCGATTCGAACACGACCGGCATGTTGCGCGCGCTTCTTGAGAAAGGCGTTGAACGCGCGGCCATCGGCGTCATCGTCGATCCGGTCTCGGCCGCCCGAGCGCACGAAGCAGGCGAAGGCGCCGAAATCGAGTTGACGCTGGGCGGCCAGTCAAACGTTCCCGGCGACGCGCCGCTGAAGGCGATTTACCGCGTCGAGCGGCTTTCGGACGGCCGCTTCAAGGCGACGGGCCCCTATTATGGCGGCGCCGACATGAACCTTGGCCCGTCCGCCTGCCTCTCCATTGGCGGCGTGCGGATCGTTGTCTCGACCTACAAGGCGCAGATGGCCGACCGCGAGATGTATCGCTTCGTCGGCATCGACCCGGAAGATCAGGCGATCCTCGTCAACAAGAGCTCGGTCCATTTTCGCGCGGATTTCGAGCCGATCGCGCAAGCCATTCTGGTGGCCACGGCACCCGGGCCGATGGCGCTTGACGCCGCCGACCTGCCCTTCACGCGCCTGGCGCCGGGCCTCAGGCTCTCGCCGGGCGGTCCCGCCTTCCAACCTGCGGAGGCTGCCCGCCGCGCAGGCTGACAAGACTTTCCGACAAGCCGGCGGTAAGACCGGTGCATTTTGACATTGGCGAAATCAATCGAAGAGGGTTACCGATGACATTCCATTCAAACGGCTTTTCTGCCCTGGCCAACAAGGGACGATCCATAATGCTGGCGGCCGCGCTGGCCGCCTCAACGGCGATCGTGCCGGCAGGAGCTGCGCTCGCGCAGGATGCCGAGACGATCACGGCCGTCATGCATTCGGGTCTGCGCGTCCTCGACCCGATCATCACCACCGCGCACATCACCCGCAACCACGGCTACATGATCTATGACGTGTTGATCGCGGTGAACGAGAACTTCGAGGTTCAGCCGCAGATGGCCGATTACGAGGTTTCCGAGGACGGCCTCACCTACACCTTCACCCTGCGCGACGGCTTGATGTTCCATGATGGCGAACCGGTGACGGCCGCCGATGCCGTCGCCTCGCTGAAGCGCTGGGGCGAGCGCGATTCCGGTGGTCAGCTGATCTTCGACGTGACCGAAAGCCTGGAAGCGACCGACGACAAGACGATCACCTGGTCGCTGAGCGAGCCGTTCGCGCCACTGCTCGACATTGTCGCCAAGCAGTCAGCCGTTCCCCCCTTCATCATGCCTGCGCGCGTGGCCGAGACGTCGGCGGACGAGGCGATCACCGACTATACCGGCTCCGGCCCCTTCACCTTCGTCGAGGAGGAATTCGAGCCGGGCGTGTCGGTCACCTACGAGAAATTCGCCGATTACGTACCGCGCGAGGAGCCTGCGAACTGGATGGCGGGCGGCAAGGTCGTCAATGTCGACCGCGTGGTCTGGATGACGATGCCTGACGCACAGACCGCCATCAACGCGCTCGTCTCCGGCGAGATCGACTATCTCGAACAGACACAGATCGACCTTCTGCCGATCCTGGAGGCAAGCCCCGATGTGGTGGTCGAGGTGCGCGATCCGCTCGGCTACCAGACCATGGGCCGGATGAACTTCAAGCATCCCCCTTTCGATGACGAGAAGATCCGCCAGGCTGCGCTGATGGCGATGGGACAGGAATCGGTTCTGGCGACGCTGATCGGCAATCCGGAATATTACTCGATTTGCGGCGCCATCTTCGGCTGCGGCACGCCGCTCGCATCGGAAACCGGCAGCGAGACCTTGAAGGCTGGCGGTGATCCCGAAGCCGCCCGCGCGCTTCTGGAGGAAGCCGGCTACGACAACACGCCGGTCGTCCTGATGCAGCCGACCGACGTGACGACGCTGACCGCACAGCCGGTCGTGGCCGCCCAGCAGCTTCGCGAAGCCGGCTTCAACGTCGACATGCAAGCCATGGACTGGCAGACGCTGGTCACCCGCCGCGCCAGCCAGGCGGCGCCGGCAGATGGCGGCTGGAACATCTTCTTCACAAACTGGATGGTTCCGGAAATCTCCTCGCCGCTGATCAATCCCATGGTCAACGGGCGCGGCGACGACGCTTGGTTCGGCTGGCCGGAGGATCCGGAACTGGAAGCCCTGCGCGACGAGTTCATCGCCGCGAGCGACGCCGAGGCGCGGGCCGAAGTCGCCGAGCGTATCCAGGCGCATGTCATCGAAACGGTGAACTACGTTCCGCTCGGGCAGTATCTGACCGTTCAGGCACGTCGCGCCAACATCGTCGACATGATCCCGTCGCCGGTGCCGGTCTTCTGGCAGATCGACAAGTCGGAGTAGCGGCTTTCAGCCGTCTGGGGCCCCCGGCATCTGATGCCGGGGGCCTTCAAATCCCAGTCTTCCAAGGATCATTGAGCCCATGCTCGGCTATGTCATCCGGCGCATCCTCGCCATCATTCCGGTGATGGTGATCGTCGCGATCTTCGTCTTTCTGCTTCTGCGCCTGACGCCGGGCGACCCCGCCGCGATCATCGCCGGCGATTCCGCCACGCCCGCTCAGCTCGAACGCATTCGCGAGTCGCTCGGACTTGCCGAGCCGCTGCACATCCAGTTCGTCACCTGGGTCGGCCAGCTCGTGCAAGGCAATCTGGGAACCTCGATTATCTCCAACCAGCCGGTCACGCGCCTCATCGGGCAGCGCATATGGCCGACGCTGCAGATCGGGACCTTGACGATCATCCTCTCGGTTCTGATCGCCGTGCCGCTCGGCGTTCTCGCCGCATGGCGGCACCGGACCTGGGTCGACTATGCCGTCATGACCTTCTCGGTTCTGGGCTTTTCCATACCCGTCTTCGTCATCGGCTACCTCTTCATCAAATTTTTCGCGATCGACCTGCGCTGGCTTCCCGTCCAGGGCTACACCTCGCCCTCCGAAAGCGTGCAGGGCTTCCTGTCGCGCGCCGTTCTGCCCTGCCTGACGCTCGCCACCATCTATGTCGCGCTGATCGCCCGAATGACGCGTGCGAGCCTTCTCGAAGTGCTCGGCGAGGATTATGTCCGCACCGCCCGCGCCAAGGGCGTCAAGGAGCACATCGTCCTGTTCCGGCATGCGCTTCGCAACGCTGCCGTGCCGATCTTGACCATCATCGGCACCGGCTTCGCGCTATTGATCTCGGGCGTCGTGGTGACCGAAAGCGTCTTCAACATTCCCGGCATCGGCCGCCTCACCGTCGACGCGATCCTCGCCCGCGACTACCCCGTCATCCAGGCGATGATCCTCCTGACGAGCGCCATCTACGTCTTCGTCAACCTCCTGATCGACCTCTCCTACACGCTCTTCGACCCGAGGATTCGCTACTGATGGCCGCTCAACCGCAACCGACCTCCGCCATGCAGGTCGTGCTTGGCGCGATCCAGCTTCCGCGCAACTGGCGCCTCGGCATCGGACCGATCCTCGCTGCCATCGTCCTCGCCGTGATCGTGCTCGCGACCGTAACCGCGTATCTGTATGTGCCGCACGATCCGATGAGCATGAACGCGCTGGAACGCCTCAAAGGCCCGACCGAGACCTTTTGGCTGGGAACCGACCCCTACGGCCGCGATCTCTTCTCGCGCGTCATGGTCGGCGGTCAGGTCTCGCTGTTGATCGGCATCGGCGCGGCCATCGTCTCGGTCTTCATCGGCTTGATGATCGGCCTCGTCTCGGGCTTCTTCCGCCTGGCGGACGCCATCATCATGCGCATCATGGATGCACTGATGGCGATCCCCTCGATCCTGCTCGCCATAGCGCTGGTGGCGCTCAATGGGCCGAGCATCTGGTCGGTGATCTTCGCCATCACCCTACCCGAGATTCCGCGCGTCGTCCGGCTGGTTCGCTCTGTCGTCCTTTCGGCGCGTGAGGAGCCCTATGTCGAGGCCGCGATCGCGCTCGGCTCCTCCATGCCGAAGATTTTGTGGAAGCACCTGATGCCGAACACGCTCGCGCCGCTCATCGTCCAGGGCACCTATATCTGCGCCTCGGCGATCCTGACGGAAGCGATCCTCTCCTTCCTTGGGGCCGGCGTTTCGACCGAGATTCCCACGTGGGGCAACATCATGGCGGAAGGCCGCCTGTTCTTCCAGATCAAGCCGGAGCTGATCTTCTGGCCCGGCCTCATGCTGTCGCTGTGCATCCTGTCCATCAATCTCCTGGGCGATACCGCGCGCGATCTGCTCGATCCACGCCTCAAGAAGCGGGAGGCGTAACCCATGCTGTTCCGCAATCGCCAGTTCGACGATAAGCCGGTCGCGCTTGAAATTCTCGGCCTTTCCGTCGCCACGACGGGCGACGATTCCGTTCCCATCCTCAACACGATCGACGTCACCATTCGGCAGGGTGAAACCGTCTGCCTCGTCGGCGAGAGCGGATCGGGCAAGTCGGTGACATCGCTCGCGATCATGGGCCTCTTGCCCAAGGGGGCGCTCGAGGTCACAGCCGGCCGCATCGAGCTGGACGGCCAGAACCTTCTCGATCTCGACGCTTCGCAGATGCGCGAATTGCGCGCCCAGCGCATTTCGATGATCTTCCAGGAGCCGATGACCGCGCTCAACCCGGTGATGAAGGTCGGCGCCCAGATCGAGGAAGTGCTCGACAGCCACACCAAGCTGCCCACGCGAGAGAAGAAGCGCCGCGTGATCGACATCATGGAGCAGGTGCACCTGCCCGACGTCGAGCGCATCTACAGCTCCTACCCGCACCAGCTTTCCGGCGGCCAGCGCCAGCGCATCATGATCGCCATGGCGCTGATCCTGGAACCCAAGCTTCTGATCGCCGACGAGCCGACGACCGCGCTCGACGTGACCACACAGAACCAGGTCCTGAAGCTGATCGCAGAGCTGCAGGAGAGCCACGGCACGGCCGTTCTCTTCATCACCCACGACATGGGCGTCGTCGCCGAGATCGCCGACACGGTCTACGTCATGCGCAATGGCGACATCGTCGAGAGCGCCGCGGTCGAAACGCTCCTGCGCGTGCCGCAAAAGGACTATACGCGCCGGCTTCTCGAAGCCGTGCCGAGCCTCGCGCCGCGCGATGCCCGCCCCGAAAGCTGGGCCGATCCGGTGCTGTCGGTCGATGGCCTGACCAAGATCTACAGCACGCGCGGCTTGTTCAAGAAGGGCCGGGAAACACGGGCCGCGCAGGAGGTGAAATTCCGCATTAAGCCGGGCCGCACCCTGGGCATCGTCGGCGAAAGCGGATCGGGCAAGTCGACCGTCGCGCGCTGCGTCATGCGGCTCATCGATCCGACCGAAGGACGCATAAAGGTCGGTCAAACCGACATCGCCATGCTCGGCCGCAGCGAATTGCAACCGCACAGGAAGCACATCCAGATCGTCTTCCAGGACCCGTTCCGCTCGCTCAACCCGCGCTGGACAGTGGGAGACAGCTTGATCGAAGGGCCGCTGAATTTCGGTCAATCGCGCAAGAACGCTCTCGACCACGCCCGGGAGCTGATGGAACTCGTCGGCCTTCCCGCCGACGCGCTCGGCCGCTACCCCCATCAATTCTCAGGCGGCCAGCGCCAGCGCATCGCCATTGCCCGCGCCATCGCCATGCGGCCCGACATTCTCGTCGCCGACGAGGCGGTGTCGGCGCTCGACGTGTCGGTCCAGGCGCAGGTGCTCAAGCTCCTCGACGAATTGCAGGAAAAGCTCGGCATCGCGATCCTCTTCATCACCCACGACCTGCGCGTCGCCGCTCAGATCTGCGACGAGGTCGTCGTCATGCAGCACGGCCGCATCGTCGAGCACGACACCGCCGAAAACGTTCTCTCCCAGCCGCGCCACGAGTATACGCGCGCGCTGATCGAGGCGGCGCCCGGCCGCCACTGGGACTTCGCCAATTTCAGGGAGCTTTCCCTGCGCCCGACCGAGACGGCCTGAGCGCCGCCCCCACGAGACAAGGAGACCGACATGCCGACATTGCCGCGGATTGCCGAATACGCTGACGAACTGACCGCCATGAGGCGCGATTTCCACGCCAATCCCGAGATCGGCTTCGAGGAGACGCGCACGGCCGGCATCGTCGCCGAGAAGCTGAAGTCGTGGGGCATCGAGGTCCACACCGGCCTCGGCAAGACCGGCGTCGTCGGCGTTCTCCAGGGCAAGGGCGGCAGCGAGCGCGCGGTCGGCTTGCGCGCCGATATGGACGCGCTGCCGATGGACGAGGAAACGAACCTCCCCTGGCGCTCGACCGCGCCCGGCAAGTTCCACGGCTGCGGCCATGACGGCCACACGACGATGCTGCTCGGCGCCGCGCGCTACCTTGCCGAAACGCGCGACTTTTCGGGCAAGGCCGTCTTCATCTTCCAGCCGGCCGAGGAAGGCCTTGGCGGCGCGCGCGCCATGCTCGCCGACGGCCTCTTCGAGCAGTTTCCCTGCGACGAGATCTACGGGATGCACAACAACCCGCTCGCCGCTCCGAACAAGGTCGGCGTCAAGCCCGGACCAGCCATGGCCGGTTCCACCTTCTTCGACATCCATGTGAAGGGCGTCGGCAGCCACGGCGCGATGCCGCATCATTCGAAGGACCCGATCGTCGCGGTCACCTCGCTCGTCCAGTCGCTGCAGTCGATCGTCAGCCGCAATGTCCCGGCGGTGAAGCCGGCCGTCCTGTCGGTCACGCAGATCCATTCCGGCTCGGCCTACAATGTCGTGCCCGACAAGGCGGTCATCTGCGGCACGATCCGCTATTTCGACGACAAGGTAAAAGAGCTGATCCACGCCCGCATCCGCGACATGTGCGAGGGCTATTCGAAGATGTTCGGCATCGAGGTCGAACCGGATTTGCGCGAAATCTTCACCGTCCTGATGAACGACGACAAGCTCTCCGAAGCCTATCTGGACGCCGCGTCCGACATCGTCGGCGTCGACAACATCACCCACGAAAACGAACTGGTGATGGGCTCGGAGGATTTTGCCGACATGCTCAAAGCCGTCCCCGGCGCCTACTGCACCATCGGCCATGGCGGCGACGTACCTGTCCATAATCCCGGCTTCGTTTTCGACGACGCGATCCTGCCCGTCGGCGCCAGCGTCATGGCTCGGATCATCGAGAAGCGCCTCCCGCTCTAGTCGTCTGACCCCTGCCGTTTCCCCCGCCGAGGAAGGGAAAGCGCGACGCCGACGACCTCCCTCCCCCTTGTCGCGTGGGGAGGGATGAAGGGTGGGGGTCACTTGAGAGAAAACCGCCGACCAAGACCCCCAAGGTGACCCCATGAACCTCAACGCCCTGCCCTTCGACACCGACACCATGCTGAAGGGCCTCAAGCCCTGGATCGAGTGCGAGAGCCCAACCTTCGATGCGGCCGCCGTCGACCGGATGATGGATCTTGCGAGCTACGATCTGGCCGCTGCCGGCGCCGAGATCGAGCGCATTCCCGGCCGCATGGGGTTTGGCGGCTCGGTCCGCGCTCGCTTCCCGCACAAGGATTTCGGCAAGCCCGGTATCCTGATCTCCGGCCATCTCGACACCGTCCACCCGGTCGGCACACTCCAGAAGCTGCCGTTCCGCCGCGAGGGCAACAAGGCCTATGGTCCCGGCATCCAGGACATGAAGGGCGGCAATTTCGTCGCCGTCGAGGCGATCCGCCAACTGGCGCTCGCCGCCATCGACTGCCCGCTGCCGGTCACCGTCCTGTTCACGCCCGACGAGGAGGTCGGTACGCCTTCGACGCGCGAATTGATCGAGATGGAGGCGCGCAAGAACAAGTACGTGCTCGTGCCCGAACCGGCCCGCCCCGACGGCGGCGCCGTCACCGGCCGCTACGCCATCGCCCGCTTCAACTTGAAGACGGAAGGTCGCCCGAGCCACGCTGGCTGGGCGCTCGGCGAAGGCCGCTCGGCCATCGCGCTGATGGCAAAGAAGCTGCTCCAGGTTGAACAGATGACCACCGACGACTGCACCTTCTCCGTCGGCGTCATCCATGCCGGCCAGTGGGTCAATTGCGTCTCGTCCGAATGCCACGCCGAGGCGTTGTCGATGGCCAAGCGGCAGGACGATCTCGACCGCGGCGTCGAGGCGATGCTCGCCATGTCGAGCGAGGAGAACGACGTTCGCTTCGACGTGACCCGCGGCGTCACCCGTCCCGTGTGGGAGCCGGACGCCGGCACGATGGCGCTCTACGAGATCGGCCGTCAGGTCGCCGCCGACATAGGATTCGACCTGACCCACGGCAGCGCCGGTGGCGGATCGGACGGCAATTTCACCGGAGCACTCGGCATCCCCACGCTCGATTCCATTGGTGTGCGCGGCGCGGGACTGCACACGTTGAACGAGCACATCGAGAGCGACAGCCTCGTCGAGCGCGCGCGTCTGATGGCGGGGCTCCTGATGCGGCTCGAATAGATCCAGCCCACACGCTTCGAGCAAAGGGCATATCTTGGCTCGGCTATTCGACCTTGCGAGCCTGCCATGTTCCGCGATCGACCGCATCGTGCACGAGTTGGATGACCAGCTGCTGCACGGCTTCCAGCGCATAGGAAGATGGACGCTCTGCCATCTGACACAGATGCAGCGTGCGCGACAGTTCCGGCTCGATGATGGGCCGGACCGCGAGAGCGCCTGAATCGATATACTCCTGCAGGAAGAGCCGCGTGCCTATGGCGCAGCCGAGCCCAGCGATCAACGCGCCGCCGATCGCCTGCACCGAGTTCATCTGGAAGCGCGCCTTGCTCTCGAGCTTCTTCAGGAGCGTCGCGTCGTCCACCAGGGCGCGTGCCGAGATGCCCTGGCGCAGAATGATCATCGGCATGTCGAGCGTGTCGTGAAAGGCGATCGGCCGGCCGCTTTCGCCGATGATACTCTCTAGCCCGATCAGGACCATGCTTTCCTCGAGCACCGGAGTGGATTTCAGCCTTATGTCGGCGGGCGGATTGTAGACCAGCGCCATGTCCACGTCGGCGGCAAGAAGATGCAGCAGCGTCGCCCCCGACAGGCTTTCCGACAGGGACAGGTTCAGCTTCGGGTAGTCGGTCAGTATGCGTTGGAGGAGCGGGACGCCGATTGCCTTCACCGCCGAATAGGCCATGCCGATCGTCACGTCGCCCGCGACCTCGCCGCCGGATGCCTTGATATCGCGTTCGGCCGCCTGCATGGCGCGCAGGATTGCCTTGGCGTGGATATAGAGCCGCTCGCCCGCCGCCGTCGGCTCCATGCCACGCGGCTTGCGGTGGAAGAGGCGCTGGCCGAGTTCTGTCTCGAGGTTGGCAAGATGATGGCTCAGCGCCGAAACCGCGACCCGCAGGTCGCCAGCTGCCGTGGTCAGGCTGCGTTTCTCGAAGATCGCCTCGAAATAGCGGAGTTGGCGCGAATCCATGGTTTCTCGAATTCAGAACGATGTCTTAGAAACTTTATAATTTTGCGATTTCCATACCGGCGCTACCTTGCCGCCAAGTCGTCGTCAAGCGACGGGAGGAGATGCAAGTGACGGAACCTTTCAAGCCGCTCGAGGGCATTCGCGTCGTCGAGATGAGCCACATGATCATGGGCCCGTCCTGCGGCATGTTTTTGGGCTTCCTCGGCGCCGAAGTAATCAAGGTCGAGCCGCCGGAGGGTGACAAGACGCGCCATCTGTCCGGCATGGGCCGACCGATGTTCCCGCTCTTCAATCGCGGAAAGAAATCCGTCCAGCTCGACCTCAAGACCGATAGCGGCCAGATCGCGCTCCACAAGCTCCTCGCCTCCGCCGACGTCTTCATCGAAAATTTCCGCGACCAGTCGCTGGCGAAGATGGGCGCCGATGGCGAGACGCTGCGGCGCGAATTTCCGAACCTCATCGTTGCCTCGCACAAGGGCTTTTTGCGCGGCCCCTATCAGGACCGCACCGCGCTCGACGAAGTCGTCCAGATGATGACCGGCCTTGCCTACATGACCGGCCCGTCCGGTCGCCCGCTGCGGGTCGGCTCGTCGGCGAACGACATCATGGGCGGGCTCTTCGGTGCGATGTCTGTGCTGGCTGCGCTTCTGGAGCGCAAGGTCACGGGCAAGGGCAGGAACCTGCGGATCGGCCTCTTCGAGAACTGCCTCCTGCTGGTCGCCCAGCACATGGTCCAGTTCGAACTCGAAGGCCGATCGCCGCCTCCGATGCCGGAGCGCGATTTTTCCTGGCCGATCTACGACATCTTCGACACCGCCGGAGGGGGACAGGTCTTCGTCGGCGCGGTCACAGAGGGCCAGTGGACGGCGCTTTGCCGGCTTCTGGACTTGCATGACCTGATCGATGATCCGGCACTGCAGACGCGCATGGACCAGATCAATGCCCGCGAGCGGACGGTGCCCATCGTCGCCCGGGCGATCGCTGCCCGCGATGCCGACGAACTCCTCAGGCGCTTCGAGGAGATCGGCATACCCTATTCGCCGATCGCCAGGCCGGCGGACATGTATGACGACCCGCATGTGATGCGCCCGGGCGGCCTTGCGACTTCGCGCATGCCGGACGGTTCTACCTTCCGCGCGCCCTCCCTGCCCTTCGAGGTCGACGGCGAGATGCTGACCGGCGGCGGCGACCTGCCGTCTGTCGGACAGGACACCGACGCGGTTCTGGCCGCGATCGGCCTTGACGCTGCGGCGATCGAAGCGGCGCGCGGCAAGGTGAAGGCGCGTGCGGCATGACGAAGCTTCGTGACGTCTATCCCACCGATCGGGTCGTGCTGCGAGAAGTCGGGCTGCGCGATGGCCTGCAACTCGTCAAATCCTTCCCTTCGACTGCGGCCAAGATCGAATGGATCGGGCGCGAACACGCCGCCGGCGTGCGCAACTTCGAGGTCGGGTCGTTCCTGCCCGCCTCGCGCTTTCCGCAATTCGCCGATGTCCACGAAGTGCTGTCCGCCGTAAGGGCGCTGCCGTCCGCCCACGCGGTCGGGCTCGTCCTCAACGACCGCGGTGCGGACGATGCGCTTGCGGCGGAGGTCGATGAGATCATGTGCGTCGTCTCGGCCACCGAGGCGCACTCGCAAGCCAATACGCGCCGCTCGCGCGCCGAGGCGGTTGCCCATGTGAAGCGGCTTTGCGATCTGCGCGATGCCAGCGATCATCGCCCGCTGGTCAATGCGGGCATCGCGATGGCTTTCGGCTGCTCGATCACCGGCGCGGTCGACCCGCAAGAGGTCGTAGACCTCGCCTCGGCGCTCTTCGAGGCAGGCGCCGACGTGGTCGGGCTCGCCGATACGGTTGGCTTTGCAGGACCGAACCAGATTTCTGCGCTCGTCGGACGCACGCAGGCCATCGCCGGCGACCGGGCGGTCGCCATCCATCTGCACGACACGCGCGGCATGGCGATCGCCAACGCATCAGCAGCCGTGGACGCGGGCTGTCGCATACTCGACGGATCTCTCGGCGGGCTCGGCGGCTGCCCCTTCGCGCCGGGCGCGACGGGCAATGTTGTCTTCGAAGATCTCGTCTTTCTGTGCGAAACGAAAGGATTTGCGACGGGCATCGACCTCGAGAAGCTGGTCGCGATCCGCGATATCCTTAGCCGGGAGATGCCCGCAGAACCACTCTACGGCCAGATGGCCCGCGCAGGATTGCCGCGCGTCGCCGAACTGAAGGCCGGCTGAATACCAAAACAGACCAGGTCACGATTGGGAGGAGACCAAGATGACGAAAACGTTCCTTGCAACACTGCTCGCCGCGACGGCCATGGCGGGCGCCGCCAGTGCGCAGGAAGCCATGCGCTGCAGCCACCAGCTACCGCCCGGCCACCACATCTCGAACGTGATCGAAAAGTGGGCCGCCGAAGTTGAGACGCTGTCGAACGGCGAACTCGACGTTCAGATATTCGGCGCCGACAGCCTGATCAAGGCGAATGACAACATCCTCGCCGTGGCGCGAGGCGAGATCGAATGCGCCTTCTCGCTGAATTTCCAGTGGGGCAAGACGCTGCCGATCATGAACGTGACCGTTGGCCCCTACACCATGTCCTCCATCGAGGCGTGGAAGCAGTGGCCGACCTCGGAGGCGGCCGCCTATCTTGAGGACAAGCTGCTCGAAAAGGGCGTCAAGAACATCGCATGGATGTTCCAGACCAATGTCAGCGTGTTCACCTCCAAGGGCAAGGCGCTGACGAAACCGGAGGATTTCCAGGGCGTGAAGATGCGCGGCATTGGCCCCGCCTTCGACCGCGGCCTGACGGCCATGGGCGCCTCGACCGTGTCGATGCCCGGCAGCGAGGTCTACCAGGCGCTGGCGACCGGCGTGATCGATGCCGCGGTGACTGACGTGGCCGCGGCCTATTCGCGCCGCTATTTCGAAGTGCAGGACCACATGACCGTGGTGCCGGTGCTCGCCGCGTATCTCCACGGCTACGTCACGCCGTCCTGGTATGACGGCCTTTCCGATACGCAGAAGGCCGCGCTCGACGAGGCCGGCAAAAAGGCGGCCGGCTGGGCGCTCGAAGCCTCGCAGGAGGCCTCTGCCGAGGCGCCCAAGCAGCTCGAGGAGAAGGGCGTGACCATCCACATCGCCACCGACGAGGAGAACGAGGCGTTCCGGGCGGCGATGCAACCGGCCTTCGAGGAGGGCTTTACAGCCGAGACGGGCGACGAGGGAATCGAGCTTCTGTCTCTGATCGAGAAGATCAAGTAGCCCGGCATGCGCGATCCTGCGGAAATGGAGGAGGCGCCCGTCGCCTCCTCGCCGGTCGACCGTCTCGCAGCCGCGATTGCCGGCGCGGGCGGCCTTGTCAGTTCGGTACTGATCCTGGTCGTGCTGGTCATCACCGGCGCGGGCGTGTGGATGCGCTACGTGATGGGCCGGCCGCTCGTCGGCGTCGAGGAGGCGACCGGCTTCTTCGTCGTCGCCATCGTCATGTTCGGCGCAGCCGAGGCATCGCGGCGTGACGACCACATCCGCATCGACATGATCCTCGACAAGGCCTCTCCAGCGCTACGCCGCTGGCTCGACGTCTGGGCACAGCTGTCAGTGCTCATCTTCTCGATCGCGCTTCTGGCGACCGCCTGGCACACTGTCTCCTTCTCACGCCGCTTCGGCGCCTATTCGGCTGGCTATCTGGAACTGCCGATGTGGATACCGCAATCGACGATGATCGTCGGGGGCGTCCTGATCGCGCTCGTGTGCCTGGCGCGCCTCTTCACGCTCCTGCGGGGAGGCCGGGCATGATCGTCTTCATCGTCGGGCTTCTGATCGTCCTGCTTTTGACCGGGATGCCGATCTTCGCCGCGCTCGGCCTCACCTCGCTCGCCGTCCTCTGGTTCTTCGAGGGCAGCATCTGGTCGATGGCGGACACGGTCTTCGCCTCGCTCAACAACCCGCTCCTCGCCACCATCCCGATGTTCGCCTTCATGGCGCATGTGATGATCAAAGCGAAGGTCGTCGACGATCTCTACGAGATGTCGAACAAATTGGTCGGCCACATCAAGGGGGGGCTCGGCTTTGCGACGATCCTGTCCTGCACGATCTTCGCAACCATCTCCGGCTCGTCTGTCGCCACCGCGCTCACCATCGGTTCGACCGCGATCCCCCAGATGCAGCGCTACGGCTACCGGCCACGCGACACCTACGGCATCATCGCGGCCGGCGGCACACTCGGCATTCTCATCCCGCCATCGGGCCCGATGATCCTCTACGCCGTCGTCACCAACGCCTCGATTGGCGGCCTCTTCCTCGCCGGCCTCGTACCGGGGTTGATGATCGCGCTGTTCTTCGCCGTTTTCTCCTGGTTTCAGGCGAACGCGCATGGCGAAACGCAGACGCAGGACTGGCCGGGCCTGCGCGCCGTCCTCGCCGCATTCTGGAAATCGATCTGGGCCGTGATGATGCCGCCCGTCATCCTTGGGGGCATCTATCTGGGCATATTCACTGCCGCCGAGGCCGCCGCCGTCGGCGCTGCCTACGCGCTGCTCGTTGCCCTGCTCGTCTACCGCAATGTCTCGCTGCGCGATCTCGTGGACTGCACCTGGCAGACCATGCGCACCTGCGCGATGCTGTTCATGATCATCGCGGCAGCCGGCATGTTCGGCCATGCGATCACCATCATTCGCCTTCCGGCAGAGGTGATGGAGACCGTCGCCGCGCTCGGCCTGTCGCAAACCGGCTTCATCCTCATCGTCATGATCGCGATCTTCATCCTCGGCATGTTCCTGGAGACGATCGCGATCATCCTGATCACCACCCCGATCATCCTCCCGGCGATGCTCGCGCTCGAAATCAACCCGATCTGGTACGGCATCATGCTGATGATCAACCTGGAGCTGGCGCTGATCACCCCGCCGGTCGGCATGAACCTTTTCGTCATCAAGGGTATCACCGGCGCCCCGCTGACGCAGATCATGCGTGGCGCGGCGCCCTATGTCGGCATCCTGATCATTGGCCTGTTTCTGGTGTGGGCCTTCCCGCAACTCTCGCTATGGCTCCCGCAGCAGTCGGGGTTCGGAAGGTAGGGCCGTGGTCGCGACCGGCAGCGCCATGAGGGGGCTCGACTTACCCCCGATCGGCCCCCTCGCCGTCTAGTCGCCGTGGCTGCCGATCTTCAGCCTGCGCATCTTTTCCCACAAGGTGGTGCGGGAGATGCCGAGGATGGAGGCAGCGTCCTTGGGCGATCCGGCGGCGCGGGCGAGCGCCGCGACGATGTGCTGGCGTTCTGCGGCGTCCCTGACATCGGACAGCGACGCCTCGGCACCGGCATTTCCATCGGACGGCGCTTCACCGCTCGGCCCGCCGTCGGGAAACAGATCTGCGGCCGTTAGCGTGTGGCCGTCCCCGAGCGCCACCGCGCGCTCGATCCGATTGATCAACTCGCGAATGTTGCCGGGCCAGGCGTACCGCGCCGCAGCCAGGCGCGCAGTCTCGTCGATCGCCATATGAACGCGTCCCATCCGTGTCGCCGCACCGGCCACGAGACTGTCGAGGAGTTCGGCGAGTTGCTCGCGGCGCTCGCGCAATGGCGGCAGCCGGCAGGTGATGACGTTGATGCGGAACCAAAGGTCCTCGCGAAACGCCTCGCTTGCCACCAGCGCTTGCAGATCCTTGTTCGTGGCGCAGACGACGCGAGCGTCGAAGGTGCGTGTCTGGCTTCCCCCCAGCCTGCGATACTCGCGGGTTTCAAGGACTCGCAACAGCTTCACCTGCAGGATGGGCGCCAGATCGCCGATCTCGTCGAGAAAGAGCGTGCCGCCTGCCGCTTCTTCCAGAAAGCCGCAATGAGCGGCGGTCGCGCCGGTGAAGGCGCCTTTCTCGTGGCCGAACAACAGGGAATCAGCAAGTTCGTGCGGAAGCGCCCCGCAATTGACTGGCACGAAGGGAAGATCTTTTCGCGACCCGGCCTCGTGGACGTAGCGCGCCGCGACTTCCTTGCCCGTTCCCGTCTCCCCGAGCAGCAGCACCGGCAGATCGGTTTGGGCTGCACGTTGGAGCGTGGTGGCGATTGCCTGCATGGCCGCGCTCGCGCCGAAAGGGCTGGTGCCGCTGCTGGCGCCACCGGCCATCTGCCGGCTGCCGATGCCGCGCAGGGTCTCCACGAGCGCGTCGAGATCGAACGGCTTGCTGACATAATCGAGGGCGCCGTCTCGAACGAGACGCACCGCCTGATCGATGTCGCCATAAGCGGTCATGAAGATGACCGGCACCATGCCGAAGTTGGCGAAGTGCCGCCGCATCACGCTCTCACCATCGCCATCGGGCAGGCGGATATCGGACAGGATGACGTCCGGCGCCGCTTCCTGCAATGCCGCATGCGCCTCGCCCGCCGACCTCGCCCATCGCACGACGAAGCCTTCGAGCTCCAGTCGCTGACGCAATGACAGGCCCAGCGTCTCGTCGTCTTCCACCACAAGGATGCGGATCGCACTCATCGCGTCATGCCCCGTCCGCTCCATCGGGCGCAGCCGCGAGCGTCAATCGTACCGTCGTTCCCATGCCCTCTTCGCTGCGGATCGACAAGTCGGCGCCGATTCGCTCGACGAGGCTCGCGACCACCCAAATGCCAATGCTGCGTTCCACCGGAATATCCTCCAGGTTCCCGGACACGATCGCCGCGACGAGTTCGGGCGGCATGCCAGGCCCTTGGTCGGCGACGCTGACGACGACCGTTTTCGCGACGGTGCCCTGCTCCAGCCGGATCGTCACGGTCGTACCGTTCGGCGAGACACGCACGGCGTTGAGCATCAGGTTGACCAGGATCTGCCGCAGGGCGTCGGCGTCGATCTTGATCTGCACGGTATCGTCGAGCTGCCAGCTAAGGTCGACGCCGGCACGCACGGCCTCGGGAGCAATAAGCAGTTCGAGATCTCGCAGTTCACGAGCGGAAATCACCTTTGGCCCCGAACGTCGCCGGTAGGTCGACAAGGTGACGTCGACGACGCGTCCGATGCTGTCGAGGCCGTTCTCCAAGAAGTCCAACGTTTCCTCGCGAACCTGCTCCCGGTCGCCGAAACGTCGAAGCGTGGAGACACCGTTCTTCAGCCCGGCGAGCGGGTTGCGCACTTCGTGGGCGATGCCGGCCGCCATGCGCGCAAGAAGCGAATCGCGTTCCTGCTGGGCCATCTGTTCGAGCATCGACACGCGTTCTGCCTCCGACCGTTCGCGCAGCGCCAGCGCTGCCTCCAACTGCCGCAGCTCGTCCCCGCGTCGCCAGCTTGTCGACGTTGGCGCAATGTCGCTCTGGTCCGCCAGCCTGTCGATGAAGCTGTCCAGCGGAGACAAGGCCCGCCGCGTCACCGCATAGGTGGCCACCGCGGCGATGATTGCGACGAGGATGTCGATGCCGACCGCCACGCCCGAGACCAGGTTCGCCGTTTCTTCGATCGGGGTGGTGTCGAACGTGGCTGCAAGATAGAGCCGGCTCGCCTCGAGCCCATAGCTGCGCGCGACCAGCAGGACCGACCGCTCTGCCAGGTTCCGGACGCTGGCCTCCCCCGGCGGAAGTGCCTGCGCCTCGTCAAGTGCCGCATCAAGAAGATCATGGTCGCTGTCACCGAGCACGACGGTCTGCACCGTGCCGTCCCGGTCGACCCACCGGGCGGCCATCGCCTCTTCCAGAAGTGCCGTCCGAAAGGTCAGCGACGCCGCGAGTTGCTGGCGCACCGTGCGCGGCGCATCCTCCTCGCCGATCTCCGCAGCGATGTTGCCGGCCACGGCGTCGAGAAAGACAAGGGCCTGGTCGCGAAGACCGGTCTCGTTGCTCGACCGCAGAACCATCACGCCGATCTGGGTCGTGCCGACGGCCACCAGAAACATCGCAATGGCCACGAAAAGTGGCAACGCGACCGACAATGGCAGCTTGGGGCGCGAGGAAGACCGCATGCCCAACTGCATTAGGGAACTCAGCTCCGCCCCGCCAGCCCTTTTGCACTGGAGTCGGTCTGCTCCTTCTCCATGATCAGGACATCACCGGCCATTCCCGGCATGATGCGATTGCGCCAATGGCTGCCAAACCAGTTCGTCCGCAGCGGCCGTGGCGTTTTGCCCAGAACCACGGCCCGGACGTCCGCGATGTCGGAGAGCACCACGCTTTCGCCGCCGGCCGATTGGCGTCGAACATACGCGCACCCGAAACGTGCCGCGATCTCGGCAAGTTCGCTCGGCCCCTCGCCACCTTCCGTCACGTGTACCAGCGTGGCGACATCCCACAGCCCGTTGAGGAGCGCCCACTCGGTGAGTGCTGGAAGATGGTTTTCGCCGCCATCGTGTACCACCAGCGTGCGGGCGGATTCCCGCGGGGTTTCATTGGCGACGAACAGCACTGGGCCGCGATGACAACCCGGCAGGCGCAGCAGGCCGTCCGGCTGCCAGCTCGTCAGATCCTGCCGCGCGTCCACCTGGTGATGGAACCAGCCTTCGCAGGGCAGCACGAGCAACGTCTCACCTGCCTCGGTCTCGCATCGCAGGAGACGGTCGGGATCGCCTTCGTCGTAGTTGAGGATCGGCTCCACCTCGGCCCGCGAGGTACAACCCTTGAGGTCGTGAAGCGCGGCGCTTGCGCGCTCGCGAATCGACCGGCGCATCTGGTTGGGATCAGCCGCGTGCGCGATTGCATGCGTGTCGATCAGCACATGCGCTGACAGGCTGGCGCCGCTTGCTGCGGCGAGTGCGCAGGCGCGTTCCGCCACGGGCCGCACGTAGCCGTCGATCACGACGAAGCGCACCGCTTCCATCGCCGGAAGAACTTGGGCGCGGCCTTCGAGCGGTCTGCGTTCCGGCGTCCGGAGCGAACCTCCTGCGTCCTCTGGGCGCAGCCCACTTGCCTGCTGGTCAGGTTCTGCCGGTATCCAGCCGATCCGCTCGTCGAGCGGCTGAGCCGAGCGCTGCAGCACGCCGTCGAGGGCATCGTCGCCCGCCAACGCGAGCCGGGCGCCGGAAACGTAGGCTGCCCGACCAAGAAGGTGACCGGCGACCGGCACCGTCAGGAGCAGGAAGATCACCGTGAAGATGCCAAGCACGGTTGCATCGAGCGCGCCTTGCGCAATCACGCTGCCGATGATGACAAGGCCCGCCCCCAGCGTTCCCGCCTTCGTGGCGGCGTGCATGCGCTGGAAAGGATCGGAAAGCTTCATCACGCCGAGCGCAGCGATGCACAGGAAGGCCACCCCGGTGAGCTTGAACAGGAACGAAACGATCAGGATCATTGCCCGTCCTCCTTCTTCTTTTCGAGGAGTGCCGACAGCGAGCAGGTCGCCAGGAAGCCGATCAGTGCGATTCCGAAAGCGATGTCGAGGAACTCGCGGCGTCCCGTAACGATCATGGTCAGCGCGGCAATCGCGACGGCGATGCCGGTCAGCATGTCGAGGGCGACGAAGCGGTCGGCATAGCCCGGGCCAGTCATCATGCGGATGGCGGCGAGCGTCAGCGGTACCATCAGGATCGCGATCATGATTGCGGCGAAGGTCGACAAAAAGCCGTCCAGGAACTCGATCATCCTTCGATCTCCTTGATGCGTGTCTCAAACGTGTCCTTGATACTCGCCACGACGTCGCCCGGATCGCCCGCGTCGAGCACGTGGACATAAAGCGTCGACAGGTCTTCGCTGACATGCAGCGATGTCGTCCCGGGGGTCAGGCTGACGCAGTTGGCGAGCGTCGTGATGCCGGCGCGGCTCTTCAGGTCCAGCGGCACGGCGACGATCGCTGGCCGCAATGCTGCGCTGTCGCCCAGAACCTGGCGTGCCACCGCGATTGATGACAGCACGAGTTCCTTGATGAAGACGGCGCAAAGGATTGCGGTCTGGCCGATGCGGTTGAACAGGCTCATGGCGTGACTCCTGCCGTGTGGGCTTGATCGAAGAAGGCTCCGATGAACTGCGTGCGGTCGCCCATGCTCTCGGCGGCAAGGTTCGAGAAAGCGACGAGCGGCTCCGGATTGAATCCGATGGCGAGCGTGATGATGCCGAGCACGGCGATCGGCGCGATCATGGCTGCGGGCACCGGCCGCACGCGCAACCTGCGCACCGGCTCCTTCCAGAAGGCCTCGATCCAGATCTTGCTCATGGAGAAGATCGTCAGAAGGCCGACGAACAGCGCCACGGCGGCCAGCCATGCCGCCTCGCCCTGGAACGAGGCATCGACGACCATCAGCTTCGCCCAGAAGCCCGAGAGCGGCGGAATGCCCGCCAGCGACAGAGCCGGGATGGCGAACAGCACCGCGAGCATCGGCGACGACTTCATCAGCCCGCCCGACTTGCGAAGATCGAAAGACCCGGTGGCGCGATGGATCGCGCCGGCGATGAAGAACAGGTTCGCCTTCACCACGATGTGGTGAATGATGTAGAAGACGGCGCCGGCCATAGCGAGGGGCGTGGCGATCGCAAGGCCGAGCATGATGTAGCCGATCTGGCTGATGATGTGGAACGACAGGATGCGCCGCACGTCCCACTGCACAGCGGCGCCGAAGACGCCGAAGACCATCGTCCCGGCCGCAAATAGTGCGATGAGCGGCTTCAGCGTGCCGTCATCCACCTCGAACAGCAGTGTGAAGACGCGGAACAGCGCGTAGACGCCGACCTTGGTGAGCAGACCGGCAAACACCGCCGACACGATGATCGAGGCTGTGTGGTAGGAAGCCGGCAGCCAGAAGAACATCGGGAAGAAGCCCGCCTTGATCCCGAAGGCCATTAGGAACATCATCGCCGACAAGGTCAGCGCGGCCGATGACTCGGCCTGCGGCAGCACGATCGCCAGATCGGCCATGTTGAGCGTGCCGGTCGCGCCGTACAGCAGTCCTATCGCCATCAGGAAGAGGATGGTCGAGAACAGGTTCAGGACGGCATACTTGATTGCTCCGTCGATCTGGACGCGCGTGCGATCGAGCGTGATGAGCCCGAGCGTCGCAATAAGCATCACCTCGAACCAGACGTACAGGTTGAAGATGTCGCCGGTGAGGAACGCGCCGTTGACGCCGATCATCAGCCCCATGAAGAGCGGATAGAATCCGGATTTCACCTGGCGCTTTCGTAGGTCGCCCATCGAAAATACCAGCGCGCACAGCGCCAGCAGGCTCGAGATCACCACCATGGCCGCGCTGAAGCGGTCGGCGGCGAACACGATGCCGAATGGCGGCATCCAGCCGCCGAACGCCTTGGTCAAAATGTCGCCGGCCATGACGGCATTTATCAGCAGCACGGATGCACCGAACGTCGCCGTCATGGTCGCAAGCGCGACCGCGCGCTGAACGCCGGGCCTTGCATGGAAGGCCGCAGCCAGCGCCGCGCCGGCCAGAGGCAAAATGACCGGCCACAAGAGAAGCGTGTCAGACATTCGTGGCGGCCTCCTTGTCGAAGGGCGAGCCGAGCGCTTCGGCATCGTTCTGCTCGTCGGTGAAGACCGAGCCGAGCGCGTAGTAGGCCTTCAGCACGAGCGCGGCCGCGAAGGCGACGAGCGCGAAGCCGATCACGATGGCGGTAAGGATGAGGGCCTGCGGCAGCGGGTTCGCTGCTCCCTCGCCCAGCATCTGCGCCCCCTGCTGGATCACGGGCGGAGCCGTGAACTGCAGACCGCCGGCCACGAAGATCAAAAGGTTTGCGGCCGTCGAAAGAAGGACGACGCCGAACAGGATGCGCATCACATGACGCGACAGGAGGAGATAGACGCCGGCCCCCATTTGGGCGGAGATGGCGAAAGCGTAGATCAGGCTCACTGTTCCACTCCTTCATAGAACCGGAAAACAAGGGAAAGCACGCCGCCGATGACGACCATGAAGACACCGATGTCGAAGGCGGTGGCGGTGCCGACATGCACGGAGCCAATCTCGGCCCACCAGTGCGTAAGGAAAGATCCGTCCGACAGGAGCCCCGGCAGGCCGCTGAGGAATGCGAGAAAAAGCCCGGCGCCGATCAGCACGCTCGGATGGATCATCAGCGCGCGCCGTGCGGCCTTCACGCTGTCGGCCAGAGCCAGCAGCGCGAATGCCAACGCAGCGAACAGGCCGCCGATGAAGCCGCCCCCTGGCTCGTTGTGGCCTCGAAACAGCATGTAGACCGAGGCCACGAGCATCAGGACGAAGAAGAGGCGCGACATGGTTGAAAAGATTACGGACATACCGCTCACTCCTTGGTTCGGGCAGGCTTCAGGGAACCGCGCAGCAGGCCCCAGGCGGCGATCGTGGCGAGTGCGACGACCGCGATCTCTCCCAGCGTGTCGATGGCCCGATAGTCGACGAGGATGACGTTGACGACGTTGCGGCCATAGGCTTCAAGATAGCTTGTCTGGCCGAAATAGTCGGACAGCCGCAGATCGATCGGCGTCACGCCGATGGAGGCCAAGGCAACGAACATCATCACGGCGAAGCCGGCGGCGATCATGCCGTCGCGGCGACGTTCGGCCGACGATCGCGAGTGACGGCGGCGCGATGGCAATTTCAGGAGGACCGCGGTCATCAGGATCACGATCAGCGTCTCGACGGCGATCTGCGTCAGAGCAAGGTCGGGCGCACCGTTGAGCATGAAGATCACCGCCGAGCCAAAGCCGACGATGCCGACCGAGACGAGCCCTGCGATCAGGGAGCGCACCATGATCGTCGCCGCAGCACCGATGACCGTCAGAAGGAGAACCAGCGCTACCGAGATGCGAATGCTGCCCTCGCCCGCCAGGAAGTCGGTGGACGGCGCGGCCAGGAACGCGAACGCAAGACCTGCAACAACGGTCAGCATCACGATGCTCGTGTAGCGATGCTGGTCCCCGTTTTGCAGCGTCTGCGTCGACAGCCGCGCCGTGCCCAGAACCCCGTTCAGCGCCTTGTGATAGAAGCGGTCGCCCAGCCAGCCGTAGATCGTGTCGTACTGGCGCAGCGTGTTGTGGATCCGCGTCCACTGGACGACGATGACCGCGCCGATTGAAACGACGAGAATGGACAGCACGAGCATGGGCGTCAGGCCGTGCCAGAGCTGGAACGAGACGTCGATCGGCCGTCCATGGAGGGCGGAAGCCGCCGGCCCGATGAGCCATTGCGCGGCCGGCCCCGGCATGATGCCGATCAGGATGCCGCCGGCAGCAAGCAGCAGCGGACCAACGAGCAGGCCGATGGTCTCGCCGTGGCGAACTTCTGTGACGCGCTCGGGCTTGAAGTAGAACGGGCGGATCGATACGACACCGGCAACGCCCACCATGACGGCATTGACGAGAACCGCTGCCACGACCGGCAGGATGTTCCAGTCGTTCGAAAGCTGGGCCTCGAACAGATACTCCTTGGAAATGAAGCCGACGAATGGCGGCAGCCCGGCCATGGACAGGCTGGCAAGCACCGCCGCCACGGCCGTCACCGGAAGGAAGCGGGCGAGACCGCCAAGTTTGCGCAGGCTCGCCTCGCCCGTCGCATGGATGGCCGTACCCGCGCAGAAGAACAGCGCCGCCTTGTAAAGCGCATGCGCAAGGATGAAGCCCACGGTCGCGACGGCGGCCACCTCCCCCGTCAGTCCGATCAGCATCACGAGAATGCCCAGCGAGGCCACGGTCGATTGCGCCAGCACCGCCTTGAATCCTTCGGCGCGCAACGCCTGCAATGCCGCAACGACCATGCTGAGCGAGCCGATGATGACGAGGGTGTGCCCGAAGGCCGGCATGTCGGCGAAGACGCCGTCAAACCGCGCCAGCAGGAACACGCCCAGCTTCACCATCGTCGCCGAGTGCAGGTAGGCCGAGGCTGGCGTCGGCGCGGCCATGGCATTGGGAAGCCAGAAGTGGAACGGAAACTGGGCGCTCTTGGTGAAGGCGCCGATCATGACCAGAACCGCGATCGTGCCTGCCCAGGGGCTCGCAACGAGTTTGTCCGATCGTGCCAGCACCTCGGTGAAGGAGAAGGTGCCGAGCGTCATGCCGATCACGAGAATGCCGGCGAACAGCACCAGCCCCCCACCGCCGGTCACGATGAGCGACTGCAGCGCGGACTTGCGCGATGCCTCCTTGTGGCCGTCGAACCCGATCAGCAGGAACGAAGCCAGGCTCGTCAGTTCCCAGAAGACGAACATCACGATCAGATTGTCGGACAGGACGGTACCGAGCATCGCGGCCATGAACAGCATGATGAGGCTGAGGAACCGGCCAATTTCGGCGTTCGGTTTGTCCGCGAAGTATGCGCCGGCATAGATCGTCACCAGCGTGCCGATGCCGCTGATGAGCAGCGCGAAAAGAAGCGAAAAGCCATCCAGCCGGAAGGCGAGGTCGACGCCGAGCGAGGGGACCCAGGAAAGCTGGGCGACCAGCGCCTCCCCTTCGGCCACCTGGCCGATCTGCATGAAAACGGACGCAAAGATGACGAGCGGGACCAGGCTCATCACCCAACCTGTGCTGCGCCCCAGAAGTGATGCGGCCGGCCGCGCGACGACTGCGCCCGCCAGTGCGATTAATATGCTCCACTCAAAGCTCACGGCATGCCTTCCTCTTGCTGTCCGAACACTGGGCAGCAAGTGGCGTGCCATCTGGCAATCGTGCGGCTTTGCGGGCTCTGGCAGGCCGGGTGGGATGGAAGACGTTCGGAAATCCGAACATCAGGCTTCGCCCGTTCGGAATTCCGGACAAGGAACGCCGGATCAACGCGGACAAAGCGCGGCCTTCGCATCACCTGCCTGCTTGAGCACCATCAATAGCAGGTGGCAGGCTATCTCGGTGGACTGCTTGTCAGACGATCAAGCGCCGCCGGAGGCACGGCGGATGCGGCGGAAGCTCATTGCAATATGCGCGCGCCGAACGTGTCCCGCAGCTACCAGATCACCATGCTCCACCGCTTCGGTGATGTCTGCGACCTCGCGCTGGAAGGTGACGAACTCCTTTTGCAGAAGCTCGTCGAAGCTCTCGAGGCGGGAGGCGGTTTTGAGCCAGATGCGCGCCGTCTGATAGTAGAGGCGTTCACTGATCGCACGCAGGGGTTCGTTCGTCGTCAAGGTGGTGAAGAGATGGAAGAACTCCATGTTGATCCGCGAGAACTCACGCGGATCCCCTGCTGTCACCATCTGGTCGCAACGCTCGCGGATGTCCCGGAACCGTTCAACCATGGCCGCGTCGATGGCCACAGGAGAGAGTTTTCCAACGAGTTCGGCAAGCTCGATCCTGAGCTCATACACCTGGGCGAGCTCATTGATGTCGATGTCGGTAACGATCGTGCCCACACCGTGAACCGAGCGCAGCAGGCCTTCCGCCTCGAGCTTCACGAGAACGCGGCGGAGCGGTGTTCTCGAAACTCCGAATTCCTCGGCCAGGTCTTCCTCGCGCAGGCGGCTGCCGGGCGCATAGTCCAGCATGCAGATGCGCGTGCGCAACGCCTGGTAGATGCGTTCGAAACGTCCCCGCACGCCCTCTTCTGAGTTTTTGGGGGCCTCGATCCGGGCGCTCATCTGCAATTCCTGAGCCCGCTCAAATGTGTACATCCCGCGTCGTGAGGTTGAGTCTCAGCTTGTCCAGCATCTCCAGGCAGGCGGCGAGCTGACTTGTCTCGATGAACTCGTTCGGCTTGTGCGCCTGAGTGATCGACCCCGGACCGCAGATCACCGATGAGATTCCGACATCCTGAAACAGGCCTGCCTCGGTTCCAAATGAAACCAGTTCGGCCTCCTCAGCGCCGGTAAGGGCGAACACGATGTCGCGGGCTTCTGAACGGGACACCGGCAGTAGACCGCGCACCTCGCCGATGACGTGGGTGATGATCGAAGCGTCGGGCGAAACACGGCGCATCGCCGGGTGCAACTCGTCGTCGACGTAAGCGTCGAGCGCGCGTTTCACATAGTCGCTGTCGTCGGTGTGGATCGGTCGCATTTCCCACTCGACAGAGCACTGGCCCGGGATCGTGTTCCGTGCGTTTCCACCCGTGATGCGCCCGACCTGGACGGTCGTCCATGGCGGGGAGAACCTGCTATCGGCCGGCGCGCGCGCCTTGAGGTCGACGCCCAACTCCATGAGCCGCGAGATGTAGCGGACTGCGTATTCGACGGCATTGACGCCCCTGTCCGGCTGGGAGCCATGCCCCTCGAGCCCCGTAAACTCGGTCGTGTATTCGTAACACCCCTTGTGGCCTTCGATGACGCCCATCATGGTCGGTTCGCCGATGATGGCCGCGCTGGGCCGATAGCCTGCCTTCTTGAGTTCGTCGACCAGTGCGCGCGCGCCGAGGCATCCGACTTCCTCATCATAGGTGAAGGCGAAATGCAGGGGCCTCGTCAGGTCGAGTTCGGCAAAACGCGGGGCGACAGCCAGACACGCAGCGATGAACCCTTTCATGTCGCAGGTGCCGCGCCCATAAAGTCGCCCGTCGCGCTCGCTCATCACGAACGGATCGCTGGTCCACTCCTGACCTTCGACGGGCACGACATCCGTGTGACCCGACAGGACGATCCCCCCGTCCCGCTCGGGACCGATGGTCGCGAAAAGATTGGCCTTGGTGCCGCTTTCATCGAGCGACACCGACAGCCTGGCGCCCGTGCTCGACAGGAGATCGCCCGCATAGGTGATCAATTGCAGATTGCTGTCGGCCGATACGGTCGGAAAAGCGATCAGCTCGGCGAGAATAGCCTTGGTGCGGTCCAGAGCGTTCACCGGGTCAATCCTTGACGTAGAGCTCGCGAGGCCTGTCGCACAGGCACTCTGCGGCTTGCCCATCATGGATCAGGATGCTCTCGGTAATTTCGAGACCCCAATCGTCCATCCAGATGCCAGGCATGAAGTGGAAAGTCATCCCCGCTTCGAGCACCGTCTCGTCTTCCTTGCGGAACGAAATGGTGCGCTCGCCCCAGTCCGGCGGGTACGAAATGCCGATCGGGTATCCGCATCGCGCATCGCGTTTGATCCCGGCCTTCAGCAAGGCGTCATGCAGTGCGTTGGCTACGTCGCAGGCCCGGTTGCCGGGGCGCGCCGCTTCGAGCCCCGCGTTCAGCCCTTCGACCAGCGCCTTGCTGGCGTCGATCAGATGCTGCGGCGGCTTGCCGAGGAAGACCGTCCGGCAAAAGGGCGCATGGTAGCGTCTGTAGCAGCCGGATATCTCGAAGAATGTCGCCTGACCGCGCTCGAAGGGACGGCCATCCCAGGTCAGATGCGGGGCGGCTGCATCCGTTCCGCTCGGCAGCATCGGAACGATCGCGGCATAGTCGCCCCAGTGGCCGTCGGCGCCCCGGATGGCGTCACGGTATATCTCGGCAACGAGATTGTTCTTGGCCATGCCCGGCTCGATCCGCTCGACGATGCCATCGATGATCGCCTCCGATATCCGTGCGGCGCGCCGCATGAATACGATCTCTTCATCGGACTTGACCGTGCGTTGCCAGTTCACCAGGCCGGTCGCATCGACCAGTTGCGCGTTCGGCAGGTCCTTCTGGAGGGTGAGAAACGCCTTGGCGGAAAAGTAGTAGTTCTCCAGCTCCAGGCCGATGCGCTTTGCGGCAAAGCCCTCCCGCATCAAGATCGCCGCCAGATCCTGCATCGGATGGCGGACGGTCGACTGAATGTATTCCTCACCATAGGGCTGGATGCGGTCGGGCGCCATCCACACAGTGCGCAGCGCCCCGTTGCCGTCCTGCGCACGCCCCCACCAGATCGGGTCACGGTCCTGGAAGACGATGACGCCCTGATGGACGTAGAACGACCATCCATCATACCCGGTGATCCACGCCATGTTGGACGGGTCTTCGACGAACAGGACGTCGATGCCCCTCCCCTCCATCGCGCTGCGGACCTTGGCGAGCCGACGCGCATATTCATTCCGCGAGAAAGGCAATTCCACATCGGGCATAAAGGACCTCCAGGCGCAGCGCGCACATGTGACAGAACCATGTGTACAACTAGAGGCTGGGCCGGATTTTGGGTAGCGGAATTTGGGCTCTCCGGCGGAAATTTTGTTGACACGCTCTCGCCCATCATGATGTTGTGCACAACATAACAAAAGCACGGTGGAACACAGGAGCAGCCTTATGAGAAGCGCAATCCGCAAGGGCCTCGCAGCCTTTGGCATGTCGGTGTTTGCTGCCGGCCTTGCCGGCACCGCGAGCGCACAATCCCTGATGGAACGAGCCGAGAGCGGCGAGCCCATCCGTATCGGTTTTGCGAACGAGATTCCGTTCGCCTATCCCGGTGACGACGGGTCCCCCATGGGGTTCGTCAACGTCATGACGATCGATATTCTCGAGAGCATGGGCTACGACAACATCGAGCCCGTTCAGACCGAATGGGGCGGCCTCATTCCGGGCCTGAATGCCAACCGCTTCGACATCGTGACCGGCGGCATGAACATTCTGTCGAGCCGTTGCGAGAACATCGCCTTCTCCGAACCGATTGCCACAGTGGGTGACGGCTTCATCGTCGCACCCGGCAACCCCAAGAACATCAGCGACTACGCCAGCCTGGTCGAGAACGAAGCAGTGATGGTCACCGGCTCGGGCTATTCCAACATCGAGGCCGCGAAGGCCGCTGGAGTTCCGGACGCAAACATCATGCAGGTGCCGGGGCCGACGGAGATTCTGGCCGCCGTGCGTGCAGGTCGTGCTGATGCGGGCGCCGGCACCTACTTCACGATGAAGCAGCTTGCCGACAACTCCGGCGGCGCCGTCGAGGCCTCCGACCCGAGCGCCATGCCCGAAGACTCGTTCAACTGGGCCGGCATCGGCTTCCGCGAAGCCGATCAGGAGTTCCTCGACAAGTTCAACACGGCGCTCGCCGACTACATCGGCTCCGAGGAAATGCTGGCTGCCGTGGCCGAGTATGGCTACGGCGAGGGCTCGCTTCCCGGCGACCAGTCCACCGAGTGGATTTGCGCCAACCGCTAAGATGATCGACGGCAGGCCGGCCATCGGGCTGGCCTGCTGATCTTACCGGGCGCGGTCCACCCGGCGCCCTTCCGCCTTCAGCAAGGTCTGAGCGGCATGTCCTATCTCGAGTTTCTGAGCCAATACGGCGACCGCATCGTCAGCGGCACGCTGATCACGGTCGCGCTCACCGTTCTGGCGGCGCTGCTCGCCATGGCGATCGCACTGGCTGCCGGGCTCATGCGCATGGCCCGCAATCCGGCGGTCCGCGGTGTCGCGACCGTCTATATCGAGATATTCCGAGGCACGTCGCTCCTCGTCCAGCTCTACTGGATTTTTTTCGTGCTGCCGCTGTTCGGGATTTCGCTTGAGAAGTTCACGGCCGGCTTCGTGGCCGTCGGCATGAACCTTGGCGCGTATGGCGCCGAACTCGTTCGCGGTGCGATCCAGTCGGTGCCCCGGGGCCAGTGGGAAGCTGCGCTGGCGCTCAACATGTCACCCGCAAAGCGCATGCGCCGGGTGATCCTGCCGCAGGCAATCCTCATCATGTTGCCGTCTTGGGGCAACCTGCTGATCGAACTCTTGAAGGGCACTGCCCTCGTCGCGCTGATCTCGGTCACGGACCTGATGTTCCAGGTCAAGCAGATCAACGGCACCACTTTCATGTCGGCGGAAGCGTTCGGCACCGCGCTGATCATCTACTATGTGCTGGCACGGTTCATGATCACGCCATTCATGCGCTGGCTCGAAGGCTTCATGATGCGCAAGATGGGGAGGGCCTGACGCCGTGCTCGATTGGCGCTGGGATTTTACCTGGGAGATTCTTCCACGCCTGCTGGCCGCGACCGGCAACACGCTGCTTGCCGCGGGCATCGGCTATGCCATTGCCGTGGTCCTCGGCCTGGTTCTCGCCTTGGCGCAGCGAACGCCCTTCAAGCCCCTGACCATTGCGGTCAGAGAGAGCGTCGAGTTCATTCGCTCGACCCCCCTCGTCCTGCAGATATTCTTCGTCTTCTACGTTGGACCGCAGTTCGGCATCCGCCTTTCGCCGTGGACTGCCGGTATGATCGCTATCGGCCTGCACTACGCTGCCTATCTCTCCGAGGTCTATCGCGGCGGCTTGGAGAGCGTGCCCAAAGGGCAATGGGAAGCGGCCAAGTCGCTGAACCTTTCCATGTCGCGCACCTATTTCCGCGTCATCCTTCCGCAGGCCTTGCCGCCATCGCTGGCTGGCATGGGAAACTACCTCGTCGGCATCTTCAAGGACACGCCCATGCTTTCGGTGATCGGCGTTGCCGAACTCATGCACACGGCGAACGCGATCGGCTCTGAGACATACCGCTTCCTTGAGCCCTTCACCCTCGTGGGCATCATCTTCCTTCTTATCTCGCTGCCGACCGCGGCCCTAATCCGGCTTTTTGAGGCGTGGACGCGGCGCAAACTCGGATTGGGCTGATGGAAAAAGCAGACATTTCAGGCTTGCCGCTCAGGCTTGAAGGCGACAACGTACCGATGGTCAGCTTCAAGAAGGTCACCAAGGCCTACGGCGACCTCGTCGTCCTGGACGCGCTGGACCTTGATGTCGGCCAAGGAGAGATGGTCACGATCATCGGGCCTTCCGGTTCGGGCAAGACGACCGTCCTGCGCATGCTGATGACGCTCGAAACCATCAATGGCGGCGTCATCTACGTGGATGGCGAGCCGCTCACCCACATGGAACGCGGCGGCAAGCTGGTGCGCGCAGACAACCGGCATCTGCGCAAGATCCGCTCGAAGATCGGCATGTGCTTCCAGCACTTCAATCTTTTTCCCCACATGACGGCGCTGGAAAATTGCATGGAGGGACCGGTCCACGTTCTGGGCCTGTCCAGGAAGGAAGCGCAGGAGCGATCCGAGGAACTTCTGGCGCTGGTCGGCATGGCCGACAAGCGCAACCAGCACCCTTCCCGGCTCTCGGGCGGTCAGCAGCAGCGGGTGGCGATTGCACGCGCTCTGGCCATGAGGCCCAAGGTCATGCTGTTCGACGAGGTGACATCGGCTCTCGATCCGGAAGTGATCGGGGAAGTGACCAACGTCATTCGCCAACTGGTGGGCGAGCACAACCTGACCATGCTGATGGTCACGCACCAGATGGGCTTCGCCAAGGACATTTCCGACCGCGTCTGCTTCTTCTTCGGTGGCCGGATCGAAGAACAGGGTACGCCGGAGGAGCTCTTCGGAAACCCGCAGAAGGAACGTACCCAGCAGTTCCTGAGCGCGGTCAAGGAGGCCACTTGAGCGTCACGCTGGCCGACATTCTGGCAGCGCGCCAGCGGATCGCCGGCGTGGCGGTGCGCACGCCGCTGGTGCCTTCGCCACATATGAGCAGGATTTCAGGAGCCGATTTCCTGATGAAGCTGGAAACGACCCAGCCCATCGGCGCGTTCAAGCTGCGCGGCGCCCTCAACGCCGTCGCCGGCGTTGCGGCGGGTGCACCTGGCGTCACTTGCTGTTCCACCGGCAATCACGGTCGGGGTGTCGCCTATGCAGCCAAAGCGCGCGGTCTGCCTGCGGTCGTCTGCATGTCTTCGCTTGTGCCTCAGGCGAAAGTGAACGGCATCCGCGCGCTCGGGGCCGAGGTCCGCATCGTCGGACGAAGCCAGGACGATGCGCATCGTGAGAGCTTGCGGCTGGTCCGCGATGATGGACTGACCGAGATCCCCCCCTTCGACGACCCGTTGGTGATCGCCGGCCAGGGCACGATCGGGCTAGAACTGCTCGAGGATCGGCCGGACCTCGCAGCCATTCTCGTTCCGCTGTCCGGCGGAGGTCTCGCGGCAGGCATCGCACTCGCTGCCAAAGCGATCAAGCCGGCCATCCGAGTGATTGGCATCACGATGGATCGCGGAGCAGCGATGGCCCAGTCGGTCCGTGCGGGAACTCCGGTCGACGTCGAAGAAGTCGCCAGCCTTGCCGATTCGCTTGGCGGCGGCATTGGACGCGACAACAAGCTGACGCTGTCGATCTGTCGCGATCTTCTCGACGATTACGTGCTCGTGACCGAGCAGGAGATCTACGATGCGATGCAGACGCTCTATTTCGAGGACGGCCTGGTCGCCGAAGGGGCCAGCGTGGTTGGTCTGGCGGCGGTGATGGCCGGCAAGGTTTCTGCGGGGAGCGGCCCGACGGCCACCATTCTCACCGGCCGCAATGTGGATATGGCAACCTTCACGGATGTCGTCTCGGGACGTGGAGTGACGCTCGGAGATGTCGAACTGAAGGGGCACGCCTATGGCGCATGAGGTGACGGTTCTCACAAAGGCCGAGTTGATGGGGCTGGTGCGGCTCGACCTTCCTGCGATTGACGTGGTCGAGCGCGCGTTTGCCGCGCTCGCATCGGGCACCGTGGTCATGCCTCCGATCCTGTCCATCGCCATTGCCGAAGCCAATGGCGAAGTGGACGTGAAAACCGCCTACATTCCGGGCTTCGAGGGATTCGCGATCAAGGTGAGCCCCGGCTTCTTCGACAATCCGAAAATCGGATTGCCAAGCCTCAACGGGCTGATGATCCTGTTCTCGGCAAGAACGGGGCTCGTCGAGGCGCTGCTTCTCGACAACGGATACCTGACCGACATCCGCACCGCCGCGGCCGGCGCCGTGGCCGCGCGGCATCTTGCGCCGAAGACGGTGGAGACGGCGGGCGTGATGGGCACGGGCGTTCAGGCCAGACTGCAGATGGAAGCCGCCCATCTGGTCCGGCCCTTCCGCAAGCTTCTCGTCTGGGGACGCGATCAGGAGAAGGCGCAAAGCTGCGCGGCCGATCTTGGCGCCAGGCTCGGTGTAGCGGCTCAGGCCGTGGCCGATCCGGCCGATCTCGTCGCTTCCAGCCAGCTCGTCGTGACGACGACGCCGGCCGAGCATCCCGTGCTGCGCGCCGAATGGCTTCATCCGGGGCTCCACGTCACGGCAATGGGTTCCGACCAGGCCGGCAAGAACGAGATCGATCCCGCCGCGCTCGCCAGAGCCGATCTCTACGTTTGCGACCGGGTCGCCCAATGCGAGGTGCTGGGCGAACTGCGCAGCGCGATCGCGGCCGGGACATGGCAGGGCGGCATTCCGCCCGAGCTTGGCGAGATCGTCGCCGGGCGGCATGCCGGGCGCGTCTCGGACGAACAGATCACGATCTGCGACCTGACCGGCACCGGCGCACAGGACACCGCCATTGCGAACTATGCGGTGGAAGCCGGCCGCAGGAGCGGATCGCGATCGTCGATCCTGACCTGAAAAACGTCATGGCCGCACCGCGCTACACGTCCCAGCACCCGGCTATCCATCGACAGGTATCGGAACCATGCTGAAGCTGGACGATCGTGATCTGAGGATTCTTGCCATCCTGCGGCAGGAAGGCCGCATCTCCAAGGCGGAGCTCGCCAGCCGCATCAACCTGTCGGCCGCGCCCTGCTGGGAACGGCTGAAGCGGCTGGAGGATGCCGGCATCATCGTCGGCTACCGCGCCGAGGTTTCGCTGCGCAAGATCGCAGCGCATATCGTGGTCTTCATGGCGGTCGAACTGGAACAGCACCGGGCCGACGACTTCGCGGTCTTCGAACGCACGATCGCACCGCTGGACGAGATCGTCGCCTGCTGGGCCGTCGGGGGCGGCTTCGACTATTTCCTCCAGATCGTTACCCGCGACATCGACACCTACCAGCGCCTGGTCGACCATCTGCTGGAGGCTCGCTGCGGCCTGGCCCGGTATTTCACCTATGTCGTGACCAAGCCCGTGAAGCACTCGACCACGCTCCCGCTCGAGCTGTTGCTTGCAAGCGAAGGATAGTCGGGCGATCGGCGGCATTTGCGAAGGATCGTCTGCCTGAGCAGCCAAGAACCGAAGAAATCGGGGCGGCAGCGCGGCGATACTGGCACCGTCTCACAAGTGATGGTGTCGCCCATGCCAGCCGCTGCTGCAATGTTTCAGAAAGCCTCGCTGTCCCGTCTGTCCGATCCGCGCCTATTTCGCGAGTTCGCCTATGTCGGCGGCGCCTGGACGGCAGGCTCCGGCCCCCGCGCGATCGACGTGGTCGATCCTGCCGATGGCTCGCGCGTCGGCAGCGTGCCGGCGCTGACGAACCTCGACGTCGAGCACGCGATCGCGGCCGCCAACCGGGCGTTTCCTGCATGGGCTTCGGAATTGCCGTCGCTGCGAAGTGCCAAGCTGCGTCGCTGGTATGAGCTCATCCTTGCAGCCAGGGAGGACCTGGCGCTGCTCATGGTGCAAGAGCAGGGCAAGCCCCTTTCGGAAGCGCGCGGGGAGATCGACTATGCGGCCTCATTCGTCGAGTTCTATGCCGAGGAAGCCAAACGGCTGAACGTCGAAAGCATCACCTCGCATCTGCCGCATGCAGATATGCGCGTGACGCGAAAGCCGGTTGGCGTGGCGGCACTCGTCACGCCCTGGAACTTTCCCTCGGCAATGCTGACCAGGAAGGCTGCCGCCGCTCTGGCGGCGGGGTGCACCGTTGTCGCCCATCCATCATCCCAAACACCGTTTTCGGCGCTCGCTCTGGCAGAACTGGCCGAGCGCGCGGGGTTCCCGGCCGGCGTCTTCAACGTCCTGACCGGAGACGCGCCCGAGATCGTCGGAGCGATGACGGCATCGCCGGTCGTGCGCGCCCTTTCCTTCACCGGCTCAACCGAGGTCGGACGGTTGCTTTATGCCCAGTCCGCCCCGAGCATCAAACGGCTCGTGATGGAGCTTGGCGGGCACGCGCCGTTCCTCGCCTTTGCCGACTGCGACGTCGACCGGGCCGTCGATTGCGCCATCTCGGCGAAGTTTGCGACATCCGGCCAGGACTGTCTGGCCGCGAACAGGTTCGACATCGAGCGGCCGATCTATGAGCGCGTGGTAGCCGCGTTTACGCACAAGGTGAAGGCACTGCGCGTCGGCCCGGGGATGGACGATGCCGATATCGGCCCCCTGATGAACGAGCGGGCGATCGCCAAGCAGAAGGAACATGTCGCGGATGCGCTGGCGCGCGGAGCCCGCTTGCTTGCCGGCGGCGGCGTCCATCGGGCAGGCCCGCTCTTCTTCGAGCCGACGGTTCTGGCGGACGTTCCCGACGATGCGCTGATCTTTCGCGAAGAGACGTTCGGGCCGATCGCCGCCTTCGCACCCTTCGATAGCGAAGCGGAAGCGCTCGAGAAGGCGAACCGGACGGAGACGGGCCTGGTCGCCTACCTCCACACACGCGACGAAGCCCGCATCGCGCGCCTTTGCGATCGCCTCGAATTCGGCATGGTCGCCGTCAATCGAACCAAAATCACGGGAGCGCCTGTTCCCTTCGGCGGCGTAAAGCAGGCCGGACTTGGCCGCGAAGGGTCGCGGCACGGGCTCGAAGCCTACACCGACCTCAAATACATCTGCCGCGAAACGGCGTGACAACCATCAAGCCTCCATCGGAGACACCTTATGCTGACCAATGACGTCCTCGCCCAATGGGATCGTGAGAACTTCTTCCATCCGTCGACCCATCTCGCCCAGCACGCCCGCGGCGAGTCGGCTTCCCGCATCATCACCGGCGGCAAGGGCGTCTTCATCGAGGACCGCGACGGCAACCGTCTCCTCGACGCGTTTGCGGGTCTCTACTGCGTCAATGTCGGCTATGGGCGCCTGGAGATCGCGAAGGCGATTGCCGAACAGGCGAAGGAACTCGCTTACTACCACGCCTATGTCGGCCACGGCACGGAAGCGTCCATCACCCTTGCCAGGATGGTGCTGGAACGCGCGCCGAAGAACATGTCGAAGGTCTATTTCGGGCTCGGCGGCTCGGACGCCAACGAGACCAACGTCAAGCTCGTCTGGTACTACAACAACATTCTCGGCCGACCGGAAAAGAAGAAGATCATCTCGCGCTGGCGCGGCTATCACGGCTCGGGGCTGGTGACGGGATCGCTGACCGGCCTGAAGCTCTTCCACGACAAGTTCGACCTGCCGCTGGAGCGCATCCTCCATACCGAAGCCCCCTATTATTACCAGCGGCCGGACAGTGCGATGAGCGAAGCGGACTTCGTCGCGCACTGCGTCCGCGCGCTAGAAGAACTTATCGAGAAAGAAGGCGCGGACACGATCGCTGCCTTCATCGGCGAGCCGGTTCTGGGAACCGGCGGCATCGTGCCGCCGCCTGCCGGATACTGGGCGGCGATCCAGGCGGTGCTGAAGAAGCATGACATCCTGCTGATCGCCGACGAGGTCGTCACCGGCTTCGGGCGTCTTGGGACCATGTTCGGCTCCGACCACTACGGCATCGCGCCGGACATCATCACCATCGCCAAGGGCCTGACTTCGGCCTATGCGCCGCTCTCCGGATCGATCATCTCGCAGAAGGTCTGGAAGGTCCTCGAGCAGGGCACTGACGAGAACGGCCCCATCGGCCATGGCTGGACCTATTCGGCACACCCCATCGGGGCCGCGGCCGGTATCGCGAATCTCAAACTGATCGACACGCTTGGACTGGTTCAGAATGCCGGAGAAACCGGAGCCTACCTGAACCAGGCGATGAAGGAGGCCCTTGGCGACCATGCCCACGTCGGCGATGTCCGCGGAGAGGGCATGCTTTGCGCGGTGGAATTCATCGCCGACCGCCGCGGACGGACATCCTTCGATCCTGCGAGAAAGGTCGGCCCGGCAATCGCCGCCGCATTGCTCAAGCGCCGCGTAATCGCACGCGCCATGCCGCAAGGCGACATCATCGGCTTCGCCCCGCCTCTCTGCCTGAGCACGTCTGAAGCTGACCAGATCGTGGACGCGACGGCGCAGGCAGTCAAAGAAGTGCTTGGCTGAGGCTTGTTGGAAGTGGTGATGAAGACTTTTTGAGCGCCGCAATGGGGTAGGTGGTCGACACGGCTACCTCACCCCGCGGGTAACCGCTAAAGCCTTGCCCGCCTCTCACGCGCCCGCCGACGCTCTTGTATCGCGAAAGCCGCCGCTCCGGCATTAGTGCACGGACATGACATGAGCGACGATTCGCTACGATACAAAGGAGCGCTGGCGGGCCGCGACCGATAATGATGAGCACTACATTTGCGCCATAGTCCTACGATTTGGTAAGCGCCGAGGATATCACTCGGTGGCCGGCCCTCCTTTCGACCTAATTTTCGGGCATGGTCGTTGAG
>NZ_JAAAMH010000010.1 GCF_024105655.1 Aliihoeflea sp. 40Bstr573
CGCTGCAGCTGTTCTTGCCCAGATCAATGCCAAGGATCACTATGCTCATGGTTCGCTCCTTCCTCTCTTGAACACCGGCATCCTACACAGGCTCCGGCGGGAGGGGCGGGCCATCCATAAAGGGGGCGCAGTGGGGCGCGGCCTATGGGCTCGAAGTGCCGCTCTGGTATGCGCCGGCAGGCGTCAAGGACGATTTCTCGTGGCGCCGCTCAACCGATTTCGAACATGTGGCTCGTGAAGTGGCGACGGTGCGCGAACGCGTCGGGCTGTCGGAGATCTCCAGCTTCGCGAAGTATCGTGTGACGGGGGAGGGAGCCGAGGCATTCTTGGACCGGATGCTCGCCTGTCGGTTGCCGAAGCCGGGGCGGATGACGCTGGCGCCGATGCTGAAGGACGATGGCGGGTTGATCGGGGATTTTACGGTTGCTTGTTTGAAGGGGCGGCGCGAGGCCGTACCCCCACCCCTTACCCCGCCCCACAAGGAGGAGGGGGGCGCCGGCGGGGAGCTAACATCTACCCCGTCTAAGCTGGGCGGAAACGAGGAGGCAAAGGCGACGACGACAACGTCTCTCTCCCCCTTGTGGGGAGCGATGCGGGCTGGGGGTATGCCGGGCTCGGACCCCGCAGAATACCTCATCTTCGGCTCCGGCGTCGCCGAGCAGTTTCATATGCGCTGGTTCGAGCGGCATCTCCCAGTGGACGGCTCGGTACGCGTGGAGGCGCTGGGGCTCGGCAAGGTGGGGCTGTCGATCGCGGGACCGGATGCGCGGCGGGTTCTGGAGAAGGTCACGCGCGCCGATGTCGCGAACGCGGCGCTTCCGTTCATGGCAATCAGGACGATGGATGTCGCGATGGCCCCGTGCCTCGTCGGGCGGGTGAGCTATACGGGCGACCTCGGCTACGAGCTTTGGATGGCACCGGAGCATCAGCGGCACGTGCTCGATGCGCTGCTCGGCGCAGGCGAGGAGTTCGGCATGGGGCTCTTCGGCGCGCGGGCGCTGAATGCGCTGCGCCTCGAAAAGGGCTACGGCTCCTGGGCGCGCGAATATCGACCGATCTACGGGCCGCTGGAAGCCGGGCTCGACCGCTTCGTCGCCTATGACAAGGCTACCGACTTCATCGGAAAGAGCGCGGCGCAGGCCGAGAAGCGGGAGGGTGGCAAGCTTCGGCTGCGTTCCTTCGTGGTCGACGCTGTCGATGCCGACGTCATCGGCGACGAGCCGATCTGGCATCGCGGCGAAGTCAAGGGCTGGGTGACGTCGGGCGGCTATGCGCATCACGCGGGCAAGTCCGTCGCGATGGGCTATGTGCTCAAGGAGATCGCCGGCCAGACGGAGGAGTTCGAGATCGAATTCCTCGGGCGGAGGCACCGCGCGCGGATGCTCGACACGGTTCTGTTCGATCCGGATTTTGCGCGAATGCGGGGCTGACCGACGCTCAGGCGCTGAGCTCGATTCCGGCTCGAAGGGCGAGCGCTTCCACGCGGTGCGACTGTGCGCGGCCGCGGGCTTCGGCATGCTCGTCGCTGAGGCCCCAACGTGCGGCGTCGCTAGCGCGACGGCCCCAGGCCGCTGCTTCCTTCTCCTGCAAATCCGCAAGCGAATTCAATACGTTATGCGCGTATGGCTTCACGACGACCCCGTTCCCCCGAATGGTTAACGAAAGCTATCGAAGGTCTTGGCCGATGTCGCCTGCCAATGCGAATAAAGATGGGGAAAAAGGGCAAAAAAATCGTGATGCCGGGTCGTTCCCCATTCCCGAAGAGACGGGTGTTTACTTGACCGGACAAGCGCCGCCAAATCAGCATGTTAACCAGATTTTAACGTTATGGTTGCGCGTCTGAGCTACTCCATGCAATTTCGATTTGAGAGTTGACAAGTCCTAGTTCAAGTGGAGTTCACCGTGGAACAGAGCACAATCAAGACGCTTGATGCAGGTTTGACCGAAGCACTTCGTGTCGATCCTGCCAAGACTGGCGAAGCGGCGCGTCCGCGTCGCGAGATGAACCTGCCGGGCGCGCTCGGCGACCAGGCGCGCGCACCGCGCCGAATCGCTGGCGGCTTTGCAGGCCTGAGCGAAGACCTTGACCGGCGCATGCGCGACTGGCGCAACATGTTGCGCGTTCTCGACCAGCAGCGTCCGCAGCTTGAAGCGGCGGAACTGCAATATGACGCCGCCTACGAGACACTGGCCAAGATCGTGCCCCAGGCACAGGACACCGGCAAAGCTCTCAAGGCGATGATCGCCACCACCAAGGCGGGCGACATTTCGGAAGACCTCGCCGGCCAGTTCTCCCGGAACCTGAAGGCGCTCGAGGAACTCGAAGCGGTTGCCGAGAACCTGACGACGACGATGCTTCACCTGCGCTCGTCCTGGGAGCAGTATGCCCGCTCGATCATCAAGGCGCAGAAGATGCGCGACGTGGTCGGTGGCGACAACGCCTGAAAGGGTGTGAACGACCTGCGGCGCCTGCTGCAGGTCCCGATCGAGTTCAGGGATAGCCGGTGATCGTCACGCTGATCGCGCCGATTCCGTCGATCCCTGCTTCGATGCTATCGCCGGGAACGAGGGCTCCGACACCTGCCGGAGTGCCGGTCATGATCAGGTCGCCGGCCTTCAGTTCGACGGATCGGCTGGCGATTGAGATGATGTCCGCAACCGGCCAGATCTGCTCGGCAAGGTCGCCCTCCTGTCGGGGAGCGCCATTGACCGACAGCCAGACTTTGCCCGATGCCGGATGGCCTATGCCATCGGCCGGGACAAGCGGCGAGATCGGCGCAGACTGATCGAAGGCCTTGGCCCATTCCCAGGGACGGGCGGCTTTCTTGGCTTCTTCCTGAAGGTCGCGACGGGTCAGATCGATTCCGACACCATAGCCCCAGACATGATCCAGCGCGTCATTCGGTGCGATGTCGCGGCCCACTTTCCCGATGGCGACGACGAGTTCGACCTCGTGATGCAAATTGGTCGTCAGCGGCGGATAGGGGATGTCGCCAGCCGCGTCGAACGCCGCATCCGCCGGCTTCATGAAGAAGAAGGGCGGGTCGCGCTCGTCATTTCCCATCTCGCGCACGTGCGCCGCATAGTTGCGGCCGACGCAGAAGATGCGGCGGATGGGAAAGCGCTGGTGGCTGCCGGCAATGGCGAGCGAGGGCTGGGCGGGGGCTGCGAAGACGAACTCTTTCATGCGTCCTGCTTAGCGCGAGACGGGGCATCCGCCAAGGCGGAATAACTGGACAAAATTACTCATATTAATCAGCGACTTGTTTGATTTGCGCCAATTTTTGACCGATTGATAAAAAAAGAATCCGTGTTAGCCTTCGGGAAAACCAATAATGGGGAACCCGATGGCTGAAGGCCTCTATAAAGAGGGGATTGCCGCGCAGCGGCTGGCCCCCGACCAGTATCCGAAGAACTTCGCGGACCTGCATCCGCCGCTCGACCGGCACGAGGCGCTGGTCGAATCCGACCGGTGCTATTTCTGCTACGACGCGCCCTGCATGCAGGCCTGTCCGACCTCGATCGACATTCCGATGTTCATCCGGCAGATCTCGACGGGCAATCCGCTCGGCGCGGCGAAGACGATTTTCGACCAGAACATTCTTGGTGGCATGTGCGCTCGCGTCTGCCCCACCGAGACCTTATGCGAAGAGGTCTGCGTGCGCGAGGTTGCCGAAGGCAAGCCTGTGCAGATCGGCCGGCTGCAACGCTACGCCACCGACACGGCGATGTCGCGGGGCGTCCAGTTCTACCAGCCGGCGGCGTCGACCGGGCGCAAGGTCGCGGTGGTGGGCGCCGGGCCGGCCGGCCTTGCCTGCGCGCATCGCCTCGCCATGCACGGCCATCACGTCACCATCTACGAAGCGCGGCCCAAGCCGGGCGGGCTCAACGAATACGGCATCGCGGCCTACAAGGCGCCCGAGGGCTTCGCGCAGGCGGAAGTCGACTACGTGCTTGGCATCGGCAATATCGAAGTGAAGAACGGTCAGATGATGGGCCGCGACTTCGCGCTCTCCGAGCTTGCCGCGACCCATGATGCGGTCTTCGTCGGCGCAGGCCTGACGGGCGTCAACGCCTTGCAGGCGGATGGCGAGGAGTTCGAAGGCGTGGAAAACGCGGTCGACTTCATCGCCGCCCTTCGCCAGGCGCCCGACCTGTCGCAATTGCAGGTCGGCCGGCGGGTCGTCGTCATTGGCGGCGGCATGACGGCGGTCGATGCCGCGGTCCAGTCCAAGCTTCTCGGCGCCGAGCAGGTGACCATCGCCTATCGCCGCGGCAAGGCGCATATGAACGCCTCGGAATTCGAGCAGGACCTGGCGGCGTCGAAAGGCGTCACCATCCGCCACTGGCTGAAACCGGTGCGTATCCTGGCCGCGAACGGCAAGGTGACGGGAATCGAACTCGAATACACCGAAATCCGCGACGGCCGCGTTGCCGGCACCGGCGAGATGGTGCGGATCGACGCCGACCAGGTGTTCAAGGCGATCGGCCAGACCTTCGATCCGATGCCGCTCAACGGCTCGGGGTCTGCAATCGCGATGGAGGCCGGTCGCATCAAGGTCGACGACGAAGGCCGCACCTCGGCGCCGAAGATCTGGGCCGGCGGCGACTGCATCTTCGGCGGCGACGATCTGACGGTCTCCGCCGTCGCTCATGGCCGCGACGCGGCGGAGAGCATTCATCGGGCGCTTATCTCCAATGGGAGGGCATGAGCATGGCAGACATTCGTTCGAATTTCGTCGGCATCAAGTCGCCCAATCCGTTCTGGCTGGCGTCGGCCCCGCCGACCGACAAGGCGTACAACGTCGTGCGCGCCTTCAAGGCGGGGTGGGGCGGGGTCGTGTGGAAGACCCTGGGCGAGGAAGGCCCGCCCGTCGTCAACGTCAATGGCCCGCGCTATGGCGCGATCTGGGGAGCGGACCGGCGGCTGCTGGGCCTCAACAATATCGAGCTGATCACCGACCGCGACCTGCAGACGAACCTGCGCGAGATCAAGCAGGTCAAGCGCGACTGGCCCGACCGGGCGATGGTCGTCTCGATCATGGTTCCGTGCGAGGAAAATGCATGGAAGTCGATCCTGCCGCTGGTCGAGGAGACCGGGGCGGACGGCATCGAGCTCAATTTCGGCTGTCCGCACGGTATGAGCGAGCGTGGCATGGGGGCGGCCGTCGGGCAGGTTCCCGAATACATCGAAATGGTCGTGCGCTGGTGCAAGCAGTATACGCGCATGCCGGTCATCACCAAGCTGACGCCCAACATCACCGACATCCGCAAGCCCGCGCGGGCCGCCCATGCCGGCGGGACGGATGCGGTGTCGCTGATCAACACGATCAACTCGATCACTGCGGTCAATCTCGACAGCTTCGCGCCCGAGCCGACCATTGACGGCAAGGGCACGCATGGCGGCTATTGCGGGCCGGCGGTCAAGCCAATCGCCATGAACATGGTGGCGGAAATCGCCCGCGATCCCGAAACGCGCGGCCTGCCGATTTCGGCGATTGGCGGCATCACCACCTGGCGCGATGCGGCCGAGTTCCTGGCGCTTGGCGCCGGCACCGCGCAGGTCTGCACGGCGGCGATGACCTATGGCTTCAAGATCGTCGAGGAAATGATTACCGGCCTTTCGGAATGGATGGACGAGAAGGGTCATCGCACTCTCGACGACATCATCGGCCGCGCGACGCCGAACGTGACCGACTGGCAGTATCTCAACCTCAACTACGTCACCAAGGCGCATATCAACCAGGATCTGTGCATCAAGTGCGGTCGCTGCCACATCGCCTGCGAGGATACTTCGCACCAGGCGATCACCAGCATGGTGGACGGCAAGCGGCACTTCGAGGTGATCGAGGCGGAGTGCGTGGGCTGCAATCTGTGCGTCAATGTCTGCCCGGTCGAAAGCTGCATCACCATGGAGGCGCTGGCGGCCGGCGCGCTCGACCAGCGCACCGACAGGACGGTTTCGCCGGTCTATGCCAACTGGACCACGCATCCGAACAATCCTGCCGCAAAGGTTGCAGCCGAGTAGCCTTGCGCGCGCAAAAGTTCTCATGTGAATTGTATCGGGCGCGGGCAACCGCGCCCGATTTGTTTGGCGAGGAGGCCGCGTGGCGGACATTTCAATCAAGCGTGCGCACGCCGAAGGGCGCGACAAGCTCATCGGCCATCTGGCGATGCTCTGTTTTGCCGCGCTCGTCTCGGGCTCCTATTCGATCGGCGCGATGGCCGCGCCTCATATCGGCCCCGGCGCGATCAACGCGGTGCGCTTCGTCTTCGGCATCTGCGTGATGGCGAGCGCCGTGGCTCTTCTGAACAACGGGCGCATCCCGGCACCGCGCGAGGTCTGGCGCTATGCGGTGCTCGGCTTCCTGATGGCGGTGTTCTTCATCACCATGTTCATCGCGCTGCGCCTGACGACGCCCGTGGCGACGGGCGCGGTGTTCACGCTGATGCCGCTGATGGCAGCGGGGTTCGGGCTGCTCTTCCTTGGCGAAAAGCCCCGTGCCATCGTGCTCATCGGCCTCGTCGTGGCAGCCTGCGGGGCGGTCTGGGTCATCTTTCGCGGCGATGTGAGAGCGTTGCTTGCCTTCGATCTCGGGCTCGGCGAACTGATCTTCCTCATCGGCGTCGCCTGCCACGCGGCCTATGCGCCGCTGGTGCGCCGGCTCAATCGGGGAGAGGCGCTGCCGGTCTTCACGCTGTGGACCTTGTTCGCGACGGGAAGCTGGATCGCGCTTTATTCGGTGCCCGAACTTGTCGAGACCGACTGGTCCGCGCTGCCGCCGATCGTCTGGATCGCGGTCGCCTATCTCGCCGTCTTCACCACGGCGGGCACGACGTTCCTCGTCCAGTTCGGCGCCATGCGCCTGCCGGCGGCCAAGGTGATGGCCTACACGTATCTCACGCCGTCCTTCATCATTCTTTACGAAGGGCTGCTCGGCCATGGCTGGGCGAGCGGGGCGGTGGCGGCCGGTGCGTTGGTGACGACGGCGGCGCTCATCGTGTTGGCGATGGCGCCGGATCGCTGACGTTCAAGATGGCGATTGGAGCTGTTATGCTTGGCGTAACATGATCAGAAGCTTCGCCGGCCGGCATAGGGAAGCCCTGTTTCAGGATGGAATCTGCCACCGGAATTGGCGAATGATCGAGAAGCCCGCCCTTCGCAAACTCGATCAACTCAACAACGTCGCGGGCATCTCTGATCTCGCGGTGCCGCCGGGCTATCGGTTGGAACGCTCGCGAGGTGATCGCGATGGGCAATGGAGCATCAGGATCAACGACCAGTATCGCCTGTGCTTTCGATGGGAAGTTGACGACGCCTACGATGTCTGCGTCGTCGACTATCATTGACGGAGTTTGGTATGGCACGGATCATGACTCATCCAGGTGAAATGCTCAACGAGGAATTCCTGCTGCCCATGCAGCTTTCGGCGCGTGCGCTCGCGCGGCAGATGGGCGTGCCAGCCAATCGGATCACGGGCATCGTCAAGGGGTAGCGGTCAGTCACCGCCGACACGGCTATCCGGCTGGAGAAGGTGCTCGGGATGTCCGCGGTCTTCTGGATGCGGCTGCAGGACAGCTACGATCTTTCGAAAGCAATGGCCGACGCAGACTACTCTGCCATCGAGAGGCTCGACATCCACGCTGCCTGAGGTCGCGGGTCACCCCTTCGGCCGCAACCCCTCCAGAAACAACTGCTCCAGATAGCGCGCGGCATCCTCGAAGCGGCCGTCGCCGCCTCTATCCGGGCCGAGGACCGCACGGACCTGAACGTCGAAATCGGCGTAGTGCTGCGTGGTCGCCCAGATCGAGAAGATGAGGTGCCAGGGGTCGGTCTTGGCGATCTTGCCAGCCTTCATCCAACCCTTGATGAGCGCGGCCTTCTCGTCGACGAGGGGCTTCAGTTCGCCCTCGATCAGGTGCTGGATGCGCGGCGCGCCCTGCAGGATCTCGTTTGCAAAGAGGCGGCTTTCGCGCGGATAGTCGCGGGCCATCTCGAGCTTGCGGCGAATGTAGGAGCGCAACTCTCCGATCGGGTCGCCGATGTCGTCGAGTTCGCGCAGCGGCGCGAGCCATGTCTGCAAAAGGCGCTCGATCAGCGTCGTGAACATGGCTTCCTTGGAGCGGAAGTAATAGAGGAGGTTCGGCTTCGACATGCCGGCCGCCTCGGCGATCTGGTCGATGGTCGCGCCACGAAAGCCGTGCTGCGAAAAGACGTCGAGCGCGGCATCGAGGATCAGTTCGCGTTTCTCGGTCTGGATGCGCGTGCGGCGACGGCGGACGGGCGCTTCAGCGTCCATGAGCACAACTCCGCTGGACCAATTGACTGGACCAGTCGCTCATTGCGTGTGGAGCGCGAGGATGCAGCGCCATTTCCCCTACTATGTCCTTGACCGCCATGGTGGCGGTGCTAACGTTTGTCCAATCGGTCAAAAATGCGTAGCACGACTGCGTCCGGTACACCAAGCGTTGGCCGAAAAGGGAACACGAAAAAGGGGAAGCTTGGTCATGTCGAACCGGCTCAACGTGGCGCCGAACGATCTTTCCGCATTCTGGATGCCGTTTACCGCCAACCGGCAGTTCAAGCAGGCGCCGCGCATGCTGGCCTCTGCCAAGGACATGCACTACCGCACGACCGATGGGCGGGAAATCCTCGACGGCACGGCGGGCCTTTGGTGTGTCAATGCCGGTCACTGCCGGCCGAAGATCACGGAGGCCGTGCAGCGTCAGGTCGCCGAACTCGACTACGCGCCGGCCTTCCAGATGGGCCATCCGATCGTTTTCGAACTGGCGAACCGCCTCGTCGACGTCGCGCCCGAGGGCATGAACCATGTCTTCTTCACCAATTCCGGTTCGGAATCGGTCGAGACCGCGCTCAAGATCGCGCTCGCCTATCAGCGCGTGAAGGGGCAGGGGTCGCGCACGCGCCTCATCGGCCGCGAGCGCGGCTATCACGGCGTCAATTTCGGCGGCATCTCGGTCGGCGGCATCGTGACCAACCGCAAGATGTTCGGCACGCTGCTCACTGGCGTCGACCACATGCCGCACACGCATCTGCCGGCAAAGAACGCGTTCACGCGCGGCGTGCCGGAACATGGCGGGGACCTTGCCGACGAACTGGAGCGCATCGTCACGCTGCACGACGCCTCGACCATTGCGGCGGTCATCGTGGAACCTGTGGCCGGCTCGACGGGCGTCCTGATCCCGCCGCAAGGCTACCTCAAGCGCCTGCGCGACATCTGTACCAAGCATGGAATCCTGCTGATTTTCGATGAGGTCATCACCGGCTTCGGCCGTCTCGGCACGCCGTTTGCGGCCGACTATTTCGGCGTGATGCCCGACATCATCACCACCGCCAAGGGCGTGACCAACGGTGTCATTCCGATGGGCGCAGTGTTCGTGACGTCGGAAATCCACGACGCGTTCATGAGCGGCCCCGAGCACATGATCGAGTTCTTCCACGGATATACGTATTCGGGCAATCCGATCGCGTCGGCCGCGGCCATCGCGACGCTGGACACCTACAAGGAAGAGGGACTGCTCACCCGCGGCGCCGAGCTTGCGCCCTATTGGGAGGATGCTCTCCATTCGCTGAAGGATGCGCCAAACGTCATCGATATCCGCAATATCGGCCTCGTCGGCGCGATCGAACTGCAGCCGATCGCGGGCGAGCCGACCAAACGGGCCTTCTCAGCCTTCGTCAAGGCGTTCGAGAAAGGCGTGCTTATCCGCACGACCGGCGACATCATCGCGCTCTCGCCGCCGCTCATCATCGAGAAGGGGCAGATCGACGAGATCGTCGATTGCGTGCGCACAGTTCTCAACGAGGTCGCCTGAGAATGGCCCGCCCGCAGGCGACTCACGCGGTCCTGGTCGACGACGACCAGGTGCGCGTCACGCGGTGGGACTTTGCGCCCGGCGCCGAGACGGGCTGGCACCGGCACGGCATGGACTATGTGATCACCACGATCACGCCATGCGCGATGCTTCTGGAAGAGCCCGGCGGCACCAGCCGCCGGGTCGAATTCAAGGAGGGGGACGCCTATCGCCGCAGCGAGGGCGTCGAGCATAACGTCATCAATGGCGGCGATGCGGCGATGTCCTTCGTCGAAATCGAATTGAAAGCATAAGGGACAAGCATGGCAGCGCCGGGCGAGAATCTGCGAATCAATCCAGACCGTTTGTGGGATTCGCTGATGGAAATGGCGAAGATCGGACCCGGCATTGCCGGCGGCAACAACCGCCAGACGCTGACGGACGAGGATGGCGAGGGCCGGCATCTGTTCAAGCGCTGGTGCGAGGATGCGGGCTTGAGCGTTGCCGTCGACCAGATGGGCACGATGTTCGCGCGCCGCGAGGGCACTGACCCCGACGCTCTGCCGGTCTATGTCGGCAGCCATCTCGACACGCAGCCGACCGGCGGCAAGTTCGACGGTGTGCTCGGCGTCCTCGGCGGGCTCGAGGTGATCCGTTCGATGAACGATCTGGGCATCAAGACCAAGCATCCGATCGTCGTCACCAACTGGACGAACGAGGAAGGCACGCGCTTCGCGCCGGCGATGATCGCGTCGGGCGTCTTTGCCGGCGAGATCGACCTCGACTGGGCCTATGACCGCACGGACGCCAAGGGCAAGCGGTTCGGCGACGAACTGGAACGCATCGGCTGGAAGGGCGAGGAAGAAGTCGGCCAGCGCAAGATGAAGGCGTTCTTCGAACTCCATATCGAGCAGGGACCGATCCTCGAGGACGAGGGCATCGATATCGGCGTCGTCACCCACGGTCAGGGGCTCTGGTGGCTTCAGTTCACGCTGACGGGCAAGGATGCGCACACCGGCTCCACGCCGATGCCAAAGCGGCGCAATGCCGGCCTCGGCATAGCGCGGATCACCGAACTCGTCCACGAAGTCGCAATGGATTTCCAGCCCGATGCCGTCGGCGCCATCGGCCATGTCGAGGTCTATCCGAACTCGCGCAACGTCATTCCCGGCAAGGTCGTCTTCACGGTCGACATCCGCTCGCCCGACCTCGACACGCTGACGCAGATGCGCGAGCGGATCGAGGACGGGGCTGCGACGATCTGCGAAGCGCTCGACATCGCCTGCGACGTTGAGGCGGTGGGGCATTTCGATCCCGTCACCTTCGACGAGGGCTGCGTGAGCGCCATTCGCGATGCGGCCGAACGTCTGGGCTACAGCCACCGCAACATCGTCTCTGGCGCCGGACATGACGCCTGCTGGATCAACCGCGTTGCGCCCACCGCCATGGTGATGTGCCCCTGCGTCGACGGGCTGAGCCACAACGAGGCGGAAGAGATCACCAAGGATTGGGCACGCGCGGGCGCCGACGTGCTTTTTCACGCCGTCGTCGAGACGGCGGAGATCGTGGAGTGAAGGGCCGGGGCTTCAGTACCCCCACCCTTTATCCCTCCCCACAAGGGGGAGGGAGGACGTCAGCGTTGAGCCATGAATTGAGGCCTCGCGCCAAGCTCGAATATTGAGCGCACGTCGGCGACTCCCTCCCCCTTGTGGGGAGGGATAAAGGGTGGGCGTCCCCGCCTGAGCGTTTTGAAATCAGCCTGCTCGCAGAAGCGGGAAATTCAAGGGGAACGAGAATGACGAAAGTCATCAAGAACGGAACCATCGTCACCGCCGACCGCACCTGGAAGGCCGACATCCTGATCGACGGCGAGACGATCGCCGAGATTGGGCAGAACCTTTCCGGCGACGAGGAATTCGACGCTACGGGCTGTTATGTGATGCCCGGCGGCATCGACCCGCACACGCATCTGGAAATGCCCTTCATGGGCACCTATTCGGCTGACGATTTCGAGAGCGGCACCCGCGCGGCGCTGGCCGGCGGCACCACGATGGTGATCGACTTCTGCCTGCCAAGCCCCGAGCAGTCGCTGATGGAGGCGCTGCAGATGTGGGACAACAAGTCGACCAGGGCGGCGTGCGACTATTCCTTCCACATGGCGATCACCTGGTGGGGCGAGAAGGTGTTCGACGAGATGCCGGCCGTCGTCGAGAAGGGCATCACCTCGTTCAAGCATTTCATGGCCTACAAGGGCGCGCTGATGGTGGACGACGACGAGATGTATTCCTCGTTCCAGCGCTGCGCCGAGCTCGGCGCGCTGCCGATGGTCCACGCTGAGAACGGCGATGTGGTCGCGCAGTTGCAGCAGAAGCTGCTGGCGGCTGGCAACAACGGACCTGAGGCGCACAGCTACTCCCGCCCGCCGGAAGTGGAGGGCGAGGCGGCAAACCGCGCCATCATGATCGCCGACATGGCGGGCGTGCCGCTCTATGTCGTGCATGTCTCGTGCGAGCAGAGCCACGAGGCGATCCGCCGCGCGCGCCAGAAGGGCATGCGCGTTTATGGCGAACCGCTGGTGCAACATCTCGTCCTCGACGAGACCGAGTATTTCGACAAGGACTGGGACCACGCCGCGCGGCGCGTCATGAGCCCGCCCTTCCGCTCCAAGCAGCACCAGGATTCGCTCTGGGCGGGCCTTTCGGCCGGCTCGCTGCAGGTGGTCGCGACCGACCATTGCGCCTTCACGACCGAGCAGAAGCGCACCGGCGTCGGCGACTTCACCAAGATTCCGAACGGAACGGGCGGCCTGGAAGACCGGATGCCGGTTCTGTGGACTTTCGGCGTCAACACCGGCCGCCTGACGATGAACGAGTTCGTCGCAGCGACCTCGACCAACACCGCCAAGATTTTCGGCATGTATCCGAAGAAGGGGGCGATCGTAGAAGGCGCAGATGCGGACATCGTCATCTGGGACCCGGAAAAGACCAAGACGATTTCCGCCTCGAGCCAGCAATCGGTGATCGACTACAATGTCTTCGAGGGCATCGAGGTGAAGGGCCTGCCGCGCACCGTCTTCACGCGCGGCGAGGTCGCCATCGAGAACGGCGAGGTGAAGGCGAAGCCGGGCCACGGCAAGTTCGTAGCGCGCGAGGCGAAAACGTCCGTCAGCCAGGCGCTTTCGACATGGAAGCAGGTCGTCGCGCCGCGCAAGATCGAGCGCTCGGGCATTCCAGCCAGCGGGGTTTGATCCATGGGATCGGCTCGGACCATCTACGGTGCCGGGCGTTCCCGGCATCGGGCCTCAGGGCACGAGTGCGTCGAGTTCGGGAAGGAGCCTGACAGCTTCCTGCTCGTTCGCATCGGTGCGCGCGATCACCGCCGTGCAGGGCTCGGCGCCGATGTTGACCGGCAGATGGGGCAGGCCGGCGGGAATGTAGAGCATGTCGCCGGCGCCCATGTCGACCTGGTGCTCAAGCCGCTCGCCATACCAGGTGCGCGCGGTTCCCGCCGTCACGAAGATCGCCGTCTCGTGGCTCTCGTGCAGATGCGCCTTGGCGCGCGCGCCGGGCGGGATCGTGACGAGGTGCATCGACAGGCCGGTTGCGCCGACGCTCTCGGCCGTGATGCCCTCGGCGTAAGTCAGCCCCTGACGGCCGTCGAAATTCGTTCTTGCGCGCACGAGCCGGCAGGCCTTTGCGGATGATGGGGACATCCTTGCTCCTCACTGTTCTTGGCACGGCGCATGGCCTATGCGAATTTCATATCCTTTCCTTCCAGAGCGCGCGCCGTCAATTGCCGACGGTGGCGCGTCAGAGCGGTCATCCATGCTCATGAAACCCATTTCCGACACGGTCATCTCCGCCAACCGCCTTGGCCTCACCTTCGAGACCAATGACGGACCGGTGCATGCGCTGTCCGAGGTCGATCTCGACATCCGCAAGGGCGAGTTCGTGTCGTTCATCGGGCCGTCGGGCTGTGGCAAGACCACGTTCCTGCGCGTCATCGCCGATCTCGAACAGCCGACCGCAGGCACGATCTCGGTCAATGGCATGACGCCCGAGGAGGCGCGGCGCAGCCGGGCCTATGGCTATGTCTTTCAGGCGGCGGCGCTTTATCCGTGGCGCACCATCGAACGCAATGTCGCGCTGCCGCTCGAAATCATGGGCCATTCGCGCGACGAGCGGAAGGCCCGTGTCGCGCGCACGCTCGATCTGGTCAATCTGACCGGCTTCGAGAAAAAGTATCCATGGCAATTGTCGGGCGGCATGCAGCAGCGGGCCTCGATCGCGCGTGCGCTGGCTTTCGATGCCGATTTGCTCCTGATGGACGAGCCCTTCGGCGCGCTCGACGAGATCGTGCGCGATCACCTGAACGAGCAGTTGCTGCAGCTTTGGGCGCGCACGAACAAGACGATCTGCTTCGTCACCCACTCGATCCCGGAGGCTGTCTATCTGTCGACGAAGATCGTCGTGATGTCTCCGCGGCCAGGGCGCGTGACCGATGTGATCGAAAGCACGCTGCCGGCCGAACGCCCGCTCGACATTCGCGAGACGCCGGAGTTCCTGGCGATTGCGGCGCGGGTGCGCGAGGGGCTGCGGACGGGGCACAGCTATGAGTGAGGGCAGGACATGACTGCCATCGCCGTTCCAGGTGGCGGCGTCGGCCGCAGCGGCTTCTGGGCCCGCATCAGCCAGGGCACGGCGGTGCCCGTGCTGATCGTCGTACTCGCGATTCTTGCCGTGTGGTACCTAGCCGCAGTTTGGCTCAATGCAGCGTGGCAGTTGCAAATCTTCTCGCGGGGCGAGGGCGGCTGGACGTGGATCGACTTCCTCGCCGGCACGATGAGCCAGGACCGGCCGCTTCTGCCCGCACCGCATCAGGTCGCCGTGGAACTCTGGAACTCGGTCGTGGGGCAGAACGTGACCTCGCGGCGAAGCCTCGTCTACCATGCCTGGATTACGCTTTCGGCGACACTGCTCGGCTTCCTCATGGGTACGGCACTGGGCATCCTGCTCGCCGTCCTGATCGTGCATAACCGCGCGATGGACCGCTCGCTGATGCCGTGGATCATCGCCTCGCAGACGATCCCGATCCTCGCCATCGCGCCGATGGTCGTCGTTGTGCTCGCCTCGATCGGCATGACCGGGCTTGTGCCGAAGGCGCTGATCTCCACCTACCTGTCCTTCTTCCCCGTCGTCGTCGGCATGGTGAAGGGCTTTCGCAGCCCCGACACGATCCAGCTCGACCTGATGCGCACCTATAACGCGAGCCAAAACCAGACCTTCTGGAAATTGCGCTTTCCGTCCGCCTTGCCCTATCTGTTCACCTCGATGAAGGTGGGCGTCGCGGCAAGCCTCGTCGGTGCGATCGTGGGCGAACTGCCGACCGGGGCGGCGGGAGGGCTCGGCTCGCGGCTTCTCGCGGGCTCCTATTACGGGCAGACGGTGCAGATCTGGTCGGCGCTCCTGATGGCCGCGGCGCTTTCCGCCACGCTCATCCTCGTCATCGGCATTCTCCAGCGCATTGTCCTCGCACGCACGGGGGTGCGGCCATGAACGCGCCGCTTGTCGTTGGAGCCGTCGCCTTCTGGCTGGTCGCCTGGGCGATCAACGAATGGCTGGTGCGCCTGCGTGCGCGAGGTACGGCCGCGCGGGCGATCAATTTCATCGTGCCGCTGCTCTTTGGCGCCGCGTTGATGGTGCTTTGGGAGGGGCTGGCGCGGGGTTTCAATGTCCCGACGGTGCTCCTGCCGCCGCCGAGCGCGATCTGGGCGCGGATCGTTTCCTCGGTACCGACGCTATGGGCGGACTTTCATCAGACCTTCATCCGCTCGGTCCTGCCAGGCTATGCGATCGGGTGCCTGGCCGGCCTCGTCGTCGCAATTCTCATCGACCGCTCGCCGTTCCTGAAACGCGGGCTGCTGCCGGTCGGCAATTTCGTCTCTGCCCTGCCGCTCGTCGGCATCGCACCGATCATGGTGATGTGGTTCGGCTTCGACTGGCAGTCCAAGGCAGCCGTCGTCGTCGTGATGACTTTCTTCCCCATGCTGGTGAACGCCGTGGCCGGGCTCAACGCGTCCAACCAGATGGAGCGCGACCTGATGCGCACCTATGCGGCCGGCCATTGGGCGACGCTCTTCAAGCTGCGTCTGCCCGCGGCCTGGCCCTTCATCTTCAACGCGCTCAAAATCAACTCGACCCTGGCGCTGATCGGCGCGATCGTCGCGGAGTTCTTCGGCACGCCGGTGGTGGGGATGGGATTCCGCATCTCGTCCGCCATCGGACGCTTGAACGTCGACATGGTCTGGGCTGAAATCGCGGTGGCCGCTCTCGCCGGCTCGGTCTTCTATGGTCTCATCGCGCTCATCGAGCGCGGCGTGACCTTCTGGCATCCGTCGATCCGTGGTGGAAAGACGTGAAACTAAGAAAAAAAGGGGAATGACATGATTAAGCTTGCTGCGGGGGTTCTCGCCTCCACCTTCGCGATGGCCGCGCTGCCGGCCATGGCGCAGGATCTCGACCCGATCACCTTCCAGCTGAAGTGGGTCAATCAGGGCCAGTTCGCCGGTTATCTCGTCGCCAAGGACAAGGGCTTCTACGAGGAGGAAGGGCTCGACGTCACGATCAATCCCGGCGGGCCGGACATTGCGCCCGAGCAGGTGATCGCCGGCGGCGGCGCCGATGTGATCACGACCTGGATGGCGGCCGGCCTTGCCGCGCGCGAACGCGGCGTGCCGCTCGTCAACATCGCGCAGCCTTTTGCAAGCCAGGCGCTGCAACTCGTCTGCTCCGAACAGAGCGGCGTCCAGTCGACCGACGACTTCAAGGGCAAGAAGCTCGGTGTCTGGTTCTTCGGCAATGAATATCCGTTCTATGCCTGGATGGCCAAGCTCGACCTGCCGACCGAAGGCGGCGCGGAAGGCGTGGAAGTGTTGCGCCAGGCCTTCAACGTCGACCCGCTGCTGCAGAACCAGGCCGACTGCATCTCCACGATGAAGTACAACGAGTTCAAGCAGCTTCTCGACGCGGGCGTTCCCGAAGACAGCCTCAAGGTCTTCAACTATGCGGACGAAGGCGTCGGCATGCTGGAGGACGGGCTCTACGTCATGGAAGACAGGCTCGAGGATCCCGAATTCGTCGATCAGATGGTCCGCTTCGTGCGTGCCTCCATGCGTGGCTGGGAATACGCCAAGGAAAATGTCGACGAAGCCGCGGGCATCGTCCTCGACAATGATCTTTCCGGTGCGCTCACTGAGGAAAGCCAGGTCTGGCAGGTGGAAGTCGCCGCCGACCTCGTCGGCGAGAGCCCAGCACTCGACCCGGCTTCCTACGAGCAGACCGTGCAGACGCTGCTTTCGGCGGTCTCGCCCGACAATCCGGCCATCACCAAGGAGCCGGAAGGCGCATTCTCGACGGTCGTCACCGATCAACTCGACTAGGTGATTGCAAGGGTGGATTATTGAAAGGGGCGGGCGACCGCCCCTTTTTCGTTCAATCGGAGAGGCGCCGGCGCTCGCGGTCGCGGAAGGCGCCGGGGGTAAGGCCGGTCTGCTTGCGAAAGAAGCGGTTGAAGTAGGCCGGATCGGAAAAGCCGAGCGAATAGGCGATCTTGCTGATGGGGGTCGGGGTGAAGATCAGGTCGCGCCGGGCGGTTTCGAGGGTGCGCCGGTCGATCAGGTTCTGGATCGACACGCCCGTTGCGCTGCGGGCGATGCGGTTGAGATGCGCGGCGGAGACACCGAGCCGGCCCGCGTAGAAGCCGACGGGGTGGCGCTCGCGGAAATGCGTGTCGACGATCGTCAGCAGTTCCTCGATGCGGGCGAGATCGCGGTCCTTTTCCTGCAGCCCGTCACCGGGGCGCGAGGCCCTGGTCAAGGCGACGAGTGCCTGCGTCATCAAGGGCTCGAGTAAGAGAGAGCGGCCGATCGAGCGGCCCGACAGTTCAGCATCGATCCTTTCAATCGCGCTGGCAGCGTGGGTGCCATCTTCGCCGGCGACGGCGACAATGCGCAGTTTTTCGGCAAAGCGCGCGATTTCGCGATCGGCCGCCGTCAAGCTGCGCAGGCGGTCGGCGAGCGCGGTGACCACGAGGCCGTCGATGTCGCGCGTGAAGCGGAAGCCGTGGCCGGCATCGGGCGGGATGAACAGGATGACCGGCGCCGCGAAGGACAGGATACCGTCCTGCGAGACGATCTCGCCCGAACCCTGCGGCAGAAGGAAGAGCTGGAAGAACTGCTCGTGCCGGTGCAGGGCTATCTCCCAATTGTGCAGGTGCGTGCGCTCCGGAATCGGCTCGCAATGGAGCCAGAAATCGGCCGGATCGTCCTGATGTTCACCAAAGAGGCGGTAGGAAGGAATCTTGGAACGCGTGGTCGTCATGTTCGGATTGTGCAATCAGATGCGGCGAATGTCCATTGAGCGGCCCTTCGCCTTGCGGCATTGCTCGTGCCGAGGACAAGGGAGGATTTCGATTGCGCACGCAGGTTGCCATCATAGGCTCTGGCCCGTCGGGGTTGCTGCTTGGCCAACTTCTGACCAATGCGGGCATCGACAATGTCATTCTTGAGCGGCAGACGCGCGACTATGTGCTGGGACGCATCCGGGCCGGCGTGCTTGAGGAAGGCACGACGCACATGCTCGACGAGGCGGGCGCGGGCGAACGCATGCGCCGCCAGGGGCTGCCACATGACGGTTTCGACCTGACCTTCAACGGACGCCGCCACAACATCCACCTGCACGAACTGACGGCCAAGCGCGTCATGGTCTACGGCCAGACCGAGGTCACGCGCGACCTGATGGACAAGCGGCTGGCGACCGACGGCGTCACGATCTACGAGGCCGATCACGTCCAGCTGCACGATTTTGCCGGCTCCAACCCTTACGTCACCTATGAGAAGGACGGTGCAACGCACCGGCTCGACTGCGATTTCATCGCCGGCTGCGACGGCTTTCACGGTCCATCGCGCAAGGCGGTCGAGGGCAAAGGTCTCGAGACGTTCGAGCGGGTCTATCCGTTCGGCTGGCTGGGCATCGTCGCCGACGTGCCGCCGGTCCATCACGAACTCATCTACGCCAACCATCCGCGCGGCTTCGCGCTCTGCTCGATGCGCTCGCACACGCGCAGCCGCTATTACGTCCAGTGCACGCTCGACGATAAGGTCGAAGAATGGTCGGACGACCGCTTCTGGGACGAGTTGCGCCGACGCCTGCCGCCCGAGACCGCCGAGAAGATGACGACCGGACCGTCGATCGAGAAGTCGATCGCGCCGCTGCGTTCCTTCGTCGCCGAACCGATGCGGTTCGGGCGTCTGTTCCTCGTCGGCGACGCCGCGCATATCGTGCCGCCGACGGGCGCGAAGGGGCTGAACCTTGCCGCGAGCGACGTGCGCTATCTCTTCGGCGGGCTGCGCGAGCACTATGGCGAGAAATCGGATACGGGCATCGATGCCTATTCGCAAATGGCGCTGGCGCGCGTTTGGAAGGCGGAGCGCTTTTCGGCCTGGATGACCTCGACCATGCACCGCTTTGACGATACGGGTCCGTTCGGACAGCGTATCCAGGAGGCCGAACTCGACTATCTGGTGCACTCGCAGGCGGCCTCGGCGTCGCTGGCGGAGAACTATGTCGGCCTGCCATACTGAGGAGGTGAAATGAGCGAGAAATCCGAACGCTACCAGCAGGGCATGGCGACGCGCCGCTCGGTGCTCGGCGCATCCTATGTCGATGCCGCCACGAAGAAGGCGAGCGCCTATGACGATCCGTTTCAGACGCTGATCACCGAAGCGGCGTGGGGGCACGTCTGGTCGCGCGACACGATCACGAAGCGCGAGCGCTCGATGATGACGCTGGCATTGCTCGCGGGGCTTGGCAATTTCGAGGAACTGGCGCTGCACACGCGTGCTACCGCCAATACGGGCGCCTCGCGCGACGACATCATGGAAGCGATGCTGCATGTCGCCATCTATGCCGGCGTGCCGCGCGCCAATCATGCAATCAAGATCGTCAAGCAGGTACTTGACGAGATGGACGGAGGGCAAAAGCCGTGAGCGACAGCCAGATTTCCAACCGCAAGCCGGAAACGGGTGCGTTTTTCCAGCGCGACCGCGAATGGCATCCGCAGGCCTATACGCCCTGGTACAAGACATCCGTCCTGCGTTCGCCGCAAAAGGCGCTGCTTTCGCTCGACAACACGCTATCGGAGATCACCGGCCCGGTCTTCGGTCACAACATCCTCGGTGAGCTCGACAACGATCTCATCACCAATTTCGCCAAGCCGGGCGAAATGGCCATCGGCCCGCGCATCATCGTCTATGGCCGCGTGCTCGACGAGCGCGGCAAGGGCGTGCCGGGTGCGCTGCTCGAGTTCTGGCAGGCCAATGCCGGCGGGCGCTACCGCCACCGCAAGGAAGGTTATGTCGCGCCGCTCGACCCGAATTTCGGCGGCTGCGGACGCACCATCACTGACGAGGAGGGCAACTATTCCTTCCGCACCATCCAGCCGGGCCCCTATCCCTGGCCGAACGGCGTCAATGACTGGCGGCCCGCCCATATCCATTTCTCCCTTTTCGGCCACGGCTTTGCCCAGCGGCTGATCACGCAGATGTATTTCGAGGGCGATTCTTTGATCTGGAAATGCCCGATCGTGAAGACGATCAACGACCGCGCGGCGATCGAGGGGCTGACGGCCGCGCTCGACATGAATGCGACGATCCCCATGGACTCGCGCGCCTACAAGTTCGACATGGTGCTGCGCGGACGCCGCTCGACGCTGTTCGAGAACCGCATGGAGGGAAATTGACATGGTCCAGCCACTGAACCAGCTCAAGGAAAGCGCGTCGCAGACGGCAGGGCCTTACGTCCATATCGGCCTGACGCCGAACTTCGCCGAAATCGGCGGCGTCTATCCGCAGGACCTCGGCACCTCGATGGTCAACGACAAGACGAAGGGCGAGCGCATCACGGTCGTCGGGCGCGTGCTCGACGGCACCGGCACGCCGCTCAAGGATGCGCTGATCGAAATCTGGCAGGCCGATGCCGACGGGCTCTACAATTCGCCGTCCGAGATGCGCGGCTCGGCCGATGCCAATTTCACCGGCTGGGGCCGCTGCCCGACCGACATGGACACGGGCGAGTTCCGCTTCGAGACGATCAAGCCCGGTCGCGTGCCGTTCAAGGACGGGCGCAAACAGGCGCCGCACATCACATTCTGGGTGGTGGCGCGCGGTATCAATATAGGCCTCCATACGCGCATGTATTTCGGCGACGAGGAGAAGGCGAACGGGGAAGATCCGGTACTGGCGCGCGTGGAGCACCGCGTGCGGGTGTCCACGCTGATTGCGCCGCGCGAGGGTTCGACCTACAGGTTCGACATCCATCTCCAAGGGGAGAAGGAAACGATCTTCTTCGACATCTGAGGTCCGTATTGTCCGCTTCGCCCTTCGATCATCCGTTTCTGACCGGCCTCCTGGGCGATGTGGAGATCGCCGCACGTTTCAGCGCGGATGCCGACATCGCCGCGATGGTCCGGTTCGAGATCGCGCTCGCGCGGGCGGAGGCGGCCGAGGGCGTGATCGGTTCCGATTCCGTTGATGCCATCGAGCGGGGGCTTTCCAATTTCGAGCCCGACATGAGCGCCCTGCGCGACGGAGTGGCGCGGGACGGCGTGGTGATCCCGGCGCTCGTCAAGGCGATGCGTCAGACCGTCGAGACGCCGCATGGCGAGAAGGTGCATTTCGGCGCGACCAGCCAGGATGCGATCGACACGAGCCTTGCGCTGCGGTTGGGCGACGTGCTGGCGGTCATGGAAACGCGGCTGCGCGACGTCGTGGCGACGCTCCAAAGCCTCGAAGCCACGCAGGGCAGCGCCGAGGTCATGGCGCACACGCGCATGCAGGCGGCGATCCCTGTGACGGCAGCGCGCAAGATCGCAAGTTGGCGGCTGCCGCTCGAACGGCATCTGGAACGGCTCGAAGGCGTGCGTCACGGCATTCGCGTGCTCTCATTCGCCGGGGCTGCCGGGACGCTGGAAAAGCTGGGCGACAAGGGGCCAGCGGTGCGTGCGCGCCTGGCAGAAGAACTCGGTCTTCGCGATGTCGACCATCCGCGTCACTCGGAGCGCGACGGGCAGGCGGCGCTTGCCAGTTGGCTGTCGCTTGTGACCGGCAGCCTTGGCAAGATCGGGCAGGACATCGCCCTGATGGCGCAGAACGAGGTCGGCGAGGTGAAGCTTGCAGGCGGCGGCGGCTCGTCCGCGATGCCGCACAAGCAGAACCCTGTGGGGGCGGAGGTGCTGGTCACGCTGGCGCGTTTCAACGCGACGCTTCTTGCCGGCATGCACCAGTCGCTGGTCCATGAAAACGAACGGTCTGGCGCGGCGTGGACGCTCGAGTGGATGCTGCTGCCGCAGATGAGCGTGGCGGCGGGAGCATCGCTGCGGACGGCAGCGGCGCTTCTTGATGGCCTCCAGTTCCAAGCGCGCGGGACCCGGTGACGCCGCGCGCGATCGTCGTCTATTGCGGCGTGCTGATGTCGATCTCGTCATTTACGGTCGACATCACGCTGCCGTCCTTTCCCGACATCGTTGCCGAGCTCGACACGCGCTACGCGCTCGTCCAGTGGACCATCGCCATTTACATGCTTGCGGCCGGCATCGCGCAGCTCGTCTGGGGGCCGGCGTCGGATCGCTATGGAAGACGCGTCACCCTTGCCTGCGGCCTCGCGGTCTATCTGGCAGGTTGCCTCCTTGGCGCGCTCGCGCCGACCATCGAACTCCTGCTTGCCGCGCGCGCACTCCAGGGGCTCGGTGCGGCGGCGGCGATCGTGCTGGCGCGCACCATCCTGCGGGACCTTTTCTCCGGCCAGGAACTCGGCCGCAATCTTGCGCTCGCCAGTGCGATTTTTGCCGTCGGGCCTATTCTTGCGCCGCTCGTCGGTGCCGCGATCGCGACGCCGTTCGGTTGGCGCGCCATCTATGGATTTCTGGCAATCTTCGGCATCGGCCTCATCGCCGCGCTGTGGCGGATGCCGGAGACGATCGGCGAGAAGGTTCCCGAGGCGACCCGTCCGGCCGTTCTCGCGCGGCGGTTCAAACGGCTTTTCATCCATCCGCAATCGCGGCGGTTCCTGATCGTCTCGGCGGTCATCATGTCGTCCATGCTGATGATCCTGTCTGCGCTCCCGCGCCTCTACGAGGCCAATTTCGCGGTCACCGGTCCTGCCTTCGCGATGTTCTTCGCGCTGCATGGGATCGGCATCATCATCGGGCAAGTGCTCAACCGCCGGATCATTCCCGTGCTCGGCATCGTGCGGGCGATGCTGCTCGCCAACGCGATCCTGATCGTCGCCGCGCTGCTCGTGCTTGTCGTGACGTTTTCTGGGCTCGTGTCCGCACCGCTGCTGACGGCGATCATGATCCTGTTTGCGACGAGCTATCTCGTCGTCTTTTCCAACGGAGCGGCGATGGTCCTCGAGCCACATGGCGACATTGCCGGCTTCGCCGCCTCGCTCTACGGTTTCGTCAGCCAGATCGGCGGGGCGGCGATCACGCTCGTGACGGTGGTTCTCGTCGGCGACAGCCTCGTCGCATTCGGTCTTGCGCTTCTGGCGATCTGCGGCATTTCGGCGATCATGGTGTTCGACTGGCAGCGCCGCGCCGCCGCCTGAGCCCGCTTACATCGCGTTCATGGTCAGGAGTTCGTACGCGGCCACCTGTTCGCCGTCCTGATTGTGGACGCCGACATCCCAGCGCACTTCGCCGTATTCATCGTTGCGCCGCGCTTTCTGCTTGGCGGTAAGCCGCACCTTTAAGCTGTCGCCGGGTGAAACCGGCTTCATGAAGCGCAGATTGTCGAGGCCGTAATTGGCGAGGACCGGTCCCGGCGCGGGCTCGACGAAGAGGCCGGCGGCGAAGCTGAGGATCAGGTAGCCGTGGGCGACGCGGCCGGGGAAGAACGGGTTCGCCTTTGCCGCTTCCTCGTCCATGTGGGCGTAGAAGGTGTCGCCGGTGAACTCGGCGAAGTGCTCGATGTCGGCCAGCGACACCGTACGCGGCTCGGTCCAGATCGTATGTCCGATCTCCAGATCGCCAAAGGTCATGCGGAAGGGGTGCGTGTCCTTTTCGACCGTCTTCGAGCCGGCCGTCCAGTTCTTCGTGATGGCGGTCATCAGGTCCGGATTGGCCTGGATCGCGGTGCGCTGCATGTAGTGCATGACGCCGCGGATGCCGCCCATCTCCTCGCCGCCGCCGGCGCGGCCAGGTCCTCCGTGGACCATGTGGGGCATCGGCGAGCCGTGTCCGGTCGCTTCCTTGCCGGTGTCGCGATTGGCGAAATAGAGCCGGCCGTGGAACGCGCTCGCCGTTTCGACGACCTTGCGCGCCACGTCGCCGTCATGGGTGAAGACCGAGGCGACGAGCGATCCGGCGCCACGATTGGCAATAGCCAGAGCATGGGGAAGATCGCGATAGCCCATCACGGTCGATACGGGGCCGAAGGCCTCGACCTCGTGGACGGTCCTGGCATGATCGGGGTCGGCGCAGTCGAAGAGAAGCGGCGACAGGAACGCGCCTGCGTCGGCGTCGGCGTTCGAGACCTCGACATGGTCAAGCGCGCCGAAGACGAGCCTCGCATCCCGCGCCAGTTGCCCGGCCTTTTCGCGCACGTCGTCGCGCTGGGAGAGACTGGCGAGAGCGCCCATGCGCGTTGCCTCGTCGCGCGGATTGCCGATCGTCGTCCTGGCGAGGCGGTCTGAGAGCGCCTCGATGACCGCTTGGCGGTGCGCGTCGGGCACGATGATGCGGCGGATGGCGGTGCACTTCTGGCCCGCCTTGGCCGTCATTTCACGGTGCACTTCCTTGACGAAGGCATCGAATTCGGGCGTACCGGGCGCGGCGTCGGGGCCGAGAATGGAGGCGTTGAGCGAATCCTGCTCCGCGACGAAGCGGACGGAGTTCTTCATCAGGTTCGGATTGGCGCGCAGCATGGAAGCCGTCGCGGCCGAGCCGGTGAAGGAGACGACGTCCTGGCAGGTCAGCCGGTCGATGAGGTCGCCGGTCGAGCCGGCGATGAACTGCACCGCGCCCTCCGGCAGGATTCCGCTTTCGACGATCATGCGGAAGGCCGCTTCGGCGAGCCACGCCGTGGACGAGGCGGGCTTGACGATGGCCGGGACGCCGGCGAGCAGTGTGGGCGCCAACTTCTCCAGCATCCCCCAGACGGGGAAGTTGAACGCGTTGATGTGCAGCGCGACGCCCTGCAGCGAGGTCGCGACGTGCTGGCCGACGAAGTTTCCGCCGCGCGAAAGCGGTTCAAGCCCACCGTCGATATAGATGGTGTCGTCAGGCAGTTCGCGCCGGCCTTTCGAGGAATAGACGAACATCGTCGCGATGCCGCCGTCGATGTCGATCATCGAATCGGCCTTGGTCGCGCCGGTCTCATAGGAGAGTTCGTAAAGAGCGTCGCGGCGCTCGTTCAGATATTGCGCGACCGCCTTCAGGAGATGGGCGCGCTGGTGGAAGGTGAGCGCGCGCAGCGCCGGTCCACCAACCGTGCGGGCATGCCCCGCCATGGCGGCGAAGTCCAGATTGCCCGAGCCGATCTCGGCGATGGTCTCGCCGGTGACGGCGCTCTTGAGTTGCGCGACCTTGCCGGAGGGGGCGATCCAATGGCCGGCGGCGAAGGATTTGAGGGAGAGGGTCATGGTCGATCCTTTCAGTTCACTTTCGCCGGCAGCGTCGAGAAGCCGCGGAACCTGACGCGCCCAGTTCGCCGGGCCTCGCCGTCGAGACGGTAGCCGGGGAAGCGCTTCAAAAACCGCGCAATCGCAATGCGCCCTTCCATGCGGGCGAGCGAGAAGCCGGCGCACAGATGCGGGCCCTGGGCGAATGCAAGGTGGCGGTTGGGTTTGCGGGAGAGATCGAGCGTATCGGGCCGATCATACTGGCGCGGGTCGCGGTTGGCGGCGCCGATGCACAGATGGATGCGCGTTCCAGCGGCGATCGCTTCGCCGTCGAATTCGACATCCTCAACGGCCAGGCGGTTGCCGAGCTGATTGGGCGACTGGAAGCGCAGGAATTCGTCGATGGCGGTGTCGATCATCGAAGGATCGGCTTCGAGCCGAGCTTTTTCATCAGGCCATTCAAGGAGTTCGTAGAGCGCGTTGCCAATCAGATTTGTCGTGGTTTCATGGCCGGCATTGAGGATGAAGATGCAGTTCTGCAAAAGCTCCGTGTCCGACAATTGCTCGCCTTCATTGCCCGCGATCAGGCGCGTGAGCACGTCGGTTCCCGGATCGCCGGGATTCGCGCGGCGCCGCGCGGCAAGGTCTGCGAGATAGGCCTTGAACTCGGTGACAGAGCGGTTGCCCCAGTCCTGCTGCTGCGCCGTCAGCGTCGGCTCCAGCGCGCCGAGGATCGCCAGCGACCAATCGCGCAGCGGGCCACGCTCCTCGTGAGGCATGACGAAGAGATTGCCGATCACCTCGACGGGAATGGCCGAGGCGAAATCCTCGATCAGGTCGACATTCCCCTTGGCCTCCATCTTGTCGAGCAGGCCGTCCACGAGGGCGATGAGGCCCGGTTCCATCGCGGCGATGGCGCGGAGCGTCAGCGCGCCCATCATGATCTTGCGCACGCGCGTATGGAGCGGGGGATCGTTGAAGACGAGGCTCGTCGTATGGTGCTCGTAGAGCGGGGTATCGCCGAATTTCGGCTTGAACTCGACTTTCTTGTCCGACGAGAACGCCTTGGTGTCGCGGTAGACGCGGTCGAGATCTGCATAGCGCGACAGCATGACCGAGCCATCGGCGAAGCGCTTGACCGGCGCGTGCTCCAGAAGCGCGCGATAGGTGGGGAAGGGGTCGTCGGCAAATGCCTTCGTCACCGCGCCGATGTCGAAATCGCGCGCGAGCTTAGGGTCGACGTCGCGCGCGAGCGCTTGCGAACTCTCAACTGTCAATCAATCCTCCTCACGATGCCTCCCGCATCGACGATGTATTATTGACCGTCCGGCCGGTTTATGCAAGCTTCCGATCGGCTGCGGGAGAGGCCGGGAGGAAAGATGACGTTGAGCGCAGAAGAGATCGCGCGCAAGAGCGCGGAGGCAATGTGGGCGCGTGATGACGCGTCGAAATGGCTCGGCATGAGCCTCGACGCGGTCGGTCCGGGCACGGCGACGACCTCATTCAGGGTCGAGCAGCATCACACCAACGGCCACGACATCTGCCATGGCGGATACATCTTCACGCTGGCCGACAGTGCCTTCGCCTTCGCCTGCAATTCCTACAATCAGCTCGTCGTGGCGCAGCACAATACGATCAGCTTCCTGCGGCCGGGCAAGCTTGGCGCACGGCTGACGGCGACCGCGCGCGAGGTGACGCGATCGGGCCGCAGCGGCCTCTACGACGTCCGCGTTACCGACGAGGCAGGCAAGGTGATCGCCGAGTTCCGCGGTGCCTCGCGCGCCATCGACGGCCGGCATTTCGAGGAGGACACGCAATGAAGGACCTGACGCCACGCCGCGAGGATCTGGACCCGATCGAGGTCGCTTCGCGCGACGAGATCGCGGCGCTGCAGCTCAACCGGCTGAAATGGTCGCTGAAGCACGCCTATGACAACGTGCCGTTCTACAAGACCAGCTTCGATGCGGCGGGCGTGCATCCCTATGATTTGAACGATCTGTCGGACCTCGCAAGATTTCCTTTCACGGTGAAATCCGATCTGCGCGCGAACTACCCGTTCGGCATGTTCGCCGTACCGCGCGAGAAGGTGGCGCGCATCCATGCCTCGTCCGGCACGACAGGGAAGCCGACCGTCGTCGGCTATACGAAGAACGACATCGAGGTCTGGGCCGAATGCGTGGCGCGGTCGATGCGCGCATCGGGCACGCGGCCCGGCGACATCGTCCACATCGCCTATGGCTACGGGCTCTTCACAGGCGGGCTCGGTGCGCATTACGGCGCGGAACGGCTCGGCTGCACGGTTGTGCCGGTTTCGGGCGGGATGACCGCGCGGCAACTGACGTTGATCGAGGATTTCCGGGCCTCGACCATCATGGTGACGCCCTCCTACATGCTGTCGATCCTCGACGAATACCGTGCACAGGGGCTTGATCCGCGTCAAAGCCCGCTGCAGGTCGGCATCTTCGGCGCCGAGCCCTGGACGAACGCGATGCGCGCGGAGATCGAAGAGGCGTTCGACATGCACGCCGTCGACATCTATGGCCTGTCCGAAGTGATGGGACCGGGCGTCGCCAACGAGTGCGTGGAGACCAAGGACGGGCTGCACATCTGGGAGGATCATTTCTATCCCGAGATCATCAACCCCGAGACCGGCCAGCCGGTCGCCGACGGCGAGAAGGGCGAACTGGTCTTCACCTCGCTGACCAAGGAGGCCTTCCCGATCATCCGCTACCGCACGCGCGACCTGACACGGCTTCTGCCCGGAACGGCGCGCGCGATGCGGCGCATGGAAAAGATCACCGGCCGCTCCGACGACATGATGATCCTGCGCGGGGTCAACGTGTTTCCCACGCAGATCGAGGAGCAGATCCTCAAGGTGCCGGGCCTCAGCCCGCATTTCCAGGTCGAGCTGGTGCGCGAGGGGCGGATGGACGAGATGGTCGTCCATGTCGAGGCGTCAGCGTCGCAGGCCTCAGACGAGGCGCGCAAGACGAATGCCGCGAGCTTGCGCGATCTCATCAAGGACATCGTCGGCGTGACGGTGCGCGTCGACGTCGGCGCGCCGGAGACGATTGCGCGCAGCCAGGGCAAGGCGCAGCGCATTGTCGACAGCCGGCCGAAGAGCTGATGGCCCGCACCCGCGCCAAGGACTATGACGACAAGCGCCAGGCGATGCTGCACCAGGCGGCGATCGTCTTTGCGCGCGATGGCTACGACCGCGCGTCGATGGCGCAGCTTGCCACCGAATGCGGGGTCTCCAAGGCGCTGCTCTACCACTATTATGCTTCGAAGGAGGCGCTGCTCTTCGACATCATCGAGAGCCATCTGCAGGATCTGGTCGCGGCCGTCGGCGAGGCGGACGATGCCAGCCTTGCTCCCGAGGCCCGGCTGGAGGTGCTGGTGGCCGCCCTCCTGGAGGCCTATCGGGACGCGGATGCGGAGCACAAGGTGCAGATTGCCGGCCTGCGGCTGCTGCCCGCCGGCGACCAGGAAAAGCTGAAGGCCCTCGAGCGCGATCTCGTCGCGTTGTTCGCCGAGGCGATCCGCGCGCTTCACCCCACTATCTTTGCGGACCGGCCACTGATCAAGCCGGTGACGATGAGCCTCTTTGGCATGCTGAACTGGTTCTACATGTGGTTCCGGGAGGGCGGGCCGGTCAGCCGCGCGGCCTATGCACGGCTCGCCACGCAAATTCTCGTCGGTGGCGTCAAGTCGCTCTGAAATCCTTGCGGACGGCGCCTTGCCGTGCGAATGCGGAAAAATGGGCGTGCATCACAATCCCGCGCAACGAGCTCTCGAAGGCCTGATCGACCGGCTTCATGCCAAGGGCCGGATCAGGGTCTGGTCGCTCGTCATCACCATGTTCGGCGACGCGGTGGTGCCGCGCGGCGGGCAGGTACCGCTCGGCGTGCTGCAGGACGTGATGGGCCGCCTGCGGATCGAGGCCGGCGCCCTACGCACTGCAATGTCGCGCCTGGCTTCCGACCACTGGGTGATCCGCGCGCGGGTAGGGCGCAATTCGCACTACCGCCTCGCGGAAGAAGGGCGGCACGCCTTCGACCTTGCGACCAGGCGAATCTATTCCGAAGGCCCGCCGGCCTGGAATGGCGCATGGACTGTGGCCATCGCGCCGCCGAACGGCGATACCGACATCCTCGCCGACGCGACCGGGCTCGGCTTCGTGCGGATCAACGGAGGCGTCTATCTGCGGCCCGAAACCGAGGGCGCAATCCGGCTCGACGATGCACTCGCCGGGGCGCTGATCGTCCATGGCGAAAGCGCCGAGCATCCAGAAGCTTTTCATGAGCTTTGGCCCTCGCGCGATGTCGCGGAGGCATACCGCACGCTGATCGCGACGCTCACGCCGCTGCAATCGGCGCTGCAGGCCGGGTCGGGGCTCTCGGGGCTCGACGCAATGGCGGCGCGAATTCTTCTCATCCACGACTGGCGGCGCATCGTCTTGCGCGATCCGGGGCTGCCGATCGAGCTTCTGCCCGTCAACTGGCCGGGCGAAGACGCGCGAGAACTGGTGCGTTTGCTCTACGGTGCACTTTACGACGCGAGCGAAGACTGGCTCGACGATGCCGGTTTGCCGTCACCGCACGCGCCGCAGCGCTTTGCCGGCGAGGCGACGGCGCGGGGAGCTCAAGACCTCGTGTCCTGACGGTGGAATAAAGCTGCGCTATATCCGTTTTCGGGCCGTGAACATCGGGAGCGCAGACCATGTCCGACAATGAATTCGACCCGATCCGCCGCCGCATGCTGATGCGGCTCGGCCTTGCGGCCGGCGCGGTCTACTCGGCGCCGGTGCTGATGTCGCTCGGGACGGCGCGCGCGTCGTCGGCCTCCTTCAGCGGGTCGGTCCGACGGGCTCGGCCCGTCCGCCGTGCAGCGCCACCTCCGCCGCGCCCCGAGATCGTCGTCAGCGCGCCCGATGCCGCCATCGACGCGATCAGCGCGGAGGGCTACGAACTCCTGTCGCGCGCGCGCATCGCGGCCAGCGCATCCGAATTGGCGCGCTTCATCGTGCCGGCAAACCTGACGATCGATGAGGCGAGGGCGCAGATCGCCGGCCTCGTGCCAGCCGCGATCTTCGACATCAACGCGATCTACCGGCCGGAGGAGATGCCGTGTGGAGAGGACACGTGCGCCGCGTTCGACCTGATCGGCTGGAAGAGCGCGGCCCATGGCTGCCCGGCCGACACGGTCATCGGAATGATCGATACGACCGTCAATAGCGACCATGCGGCGCTTGCCGATGTTCCGATCGAGACCTTCCCAGTCATTGCCGAAGGCCGTCAGGCGGCCGGCGCGCTTCACGGCACGGCGGTCGCAATCTTGATGGCGGGGCGGCCCGACACGCGCACGCCGGGGCTTCTCGCGAGCGCACGGATCGTCGCGGCGGAGGCGTTCCACAAGGATGCGAGCGGCAACGACGCAGCCGATACGTTCGACGTCGTGCGCGCGCTCGACGAAATGATCACGCGCGACATTGGGGTCGTCAATCTGAGCTTCACCGGACCGGACAATGCAGTTCTGAAGGCCATCGTCGACGTGGCGCTCGCCAGGGACATGATCCTGGTCGCGGCAGCCGGCAATGCCGGGCCGAATGCCGATCCGCTCTTCCCCGCAGCCTATCCGGGCGTGGTCGCGGTGACGGCCGTCGACAGCCAGAGCCGTGTCTATCGCCGCGCCAATGCCGGCGACCATGTCGATTTTTCCGCGCCGGGTGTCCAGCTCTGGACCGCGGCGTCCGTCAGCGGGGGGCGGTATCGTTCCGGCACGTCCTATGCCGCGCCCTTCGTCTCGGCCGCGCTGGCGGCGGCGCGCGCCTCCGCGCCAGACGCGCCGTCCGGCGAGCTCGTCGAAGCGCTTGCAGAAGGCGCGGTGGACCTCGGTGAACCGGGCCGGGACGCGACCTTCGGCTGGGGTCTGGTGCAGGCACCGGCGGTCTGCAACGCCGATGCGGCGCTCGTCACGCCGGCCGGCCGATAACGCCCGACGAAGTTTTTATGGAATAGGTCTCGACATGGCCCGTTCTCCCCATTTCGAAGGGACATCAGACGCGAGGAGATCGTCATGGACGACACGAAGACCAAGATTTCACGCCGCGCGATGCTGGCCAAGCTCGGATTGGCCGCAGGCGCCATCTACGCCGCTCCGGTCCTGCTGCAGATCGGCGAGGCGAAGGCCTCGAGCTTCAGCGGACGCGGGCGTCGCGATGGCTGGCGCCGACCAATCCGCGGCGAGCGCCGCAGCTTTTCGCGGCGCAGTTTCTCGCGCCGCTCGTTCAGCCGATAGCCCCTTGTGGACGGGACCGGCCCTGCCGGTCCCGTCCACAAGGGGGGATCATGTTTCTGCGTTTCGAAGAGACGAATGTCGTCGTCGACGTTCCCGAGGATGCCGCGTTCGCAAAGGTGCTGCAGGCAGCCGCGTTCGATTGGGCAGTCGTGAAGACGGCGGAGGCCGAGCCTGCCAGCCGCGTGACGCGGCGCGGGGAGCGCTACGTGCTCCAATCGCCCGGCCGCGAGCCGGTGGAAGCGAGCGCGGTGGAAGCGGTGTGCGGCCTTCTCGTCGACGTGGTCGACGCGATGATCGAAGAGACGCCGTCGGTGCTTTGCCTTCACGGCGCGGCAATCGAATTCGCGAACCGGCTCGTCGTCTTTCCAAGCCGCTCGCATGCCGGCAAAAGTACTTTGGCCGCCAGGCTCGCCAGCGGCGGGCACACGGTCCTCGGCGACGACATTCTGCCGCTAACGCCCGATGACCAAAGCGGCGTTGCGCTCGGCATCGCGCCGCGTCTGCGCCTACCGCTGCCGCCTGCTGCCACGGAAGCCTTCCGGCGGTTCGTCGCCGACAATGCGGCGGTCGATGACGGCCGCTACCTCTATCTCGATGCCGATTGCGGCGCGCTCGCACCACGGGGGACAGTGCGCGAGATCGGCGCGATCGTGCTTCTCGAGCGGCATGCAGAGGGGCCGGCGCAGTTGTCGCGCGCGGGCGAGAGCGAGGCACTCCAAACGCTGATTCGCCAGAACTTCACCAGCGGTGCCGACGCTGCGGCGCTGATGGACAGGTTGTATGCGCTCGTCGGCCGACTGCCATGCTTAAAGCTCATCTACAGCGACCTCGAGGATGCGACCGCACTGCTCGAAGAGCGGTTTCGCCGCTGGCCGGTCTCGACGGAGGGACTGGCACGGGCTCCTGATGCGGTGTCCGACATCCCTGCAGCGGCGGGGCAGGATTCAGGGTCTGATGGGCAGCGTTTCCGCCAGATCGCCGGAATCGAATTGCGGCAGGTCGAGGGGGATCTCTTCCTGGCCGATCGCGACGGCGTCGCGATCTATCATCTGAATGCCATCGGTACTGGAATCTGGAAACTGCTTGCCGAGCCCACATCGGCGAACGAGGCCGTCGAAATTCTCGCGGCCGCTTTTCCGGATGCCGATCCCGTGCGTGTCGAGCAGGACGCGCGGGCGCTCTTCGCCGACCTCGATGCAGCGGGCTTCATCGAGCGTGTCGATCAGTCCTCCATATAGGCAAAGGCACCGGAGGCGGTGACGGCGATGCGATTGTCGCCGCTGGCTCTCATCTCGATGCGGACATAGGCCATGCGCTTGCCGTTTGAAATGATATCGACGCGGATGTCGACGTCGCCCGGCTTCAGCGGCCGGACGAAATGCGTGGTCAAGTCCACCGTCGTGCACATCCGAAACCTGCCGTTCAGCGCCGAAAGCGCCATGACCGCCACCGTATCGGCGGCCGAGACTGTCGCCTGACCGCAGATGACTCCGCCGCCATGGACGATGCGCGGGTTGGCGGGGAGCAGAAAAGTGCCGCCCCCTTCGTCGAAGGCGACGGCCTTCAGGTTCAGTTCGCCCACCCATGGCGCGAACATCGTGCGCATCAGATGTTCTGCCTCGTCGGTTCCAAAAGCCCTCATCATCCCTCCGGAAAATGTGTTACGAAAACTTGCCGTCGTGTCGATTTTTTGTTACATATCGAAAATCGGATCGCATCCGATCACGGAGGATTTGCCATGTACAGCCAGGGCCTGATCGGCGCAAAAACCGAGACGACCGAGGACGAAGCCTTCCTCGCCGCCTTCCAGGCGCGCATCGACGCGGAAGAAAAGATCGAACCCAACGATCCGATGCCCGAGGGCTATCGCCGCACGCTGATCCGCCAGATCGGCCAGCATGCGCATTCCGAGATCGTCGGCATGCTTCCCGAAGGCAACTGGATCACCCGCGCGCCCTCCTTGAAGCGCAAGGCGGCGCTTCTCGCCAAGGTGCAGGACGAGGGCGGCCATGGGCTCTATCTCTACTCGGCTGCCGAGACGTTGGGCGTTTCCCGCGAGCAGATGACCGAGGAGCTTTTGTCGGGCAAGGCGAAGTATTCCTCGATCTTCAACTACCCGACGCTGACCTGGGCCGATATCGGCGCGATCGGCTGGCTGGTCGACGGCGCGGCGATCATGAACCAGATTCCGCTTTGTCGCTGCTCTTACGGCCCCTATGCGCGCGCAATGATCCGCGTCTGCAAGGAAGAAAGCTTCCACCAGCGCCAGGGCTACGAAATCATGATGACGCTCGCGCAGGGCACCCCCGAGCAGAAGGACCTGGCGCAGGATGCGCTGAACCGCTGGTGGTGGCCGTCGCTGATGATGTTCGGTCCGCATGATGGCGAAAGCCAGCATGGCGACCAGTCGATGGCCTGGAAGATCAAGCGCTTCACCAATGACGAACTGCGCCAGCAATTCGTCGATTCGACCGTTCCGCAGACGGAGTTTATCGGCCTGACGCTGCCCGACCCGGACCTCAAATGGAACGAGGAGCGGGGGCACTACGATTTCGGCGCGATCGACTGGGACGAGTTCTGGCGCGTGGTCAAGGGCGGCGGACCGATGAACAAGGAGCGCATCGAGGCGCGGCGCAAGGCCTGGGACGAGGGCGCATGGGTGCGCGAAGCCGCGCTTGCTCACGCCGAAAAGCGCAAGGCCCGCCGTGACGCGGCAAAGATCGCAGCGGAGTGAGGGACATGGCGAAAAACGAAATCCCCCTTTGGGAAGTCTTCATCCGGCCGCGCAACGGTCTGTCGCACAAGCATTGCGGCTCGGTCCATGCGGCCGATGAGGTGATGGCGCTGCAGGCGGCGCGCGACGTCTATACGCGGCGCGGCGAGGGCGTTTCCATCTGGGTCGTCCCGTCGGCGGCGATCACCGCCTCCGATCCCGAGCACAAGGACGAAAATTTCGAGCCGGCGGCCTCCAAGGTCTATCGCCACCCGACCTTCTACAAGATCCCCGACGAAGTGGGGCATATGTGATGGCGAACGACGCGCTTCTCGCCTTCGTCGTCCGCCTCGCCGACGATCATCTGATCCTCGGCCATCGGCTCTCGGAATGGTGCGGCCATGCGCCGATGCTCGAAGAGGACCTCGCCATGCCGAACATGGCGCTGGACCTCATCGGGCAGGCGCGGGCGCTCTACCAGTATGCAGCCGAGATCGAGGGCAAGGGCCGCACGGAAGACGACTTCGCGTATCTGCGGCGCGAGCGCGAATACACCAACTGCCTGATGGTGGAGCGGCCCAACGGCGACTTCGCGCACACCATGCTGCGCCAGCTTTATTTCGCCGCCTTCATGGAACCGATGTTGCGCGCGATGGCGGTGTCAAAGGATGAGACGCTGGCCGGCATCGCCGCCAAGGCCGTCAAGGAAGTCGCCTACCACATCCGCCATGCGGGCGAGTGGGTGATCCGGCTCGGCGACGGCACTGAGGAAAGCGCTGCACGGATGAAGCAGGCGGTGCAAGACCTTGCCCCTTATGTCGACGAATTGTTCGATGCCGACGCGGTGACGCGGGCGGTGGTAGCCGCAGGGGTCGCGCCGGACCCGGCTGCGCTACGCCATTCCTTCGACCGGACAATCACGACGATCTTCTCCGAGGCCTTCCTCGACATGCCGGCCGCACCGTTCGTTCAGCGTGGCGGACGTGATGGACGGCATGGCGAGGCGATGGGGTATCTCCTCGCCGACCTGCAGCACATGCAGCGGACGTTTCCCGGGGCGGTGTGGTAGGCGCGATGCTTGCTGTCGACACCACCCTCGACCAGCGCCGCGCTTACGCAGCGGCGGCCGCCGTGCCAGATCCGGAAGTGCCCTGCGTGACGGTGGCCGATCTTGGCATCCTGCGCTCCGTCGAAATCGTCGACGGGGTGGCTGTTGCGAAGGTCACGCCGACCTATTCGGGCTGCCCGGCCGTGCTTGCGATCGAACTTGCGGTTGAGGCCGCGCTTCTCGACGCCGGCTTCGATGCCCGCGTCGAGCGCGTGATCTCGCCGGCCTGGACGACGGACTGGATCACCGACGAAGGCCGCGAAAAGCTCAATGCCTATGGCATCGCGCCGCCCGTCAAAAGCTCCAATTCGATCCGCTCGCTCTTTGGTGAGACGGTCGTCGCTTGCCCGCAATGCGGGTCCTTCGAGACCGAGCGCGTTTCGCAGTTCGGCTCGACGGCCTGCAAGGCGCTTTATCGCTGCACGTCATGCCGCGAACCGTTCGACTATTTCAAATGCATCTGAGGTCCCGATGGCGCCGCGTTTCCACGAACTGAAGGTCTCAGGCATCGAGCGGCAGACGCCCGATTCCGTCGCCGTCGCCTTCGATGTACCCGAGGACCTGCGCGAGACCTTTACCTTCAGGCCGGGCCAGTACCTGACGCTCTCGGCCGAGATCGACGGCAAGGAAGCGCGGCGGTCCTATTCGATCTGTTCGGCTCCCGGGGACCCGCATTTGCGTGTCGGGGTCAAGCGCGTTGCGGACGGGCGGTTTTCTTCGTTCGTCAACGAGACGCTTTCCATCGGCGACGTCATTCGCGTCATGCCACCTGAAGGGCGTTTCACCTCGCTCATCGGCGAGCGGCACGACTATATCCTGATCGCTGCGGGGTCGGGCATCACGCCGATGCTGTCCATCGCGCGCACCGTTCTCGCGCATGAACGCGACAGCACCGTCACGCTGATCTACGGCAACCGGGCCTCCGACCAGATCATGTTCCTGGAGGAACTGGAGGACCTGAAGGACAGGCACATGCGCCGCTTCAGCCTGATCCACGTCCTGTCGCGCGAGACGCAGGATGTCGAACTCTTGAACGGCCGCATCGACGGCGCGCGCATTCGCGAGCTTGCCGCGCGCGGGGCGATCGATCCGCTGGCGGCGGACGGCATCTTCCTTTGTGGGCCGGGCGAGATGATCGACAGCGTCTCGGCGGAACTGACGGCACTCCGCGTCGATGCCGACAAGGTGCGCTTCGAGCGATTCACGCCCTCGGGCGACGCGCCCAAGCCATGCCCGCGCTCGGCCGAGGCCGAAAAGGCCGCGCAGGAAGGCGTCGCCATCGAAGTGGTCGTCGACGGGGTGCGCCGGTCATTCGACATGATCGACCAGGACGCGACCGTGCTCGATGCGGCGCATCGCAAGGGGCTCGAACTTCCCTATTCCTGCGCCAACGGCATGTGCTGCACCTGCCGTTGCCGGGTTGTGGAAGGCGAGGCGGAGATGGCGGTCAACTACTCGTTGCAGCCATGGGAAATCGAGGCCGGCTTCACGCTCGCCTGCCAGACGCGGCCGACCTCGAAGAAGCTGGTGCTGGATTTCGACGCCGCCTAGCGCCCCTCCCTGATCTGGGTCAGCGTCTTCGTTGGCGTGATCGCTTCGGGATCGAGCCGGACCTCGATGATCGCGGCTTTGCCGCTCGTCCGTGCCCGCAGGAAGGCATCGGCGAATTCGTCCGTCTTCGCGACGATCTCGCCGTGGCCGCCATAGGCGCGGGCGAGGGCGGCGAAGTCCGGGTTCTTCATTGTCGTGCCGGAGATGCGGCCCGGATAGTCGCGTTCCTGGTGCATGCGGATCGTGCCGTAGATGCCGTTGTTCAAGATGACGACGATGATCGGCCGGTCGTACTGGATCGCGGTGGCGAATTCCTGTCCGTGCATCTGGAAGTCGCCGTCGCCGGCCCACACGACCACCTCGCGCTCGGGGAACAGCCCCTTGGCGGCGACGCCGGCCGGCACGCCGTAGCCCATCGAGCCCGAAGTCGGCGCGGCCTGGCCGTTGAAGCGGCGATAGCGGTGGAAGCGGTGCATCCACGTGGCGAAATTTCCTGCGCCATTGGCCACGATCACGTCTTCGGGCAGATTTTCTTCCAGCCACGCCATGACTGGACCCATCTTGACGGCGCCCGGCCCGTCGGTTGGCGGGGTCGACCAGTCGAGATAGCTCTGGTGAAGTTCTTCCGTGCGGTTCGCCCAACGGGGCGTGGCTTCGGGTCCCGTGCGCGAGAAAGTTTCGGCGAAGGCGGTGTTCGAGGCGTTGATCGCCAGTTCCGGGCGGAAGACACGGCCGAGTTCTTCCGGGTCGGGGAAGATGTGGACCAGCTTCTGGTCGGGGTAGGGGCTCTTCAGCAGCGTGTAGTCGGCCGAAGGCATTTCGCCGAAGCGGCAGCCGACGAGAACGACGACGTCGGCCTCCTTGATGTAGCTGGCGAGCTTCGGGTTCGCGCCGATGCCGATGTCACCGGCATAGCATTCGTGCAGCTGATCGCAGAGCGTCTGGCGGCGGAAGGAGCAGCCGACTGGCAGCTTCCATTTGGAGATTCCGGCGCAGACCTGTTTGACCGCTTCCTCGGTCCAGCGTGTGCCGCCGAGGACGAGGAATGGCCTTTCCGCGCCGTTGAGAAGTTCGACGAGTCGGTCCATTTCGGGTTGGCCGGGACGCGTCTCGACCGGCGTGAAGGGGAGCGGCATTGGCGCTTCCACCTCGTCGGTCAGCATGTCCTCCGGCAGCGAAACGACGACGGGACCGGGCCGGCCCGAGGTCGCGACCGCGAACGCACGCGTGACGAGTTCGGGAATGCGGCGGGCATCATCGATCTCGACGACCCATTTCGCCATCGAGCCGTAGAACGCCTTGTAGTCGACCTCCTGGAACGCCTCGCGCTCCTTGATGCCGCGGGCGATCTGGCCGACGAACAGGATCATCGGGTTGGAATCCTGCGCGGCGATGTGGACACCGGCCGACGCGTTGGTGGCGCCGGGGCCGCGCGTAACGAAGCAGATGCCCGGCTTGCCGGTCAGCCGGCCTTCGCAATCAGCCATCATCGCCGCGCCGCCTTCCTGGCGGCCAACGATGTTCTCGATGTTCGAATCGTGCAGCGCGTCGAGGACGGCGAGATAGCTTTCGCCCGGAACCGAATAGACGCGTTCGACGCCATTGGCCTCGAGCGCATCCACGATCAATTGTCCACCAGTCCTCATCGCGCGTTCTCCTCGATTTCCTTCAGCACTTCTTCGGTATGCTCGCCAAGGCGCGGTGAGGGACGTTCATAGACGCAAGGCGTGGCCGACATCACCATCGGCGCGCGCACGGAAGGCAGCATGTTGCCGTAGCCGTCGTCGAGGTCCATGCGCATGCCGCGCGCAATCGTCTGCGGATCGGCGAAGCTTTCCGCAATGTTGTTGATGGGGCTGGCCGGCACGGCGGAGGCGTCGAGCTTCGGCAAGAGGTCGGCGCGCATCCACGACGCCAGCGTTTCGATCATGGTGGCGCGCAGGCGGTCGCGATTGACGACGCGCGCCGGATTGGTGGCGAAGTCCGGATCGGTCGCCAGATGCTCCAGCCCGACGACCTTGCAGAAGCGCTGGAACTGGCCGTCATTGCCGGCGGCGAGGATGAAGTGTCCATCCTTGCAGGGCAGCACCTCATAGGGCGCGATGTTCATATGGGCGTTGCCCATCTGCTTTGGCGGATTGCCGGAGACGAGATAGTTCAGGTTCTGGTTGCCGAGCACGGAGACCTGCGTGTCGAGCAGCGCCATGTCGATTTGCTGGCCTTCGCCGGTCGCTTCCGCGTGGCGCAGGGCGGCTTGAATGGCGATGGTGGAATAGAGCCCCGTGAAGATGTCCGAGATCGCGACGCCCGCCTTTTGCGGCTCGCGGCCCGGCTCGCCGGTGATCGACATCATGCCGGACATGCCCTGGATGATGAAGTCGTACCCCGCGCGCGGAGCATAGGGCCCGTCCTGGCCGAAGCCGGTGATCGAGCAGTAGACGAGCCGCGGATTGATCGCCTTCAGACTCTCATAGTCGAGCCCGTATTTTTTCAGGCCCCCGACCTTGAAATTCTCGATCATCACGTCAGCGGTCGCGACCAGCTTGCGCACCTGCTCGGCGCCCTCCGGCGTCGAAAAATCGATGGCGACCGACCGCTTGCCGCGATTGGTGGAGTGATAGTAGGCGGCCGACAGGTTGGTGCCGTCATGGCCCATCACGAAGGGCGGGCCCCATTTGCGTGTGTCGTCGCCGCCGTCGGGGTTCTCGATCTTGATGACGTCGGCGCCGAGATCGGCAAGCACCTGGCCGGCCCACGGTCCGGCGAGAATACGGGCGAGTTCGATGACGCGAACACCCTTGAGCGGCGGCTGGGACATGAATTTTTGCGCTGGGCTCCCTCTTGTCCTGCCTGCCTAGCAGACCGGGCCGCGCCACGGAACCCGGCTTGGATCAGGCCACAGCGCTGCGCGCCCATTCGGCAAGATCGGCCGTGACGATGTCCCGGTTCAACTCGTTCAGGGATTCGTGACGGGTGTCGGCGTAAATCGTTGATCGCAGATTCGAAAAGCCCATCGCGCGCATGCGGCTGGCGAGCTTTTCGACCGCCTTGCCGCCATCGGTCGCCGGGTCCTTTTCGCCGCCGACGAGAAGGACGGGCAGGTCGCGAGGAATGATGGTGAAGTTGCGATCCTCGGCGCCGCGAAAGACGAAGTCGAACACCGTGCGCCACGTTGCGACGGACACGTCGAAACCGCACAGCGGATCGGCGACATATTTCGCGACCTCGACCTCGTCGCGCGACAGCCAGTCGAAGGCGGTCCTCGCATCCGGCACCTGCCTGCCCCAGGCCTGGAAGGTGAGCTTCGGCAGCATGTGCGAAGGCACGTCCGAGCCGAGGCGGAACCGTTCCCAGGCGAGGATCGCCTGCGCCAGGCGGCCAGCCAGACCGGCTGCGAAATTGGCGTTGAAGATCGCTGCGGCAGCGACACGCGAGGAATGTCCCATCAGATAGTTCAGCGCGATCAGCCCTCCCATAGAATGGCCGAAGAGGATGACAGGCAGGCCGGGATGGTTGCGCGCGATCAGGTCGTGCACCGCGTCGACGTCGCCCAGCACCTTGCTATGTGCCGGTTCGGTCCCGAAATGGCCGAGCGGAGCGTCGGGCGCGGTGGTCCGCCCATGACCGCGATGGTCGTGCGCATAGACGTGGAAGCCTTCTGCCGCCATCGCGCTTGCGAAACGCGCATAGCGGGCGGCGCGCTCGGCCATGCCGTGATTGACCTGAATGACGCCACGCTGCTCGCCCTCGGCCTGCCGAAAATGGATATTCAGCGTGGCGCCGGTCGGCGAGGGGTGAGCGTAGATTGCGGTGAAGGCCATGCGGCGTGCTCCGGTTTGCACGATTACGCTAGCGAGCCCTCCTCGACTTGAGAAGCGGAGAGCGGATTGTCATCGATATGCGCAGAGCATGTGCAATGCACAATTTTGGTGAAGTCTTGGGCAAAAGCTGCTTGCAAAGGGTTTGTCCGGGGGCTTTTATGACGTCATCAAAGGCAAGGATGCCAGAGGGGTTCCGACAATGATAACAAGACGTTTGTTCACGCTGATGGCTGCAACGGCGATCAGCGGTTTCGCCACCGCCCTGCCAGCAGCGGCGCAGACCACCGACATCAATTTCACGCTTGACTGGAAATTCGAGGGGCCGGCGGCCGGCTTCTTCCTCGCGCAGGACAATGGCCACTTCGAAGCCGAAGGACTGAACGTGACGATCGATTCGGGCAACGGATCGGTCGAGGCGATCCCGCGCGTTGCGACCGGCACCTACCAGATGGGGTTCGGCGACATCAATTCGCTGATCAAGTTCCTCGACGAGGACCCTGCGCAGAAGGTCAAGGCGGTGATGGTCGTCTATGAGCGCCCGCCCTTCGCCATTATCGGGCGCAAGAGTCAGGGCATCACGGAAGACCCCAAATCGGTCGAGGGCAAGAAGCTCGGCGCGCCGCCTCCGGACGGCGCCTTCGCGCAGTGGCCTGCCTTCGTCGAGGCCGCCGGCATTGACGAGAGCACGGTGACGATCGAGAGCGTCGGCTTCCCGGTGCGCGAGCCGATGCTGGCGCAAGGTCAGGTCGACGGCATCTTCGGCTTCGCTTTCTCCTCGGTGCTCAACCTCAAGGCGCAGGGTGTCGAAGAGGATGACATCTCGATGATCCTGATGGCCGAGCACGGCCTTGACCTTTACGGCAACTCGATCCTCGTCAACACGGATTTCGCCGCTGAGAATCCGGACGCCGTCAAGGGCTTCCTGCGTGCGCTCGCCAAGGGCTTCGCCGATGCCGTCGCCGATCCGGAAGCGGGCGTCGAAGCCGTGATGGAGCGCAACGAGATCCTGACCAAGGAGATCGAGCTGGAACGCCTCGAAATGGCGAACGAGCTCAACATCAACACGGCCTATGTGCAGGAAAACGGGTTCGGTGGAGTCGACGACGACAAGCTCGCGCAGTCGATCGAATACCTCAAGGTCTCGATGGGACTGAAGGGCAATGTGGACGGCGCGGCGGTGTTCGACGCCTCGTTCCTGCCCGCCAAGGAAGAACGGATGCTGCCGTAGCGGCATCCCACCTTTCCATCTGAACCGGCGCCCCCTATCGAGAGGGGGCGCCCCTACTGGCGCGGCGCTCCCATGAACCAACCACTCGTTACCATCAAGGACGTCGACATGCGCTATGGCGGCGCCGGCGGCCTGCTTGCCGTCGAAGGGCTGACGCTCGACATCGCCAAGGGCGAATTCGCAGCCGTCGTCGGGCCCTCCGGCTGCGGCAAGTCCACGCTGATGAAGCTCGTCACCGGCCTCTACATCCCGCAAGCCGGTCAGGTGACGGTCGCCGGCGAGCGGGTGACGAAGCCGGTCTCGATCGTCGGCATGGCGTTCCAGAACCCGACCATGCTGCCCTGGCGCACCACGCTCGACAATATCCTCCTGCCGCTGGAAGTGGTCGACCGCCACCGCAAGCGCCTGCGCCGCAACAAGGCCGAGTATGTCGCCAAGGCGGAAAAGCTGCTCGAGACTGTCGGCCTCAAGGGTTTCGGCGAAAAATTCCCCTGGCAGTTGTCGGGCGGCATGCAGCAGCGCGCAAACCTCTGCCGCGCGCTGATCCACGAGCCGGACCTCTTGATGCTGGACGAGCCGTTCGGCGCGCTCGACAGTTTCACGCGCGAGGAATTGTGGTGCGTCATCCGCGACCTCCACGCCGCCCAAGGCGTAACCATCGTGCTCGTCACCCACGATTTGCGCGAGGCGGTATTCCTTGCCGACCGCATCTTCGTCATGAGTTCGCGGCCCGGGCGGATAACCAAGGAACGGACTGTTCCATTTGCACGTCCGCGTGACCTCGAACTGCTCTACCAGGCGGATTTCAACGACGTCGTTCATGAATTGCGCGGCAATATTGCCGATGCGCGGAAGGCGGCGTGATGGAGAGGCCTGTGCTCTACGAGGGAGCCCCACCAGCATACAAGCCGAGGAGCGCGGCATGACGACGTCCAAGATCAACTGGATCAAGATCGCGCCGTGGCTTTATACCGCCGGGCTGTTCATCGTGTGGGAAATCATCGTCCGCGCCTTCGCGATCCCGCAATTCATCCTGCCAGCTCCCACGCGCATCCTGGAAGCCATCATCCAGTTCTGGCCGGCGATCTGGAAGAATTCGCTGCAGACGCTCTATACGACGACCGTCGGCTTCATCCTCGCCGTGGTCTTCGGCCTCGGGCTCGGCATCGCCATCGGCTGGTCGCGCTTCATCTATGCGGGGCTTTACCCGCTGATGATCGGCTTCAACGCCATCCCGAAAGTCGCGGTGGTGCCGATCCTCGTCATCTGGTTCGGCATTGGCACGATCCCGGCGGTGCTGACCGCGTTCCTGATCGCCTTCTTCCCGATCGTGGTGAACGTTGCGACGGGCCTCGCCACCATCGAACCGGAGATGGAGGACGTGTTGCGCGCGCTCGGCGCCAAGAAGATGGACATCATGCTCAAGGTCGGCATTCCGCGCTCGATGCCCTACTTCTTCGGTTCCTTGAAGATTGCGATCACGCTGGCTTTCGTCGGTTCGGTGATCGCGGAGACGGTGGCGGCGAATTCGGGCCTCGGCCACATGATGCTGGCGGCGCAGTCGCAGTTCAACGTGCCGCTGGTCTGGGCCGGGCTCATCATGCTCGCTGTCGAGGGCATCGCGATGTACGCCGTCATGGCCTGGATCGAGATGCGGATGACCGGATGGGCGCACCGCAGCCAACTCGCGCAGGCCTGAGCGATCACCAGCCCCACTGGAAGGTGGCGCCGGTGCGGCCATTGCCGTTCTGGATGATTTGGCCGCTCGTGCCGCGTCCGAACTGGAACAGTCCGTAGCGGTTGTCGTTGCCGGCCTGGGTGATCGTCCCGTTGTGGCCGCTGCCACGCTGGCTGACGACGCCGAGATTTCCGCGACCGTCCTGCGCGACGCCCGCCGAGTTGTTGCGGCCCTTCTGGATGATCGAGGCGCCGCCGCGGACGTCGCTATACATCTGGTAGAGCGCGAGGCCGGTACGCATCGCCCGGTCTTCCTGGCTGTTGGTCGGAGCGACGTGAATCGAAAGCTGGCCGTTCGCGGCCGCCGGGACCGTCGTGACTGGCAGGGCGATGGCGAGGGCGAGGGCAGCGGCGGCGAGACGGGTCATGCTGGTTTTCCTTCGATCTGCGAAGCAATGTGTGAGGCTGACGCGATCATGGCGCGTCCCGGCTGAACCGACCGCGAATGACCCATTCAGAAGCCGTTCATCGCTGCCGTCCGCCCAAACGCAAGCGCCCCGGACAGACCGGGGCGCAAGAACAGAAAGGCGGCGGACAGATCAGGCGCGGATGTTGCAGGGTATCGTCTTGCCGCCGGCTTCGACCGTGAGGTCGATTGCGTAGGCCCGCGCATTGCCGCCAAGCGATACCTGGCCGAGCATGGTCTTCTCGCCAGCCGCGGCAGCAAAGTCGCCGCCCTGGCGGATGTTGGTCCCGCTGCCGCTGACGCGCAGCGTGTAGGAGCCGGAAAGTGCGCTCGGGCTCGTCACCACGCCTTCGATGATGGTCATGCCGCCCGAGCTTCGAGTGAGAATCTCGCAGACCGGCGACGAGGCTGTCGCGGCTGGCTGGCCGGTGCCCGTCGCGCCCGCTGTGCACGCCATGAGCACGGCGGAGCCGAGGACGGCGAGCGGGGCGGCCATGCGGGAAAGGCCGGATCGTGCATTCAGGGTCATCGCTGTTGCCTTTCGTTTTGAGAATACTGTCACGAGGTGTCGCAGAACAGTCGGGCGGCCTGGGATGGCCGGCCGCCCTTGCTTGATTAGCGGCAGGTCTGGACGAAAGCCGCGATGTTGCCAGAGCCGGTCTGCTGGGTCGAGGCGTCGCAGTTGCGGCCGACCTGAACGCCAGCCGAGATGTTGCCGCGACCGTCCTGGATGACGACGGCGTTGTGGCCGGAGCCGAACTGTCCGACGCCGCCGGAATTGCGGCTGCCGCGCTGCTCGACCACCGAGCGGTTGCGCCAGCCGTTCTGGCCGATCGCGACCGTGTTGCGCCAGCCGTTCTGGTAGCCGGCAGCGTTGTTGCTGCGACCTTCCTGGTAGATGCCGGTCGAGTTGCGGGCACCCTGCTGGGAACCGCCGGCTTCGTTGCGGGCGCCGTACTGGTCGATCCAGATGGAGTTGGCGGAAGCGGGCATCGACGAGGCGCCCATCAGGGCAGCAAGGGCGGCGGCGAGGACGAGCTTGGCGTTCATGGCGAGTGCACTCCTGGTGTTCGGTTCCGGTCCCGGCGGGACTTCGTTTGGACGCTTGGATATTTGTCCACCGGAACCGAACGCAGGCTGAAGCGTGCGTTCACCAGTCGTTCAGCGGCCGGTCAGCGGCACGCCTCGCATCGCGCCAGGCGTAAAGCCAGATCGCAAGGCCGAGCAGCGCCAGCACCGTGCCGACGAAACCGGCGGACGGGAACCCGTAACCCATCGTGATGACGATGCCGGCGAGGAAGGGCCCGAGCGCATTGGCGGCGTTGAACGCACTGTGATTGAGCGCGGCGGCCAGCGTCTGCGCGTCCTGCGCGACATCCATCAAACGGGTCTGCAGGACGGCGCCAAGGCTGCCGAAGAAACCGATCAGCAGGATCACGGCGCTGATGGTCCAGACATTGCCGGCGGCAAGAGGGAACAGCGTCAAAGATGCGGCGCTTGCCAGCATGAACCAGACCGGCGTCGCCATCAGATTGCGGTCGGCGGCCCGCCCGGCGGCGATCGTTCCGAGCGTCATGCCGACGCCGTAGATGGCGATGACGACCGGTACCACCCAAGCGTCGACGCGGGTGACTTCGAGCAGCGTGGAGGCGGTGAAGGAGTAGACCGCGAAGAAACCTCCGAAGCCGACCGCGCCCGTGGCAAGCGTCAGCCAGACCTGCTTGTTCTGCAGGGCTGAAAGTTCGCGCATCGGGCTCGCCGCAGCATCAGGCCGGTCGAAGGGCGCGAATGCGGCGATCATCGCCATCGTTGCCAGCGCCAGAAGGCCAGGCAGGGCGAAGCCCCAGCGCCAGCCAGCGTGCTGGCCGATGAAGGTTGCAAGCGCGACGCCGAAGATCATCGCGATCGTCAGTCCGAGCATGATCGAGGAGACGGCCTGCGCGCGCTTGTTGGGGGGCACCAGCGAGGCGGCGAGAAGGGCAGCGATGCCGAAATAGGCGCCATGCGGCAGACCGCTCAGGAAGCGGAAGCCGATCAGCCAGCCATAGGAGGGCGAAATCGCGCTCAGGCAGTTGGCGATGCCGAACACCGCCATCAGCGCGATCAGCAGGAACTTGCGCGACAGACGCGCCGACAAGACCGCGATGATCGGCGCGCCGACGACGACACCGAGCGCGTAGGCGCTGATCGCGTGCGCGGCCATTGGCTCGGAGACGTGAAGCCCGGCGGCGAAGTAGGGCAGGAGGCTCATCGCGGCGAATTCGGTCGTGCCGATCGCGAAGCCGCCCATGGCGAGCGCGAGGATCGTCAGCGGCACGTTGGTCACGGCCAGTTCGCTGGCCGGGATATCGGCGGGCGCGGCGATGGTCGCAGAGGCGTCTTGCATGGGAGGGGTCCATCTGAAGCATGAAAGCGGGGTGCGGCTCCTCCCGACGCACGCCGCCGAAGCTAGTGCCGCTGGCTCGCAGCGACAATGCGTGCGGGCGCAGGCGCACCATGCACAAATGGAGGGTCAGGTCGCCTTCTTCGCTAGCCAGATGACGTGGCGGGCGCCGCGCTTCGAGCGGCTGGCGCGTACGCGCATTTCCTCGATCGCGAAGCCGGATTGGCGCAGCCGCGCCGCAAAGCGCGCGTCCGGCCCCTGCGACCAGACGGCAAGCATGCCTCCCGGCTTGAGTGCTGCGCGGGCGGCGGCGAGACCGCGATGGGCGTAGAGCGCGTCATTGGCCTCGATCGTCAGGCCTTCCGGGCCGTTGTCGACGTCGAGCAGAACCGCATCGTAGACGGCGTTCGCCTTGCCGACGACCTTGGCGACGTCGCTCTCGATGATCGTCACGCGCGGATCTTCGAGGCTACCGGCATGGAGTTCTGCCATCTGGCCGCGCGCCCAGCGCACGACCGCAGGCACCAGTTCCACCACTTCGATCCGAGCTTCAGCCGGGAAGGCGGCAAGCGCGGCGCGCAAGGTGAAGCCCATGCCGAGCCCGCCGATCAGGATCGACGGCTTCAATGTGTCGGCGAGACGTTCCTGCGTCAGGGTCGCCAGCGCCTCTTCCGAGCCGGAAAGGCGGCTGTTCATCAGTTCGTTCGCGCCGAGCATGATCGAGAATTCGGTGCCGCGCTGCTTGAGGCGCAGGCGCTCCCTGCCGCCGGGCGCTTGCGCGGAATCGAGTTCAACCCAAGGGATCATGTCAGGCCTCGCATCTGGTCGTCCCGCCTGTAGGGCCTGACGGCGGTGGGGTCCAGAGCGTTATCGCTGACGCCAGAGAGTGACCGGAGTGCCGTTGGCGAGCTGGCCGGAATAGTAGTCGGGCCCGTCGCGCTTCAGCACCGCGATGCGGTTGCCGTTCGAGGCATAGAGCAGGAACTCCGCCTCGAGCCCGGTCATCGTCTCGTCGAGCCGCCAATCATTGGCATTGGCAAGTTGCGAGTTTCGGCAGCCGGAGGGTTGCGCGGTGCCGCGCGGCGGGTTTGTCCCGCTCCAGCTCGATTGTGATTGAATGGCAATGGTGCAGCCGCAATTCGGGGCGCCGTCGGTCGCCTGCCATGTGCCGCGAATATCGAATTCGGAAGGCAAAGCGCGCGCCGCCACCGTGCCCGCGACCGCGCCGCCGACAGGGCCTGCGACCATGGTTCCCGCGCTGGTGATCGCGCCACGACCGACATTCTTGCCGACATTCCAGGCCGTCGCGGTGCCGAAGGCGGTCATCCGGTCCGGCTTGGCCGGCGGTCCGGACGGCAGACGCGTCGTGCATTGCATCGGGCCGATGAAGCCCGGCGTAGCCGCCGTCTCGGTGCCGGCACCCGCGACATCGCCCGACTGGCAGGCGGCGACCAGCATGGCTGTTGCGACCAGCGCGCAAAGAGTGATGGATCGGTGATTCAATGTGTGTCCCCGCATCCACATCTCCTGCGGAAGGACCATGGCGAGAGTTTGATCGTCAGCTGAAACGGCGCGCGGCGTCGATGGCGAGCCCGAGACCGACCGCGCCGAACTGGTCGGCGGCGGTGAAGCGCGCGCCGGGCAGGCGGGTTTCCGCCGCCGCGCGAACGGCCGGCACCAGCGCGCCGCCGCCAGTCAGGATGACCGTGGACATGTCGCCGGCGCGGACGCCGGCCTTCGCCAGCGCATCCTCGATCGACGCGCCGATGCGCGAGACCAGGTCGGCCGTCGCCTCGTCGAACTCGGCGCGACTTACGGCGACGTCGAGGCTGAGGCCGGGCTCGGTGAGCGCGATGCGCGTCGTGTCCTCGTCGGTCAGCGCGATCTTCGCTTTCTCCACCTCGGCGGCCAGTCGATGGCCGGAGCGATACTTCAGGAGATGGGCGTAGCGGTCGAGTTTTTCGGGTTCGGCCGCCTCGCGCGTCAGCGCCTGGATGTCGCGCGCGTTCTTGGGCGTATAAAGCGTGTTGATGCGGTGCCAGGTCGCCATGTCGTTGAAATACCAGACCGGCAGTTGCCGCTTGCCGTCCTTCGTGCCCGAGCCGAGCCCGAAATGCGGCATCGCCTTGGCGATGTTCAGCTGGCGGTCGAAATCCGTTCCGCCGACATGGACGCCGGCCGTGCTCAATATGTCGCTCGACCGGTCGAGATCGCGGGCGCGGTCAGGGGACAAACGAAGCACGGAAAAGTCCGACGTGCCGCCGCCGATGTCGACCACCAGCGCGAGTTCCTCGCCATTGATCAAACGCTCGTAGTGGAGCGCTGCGGCGACCGGCTCGAACTGGAATTCGATATGGGAAAAGCCTTCCGCCCGGGCCGCCGCCTCGAGTTGGCCCTGCGCCTGCGCGTCCGCCGCATCGTCCTCATCGATGAAGCGGACGGGACGACCGAGCACAACCGCCTCCGGCACGCCACCTTCCTGCCCCTCGATCTGCTCGCGCAGATGGCGCAAATAGCGCCCGATCAGTCCCTCGAAGGTCATGCGGTCGCGCCCGACCTGCGTCGTCTCCTTCATCAGCGAGGTGCCGAGGATGGACTTCAGTGCCCGCATGAAGCGCCCTTCCGCGCCGTCCATGTATTCGAAGACGGCGGCGCGGCCGAAATAGGTGCCGCCATCCTCGAGGCTGAAGAACAGCGCGGACGGGATCGTCAGATGATGGCCTTCGAGCGGGATCAGCCGTGGCTCGGCGCCGCGCACGCACAGCCCCACGGTCGAGTTGGTGGTGCCGAAATCGATGCCGCAGGCGGTGGTGGACATGGGTCTGCTCATGAAATGCGCCGCACCGGCGCGTAGGGCGCAATCCGGGGCGGTTAAGGGAAGGGCGCTCCCTCTAGCCGATCACGGAGCAGATGGAAAGGGCGGTCGAAGGCCATCCCCCGCATTGCTCCCGGCGCTCGTTTCACCTACATACGGCGCGACGAAATTCCCCCGACCCAGAAGAACGGAGTTCGACGCGCGCCATGGCACGCCAGTTCATCTATCACATGTCCGGCCTGACGAAGGCCTACGGCGCCAAGAAGGTGCTCGAAAATCTTCACCTGTCCTTCTACCCCGATGCCAAGATCGGCATTCTCGGACCGAACGGCGCCGGCAAGTCGACCGTGCTCAAGATCATGGCCGGGCTCGACAAGGACTGGTCGGGCGAAGCCTGGCTCGCCGAAGGCGCGACGGTCGGCTATCTGGCGCAGGAGCCGGAACTCGACAATTCCAAGACGGTGTTCGAGAACGTCATGGACGGCGTTGCCAAGAAGACGGCCATCATCGATCGCTACAACGAACTGATGATGGAATATTCCGACGAGACGGCGGACGAGGCGGCCAAGCTTCAGGACGACATGGATCGGCTCAATCTGTGGGACCTGGAACAGCAGGTCGAGATGGCGATGGAGGCTCTGGGTTGCCCGCCCAAGGATGCCAATGTCGTCAATCTGTCGGGCGGTGAACGCCGCCGCGTCGCGCTGTGCAAGCTGCTCCTGTCCGAGCCGGACCTCCTGCTGCTCGACGAGCCGACCAACCATCTCGACGCCGAGACGACCGCCTGGCTCGAAAAGCATCTGCGCGCCTACAAGGGCGCCGTGATGCTGATCACCCACGATCGCTACTTCCTCGACAACGTCACCGGCTGGATTCTCGAGCTCGACCGCGGCAAGGGCATTCCCTACGAGGGCAACTACACCGCTTATCTCGACGCCAAGGCCAAGCGCATGAAGCAGGAGGGCCGCGAGGACGATGCGCGCCAGCGTGCGATCAGCCGCGAGCGCGAATGGATTCAATCGAGCCCCAAGGCCCGGCAGACGAAGTCCAAGGCGCGCATCCAGGCGTTCCAGGACCTGCTCGAGGCAGCGGACAATCGCCGTCCGTCGGACACGCAGATCGTCATTCCGCATGGCGAGCGGCTGGGCAATGTCGTCATCGAGGTCGAAAACCTCAGCAAGGGGTTCGGCGACCAGCTCCTGATCGAGGGTCTCCAGTTCCGCCTCCCGCCGGGCGGCATTGTCGGCATCATCGGCCCGAACGGCGCCGGCAAGACGACCCTGTTCAAGATGATCACCGGCCAGGAAAAGCCCGACGAAGGCACGATCCGGGTCGGCGAGACGGTCAAGCTCGGCTATGTCGACCAGAGCCGCGACGCGCTTGATCCCTCCAAGACCGTTTGGGAGGAGATTTCGGGCGGGGCGGAGGTCGTCAAGCTTGGCAAGCACGAAGCCAACACGCGCGCCTATTGCTCGTCGTTCAACTTCCGCGGCGGCGATCAGCAGCAGAAAGTCGGCAACCTGTCGGGCGGCCAGCGCAATCGCGTCCATCTGGCCAAGATGCTGAAGACCGGCGGCAACGTCCTGCTCCTCGACGAGCCGACCAACGACCTCGACACCGAGACGCTGGCCGCGCTCGAAGACGCGCTCGAAAACTTTGCCGGATGCGCCGTGGTCATCAGCCACGACCGCATGTTCCTCGATCGCCTCGCCACGCATATTTTGGCATTCGAAGGCGACAGCCACGTCGAATGGTTCGAAGGCAATTTCGAGGAATACGAAAAGGACAAGGTACGCCGCCTCGGTCCGGATGCCCTCAATCCGCACCGGATGACCTACAAGCGCCTGACGCGCTGATGCACGCAATCGCGTTCCGGCCGCAAACAATTGTTATGGCGGCCGGAACCAATTGTCGGCAGAAGTGTTTCCGGGCTTAATGAGGGGCTGGTGGCGCAGGGCGCCGTTCAGGGAACATGCCGAATATCGATTTCAAGCAACTCTTTCATCGGCTTACCAGCCCCTACATGATCGTCGACAGGCAGTATCGCTATGTCGCGGTCAATCCCGCCTATGAGAAGGCGGTGATGCGATCTCAAGGCGAGGTCGAAGGCCGGTCGCTGTTCGAGATATTTCCGAATGACGGCGAGAGTGGTCGTGCGCTGCGCGCGTCGTTTGAACGCGTGTTCGTCACCGGCGAGACCGACACCATCGCGTATATTCCATACGACATCCCGCGTCCGGCCTCCCAGGGCGGTGGCATGGAGAAGCGCTACTGGACGGCGGTTCACGTGCCGCTGACCGACAATGAGGGCAACGTGGCCTACCTCCTGCAGAACACGGTCGACGTCACCGACATCGTGCGCTTGCGCGAGGCCGCTTCGCTGCCCTACCGGAGCTACTCGCCCGAGACGCAGCTCGTGGAGCGCGCGCGCGAGGCGGAGAACGCCCATCGCAGCCTCCTTGCGGAAAGCGCCGAATTCCGCCGCATGTTCGAGCAGGCACCGGGCTTCATTGCGGTGCTGACAGGCAGGGAACACGTCTTTACCTTTGCCAACGAGGCCTATACGCGCCTGGTCGGCGGACGGCAGGTGATCGGCAAGCCCGTCTCCGATGCGTTGCCGGAGGTGGCGGGGCAGGGCTTTATCGAGATGCTCGACCATGTCTACACGACAGGCGAGACGCGGGGCGGGGAGGGCATGCGTATCCTGCTGCAATCCCCCAGCGGCGAATTGCAGGAGCGCTATCTCGACTTTTCCTACGATGCGGTGCGCAATCTGGAAGGCGAGATCACCGGCGTCTTCGTGCAGGGCATGGACCGCACCGAAGCGGTGAAGACGCTGAAGCACCAGCGCCTGCTGCTTGACGAGCTCAACCACCGCGTCAAGAACACGCTGGCGACGGTGCAGTCCATCGCTGCCCAGACCCTGCGTGCTGCACCTGACCTGGCGACCGCGCGAAAGGATTTTGAGGGGCGCATCGTGGCGCTTTCCAAGGCGCACAATCTTTTGTCGCAGACCGCGTGGGACTCGACCACGATGGCGGCCCTTATCGCGCACGAGCTCGGGCATTATGATCGCGACCGGATATCGAGCCAGGGCCCGGACGTTACACTCAATCCGAAGGCATCGATTGCGGTCGCGATGGTGTTGCACGAGCTTTCCACCAACGCCGCCAAATACGGCGCGTTGAGCGGCGAGGCGGGCCGTCTCGATCTTGCCTGGTGGGTCGACGATGCCAATGGCGAGTTGCGGATCGACTGGAACGAGACCGGCGGCCCCCCGGTTTCGGCGCCGTCACGCACCGGCTTCGGCTCGCGGATGATGAACCTCGTCATGCGAGGCGAGTTGAACGGCGCCGTCGATGCACGCTATGAACCGCAGGGTTTCGCCTGTGCCTTGCAGATACCTTATTCATCCTATGGCAGGACCACGCATGTCGACTGACGCTGCGAGCAAACTGGAAGGGCTGAGCGTGTTCGTCGTCGAGGACGAAGCGCTCGTCGCGCTCAACCTCGAAGACATGCTGGCCGATTTGGGCTGCACCATCGTCGGGCCGGCGATGCGGGTTGCCAAGGCGCAGGAGATGCTGGCGCAGGCGCTTCAGGCCGACGTCGCCATCCTCGATGTCAACGTCGCCGGCGAACTGGTCTTCCCCGTCGCGGAGGAACTGGCCTCCAAGGGCATTCCGATCATATTCGCCACCGGTTACGGGCAGGCTGGCCTTCCCGAAGCCTGGCACGGGAATACGATCCTGCAGAAGCCCTATACGATGGAAGACGTCTCGGGCAGCCTGTCAAAGGCGGTTCGGCGGAGCTGACTTCGCCGATCTGTGGAGAACGTCGCGTTTCGCAGTCGCATCTGCGATTGTTCGATACGCTTTGACCAAAATGCTGTTTGCCTTAATCGGGCATAAAGGTTGCTTGCGCGACCTTGCATGATCGGCCGGCGGGGAAAAGAGGCGTGCGGCTTTGTCTTGGCCATGTGCTGTGGCCCTCGTACCGGCGAATGAGCGAGAATGAAACGCGTCATCATCAGTGGCATCGGAGCCGAGATTCCGACCGAGTCCATCACCAACGACGAACTGGTCCAAAGCTTCAATGACTGGGTCGATCTGGAGAACCCGCGGCGGGCCGAGCGGGGCGAGGCGCCGCTGGCAAAGTCCGACAGCGAGTTCATCGTCTACGCGTCGGGCGTGAAGAACCGGCACGTCCATACCCGCGACGGCATTCTCGACCCCCACCGGATGACGCCGCGAATCCCCGAGCGCAACGACGACGCGCTCTCGGTGATGGCAGAGTTCGGGGTCAAATCGGCCCGCAAGGCGATCGCCGATGCCGGCATCGATCCGGCCGATATCGACATGGTCATCTGCGCCGCCTCGCACCAGCAGCGGCCTTATCCGGCGCAGGCGATCGAGATCCAGAAGGAACTCGGAACGTCGGGCGCGGCCTTCGACATGAGCCTGGGCTGTTCCTCGGCGGCCGCGGGTCTTCATGTGGCATTCAACCTCGTCAGGACCGGGGCGCAGCGCCGGGTCCTGGTCGTCACGCCTGAGATCATCACGGGTCACCTGAATTTCCGCGACCGGCAGACGCACTTCATCTTTGGCGACGCCTCGACGGCGATAATCCTGGAAGGCGTGGACGGGCCGGAGGAGCGCCGCGGCCGCTTCGAGATCGTCGACACGCGAAGCTGGACGCAGTTCTCCAACAACATCCGTACCAATTTCGGCTTCCTCAACCGGGCCGGCCTCGAAGATCCGTCCGCCGTTCCGATGGAAGGCAACATGATCAAGCAGGTCGGCAACAAGGTCTTCAAGGAAGTGACCGTGGCCGGCCATCGCTTCATCGTCGATTTCCTGAAGGAGCATGGTCACACGCCGCAGGATATCCGCCGCTTCTGGCTGCATCAGGCCAATGCCCGGATGAACGCGATGATCCTGAAACTTTCATTCGGCCACGAGGTCGGTCACGACCGCGCGCCGATGGTGCTGGAAGAACTCGGCAACACGGCCGCGGCTGGCGCCATCATTGCACTGGAGCAGAACCATCGCGACATGCAGCCGGGCGATATCGGCCTGCTGTGCGCGTTCGGTGCCGGTTACTCGATCGGCGGCGTCCTTCTGCGGATGATGTGACGCATCGCTGACGTGAATGCGAACATCGCTCCAATTCACTGGATTTGGCGGATGAACTGCGTCACCTAGCCGTTTCCAGACGGAGACAGACAGCATGGCCGAATTGTTCGAGCGTCGCGACGACGAACCCGAGATACAACCCTCGCGCAAGCTCGCCGCCACGGCCTCCATAGTCTTGAAAGCGACGGGGCGAGATTTCGTGACGCAGCAGGTCGACAGTCTCGCGCTCGACTTTCGCGGGGTTGTCGGCGATTTCCACTATGGCGAGACGCGGCGGTCCGGCGGACGCGAGCCCTGGTATGCGCGCGGCACCGAAATGTGCAACGAGCGCCAATTGTCCATCGTCGCCACCGACGAATTGGTGGCCATCGCAAAGGCCATGGAAATCGAACGCATCGCGCCCGAATGGATCGGCGCCAATCTCGTCCTCGACGGTGTCCCGCGTCTTTCGATGCTGCCGCCCGGAACGATGCTGTTCTTCAAGGGCGGCGTTACGCTGAAGATCGACGGACAGAACGTGCCCTGCCGGCTCGCTGGCCGTTCCGTGGCCGAGCATGCCCAGATGGCGGACGCACAAGCTGGCGAACTGGCCTTCCCGAAGTACGGCCGACGCCTGCGGGGCCTTGTCGCCTGGGTCGAGAAGCCGGGCGTCATCGAGACGGGCGAGGCGGTCTCGGTGCGGGTGCCCGAGCAGTGGTTATACAGGTGAGGGGCGTGAGGCAGCAGGTCAGGGAAATCCCGGTGATCTTCGCCGACCGGCGGTAATCTCGCCTAATCCCCTTCCTCATCCGCCTCCACCAGCCTCGTCGCCCGCCACGTCGTCAGCACTGCGTTCATCTGGTCGATGACGAAATGCCGGGCGGAGTCGCGGTCGTAGCCTTCGTCGAGAAGCGCGTCGTAGTCGCTGTGTTCGTGGCGGACATGTGCGACTGTCGCGATCCAGACCGCGATCGAGGGCGGCAGTTCGCGCATCTTTCGTTGGCCAGCGGCGTCGCGGATCGCCTCGGCGTCGGAGAACGGCGCCAGCGGGATCAGAGCGGTCAGCGCCTTGGCCAGCGCCTTCTGGCGTCCGGTAGAGGGCTTCACGCGCCGTCCCTCCTGGCGACGACGGCATCCGGCACCGCATCGGTCGAGGCGATGTAGGGCTTGATGTCGAGTAGCGGCGTGCCGTCGAGGACGTCGATCGCTTCGAGATCGAGAATGCCATTCGCCTCGTCGACACCCAGAAGCCGCACCACATGAACGCCGATCGGATTCGGCCGCACCGGCGAGCGGAGCGCAAAGGTTCCCGTCGCATCGGGCCGGTGGCGCGGGCGCTGAAGGATGAGATTGCGTCCTGCATCGGCGAGCCAGGTCAGGAAGATGACATGGCTCGCGCCGTCCAGCCCCTTGAGGCCACGGCGGTATCGCTCATCGACCACCGCGCGCGCAGGCCGGCCGGTCTCGCGCGCAGCCGCCATGTTCCTGGGGCACTCGGCCCGGTTCGACCAAGGCGAAACGATGTGCCCGATGAAGACGATATGGCCGTCCGCTTCCATCTCGGCCGGGTCGAAGGGCAGGGCTTCCTCGCCTTCGCGTATGCCACTCATGCAAAAAGCCTCGTTCGCACTCTTGCCAAATCAACCAAAATACATAAACATATCTTTATGTCTTTTTCGGAGCCGTCGATGATTGCCTCCCCGTCCGCGCCTGCCATCAATCTGGCCTCGCTCGTTGATAGCTTGAAGGCTGCGGCCGAATCCAGCCGCATGCGCATTCTCGTCCTGCTTTCGCGGGGCGACCTGACCGTTTCGGACCTCACCGAGATCCTTGGCCAGTCGCAGCCGCGCGTCTCTCGCCATCTCAAGCTCCTGCTCGAATCCGACCTCATCGTGCGCTACCAGGAGGGCTCCTGGGCCTATTTCGGCCTGTCGGACAGCGACTGGGTGCGCGATTTCCTCTCGGCGATGATCGCGCGACTCGACGCCGCCGACCCGACCATCGAGCGTGACCAGGAACGGCTCGACGCCGTCAAGCAGCGCCGGCAGGCGCGCGCCAGCGACTATTTCAGCGCCAACGCGGCCGAATGGGATCGCCTGCGCTCGCTGCACGCGCCGGACAAGGCGGTCGAGGCTTCGCTTGCGCGCCTGATCGGCAAGAAGCCGTTCCAGTCGATGCTCGACCTTGGAACCGGCACCGCCCGCATGCTGGAGCTCTTTGCGCCGCTCTATCGCCGGGCCACCGGCATCGATCTTTCGCGCGAGATGCTGTCGGTCGCGCGCGCCAATCTCGACAAGGCCGGCATTACCCAGGCGCAGGTGCGCCTTGGCGACCTTTACGCTCCACCCGTCGAGCGTGACAGTTTCGACCTGATCGCCATGCATCAGGTGCTGCATTATCTCGAGGAGCCGGCGCTGGCGGTGCGCGAGGCAGCGCGTCTCCTGCGTCCGGGCGGCCGGCTCGCGATCGTTGATTTCGCACCGCATGCGCTGGATTTCCTGCGCGAGGAACATGCCCATGTCCGCCTCGGCGTCTCGGATGCGCAGATAAGCGACTGGCTCGGCGAGGCCGGCCTCGACCTGGAGGCGAGCGAAACCGTCCCGCATGGCGAGGCCGGCGACCAGCGCCTGACAGTCAGGATCTGGATCGCGCGCGATCCGCGCATAGAAATCGCCTCTCCCTTTCAATCCCCATCGCAAAAGGCGCTCGTCTGATGAAGGATATCCAGTTTTCCCGCCGCTCCGACCTCGGCAGCCGCATCAACGTTTCGTTCGAATTCTTCCCGCCGAAGAACGACGTGATGGAAGCGCGCCTGTGGGAGACGATCCAGCGCCTCGAGCCCCTTGCGCCCGATTTCGTCTCGGTGACCTATGGCGCCGGCGGCTCGACAAAGGAGCGGACCACGCGGGCCCTGGCGCGGCTTTCGAAGGAAAGTGCATTGGCGCCCGCCGCGCACCTGACCTGCGTCGATGCGAGCCGCGACGAGGTCGACGTCGTGATCCGTGAATTCGCCGAGCTTGGGGTCCGCCGATTCGTGGCGCTGCGCGGTGATCCGGCCGAAGGTGTCGGCGCGGCCTACCGCCCGCATCCCGACGGCTACCAGACCACAGCGGAGCTCGTGGCGGCGCTGCGCCGCATCGGAGAGTTCGACGTCTCCGTCTCCGCCTATCCTGAAAAGCATCCCGAAAGCGCCGATTTCGCCACCGATATCGACGTGTTGAAGCGCAAGGTCGATGCCGGGGCCACCCGCGCCATCACCCAGTTCTTCTTCGACAACGACGTCTATGAACGCTATGTCGAACGCGTGCGCCGGGCGGGCATCTACATCCCGATCGTGCCGGGCATCCTGCCGATCCACAATTTCGCACAGGTCGCTGGCTTTGCCGGCCGCTGCGGCGCGCATGTGCCGGCCTGGCTGGCCGACCGTTTCGCCGGTCTCGACAACGACCCGCAGACCCATGCGCTGATCGCCTCTGCGGTGGCTGCCGAGCAGGTGTTGGACCTGATCGAACGCGGCGTCGACGATTTCCATTTCTACACGATGAACCGCGCCGACCTCGTTTTCGCGATCTGCCATCTGATCGGTATCCGCCCGCGGGTCGAGCAGGCAAGCATCGCTGCCTGAAAATGCAGAAAGGCCGGGCGAACCCGGCCTTTCCTCTTCGTCTGATCGGTCTTTACAGGCTTCGTCGTCAGACGACGATGCCCATGACCAAGGCGCCGATGAACGCAAACGCAGCACAAATCATCAATGCATTGATAGGCCGGGCCAGTCCCATATGCGGTGCCTCCTCTACAGACTTCGCAATGACGGAATCTAGGCGAGTTCCTTTTTCAAGCAAGAAGAAATATTGCTGCAATGCGACACGTTTGTAGAAAATGCGACCCAACGGACCTTCCATCCCTTTCATTTTGCTGGACAATCCGAACTTAACGTCCTGTTCATAAATGAGACGGGCATGCGTCGAGATTGTGCCGTTTCGACCTATGCCCGCGGCCGGAGCAGGCGCCCGTCGATGACGACGAGGCCCGAACCGATGAGCGCCATGCCCGCCAGTTCGAAAAGGGCGAGCCGTTCGGACAGGAAGAGCGCGCCGAGCAGGATTGCGAAGACGGGCACGATCAGCGTCACCAGCGAGGCGTTGGTCGCGCCGGCGGAGGCGATCAGGGAGAAGAAGAGGATGTAGGCAATCGCGGTCGATACGAGCGCCAGGGCGATCACGGACGCCCATGCGTCGATCGATACGTCGCCAAGCATGCCGAGGCCTCCCGTCACGAGCACGACCGGAACCATGATGATCGTCGACGCGGTCAACTGGCCGGTCGCGACGACCGGCGGGGGGAGGGCCCGGAATCGGCGCGCAAAGATAGCCGCGCATCCGTATGACATCGCGGTCCCGACGAGCGCGAATTTTGCCCAGACCGGTCCGCCGAGCCCTGCGAGGAGGCCAGGACCGATCATCACCGCCGTTCCCGCGATGCCAAGGCCGATCCCGGCGAGTTTGCGGCTCGTCAGCTTCTCGTCATCGGTGAAGGCATTGGCCAGAATAACGGTCCAGAACGGTGTCGTCGCGTTCAGAACCGAGGCAAGGCCGGCTCCCAGTTCCGTCTGGCCGAGGAACATCAGCGAGAAGGGGATGACGTTGTTGAGCATGGCGAGCCCGAAGAAGGCGCCCGCCATCGGCAATGCGGCTGCGAAGGAGGGGCCGCGCGCCGCCAGATAGACATGCAGCGCCGCTGCCGCGATCGCAACGCGCAGCAGCACCAGGACGAGCGGGGAAATCTCCTGCACGGCGATGCGGGCGAAAAAAAACGAGCCGCCCCACAACAGGCCAAGCAGGACCAGCATTACCCAGTCTCGCATGGACATGTAGGTCGGGGCGGGAATCGCGGCGGTGGTCATTGCGGAAATCCTTTCGCTCCGCTCCCTACGCCCCGCCGCGAAGGCTCGCCACCCGAAAACGGTGGGCCAGCTTATCAACCGCTTTGCCTCGGCTTTCGGTACTATCTGTCATTCTCGTGCGTTAGTGTCGCGCCCAGTCCGCAGGAGATTCCATGCAGAAGTTCGACAATGCGCGTGAAGCCGCGCTCTCCCTTCGTCCTGACGATCCGGTCTATTGCTTCCGCCCCGAGGTGCTGAAGGCCGATGCGCGCGAGTTCATGGGCATGTTTCCCGGCAAGACCGCCTATGCCGTCAAGACCAATGGCGAGCCGATGGTGCTGAAGGCGCTCTCGGAAATCGGCGTCGACGCCTTCGACGTGGCCTCTCCGGCCGAATTCGCCGCCGTGCGCGGCGTCGCGCCGAATGCGGAGATGCTCTACATGCACCCGGTCAAGGCGCAGTCCGATATCCGGCTGGCGCTCGAGACGTACGGCATCCGCGTCATCTCGCTCGATCATGAGGACGAGATCACCAAGGTGACGCGCGTCGTGCGGGCGCTCGACATTGATCCCGGCCAGATCACCGTCTTCGTGCGCATCCAGACCAAGGGCAGCGCGGCCTATGAACTGTCGAAAAAGTTCGGCGCCTGGCCGGCCGCGGCGGTGGAGCTGATGCAGCGCCTGCACCGGCAGGGCTACAAGGTCGGCATCTGCTTCCATGTAGGCAGCCAGATCGAGGACCCCGATACCTACGAGCGCGCGCTCGCCTCGGCCGACTGGGTGCGCAATCGATGCGGCGTGCCGATCGCCGGTCTCGACGTCGGCGGTGGGTTTCCCGCCGAATACGGCCACGACCCCAACCGCAAGAAGCCGGTCATGCCCTCGCTGGGGCAATTGATGTCGCGGCTTCGCGGCGACCTGAACGAATGGGGCTTTTCCGATGTGCCGCTCGTCGCCGAGCCCGGCCGCGTGATCGTCGCGCGCGCCTTTTCGCTGATCGTCCGCGTTCTGCTTCGCAAGGGTCGCCGGCTCTACATCAACGATGGCATCTGGGCCTCGCTGTCGGATTCGTGGACCGGCAAGATCACGCTTCCGGCCCGGTTCATCCCCGATCCCGCCATTCGCTCGCGGAATGGCAAGGCGGAGAACATCGTCCCGTTCAAGGTGTGCGGCGCGACCTGCGATTCGGTCGACATCCTGTCACGGCCCTTCTGGCTACCCGAAACGGTCGATACCGGCGACTGGATCGAGATCGGCCATATCGGCGCCTATTCGCTGTCGCTGCGAACGCGTTTCAACGGCTTTTATCCCGACACGTTCGTGGAGGTGAAGACGCCGTTCGACGAGGGCAGCGAGCCGGAAGGCTTTGCCAGCCTCGAGACGATGGCGGACTGACGATCACATTTCGTTCAACTAGATAAAAGTTAATTGGAGAAATCCGCTCTCCATGTCGTGATGGTGCCGTAGGGACATGTGCTTGACCAATTGCGGGGTCTTTCATGCAGCTATCACTGGCGATTGCGGCCGCCATCGTCGCTCTCTTGGCGACGAGTTCCATATCTCACGCGCAATCGCGCGGTTCAGCCTATGAGTCCGTCTTCGGCAAGTGCCGGGGCGAAACCTGCATCATCCGCGACAATCCGGGCGGCGACGTGCGCAAGTTCCTTGCGGCCGCCAAGGAAATCCGCCGCAGCGGCAAGCGCGTCGTGATCGATGGACAATGCGCTTCGGCCTGCGCCATCTTCGCGGACGTGGCGCGCGAGCGGGTCTGCATCACCAAGCGCGCCACGTTCGGCTTTCACAAGGCGAGCGTCTTTCGGGCCCAGGTCACCGGCAATGTGCGCAAATGGGAGCGAATCCGTCGCCACGATCCCGAACATTCGAGCGACATCGCCAACTGGGTCTACCGGAATGGCGGGTTCCCTGTGAAAGGGCTCAACGTCATGCCAGCGAGCGAGGGCGCGAAGTTCTGGCGCCGATGCGAATTGCGCACGCGCCGCTGATCGTCAGCTCGTCGACGTGTTCTTCGCGACCCAGTCGCGCCACTGGCGCACCGAGCCGTTGAAGACGTTGATGTCGGCGTCGCCATTCTTTCCGGGCACGATGCCGGTGCCCGTATACTGCCAGAACAGGAAATTCTCGCCCTCGTAGCGGTCGTGGGGGTGCGCGGCGACCGAGCGCAGCCACCAGTGGTAGCCCTTGAACGTGTCGAGCCTGTTGTCCTCGTAGAAATCGACCGAGGTGTAGATGATCGGCCGCTGGCCGTAATGGCGCTCGATCGCGTCTAGGAACACCTTCATCTCGCGATGGACGATCTGCCAGTTCGGCCGCAGCTTGCAAGAGGGGGAGAGATGGTTCCACTCCATGTCGAGCACGTGGGGCAGGGTGCCCGCTTCCTTAGGCACGTTGCGGATGAACCATTGTGCCTGCTCGATCGCGGGCCGGCAGAAATAGAAGAAGTGGTAAGCCGAGCGCGGAATGCCGTTCGCGCGCGTGGCGGCCCAGTTCTGGTGGAACCGGTCGTCGACCCTGTCGCCGCCTTCCGTCGCCTTGATGAAGGCGAAGGAAATGCCTGCCGATTTCGCCTTCGGCCAGTCGATCTCGCTTTGGTATTTCGAAACGTCCGTGCCGTGAACCGCATAGGCCCAGGGCGCCTTGCCCTTCCAGTCGGTGGGCTTGCGGTCGCCGAAGCGCGGATGGGTGACCATCACCGGCGCATCGACCGCCATCGCCGCGGGGGAGGCGTTGGCAGCGGTCGGCGCGATCGCGGCAAGGTCCAGTCCTGTCGAGGAGCAGCCGGCGAGCGTTGCGGCGAGAAGGGCTGCGATGAGTGCGCGCATGGGAAATCCGGGTGCTGGCCGGTCTGTGCCGGTGATTCGTTCACGTCGAAGATCGGGTTCACATGGTTGAGGGCACGTTAACAACGGGCCGATCCGCGCGCGATGACCTTGCGGCAACACTTGCTTTCCAATCGCTAACGCGATGAATTCACCGCGCAATGCCTGCGGGGAGGTTTCGAATGCGGCTATTGGTCAAGCTTCTGAAGGGCGCGCTCGTCGTTCTTCTCGTGGCGGTCGCGGCATTGGCCGGCTGGCTCTATTTGGCGCCGCCGGACCTGATCCGCGTCGGCACCGGCTATACGGCGAAGATTGTCTGCTCGAACGTGTTCATCGCCGGACGTGACCCGCAGGAAGTTCTGGCTGTCGACGTGCAGGCGCCGGGGCATCCGCTGCTCGGGTTCATCGACATCGATGTCGACCGCGAACGCGAGGTCGTCTCCGCTGCGCTTCTCGGCCTTTTCGGGCGCAACCAGGCCGTCCATCGCGAGGGTCTTGGCTGCGCCAGCGTCCCCGTAGGCGAAATCGAGCGCGTTCCCGCGGTCGGGGCTGCGGCGCACGTGGAGCCGGTCGAGCGGGACGCCGCCGCGCCGTGGCCGGAAGGCGAAGGGGTTGCCGATGCGGACCCGGCCGTCGCAGCGATCCTCGACGACGCCGAAATGGTCGGTCCCGGCATGCGCGCCGTCGTCGTCGTGCGCGACGGGCGCATCGTCGGCGAGCGCTATGGCGAGGGTTTTTCGGCGAACACGCCGCTTCTGGGCTGGTCGATGACCAAGACCGTCACCGCCGCCATTCTGGGCACGCTCGATGATCGGCTGCCGCGCGATGCCGCCTCGCTGCGTCCCGGCTGGTCAGACGCGCGCAGCATGATTACGGTTGCCGATCTGATGGCGATGTCGAGCGGGCTCGAATTCAACGAAGATTACGGCGCGGTCGCGGACGTCACCCGCATGCTCTATCTTGAGTCCGACATGGCGGGCTTTGCGGCCGACAATCCGCTCCTTTACCCGCATGGCACCGAGTTCAGCTATTCGAGCGGCACGAGCGTGATCCTGTCGCGTCTTTGGCAGGACAGGTTCGACGATCAGCAGCAGGCGCTGAGCTGGCCGCGCCGCGCGCTCTTTGCGCCGCTGGGTATGGAAAGCGCCGTTCTGGAAACCGACGCGGCCGGCACCTTCGTCGGCTCGTCCTATCTCTACGCCACCGCGCGCGACTGGGCGCGCTTCGGCCAGTTCCTGCTTCAGGGCGGAGAATGGGACGGCACCCGGATCCTGCCCGCCGGCTACGTCGACTGGATGCGCGAGCCGGCCCCGGCGTCCGGCGGAACCTATGGTCGTGGGCAGCTTTGGCTCGCCGGCCCCGAACGCGGGCGCCAGGCCGAATTGCCCGACGACACCTACTGGCTACGCGGCCATGACGGCCAGTCCATGGCCATCGTGCCGTCGAGCAGGCTGATCGTGCTCAGGCTCGGCCTCACGCCTTCCAGCCTCGACTATTCGCCAGCGCCGATGATTGCGGCGCTGGTTGCGGCCGGGGAGTAGGGCCTACCGCCCAAATCCGCCTGGCGTGGGCGTCGTGACGATCACCGCCTCGCCGGCTTCGAGCACGGTCTGGTCGCAGGCCTTGAGGGTTTCGACCTCGCCCGAGAGCCGGCGCACCTCGGTCTTTCCGACCTTGCCGTCGCCGCCGCCTTCGACGCCGCGAGGCGGGTGGGAGCGGTGGGACGACAGGATTGCGCAGTCCATCTGTTCCAGGAACCGGATGGTGCGCCGCGTGCCATTGCCGGCGTTCCACTTGCCCGTGCCGCCGGACCCGTCGCGGATGTGGAAATCCTCGAGCAGGACCGGGAAGCGCAGTTCCAGCACTTCGGGATCCGTGAGACGCGAGTTCGTCATGTGGGTGTGGACGCCCGACGTTCCGGCGAAGCCCCGCCCGTCATTCATGCGCCCGGCCGGCGAGCCAGAGCAGATCGTCTCGTAGTACTGGTACTGTGCGTTGCCGAAGGTCAGGTTGTTCATCGTGCCCTGCGCATTGGCGAGCGCGCCCATTGCGCCGAACATCGCGTTTGTCACGTGCTGCGAGGTCTCGACATTGCCGGCGACGACCGCGGCCGGATAGCTTGGCCGCAGCATGCAGCCATCGGGGATGATGATGTTGATCGGCCGCAGGCAGCCCGCATTCATCGGGATGTTGTTCTCGACCATGACCCGGAATGCATAGAGCACGGCCGCGCGCGCGACCGGTTCGGGCGCGTTGAAATTGTTCTTCATCACGGGCGAGGTGCCGGTGAAGTCGACCGTCGCCTCGCGCATGTCGCGGTCGATGGTGATTTTCACCTTGATCACCTGGCCCGTGTCGGTCGGATACTCATATTCCGACACGTCGGGCAGACGTTCGAGGACGCGGGCGACGCTTTCGGCCGCATTGTCCTGCACATGGCCCATATAGGCCTCGACCACGTCGAGCCCGAAATGGGTCACCATCTTGCGCAGTTCCGCGACGCCCTTCTCGTTGGCGGCGATCTGCGCCTTGAGGTCGGCGACGTTCTGGTGGGGATTGCGGGCCGGGTAGGGGTGGTCGGTCAGGAGATCGTGCAGTTCGGTCTCACGGAACCGCCCCCGTTCGACGATGCGGAAATTGTCGAACAACACGCCTTCCTCATCGACCGTGGTCGCCAGCGGGGTCATCGAGCCGGGCGCCGTGCCGCCGACATCGGCATGGTGGCCGCGCGAGGCCGAGTAGAACAGGATTTCCTCGCCTGCATCGTCGAACACCGGCGTCACCACCGTGATGTCCGGCAGGTGCGTCCCGCCATTATAGGGGGCGTTCAGCGCGAACACGTCGCCCGGGTGGATGTCGCCCTCGTTCAGGCGAATGATCGTTTCGACAGAGCGGTCCATCGAGCCCAGATGAACGGGCATGTGCGGTGCGTTGGCGACGAGCGCGCCGGTACGGTCGAAGACGGCGCAGGAGAAATCAAGTCGCTCCTTGATGTTGACCGAGTAGGCCGTGTTCTGGAGCGTCACGCCCATCTGCTCCGCGATCGACATGAAGAGGTTGTTGAAGACCTCCAGCATGACCGGATCAGCCTCCGTGCCGAGCGCGGCCTGCCGCCGCTTCTTTTCCACACGGCGCATCAGTACATGGTCCTTGGCGGTGATCTGCGCCTCCCAGCCCGGCTCGACGACGATGGTCTGGTGGCTCTCGATGATCAGCGCCGGCCCGGCGACCCGGTTGCCGGGCGCAAGCCCCTCGCGGCGATAGACGCCCGCCTCGTGCCAGGCGCCCTCGCAGAACATGCGCCGGCGCTCGTCGGTCGAGGCATCGGCATCATGCGTCGCCACGTCCGCCTCGTCGCGGCCAGCCGCGCGGGCATCCTGCCCCTCGACGCTGATCGCCTCGACCACCATCGGCTTGTTGTCGTAGACGAAGCCGAACTGCGCCTTGTGCGCGGCCTCGAAATCCTTGCGCGCCGTCTCGAGCGATCCGTCGAAGGGAACGGGAAGCGCGGTGTCTGTCCCGTCATAGCGGATCTGGAGGATCGGACGCCAGGACAGGTCGGCCTCGCCTATGCCCTGTTCGGAAAGCTCGGCGAAGACGGCCTTGAGCAGATCCTCGATCGTGGCATCGATGTCACCGCGCGAGGCGTCATCGAGCGGCTTGACCAGCGCCTGCTGGCGCGAAGCGAAGACGGACGAGAGGCCAATGCCATAGGCCGAGAGCAGGCCGGAGAAGGGATGGACGAGGACCGCCTCCATCCCGAGCGCGTCGGCGACGAGGCAGGCGTGCTGGCCGCCAGCGCCGCCGAAGCAGTTGAGCAGGTATTCCGTAACGTCGTAGCCGCGCTGCACGGAAATCTTCTTGATCGCGTTCGCCATGTTCTCGACGGCGATGGTCACGAAACCTTCTGCAACAGCCTCGGGCGTGCGACCGTCGCCAGCCTGCGCGGCCATCTCTGCGAAGCGGTTCCGCACGACCTTCGTGTCGAGCGGCTCATCTTGTCCGGGGCCGAAGATCGCCGGGAAATAGTCCGGCACCAGCTTGCCCAGCATCACGTTCGCGTCGGTGACGGCGAGCGGGCCGCCGCGCCGGTAGCAGGCCGGGCCAGGATTGGCGCCAGCCGAATCCGGGCCGACCTGGAAGCGTCCGGCCTCGAAATGCAGGATCGAGCCTCCGCCGGCAGCAACCGTGTGAATGCGCATCATCGGTGCGCGCACGCGCACGCCTGCGACCTCCGTATCGAAGGCGCGTTCATATTCCCCGTCATAATGTGCGACGTCGGTGGAGGTGCCACCCATGTCGAAGCCGATGACCTTGTCGAAACCTGCGAGCTTCGCCGTCTCGACCATGCCGACGACGCCGCCGGCGGGGCCGGACAAGAGCGCGTCCTTGCCCTGGAACTTGTCGGCGGCGGTCAGTCCACCCGACGACATCATGAACATCAATCTGGGACTTGCGGCTGCGGCGTGGTTCTGCGCCGACTGTCCCGCTCCAAGTTCTGCTGCCACTTGCGCCACGTAGCGCGCCAGAATCGGCGAGAGATATGCGTCGACGACGGTCGTGTCACCGCGACCGACGAGCTTCATCAACGGCGAGACGCGGTTCGAGACCGAGATCTGCCCGAAGCCGGCCTTTTCGCAGAGGCCCGCGACGGCTTCCTCGTGCGCGGGGAACTTCCACGAATGCATGAAGACGACGGCGACAGCGTCGAAGCCGTCCGCGCGAGCCTTCGTCAGTTCCGCTTCGACCGCGCCGAGATCGGGTTTTGCCTCCACCGTTCCGTCCGCGCGAACGCGTTCTTCCACTTCCACCACCCGCTCATAAAGCTGTTCGGGAAGGATGATCTCCTTGGCGAAGATTTCCGGCCGCGCCTGGTAGGCGATGCGCAGCGCGTCGCGGAAGCCCTTCGTGATGAGAAGCAGCACCCGGTCGCCCTTGCGCTCGAGAAGAGCATTGGTCGCGACGGTGGTTCCCATCTTTATGTCGCCGATGCGCCCGGCCGGGATCGGCGCGCCTTTCTCGATGCCGATCAGGTCGCGGATGCCCTGGATGGCAGCATCGCGGTAGGCTTCCGGGTTTTCGGAGAGGAGCTTGCGCGGGTGCAGATTGCCGTCGGGGTCGCGGCCGATGACGTCTGTGAACGTGCCGCCACGATCGATCCAGAAATCCCAGCGTCCCGACTTCTCACCCTGCATGGCCGTCTCCTCTTGGTTCCGTGTCCGGTGGTAGTCGGCTTTCGGCTTTGGAGCAACGGCGAGCGGCGTGGATCAACAGTGCTGTAATATGGAGTCACCCAACGTTACGAAACGAACTCAATGGCCGAGCATTTCTATTCCGAACGCCTGCTACGGCGGGCGCCACTGAGAGAAGGAGAAATCCAAATGAAGAAGATCATTCTTGCTTCCGTTTCCGGTCTTGCCCTGATGGGTCTTGCTGCCTGCACCGACGCCGAGGATCCGGCGGCCGTTGACACGGGCGCACCGGTGACCACCGAGAATCCGGCTGCGGCTCCGGCCGACACGACCACGCCGCCCGCTTCCACGGACGGCATGGCTCCGGCACCGGCTGAATAAGTAGCCCGCTCGGAAGATTCCAAAGGGGGTCGGCATTAGCCGGCCCCTTTTTCGTCGGGGAAACCGGGAGGGTGATGCCCGCTTCTTTCTCCCCGTTTCCGCTCAGCCGAATATCCCTTCCAATCTGGGGTCGCCAAGTCGCGCCAATCTTCGTAGAACCGGAATCAATGTCGATCTGGTTCCGCCTCGGAGATTTCGTTTCACGCGTGTCGTCGAACGCGCTGGTGTCGCTTGCCGACGCCATCCGTTCCCTTGTCACGACCGACCCGGAACTGCGCCGACGCGTCTCGTTCTCGATCGCGATGATCGCGCTTTCGGCAAAGATGGCCAAGGCCGACGGCGTCGTCAGTGCGCGCGAAGTCAACGCCTTTCAGGAAATCTTCGAAATTCCCGAAGAGGAAGCGCGAAACGTCGCGCGGCTTTATGATCTTGCAAAGCAGGACGTTGCAGGGTTCGACGCCTATGCCCGCCAGATGGCGGGGCTTTGCGGTTCGGGCCAGCCGAACTGCGCCATGCTGGAAGACATCCTCGACGGGCTGTTCCACATCGCAAAGGCCGATGGATACATCCATGAGCGCGAACTCGCCTTCCTCGCCGCCGTGGCCGAAATCTTTGAAATCGATGAGCCTCATTTCGAACGAATCCTGGCGCGGCACACATTCGGGGCGGACAGCGATCCATACCTGGTGCTCGGATTGGCGCCGGACCTGCCCTTCGAGGAGGTTCGCAGGGCCTATCGCAAACTCGTTGCCGAAAACCATCCCGACCGGCTGATTGGGCGCGGCGTGCCGGAAGAGTTTGTGGCGATCGCGACGGCGCGGCTTGCAGCCATCAATGCCGCATTCGAGATGATCGAGCGGCAGCGGATGCACGCATGACGGGCTTCGTGGTGGATTACGCCCTGGCCGAGCCGCGGGTCTCCCCCAATTTCGGACCACGCCGCGAAAACCTGACGATCGACAGCCTGATCCTTCACTATACCGGCATGCCCACAGGCGAGGGCGCCGAGGCGTGGTTGTGCGACACGGCGAGTTCCGTCTCCTCGCACTACATCGTCCATGAGGATGGCCGCGTGGTGCAGATGGTGCGCGAGGCGGACCGCGCATGGCATGCGGGCCAGTCCTTCTGGCGCGGTTGTCGCGACATGAACTCCTGCTCGATCGGCATCGAGATCGTCAATCCGGGCCATGACGGCGGCCTGCCGCCCTTCGCCGATGACCAGATCGAGGCCGTGATCGCACTTTCGAGGGACATCATCGCGCGCAACGAGATCGCGCCCGAGCGCGTGCTCGGCCATTCCGACATCGCGCCGGGGCGCAAGGTCGATCCGGGCGAACGTTTTCCCTGGGGGCCGCTCGCCGAAGCCGGGGTTGGTCATTTCGTCGCGCCGGCACCCGTCCAGGGCGGGCGGTTTCTGTCCGCAGGCGACCTGGGTGAGCCGGTCGAAGCATTGCAGTCAATGCTCGCTCTGTACGGCTATGAGGTCGAGATCAATGCGGTCTTCGACGACCGGACGAAGCAGGTTGTCGAGGCGTTTCAGCGCCATTTTCGGCAGGACCGCGTCGACGGCGTCGCGGACCGTTCGACGATCGAAACGCTGCACCGGTTGCTCTCGGCCCTGCCGGCAGGGCTTGCCACGCGCTGAACTCTTTCATGACGTCCTGAAATCCTTTGTGATTGGTCGGGTCATCTTTGCGACCGGTTCGGCCCGCAAGTCGCGGGTGCAGACGCCGGGGCAGCATTCGCCGGCCCCACCCCGACCACCAGTCGTGCAACCGGCACGGCGCTGACCATCGACAGGAACTTATGACGAAGCTGACCCTTGCGGCGGCGGCCTTTGCCGCCGGAATGATTTCCTTTGCCAATTTTTCGCATGCGGATACTGACCTCCACGCCATGAAGGCCCACGCCGGCCTCAGCCAGAACGACCAGACTGCCGAGAACGGCCTGCCGGGCGTCGATCCCCAGACCACCGGGTCGATCGCGGCCAGCGAAGCCGGCAAGGCAAAGGCCGAGGCGATCACCGACGCCAGGTTCGCCAGCATCGTCGCCAAATATGCCGCCGAGACCGGCGTGCCGCCGGCGCTCGCCCATGCGGTCATTCGAGTGGAAAGCAACTATCGGCCCAACGTGACCGGCCGCGCAGGCGAGGTCGGGCTGATGCAGATCAAGCCGGCCACCGCGCGCATGATGGGCTATTCGGGAAGCGCCAAGGGGCTCTACGACCCGGAGACCAACATACGCTTCGGCATGAAGTATCTCGCTAAGGCACAGTCGGTCGGCGATGGCACGACCTGCGGCACGATCCTCAAATACAATGCCGGCCACGGCGCCAAGCGCATGAACCCGATCTCGGCGAACTACTGCGCCAAGGTCCAGCGGATCATGGCGGGCGCCTGAAGAATGCGCGGCGGCGCCGAATTCGGTTGAATTTCGAGCGCCGCCATCCTTTATACGCCCGGTCAGTCGGCCGGGCGGCCGCTTCGCAGGGCCTTGCCTTGCGGGGAGGAAAGTCCGGGCTCCACGGAAAAACGGTGCCGGCTAACTGCCGGCGGGGGCGACCCCAGGGAAAGTGCAACAGAGAGCAGACCGCCGGACCCTTCGGGGTTCGGCAAGGGTGAAAGGGTGGGGTAAGAGCCCACCGCGCTGCCGGCAACGGGAGCGGCATGGCAAACCCCACCGGGAGCAAAACCGAATAGGGACGGCGCGAGGGGCAACCCTCAGGGCATTCCGGCCCGGCCGTCCGGGTTGGTTGCTTGAGGCGCGTCGCAAGACGCGTCCCAGAAGAATGGCCGCCACGTTTCGGCGCCCTCGGGCGTCGGGGCCATACAGAACCCGGCTTACAGGCCGACTGACGCTTTTCCATCAATGAGTTGCGGGCATTGCCTGCGAAAGCGAGTCAGTTTCTCCGGGCGTCGAGCGACACTTCGATCGCGCGCCAGAGTTCGCTCGCGGGCTCGCAGCCGACCGACAGGCGGATGAAGCCCGGATCGACCGCGTCGCCCCAGCGCGCACGCCGTTCGGCCGACGAATGTACGCCGCCGAACGACGTCGCCGGCTGAAGCAGAGCGCAACCGTCGATGAAGTCCTCTGCCTTTGTTTCGCTTTCGAGGATCAGCCCGATCAGGAAGCCGAAGCGCAGCATTTGCGCGCGGGCAAGATTGTGCGACGGGTCGCCGGCCAGGCCCGGATAGCGCAGCGCCTTGACGTCATCTCGGTCCTTGAGCTTTTCCGCCAGGAACTCGGCCGTGTCGCACATGCGCTGAAAACGCACATCGAGCGTCTCCAGCCCGCGATGGACCTGCCAGGCCTCGAACGGGCCGGGAATGCCGCCGGCAAGCTTGCGCCAGTCGGAGACGGCCTGCATGATTTCGGCATCGCGGCTCGACACATGTCCGAACAGCGCGTCCGAATGCCCGTTCGGCGCCTTGGTGTCGGAGGCGACGACGATGTCGACCCCGAGGTCGAGCGGGCGCTGGCCGAGCGGCGTCATGGTCGTGTTGTCGGCGACCACGATCGCGCCGGCCGCATGGGCGGCGTCGGCCACCGCCTTGATGTCGCAAAGGTCGAGGCCGGGATTTGCCGGCGTCTCGAGAAAGACCAGCCGGAACCCATCGAACCCTCCATCGAGGAACGTCGCCGTCGGCCGCGTCTCATAGGTTACGCCGAGGCGTGTCAGGAAGCGTTCGGTCAGGATCCGCGTGGTGTAATAGCCGTCGGACGGTAGCAGAATCCTGTCGCCGGCCTTCAGCGTCGCGAACAAGGCCGCTGCGATGGCCGCCATGCCGGATGGAAAGCCGAGCGCCGGCGCATCCTCCAGGTGGCCGAGCATCTCCTCGACCGCTTCCCAGGTGTCGTTCGAGAACCGCCCATATTGCGCGAACCCCGCAGGCGCGCCGGGCAGGTGGAACATGGACGCCATCGTCAGCGGCAGCGCGACCGGATCGCCTTTTTCCAGCTTCGCGCGGCGAAGATGCGAGAGTGCGGCTGCGCGGTGGGAATTTTCGTCGGTCATCATCGGTCCTTGGCTGCGGGCGTGGGCGGGACGCTAGAGCCGACAGAGGGGATTCGCAAGGCTCGCCAAGGTTGCGCGTCTCTTAGCGGTAAACGTTTCATTAGGCTTAATGGAGCATAAACGACGGTGGCCCGAATCCCTTCGAAACAGGGGCGGCGGGTACTCGTGAAGACCTCATCCCGTTGACGCCCATAACAGCCCATGATATCCCTGAAAGCCAATCCTGCGGTCGTTTCAGTTCCAGTTCGAGCGTTCTCCAAGTCCGTCGCATCCGCTCGGACTTGCGCTCGTTTCCTGGCATGCGACGCGCGGACGGGGGCGACAGGGGAGACTGCGAATTGGGCCATCGAGCGCGATATGAGCGCGCCTCTTTTCGGCGAGCCGGCTGATGGACCGCTTTCTTTCCAGTGCGATCAACCGAATCGATTCGAAGGGTCGGGTTTCCGTGCCGGCGCATTTCCGGGCGGTCGTGCAGAAGCGTGGCTATGCCGATCTCTATGCCTTGCGGGCGCTCGACGTGCCTGCGCTCGACGTGGGCGGGCTCGATCTCCTCGACCGCTACGAGGAACGCATCGCGCTGGAGGACCCGTTTCTCCAGACGGCGGACGACATGTCATTCTTCTGCCATGGCGATGGCGCGTTCCTGAAGCTCGACCAGGACGGGCGGATCACGGTCACGGATTTCCTGCGCGAACATACCGGCATCGAGGCGGAAGTTGCCTTTGTCGGCCGGGGAACCTTTTTCCAGATGTGGGAGCCGTCGCGGCTGAAGGCGCATGGCGAAGCCGTCCGTGCGCGGCTCTCGAAGCTCAGGCAGGCGGCTGCGGCCAGCAGGCACGGAGAATCGGAATGATGGCGGGCGCCGGCGACGAGGGTGCCGGTGGCGGACCGGCCCGCCACATTCCGGTCCTCCTGGCCGAGGTGCTGGGCGCGTTGGCGCCGCAAGCCGGGCAGACGATCATCGACGGCACGTTCGGCGCAGGCGGCTATACGCGTGCGATCCTTGAGGCCGGCGCCAATGTCGTCGCCATCGACCGCGATCCGACGGCCATCGCGGCGGGCCGCGCGATGGAGGAAGAATTTTCCGGCCGCCTGCGGCTCGTCGAGGGTCCGTTCTCGCGGCTCGACGAATATGCCGATGGAACGGTCGACGGCGTCGTGCTCGATATCGGCGTTTCCTCCATGCAGATCGATGAGGCGGAACGCGGCTTTTCCTTCCGCCATGACGGCCCGCTGGACATGCGCATGTCCAGCAAGGGCCCGAGCGCGGCGGACGTCGTCAACACCTACAAGCTCGGCGATCTTGCCCGCCTCTTCGGTTTCCTCGGCGAGGAACGCCAGGCTGGCCGCATCGCCCGCATGATCGAGGACAAGCGCGCGCGCAGGCCCTTTTCCCGCACAGCCGAACTCGCCGATGCGATCCAGACGCTTGTCGGGCGCGGACCGAAGGACAAGATCCATCCGGCGACGCGCGTCTTCCAGGCGCTGCGCATCCACGTCAACGACGAGCTGGGCGAGCTCGCCCGCGCGCTGTTCGCCGCCGAACGCGCGCTGAAACCGGGCGGGCGTCTCGTCGTCGTCACCTTCCATTCCCTCGAAGACCGCATCGTCAAGCGCTTCATCGCCGACCGCGCCGGCAAGGCATCCGGCTCGCGGCACCTGCCCGAAGCGCACTTCATCACGCCGACCTTCACCGACGCCAGCAAGGCCATCGCCACCAGCGAAGCGGAGGCCGAGGCCAATCCGCGTGCGCGCTCGGCCAAGCTGCGCGCCGCGACGCGTACCGAAGCCGCCCCGCGCGCTGCGGATTTCTCGATTTTCGGATTGCCCAAATTGCCAGCCATCGGCGACGCCGAGGAGACGAACTGACATGTTCCGTACCACCGACATCGTTCTCATCGTGGTCATGGTTTCGGCGGCAGCCTTTACCTACAAGACCAAGCACGACGCGGAAAACCAGCTTGCCGAAGTGCGTCGGCTGCAAAGCCAGATCGCCTTCGAGAAGGACTCCATCGACGTGCTCCACGCCGACTGGAGCCTGCTGAATCAGCCCTCGCGCCTGCAGCGGCTGAAGGAAAACTTCAAGGACGAACTACAGCTCAACCCCGTCCAGCCCTACCAGTTCGCCACCATTTCCGAACTGCCCCGCCGCCCGCTCGCGATCGAGGACCTGATCGCCGGCGACGGGCTGATCGACGAAACCTCCACCGGGAGCATCATGCAATGAGGATCGTCAGCCGGATCACCTCGCTCCTGAAGCGTTCGACGCGGCGCGCGGACGACGCGGCCATCGTCGTAGACGGGGCGCGCAAGCGTTCGGGCGGTTCCACGCGCTCGCGCATGGCCATCACCTTCGCGCTGTTCATGGGCGTCTATGCGGTCATCGGCGGGCGCATCGTCTATCTGGGCATCGAGGACCTGCCGGCGGGCGGGCCGCCACCCTCGCGCGTGACCGCCAACCGCCCAGACATCGTCGACCGCAACGGGCTGGTGCTGGCGACGGACATCAAGTCGGCCTCGCTTTTCGCCGAGCCGCGTCGCATCGTCGATCCAAACGAGGCGATCGAGAAGCTGCGCACGGTGTTGCCGGACCTCGACTATAACCAGACCTACCAGCGGCTTTCGACCGATGCTGGCTTCGTTTGGCTGCGCCGGCAATTGTCGCCGCGCCAGCAGGCCGACATCATGGCGCTCGGCATTCCGGGCGTCGGCTTCCGCACGGAGAAGAAGCGGTTCTATCCTGGCGGTGCCACCGCCTCGCATGTCCTCGGCCTCGTCAATGTCGACAATCGCGGCACGGCGGGCATGGAGAAATACATCGACGACCAGGGCCTGGCCGACCTTCAGGCTTCGGGTCTGGCGATCGCGGGCGACCTTGCGCCGGTCAAGCTTTCGATCGACCTGCGCGTTCAGCACATCGTTCATGACGAACTCGTGCAGGCGATGGAGAAATATCAGGCGATCGCCGCCGGCGCCGTCGTTCTCAATGCCAAGACCGGCGAAGTCGTCGCCATGGCCTCGCTGCCGGATTACGACCCCAACAACCCGTTCAACGCGCTCGAGAAGGACCGGCTCAACCGCATGTCGGCGGGCGTCTTCGAGATGGGCTCGACGTTCAAGGGCTTCACCACCGCGATGGCGCTCGATTCGGGCCTCGTGAAGCTCTCCGACCGGTTCGACGCCACCGCGCCGATCCGCATCGGTGGCCACACGATCCGCGACTTCCACGGCAAGGGCCGCGTTCTGACCGTGCCCGAGGTCTTCATCTACTCGTCGAACATCGGCACCGCCCGCATGGTCGACGTGCTCGGCATCGAAGGCCACCGCAACTATCTGAAGCGGCTCGGTCTTCTCGACCGCATGACGACCGAACTGCCCGAGGTCGCGCGGCCGACGGAGCCGGCAGTGTGGAAGAAGATCAACTCGATCACGATCTCCTTCGGCCATGGTGTCGCAACGACGCCGTTGCAGACCGCGGTCGCCGCCGCCGCCGTCCTGAACGGCGGCCGGCTGATCAACCCGACCTTCCTGCCGCGCACGGAGGAACAGGCGATGGGCTCGGCGCTCCAGGTGCTCAACCCGTCGACCAGCGACGCCATGCGCTATCTCTTCCGCTACAATGCCGAGGCCGGATCGGGACGCCGCGCTGACGTTCCCGGCTATTTTGTCGGGGGCAAGACCGGCACGGCCGAAAAGGTCGTCAACGGACGCTATGTCAGCGGCATTCGTTTCAACGCCTTCATCGCCGGTTTTCCGCTCAACGACCCCGAATACATCGTCCTGACGATCGTTGACGAGCCGAAGCCGGAAAAGCCGGGCGTCGGCGCGACGGCTGGCCTCAACGCGGCTCCCATGGCGGGCAACATTGTGCGTCGTTCAGCCTCGCTTCTTGGCGTGAAGCCAGATTTCAGCCATGAAAGTGAGGCTCTGCTCGCCGCCTATCAGTGATTCCCGTCTGCGGCGCGTGCCGCCGGCGCCCATCCGAATGGAAACGCATGAAACTTGCCGACCTCGCTACCGCCCAAACCATCGTTCCCCCGGAAGCCGGCGCGATCGAGGTGAAGGGCTTTGCGCTCGATTCGCGCAAGGTCGAGCCCGGCTACGTCTTCGCCGCCTTTGACGGCGCCAAGACCAGTGGCGCGAAATTCGTCTCCGATGCGGTGGCGCGGGGCGCGACGGCAATCCTCGCAGCGCGCGGCACGGACGTTCCCGCCGGCGTACCGCTGATCGAAACCGGCGATCCGCGCCGCAGCCTGTCGCTCGCGCTCGCCGCATTCTACGGCGCACAACCACAGACCATGGTTGCCGTTACGGGCACGGCCGGCAAGACCTCGGTCGCCAGCTTCGCGCGCCAGATCTGGGTACATGAGGGCCATGCGGCCGCCAGCATAGGCACGACCGGCGTCATCTCGCCGAAATTCACCGAATATGGCTCGCTGACGACGCCCGATCCGGTCGCACTCCACCAGCTTTTGAAGAAACTCACCGGCGAGGGTGTGACCCATGCGGCGATGGAGGCATCCAGCCACGGCCTCGACCAGCGCCGCCTCGACGGCGTGCGACTTGCCGCAGCCGGCTTCACCAATCTTGGCCGCGATCACATGGACTACCACGCGACGCTGGACGAGTATTTCGACGCCAAGATGCGGCTCTTCGATACGCTGATGCCGAAATCCGCCCCGGCAGTGATCTTCGCCGACGATCCCTGGTCGCAGAAGGCAATCGATGCCTGCAAGGCGGCAGGCCTTGACGTCCTGACCGTCGGCCGCGCCGGCAACTTCCTCGAGCTCAAGCGCGTCGAGCATGGCCGACACCGCCAGCGCACCGAAATCTGCCACGAAGGTACGATCTACGAGGTCGACCTGCCGCTCGCTGGCGAGTTCCAGGTGTCGAACGCGCTCGTCGCGGCCGGCCTTTGCATCGCCACCGGCACGCCGACGGCAACCGCGATGGCCGCACTGCGCAAGCTTGAGGGTGCATCCGGCAGGCTCGAACTCGTTGGCACGACCAAGGCCGGCGCGCCGGTCTATGTCGATTACGCGCACAAGCCCGAGGCGCTGGAAAACGTGCTTTCGGCCGTCCGCCCGTTCACGACCGGCAAGGTCGTCGTGGTGTTCGGCTGCGGCGGCGACCGGGACAAGGGCAAGCGGCCGATCATGGGCGAGATCGCGGCGCGGCTTGCCGATCGCGTGATCGTTACCGACGACAATCCGCGCTCGGAGGAGCCCGCATCAATCCGCGCCGCGATCATGGAAGCGGCGCCCGGCGCCACCGAAATCGGCGACCGGCGCAAGGCGATCCGCGACGCGGTTGCTTCGCTCGGGCAGGGCGACACGCTGATCGTTGCAGGCAAGGGACATGAGGAAGGGCAGACGGTCGGCGACGTCACGCTGCCCTTTTCCGATCATGAAGAGGTGCGGGCGGCGTTGAGGGAGAGCGCAGCATGAACCTGCTTTGGACCACATCCGATCTCGTCGCCGCGATGGCGGGCCGTCCCGTCGGCACCATGCCGGACGGCATTACAGGGATTTCGATCGACAGCCGGACGCTGCAGCCCGGCGACGCCTTCTTCGCCATCAAGGGCGATCAGTTCGACGGTCATGATTTCGCCACCGCCGCCATCAAGGCCGGCGCGGGCCTGCTCGTGGTTTCGGAAAGCAAGCTGCCGGCGCTCGGGCGCCTGCACGGGCCGATGATCGTCGTTCCGGACGTGCTCGAAGCTCTGTCGAAGACGGGCGTGGCGGCACGGGCGCGCACCAAGGCGCGCATCATCGCCGTCACCGGCTCGGCCGGCAAGACCAGCACCAAGGAAGCGCTCCGCAAGGCGCTCTTGGCGGTCGGGAACGTCCACGCTTCCGACAAGTCGTTCAACAATCACTGGGGCGTCCCGCTGACGCTCGCGCGCATGCCGGCCGAGACGGACTATGCCGTCTTCGAGATCGGCATGAACCATCCGGGCGAAATCCGCCCGCTGGTCAAGCTCGTGCGCCCGCACATCGCCATCGTCACCATGATCGCCGCTGCGCATCTCGGTTTCTTCCGCGACCTGGAGGAGATTGCGACGGCCAAGGCAGAGATATTCGAGGGCGTCGAATCCGGTGGGCATGCGCTCATCAACCGCGACGACGCCCGCTTCAAGCAACTCGAAAAGGCGGCGCGTGAAGCCGGCATCGAGAATGTCTGGGGCTTTGGCGAACATTCGCGTGCCACCTTCAAACTGGTCAAGACCAAGCTTCTGCCGGAAGGCTCCACCTTCACCGCGCAGATGGCTGGCGAGGAACTCGTCGCCAAGATCGGAGCGCCCGGACGTCACATGGTGCAGAACGCCGTCGCCGTTCTCGCTTCCTCCTATCTTGCCGGCGCCGACATGGCGAAGGTGGCACATGCGCTGGCCGATCTTTCGGCGGAGGAGGGGCGCGGCGCGCGCCATCGCCTGTGCCACGGCCGAGGCGAGTTCCTGCTGATCGACGAGAGTTACAACGCCAACCCGGCTTCCGTGCGCGCGGCGATGGACGTGTTGCAGGCCGCGCCGGTCAACGGCCACGGCCGGCGCATCGCCGTTCTCGGCGACATGCTGGAACTTGGCGACCACTCACGCGAGCTGCATGCCGGCCTTGCCGAGACGATCGACCCGCAGGCGACCGGCGTCGTCCTTCTGGCCGGCCCCGAGATGAAGGCGCTTGCCGAAGCATTGCCCGACAGCCTGCGCGTCGAACATCGCGACAGCGTCGCCGACCTGCAGCCGGTCCTGATGGGCCTCGTGCGCGCCGGCGACGTCGTCATGATCAAATCGTCGAAGAGCGTCGGCTCCTCAAGGCTCGTGACAGCCTTGCGCGATAGTTTCCCCGCTGCCGAGACGGGCGCGGCGGAAGACATTCACCAGGACGCCTAGGCGCCACGCGGAGACAAGAACAAAAATGCTCATGCTTCTCGTAGCGCTGGCGGATCAGGTTTCGGCCTTCAACGTCTTCCGCTACATCACCTTCCGCACCGGTGGCGCGCTGATCACCTCGGCGCTGATCGTGTTCATCTTCGGGCCGATGATCATCGATTCGCTGCGCATCCGTCAGGGCCGCGGCCAGCCGATCCGCGCCGACGGGCCGCAGACCCATTTCAAGAAGGCGGGCACGCCCACGATGGGCGGGCTGATGATGCTGACCGGCATCGTCGGCGCCTCGCTCCTGTGGGGTAACCTCTCCAGCATCTATGTGTGGACGGTTCTCCTCGTCACGCTCGGCTTCGGCGCGATCGGCTTTTACGACGACTATCTGAAGGTCACCAAACAATCCCATATGGGCTTTTCGGGCAAGGCGCGTCTTGCGGTCGAATTCCTCATCGCCGGCACCGCGACCTTCGTCATCATGACTGCAGGCGAGGAGCCGTTCTCCTCCTCGCTGACCTTTCCCTTCGTGAAGGACCTCCTCCTCAATCTCGGCTGGTTCTTCGTCCCCTTCGCGGCCTTCGTCATCGTCGGTGCGGGCAACGCGGTTAACCTGACCGACGGCCTCGACGGCCTTGCCATCGTCCCGGTGATGGTGGCCGCCGGCGCCTTCGGCGTCATCGCCTATCTTTCGGGCAACGCCGTCTTCGCCGACTACCTTCAGATACACTTCGTCGTGGGGACCGGTGAATTGTCCGTCATCCTCGGCGCGGTGATCGGGGCAGGGCTCGGCTTCCTCTGGTTCAACGCGCCGCCTGCCGCCATCTTCATGGGCGACACCGGTTCGCTCGCGCTGGGTGGCCTCATCGGCACCGTCGCTGTCGCTACCAAGCACGAGATCGTCCTCGCCATCATCGGCGGCCTCTTCGTCATCGAGGCGCTTTCGGTCATCATCCAGGTCGGCTGGTTCAAGCTCACCGGCAAGCGCGTCTTCCTGATGGCGCCGATCCATCACCATTTCGAAAAGCTCGGCTGGACGGAAAGCCAGGTCGTGATCCGTTTCTGGATCATTGCCGTCATCCTCGCCCTTGTCGGCCTTTCCTCGCTGAAGCTGCGGTGACGCCATGATCGCGGCCGGCTCCTTCGCCAATCGCAGGGTCGCCCTCTTCGGGCTCGGCGGCTCGGGTATTGCTACCGCGCGCGCGCTGATCCAGGGTGGCGCGGATGTCACGGCCTTCGACGACAATCCGCAGAGCGTCGAATCCGCGCGCACCGCAGGCATTCCCGTCAGTGATCTGCGGCAGGCGGACTGGAACGGCTTTGCCAGCTTCGTGCTGGCGCCCGGCGTCCCGCTGACCCATCCCAAGCCCCACTGGAGCGTGGACCTCGCGCGTGGCAGCGGGGTCGAGATCATCGGCGACATCGAACTTTTCGCGCGCGAGCGCCGGCGCGCCTCGCCAGATGCGCCGTTCGTCGCAATCACCGGCACCAACGGCAAGTCGACGACCACGGCGCTCATTGCACACATCCTCGCCCACGCCGGGCGCGACACGCAGATGGGCGGCAATATCGGCAAGGCAGTCATGACACTCGAGCCGATCACACCTCAGCGCAACTATGTCGTCGAATGCTCGTCCTACCAGATCGATCTGGCGCCCTCGCTCGATCCGACGGTCGGCATCCTCCTCAACCTGACGCCCGATCATCTCGACCGTCACGGCACGATGCAGCACTACGCGGCGATCAAGGAGCGGCTCGTCGCCGGCAGCAGGACGGCGATCGTCGGCGTCGATGACGTTCATTGCGAGCAGATCGCCGCTCGACTCGAGGCGGCTGGGCAGAATGTCATCCGCATTTCCAAGCGGCTCGAACTCGAAGACGGCTATTTCGCAACTGGCACCGACCTCGTTCGCGCTGTGGGCGGCAAACGCGAAACGGTCGCCTCGCTCGAAGGCATCGGGACGCTGCGCGGCCAGCACAATGCGCAGAACGCGCTTGCCGCGGTCGCTGCCTGCGTGGCGCTCGAGCTTTCAGGCGAGGAAATCCGGGCCGGCCTTTCGACGTTCCCCGGCCTTGCGCACCGCATGGAAATCATCGGCACGCGCAGGGGCGTTCTCTTCGTCAACGATTCCAAGGCGACCAATGCCGAAGCCGCCGCGCCCGCTCTGTCGAGCTTTGGGCGCATCTACTGGATCGCCGGCGGACTACCCAAGGACGGCGGCATCGAGACGCTTCGCGCCTTCTTCCCGCGCATCGCTCGCGCCTATCTGATCGGCGAGGCAGCGCCCGCTTTCGCCGCCACTTTGGGCGCCGAGGCGCCGTTCGAGATCGCCGGCACGCTCGATGCAGCCGTCGCCCATGCCGCGCGCGACGCCGCCGATGACGCTTCGGGCGAGCCGGTCGTGCTGCTTTCGCCGGCCTGCGCCAGTTTCGACCAGTTCAAGAATTTCGAGGTTCGTGGCGAGGCCTTTCGCAGCGCGGTCCATGCGCTCGACGGGCTCGTTTCTTTCGGAGGGACTTCCCAATGATCAGTCGCGTCGACCGCAGTCCTGTCGCGCAGTGGTGGTGGACGATCGACCGCTGGTTCCTGGCGGCGTTCATGGCGCTGATGCTGCTCGGCGTCGTGCTCTCCTTCGCCGCGAGCCCGGCTGTCGCCGAGCGCATCGGCCTCGACAGCTTCCACTTCGTCACGCGCCAGATCATCTTCATGATCCCGGCGCTCATCGTGATGCTCGCGGTATCCTTTCTGGATGCACGGCTCGTGCGGCGGCTCGCGCTCCTGATGCTCGTCGGCTCGCTGGTCATGATGGTGGCGGTGCTTTTCGTCGGCGCCGAGATCAAGGGATCGCGGCGCTGGCTGCATCTGGCCGGCATCTCCATCCAGCCCTCGGAATACATGAAGCCGGCATTCGTGGTCATCTGCGCCTGGCTGTTTGCCGAGCGCGCGCGCTCAGACGCCGTTCCCGGCAATTTGTTCGCGATGATGCTGCTTGGCGTCGTGCTGGCGCTTCTGGTGGCGCAGCCCGATCTCGGCCAGTCCCTGCTCGTCGTCGCGACCTGGGGCGTGATGTTCTTCATGGCGGGGTTGCCCTGGCTGTGGATCATCATCCTCGGCGGCGTCGCGGTCGCCTTTGCCAGCGGCGCCTATTTTTCCTTCGATCACGTCCAGGGGCGCATCGACCGCTTCCTGACCGGCGAAGGCGACAACTACCAGACCGACATGGGCCATGAGGCGATGGTGCGCGGCGGCTGGCTCGGCCAGGGGCCAGGCGAGGGGTCGGTCAAGCGCATTCTCCCCGACAGCCATACCGACTTTGTCTTTGCCGTCGCCGCCGAGGAATTCGGTCTGATTCTCTGCCTGATCATCGCCGGGCTCTTCGCCTTCGTCGTCCTGCGCGGCATTTCGCGGGCCTCGAAGGAGACCGACGATTTCTCGCGCTTCGCCATCAGCGGCCTTGTCGTGCTCTTCGGCTTCCAGTCGATCATCAACATGGGCGTCAATCTCCAGTTGCTACCGGCGAAAGGGATGACGCTTCCCTTCATCTCCTATGGCGGCTCGTCGCTGATCGCGATGGCCATTTCCATGGGTATGGTGCTCGCACTGTCGCGCAAGAAGCCGCAGCGGCACAGCGTCCTTTCGGGCCGCGGATTCGGCGGCGCGCAGCCCCTGCCGGCGGCGGAATGAGATGACCAAGGGCCTGATGCTCCTGTCTGCGGGCGGCACGGGGGGACATCTCTTCCCCGCCGAAGCGCTCGCCCACGAACTGATCGCACGTGGCTGGCTCGTCCATCTTGCGACCGACGACCGGGCAGGGCGGTTTGCGGGCGACTTTCCCGCGGCCAAGGTCCATCCGGTCCATTCGGCCACGATCGGATCGAAGAACCCGCTCGCGCTCGCACGCACCTTTTGGGCGCTCTGGACGGGCGTACGGCAGGCCTCCAAGATCATCGAGACGATCCGGCCAAAGGCGGTGATCGGTTTTGGCGGCTATCCCACGCTGCCGCCGCTCTACGCAGCGACCCGGCGCGGCGTGCCGACGATGATTCACGAGCAGAACGCCGTCATGGGCCGCGCCAACAAGGCGCTGGCGACCCGCGCCAAGGCGATTGCCGGCGGGTTCCTCGAAACGTGCAAGGACAGCCGCATCGTCGTCACCGGCAACCCCGTGCGCCCTTCGGTCATCGAAGCGTCCGCCACGCCCTATGAAGTGTCGCGTGGCAGCGATCCCTTCCACCTTCTCGTCTTTGGCGGCAGCCAGGGCGCGCAATTCTTCTCCAGCTCCCTGCCCGACGCGATCCGCGCGCTGCCGGCCGAACTTTATTCGCGGCTCAAGGTCACCCAGCAGGCGCGCCCCGACGACGAGGCTGCGGTCAAGGCCGCCTATGCCGAGCTCGGCATCGAGGCTGAGGTCTCGCCTTTCTTCAAGGACATGGCCAAGCGCATCGCGTCGGCGCAACTCGTCGTCTCGCGCTCGGGCGCGTCGACCGTTTCGGAACTCGCGGTGATCGGCCGGCCATCGATCCTCGTTCCCTATCCCCACGCGCTCGATCATGACCAGGCGGCGAACGCGGCCGCGCTTGCCGCGGCCGGTGGCGCGCTGGTTGAGCCGCAGTCGGGGCTTTCGCCCGAACGACTCGCCGAGCTCATCGAAGGCTTCATGACGGACCCGGACCGCGCCGCCACGATGGCGCAATCGGCCCGTTCCGTCGGCAAACCCAACGCGGCGACATTGCTTGCCGACCTCGCGGAGGCTATTGCCGGGGGCCAGACAGTCACGCAATTCATCGAAGGAGGCACCCCATGAAAATGCCGCAGACAATCGGCGTGGTGCATTTCATCGGCATCGGCGGCATCGGCATGAGCGGCATCGCGGAAGTGCTGCACAATCTTGGCTACAAGGTTCAGGGCTCCGATCAGTCGGACAGCGCGAACGTCCAGCGCCTGCGCGAGAAGGGCATCGAGTGCTTCGTCGGGCACCGGGCCGAAAATCTCGGCCAGGCTGAGGTCGTCGTCGTGTCGACCGCGATCAAGAAGTCCAACCCCGAACTCGCCGCCGCGCGCGAGAGGCTCCTGCCGATCGTGCGCCGGGCCGAGATGCTCGCCGAACTGATGCGGTTCCGCCAGGCCGTCGCCATCGGCGGTACGCATGGCAAGACGACGACGACGTCGATGGTGGCGACGCTGCTCGACGCCGGCGGGCTCGACCCCACCGTGATCAATGGCGGAATCATCAACGCCTACGGCACCAATGCCCGCATGGGCGAAGGCGAGTGGATGGTCGTCGAGGCCGACGAGAGCGACGGCACCTTCCTGAAGCTGCCGGCCGAGATCGCGGTCGTCACAAATATCGATCCCGAACATCTCGACCACTACGGCTCGTTCGAGAAAGTCCGCGAGGCGTTCCGCCAGTTCGTCGAGAACGTGCCGTTCTACGGCTTCGGCGTGATGTGCATCGACCATCCCGAGGTGCAGCAGCTCGTCGCGCGCATCGAGGATCGCCGCGTCATCACCTATGGCGAGAATCCGCAGGCCGACGTGCGCTATTTCAACCACCGAATGGACGGCGCATCGTCGATCTTCGATGTGATGATCCGCAATCGCAAGCGCGACGCGACGCTGACCATCGAAGGGCTTCGCCTGCCGATGCCCGGCCGTCACAACGTCTCGAACGCCACGGCCGCCATCGCCGTCGCGCACGAGCTTGGCCTCGGCGCGGATGCGATCCGCAAGGGCCTGTCCGCCTTCGGCGGCGTCAAGCGCCGGTTCACGCTGACGGGCGAATGGAACGGCGCCTCGGTCTTCGACGATTACGGCCACCATCCGGTCGAGATCAAGGCCGTGCTGCGGGCCGCGCGCGAGGCGTGCCAGGGCCGCATCGTGGCGATCGCCCAGCCGCACCGCTACACGCGCCTGCGCGATCTCTTCGACGATTTCGCCTCCTGCTTCAACGATGCCGACACGGTCTTCATCGCTCCCGTCTATGCGGCTGGCGAGGAGCCGATCGAGGGCGTCAGCGCCGAGTCGCTGGTCGAGCGCATCAAGGCGGGCGGCCACCGCGACGCCCGGCTACTGGAGGGCCCCGAGGCCATCGCGCCGGCCGTTCAGGCGCTGGTGCAACCCGGCGATTTCGTCGTCTTCCTCGGAGCGGGCAACATCACGCAATGGGCCTACGCCCTGCCGAAGGATCTCGGCTCGCTCGAGGCGGCAGCATGATCGACGGCAGCGCGCTCCTCGCGCGGCTCGGCGACCTTTCCGCAATCCGCGGGCGACTGACGCCAAACGCGCCGATGGAAGCGATCACCTGGTTTCGCGTCGGCGGGCCGGCCGAGCTCTTGTTCCAGCCTGCCGACGAGGACGATCTCGCCGCGTTCTTGAGGCTGCTGCCGGCTGACGTGCCCGTTCTGGTCGTCGGCATCGGCTCCAACCTCCTCGTGCGCGACGGCGGCATCCCCGGCGTCGTCATCCGCCTCTCGGCCAAGGGCTTCGGCCAGGTCGAGGTGCTGGATGAGACGCGCATCCGCGCTGGTGCGGCCGCGCCGGACAAGCGCGTTGCGGCGGCCGCGCTCGACGCAACCATCGGCGGATTTGCCTTCTACCACGGCATACCCGGCGCCGTCGGTGGCGCGCTGCGCATGAATGCCGGCGCCAACGGCACCGAGACGCGCGAACGCGTCGTCGACGTCTATGCGATCGACCGCACCGGCAGTCGCCACGTCCTGTCCAATGCCGAGATGGGCTATGCCTATCGCCATTCCGCCGCTTCACCCGACCTGATCTTCACAGGCGCGCTCCTCGAAGGCCATCGCGAGGACGCGGCCGTGATCCAGGCGGCGATGGACGAGGTCCAGCACCATCGCGAGACGGTCCAGCCGGTCAAGGAAAAGACCGGTGGGTCGACCTTCAAGAACCCCGAAGGCTCCTCGGCGTGGAAGGAAATCGACAAGGCCGGCTGCCGCGGGCTGATGATCGGCGGCGCGCAGATGTCGCCGCTCCACTGCAATTTCATGATCAACACCGGCAATGCGTCGGCGCACGATCTGGAACTTCTCGGCGAGACCGTACGCGCCCGTGTCGCGGCGAATTCGGGCATCGTCCTCGAATGGGAAATCAAGCGTCTCGGCGTGGCCAAACCTGGCCATGAAGTCGAGCCGTTCGCAGGTTCCGCACCTGTTTCCTGAATGCGCGATCACAACGCTTCATAAAAAATAATCTTCCCTGAATCCGAAGCCCTTGCCACCGAATCTCCGATCTGATTCTTTGGCCTTGCGGCGTTATCTGATTTGAGTCGGCCACGCATGAGGCGTGAGGGGACGGCAGGCAATTTGTGCCTGCCGATTGCGGACTCGTGGGGCTTGGTCGACGCAGGTTCGGCCCGATGAATGAGGGGATTTCCGGGTATGGTACAAAAGCACGTAGCCGTCTTGATGGGGGGATTCTCCTCCGAGCGGCCTGTGTCTCTGGCCTCCGGAAATCCGTGTGCCGATGCGCTGGAGGCCGAGGGCTATCGCGTCACGCGCGTCGACGTCGATCGCAACGTTGCATCGGTACTCGCCGAACTTCGGCCTGACGTCGCGTTCAACGCGCTGCATGGTCCCTTCGGCGAGGATGGAACGATCCAGGGCATCCTCGAATATCTCGAAATTCCCTACACCCATTCCGGCGTGCTGGCCTCGGCTCTCGCCATGAACAAGGAGCAGGCCAAGCGCGTCGCCAAGGTGGCTGGCATCCCTGTGGCCGAATCCCGCGTGATGAACCGGCATTCGATCGGCCGCGAGCATCCGATGAAGCCGCCCTACGTGGTCAAGCCTGTCAATGAGGGGTCGAGCTTCGGCGTCGTCATCGTCAAGGAAGATCAGGCGCATCCGCCGCAGGTCATCGGATCGGCCGACTGGCGCTACGGCGACACGGTCATGGTCGAGCGATTCGTGCATGGCCGCGAATTGACCTGCGCCGTCATGGGCGATGTCGCGCTCGGCGTCACCGAGATCATCCCGGTTGGCCATTCCTTCTACGATTACGACTCGAAATACGTTGCCGGCGGCTCAAAACACGAATGCCCGGCAAATCTTTCACCGAATATTTACCAAAAAATACAGACACTCGCGCTCAAGGCACATCAGGCAATCGGCTGCCGGGGCGTCTCCCGATCTGACTTCCGCTACGACGACCGCCATTCCGAAAACGGCGAGATCATCTGGCTGGAGGTGAACACGCAGCCAGGCATGACGCCGACGTCTCTTGTGCCCGAACTGGCCGAACATGCCGGCCACAGCTTCGGCGAGTTGTTGAGTTGGATGGTGGAGGACGCATCGTGCCTGCGTTAGGAAATCGAGCCGGACGGTCGACCTGGTCGGCGCGTGACGCGTTCGTTTTGCCGCGCCTCTTGCGTCGACCTGCGCGTCATCTCCATCGCTGGACGTCCGGCGAGGTCGAGCCGCCGCGCTTCGCCGCTCTGATGGCGAGCGCGCTCCTGATCGGATCGTCCGTCGTCTACGGCACCGTGCTCGGCGGTCACATGCCGGGCGTCGTCCAGTCGATCACCGCGCGCACCGGCTTTGCCATCGAAGACATCGAGATCGTCGGCAACCGATTCACGTCCGAGATCGACATCTTTCAATCGGTCGGCCTCGACGGCTTCACCTCGCTGATCGGCTTCAGCGCCGCAGAAGCGCGCGAGCGCATCGCCCAGCTTCCCTGGGTGGAAAGCGTCGACGTCCAGAAGGTCTATCCCGCCACGCTCGCCGTGACGCTCGTTGAGCGCCAGCCCTTCGCCGTCTGGCAGAACGGCAACCGGCTTTGGGTGATCGAGCAGGACGGCCGCGTCATCACACCCCTGGCGCGTAGCCAGCATGCCGAGCTCCCGGTCATCGTCGGCCGTGGCGCCGAGGAGCATGCGGCGCATTTCCTCAAGACGATGGCCGCCTATCCCGAACTCGCCTCGAAGACGCGGGCCTATATCCGCGTCGCCGACCGGCGCTGGGATCTGCGGCTGCGCAACGGCACGACGGTCAAGCTGCCGGCGAGCGAATACGAAGCGGCGCTCGCTGCCGTCATCAAGGCGGATCGCGAGCAGGAGCTCTTCTCGCGCGACGTGACCGTGGTCGACATGCGCCTTGCCGGCCGCATGGTGCTCAAGCTGACGGAATCGGCAATGGAACAGCGCGAAGCCATGCTCAAGGAGCGGCTCGGCAAGAAATACGTCCCGGAGAAGCGCACATGAGCTGGTTGTCCACCGGCAAGCCCACGCAGGCCAAGCGTTCCGGCATCGTCACCGTTCTCGACGTCGGTTCGAGCAAGGTGTGCTGCATCATCGCCAAGCTGCAACCGCGCGAGCAGAGCGACATGCTGCCCGGCCGAACGCATCAGGCGCGCGTCCTCGGCATCGGCCACCAGAAGTCGCTCGGCATCAAGTCCGGCGTCATCGTTGATCTCGACCGCGCCGAGCAGGCCATCCGCCTCGCGGTGGATGCCGCCGAGCGCATGGCGGGGCTGACGGTCGATTCGCTCATCGTCAATACGTCCGCGGGACGGCTGAAGAGCCGCGTTTTCAACGCCACCGTCAATCTCGGCGGCCACGAGGCCGACGAGAGCGACATCACCCGCGTTCTGGCCGCCGGCGCCAAGCAGGTGCAGCGCGCCGAGCGCGAGGTCGTCCATTCGATGCCCATCGGCTTCTCGCTTGATGCGGAGCGCGGCGTGCGCGATCCGCGCGGCATGGTGGGCGATACGCTCGGCGTGGACATGCACGTCCTGACAGCCGATGCCGCCCCCTTGCGCAATCTCGAGCTTTGCATCAACCGCTCTCATCTGTCGGTCGAGCGCTTCGTCGCGACGCCTTTCGCCTCCGGCCTCGCCTCTCTTGTCGAGGACGAGATGGAGATGGGCGCGGCCTGCATCGACATGGGCGGCGGGACGACGACGCTCGCCATCTTCGCCGACGGCAAACTGGTCCATGTCGACGCGATGCCGATCGGCGGAACGCATGTCACGATGGACCTTGCCAAGGGCCTTTCGACGCGACTTTCGCATTCGGAGCGGCTGAAGGTCATGCACGGTTCCGCGCTCGCCGTCGGCGGCGACGACCGGGACATCGTCACCATCAACCCGATGGGCGAGGATGGCGAGGTTCCGCTGCAGGTGCCGCGCTCGGTCATGAACCGAATCATCCGCGCCCGCGTCGAGGAGACGCTGGAAATCGTTCGCGATCGCCTCAACAAGTCGGGCTACGGCAATGTGGTCGGCAAGAGGGTCGTGATGACGGGCGGCGCGAGCCAGTTGACCGGCATGGCCGAGGCGGCACGTCGGGTTCTGGGCCGCAATGTGCGGCTCGGGCGCCCGCTCGGCGTCAGCGGGCTGCCGGAAGCGGCCAAGGGCCCGGCATTTTCAACTTCTGCGGGCCTGTTGATCTACCCGCAAGTTTCGGAACTGGAAAGTCAGCTAAGACGGGGTGGCGGACTGCGCTGGCAGGCCACCGGGACGGGCGGACGATTCCAACGAGTAAGCCAGTGGTTACGAGATAGTTTTTGAGTTTGACGGGGTTTTGACCCACGGCGGCCGCAGCGGCGACGCGGCAGGACAGGCGAAAAAAGGACGACGGAAATGACAATCAATCTGCAAAAGCCGGACATCACCGAATTGAAGCCGCGAATCACCGTGTTCGGTGTCGGCGGCGGCGGCGGCAATGCGGTCAACAACATGATCACGGCCGGACTGCGCGGCGTCGAGTTCGTCGTTGCGAACACCGATGCGCAGGCGCTGACCATGACCAAGGCCGAGCGCCTCATCCAGCTCGGCGCGAACGTGACCGAGGGCCTGGGTGCCGGTTCGCAGCCCGAAGTCGGCCGCGCGGCCGCCGAGGAATGCATCGACGAAATCCTCGACCACCTGTCCAATACGCATATGTGCTTCGTCACCGCCGGCATGGGCGGCGGCACGGGCACGGGTGCAGCTCCCGTCGTCGCCCGCGCGGCGCGTGAAAAGGGCATCCTGACGGTCGGCGTCGTCACCAAGCCCTTCCACTTCGAAGGCCAGCGCCGCATGCGCACGGCCGATCTCGGTATCGAAGAGCTGCAGAAATGCGTCGACACGTTGATCGTCATTCCGAACCAGAACCTGTTCCGGATCGCCAATGACAAGACCACCTTCGCCGACGCGTTCGCGATGGCCGACCAGGTGCTTTACTCGGGCGTTGCCTGCATCACCGACCTGATGGTCAAGGAAGGCCTGATCAATCTCGACTTCGCCGACGTGCGTTCGGTCATGCGCGAGATGGGCAAGGCGATGATGGGCACCGGCGAAGCTTCGGGCGAGGGCCGTGCGCAGGCCGCCGCGGAAGCGGCGATCGCCAACCCGCTCCTCGACGAAACCTCGATGAAGGGTGCCAAGGGCCTCCTGATCTCGATCACCGGCGGCCGCGACCTGACCCTGTTCGAAGTCGATGAAGCTGCGACCCGCATCCGCGAGGAAGTGGATTCGGACGCCAACATCATCCTCGGCGCGACCTTCGACGAGGAACTGGAAGGCGTCATCCGCGTGTCGGTCGTCGCCACGGGCATCGACAAGGCGTCCGCCGATATCTCGGCCCCGCCGATCATGAACCGCCCGATGGCCAAGCCCGTCGATCGTGCGCCGCAGCCGCAGGCCGCGCCTGCCGCCGAGTTGCGCCCGGCCGCACCGCGCTCCGTGGAAATGCAGCCCGTCGCTGGCGCGCCAGTCGACCCGGTGGCAGAAGCGATCCGCCAGGCCGACGCCGAAGCCGCCCAGCTTCGCCCGGCTGCCCCGCAGGACGAATTCCGTCCGCAGAGCCGACTCTTCTCGGAGCCAGTGCGCCAGGTCGAAGCTCCGGTCCAGCATGCCGCGCCAGCCCCGGCGCAGCAGGTCGCGCCGCAGCCCGTTGCCCAGCAGCCGGTTGCGCAGGCGCCCGTCCAGCCGCGGATGCCGCGCGTCGAGGACTTTCCGCCGATCGTCCAGGCCGAACTGACCCGCGCCGCGCCGCAGGAAGCGCACGAAGATCGCGGTCCGATGGGCTTGCTCAAGCGTCTGACCAATGGTCTGTCGCGCCGCGAGGAAGAGCCGGCGCGTCTCCAGCCGGCCCAGCCTCGCGAGCCCAAGCTGCGTCAGCAGCCGGCAGCGCCTGCTCCCGAACAGCGCCGCGCGCCGAGCGCGGAAGCGCAGCAGTACGCACCGCGCCGCGGTCAGCTCGATGACCATGGTCGCCTTGCTGTCCAGCCGCGCCAGGTCCAGGAAGACGACCAGCTCGAGATTCCGGCCTTCCTGCGCCGCCAGGCGAACTGATCTCTTTCGATCCTGAAATGCTTCGAGCGGGCCCCTTGTGGGCCCGCTTTTGCATTCGCCTTCTTGTTCATGCCGGCGATCCGGCTATGTTCCGCCGCAAATTTGCGGATGGTGACATGGAACTTCGACGACAGACGACGCTCGCCCGCGAACTTGCGATCGAGGGTATCGGCGTTCATTCCGGGAAGGCGGCGCGGCTCGAACTGCGCCCTGTCGAGGCCGGAGCCGGGATCTGCTTCGTTTCCGCGTCGGGAGAGGGCGGTGTTCGCGTGCGGCCCGAAACGGTAGCCTCGACCGATCTGTCGACGCTCATCGGCGACCCGAAGGGCTTTCACGTCTCGACCGTCGAACACCTGATGAGCGCGCTTGCCGGCAGCGCCATCGACAATGTCGAAATCGCGATCTCGGGCACCGAGGTCCCGATCCTCGACGGCAGCGCAATCGAGTTCGTCACCGCTTTCCAGAAAGCGGGCATCGTGCAGCAGGACCGGACTGTCGATGCGATCCGCGTCATCGCGCCCGTTCGCATCGAGAATGGTGCCGCTTGGGCGGAATTCGTTCCGCATGAGCGCGCGCGCTTCGAGGTCGAGATCGAGTTCCCGTCACCAGCCATCGGCCGGCAGAAGATCGCTTTCGACCTCGAACCCGAGACTTATGCCCGAGAGGTCGCGCCGGCGCGCACTTTCGGCTTCATGCGCGACGTCGAGCGGTTGTGGGCGGCGGGGCTCGCGCTTGGCTCCTCGCTGGAAAATTCCGTCGTGATCGGCGAGGACGATCGCGTCGTCAATCCCGGAGGCCTGCGCTTCGCCGACGAATTCGTGCGCCACAAGGCGCTCGATGCGGTGGGCGACATAGCCGTCGGCGGCCTGGCCGTTATCGGCTGCTATCGCTCGTTCCGCGGCGGGCACAAGCTGAACGCGGGGGCGCTCTCGGCGCTCCTTGCCACGCCCGAAGCCTTCGAGCGGCTTTGACGCAAGCCTTGTGGATTGCGGCGGCTCTGCCACAAAATTGCGCGATTGCGTTCCCATAGCGTTGCTGCCGGCGGGTCCTTATGCTCTAACGCTGGCCTGTTGCCATAAAGATTTTTGCCGGAGGGGCAATGCCCATCGTTACGCTTGAACGCTCGCAGCGCCCGTCCCGGCGTGCCACGTCGCTGGCCCTGCTCGCACCCGTAATCGCGCTGCCTCTCTTGCTGTCGGCCTGCGCGTCGACCGATGACGACATGAATCTCGCCAGCTATGTCGAGAGCGTGGAGCCTGCCGATGCGCTCTACAATCAGGGCCTCGCCAACCTGGAAGCCGGGCGTCTCTCGGAGGCCTCGAAGAAGTTCGAGGCGGTCGACCGCCAGCATCCCTATTCGGAATATGCCCGCCGTTCGATGGTGATGGGTGCGTTCACGCAGTACCGCCAGGGCAACTACCAGGAGGCGATCAACGCCGCGCAACGCTATGTCCAGCTCTATCCGAGCGACCCCGAGGCGGCATATGCGCAGTATATCGTCGGCCTGTCCTACTGGCGCCAGATCAAGGACGTCACGCAGGACCAGAGCGATGCCCGCCGCACGGTCGAGGCGATGGAAGCCGTCGTCCAGCGTTGGCCCGAATCCGAATATGTCGAGGACGCCAACGCCAAGATCCGCTACGCCCGCGATCAGCTCGCCGGCAAGGAGATGCAGGTCGGCCGCTACTATCTCGAGCGCCGCGAGTATGTTGCCGCCGTCAAGCGGTTCCGCACCGTGGTCGAGCAATATGGCAATACGCGCCATGTCGAGGAAGCGCTCGCGCGCCTGACCGAAGCCTATTACGCGATGGGCCTCGCATCCGAGGCGCAGACGGCCGCGGCCGTCCTCGGCCATAACTACCCGGACAGCCAATGGTACGCTGACTCCTACGCCCTCTTGCAGTCGGGTGGCCTGGAGCCGCGCGAGAATGCGGGCTCGTGGATTTCGCGTGCCGGTGCGGCCATCCTCGGAAGCTGACGGCATCGCCTGAATGCTCGCACATCTGTCGATCCGCGATATCGTTCTGATCGAACGGCTCGACATCGACTTCCGCACCGGCCTTTCCGTCCTGACGGGCGAGACCGGCGCGGGCAAATCCATCCTTCTCGATTCGCTCTCGCTGGCGCTCGGCGCACGCGGCGATGCCTCGCTGGTGCGTCATGGTGCGGCGCAGGGCAACGTCACCGCCGTCTTCGACGTGCCTGCCGGCCATTCCGCCCGTGATCTCCTGCGCGACAACGGCGTCGAGGACGAGGGCGACATCATCCTGCGCCGCATCCAGACCGGCGACGGGCGCAGCCGCGTCTTCATCAACGACCAGCCCGCCTCTGTCACGCTCCTGCGCGAAGTCGGCCGCGCGCTGGTCGAGATCCATGGCCAGCACGACGACCGAGCGCTGGTCGACGTCTCCGCCCATCGCGACCTGCTCGACGCCTTTGGCGGTCATGTCGGCGAGGCGCTGAGCGTCGCGCGCGCACACAGGCACTGGCGCGAAAGCGAAAACCTCCTCAATCGCCACCGCGCCAAGGTGGAAGCCGCCGCGCGCGAGGCCGATTACCTGCGCGCCTCGGTGGACGAGCTCGGCAAGCTCGACCCACAGCCGGGCGAGGAAACGCAGCTCGCCGAGCAGCGCGCCGACATGATGCGTTCCGAAAAGATCGCAACCGAGATCAACGACGCGCTCGACGTCCTGTCGGGGCAGGGCTCCGCCGTGCCGCAACTGGCGAGCTTGCTTCGCCGCCTCCAGCGCAAGGCAGAGGAAGCGTCCGCGCTCCTTGATCCGATCATCAAGCCGCTCGACGAGGCGCTGATCTCTCTGGACGCCGCGCAGACCGCTGTCGATGAGGCGTTGCGCGCCATCGAGTTCGATCCGCAGGTGCTCGAACGCGCCGAGGAGCGGCTCTTCGCGCTGCGCGCGCTCGCCCGCAAGCATTCCGTCAGCGTCGACGATCTCGCCGAACTGCGCGACACGATGCTGGCCGACCTTGCCGACCTCGACGCCGGCGAGGAACGTCTGAAGGGGTTGGAAAAGGAGGCGCGCGATGCCCGCGACGCCTACGACCAGAAGGCGCTGCACTTGTCCGAGTTGCGCGCCGGCACCGCCGATCTCCTCACCAGCGCGGTGATGCGGGAACTGCCCGCACTGAAACTGGAACGTGCCGAGTTCATCGTCGAGATCAAGGCCGATCCGGCTGATCGCCGCGAGCAAGGCATCGACCTGATCGAGTTCTGGGTACGCACCAATCCCGGCACCCGCGCAGGCCCGATCATGAAGGTCGCGTCCGGCGGCGAGCTGTCGCGCTTCCTTCTGGCGCTGAAGGTCGCGCTTGCCGATCGCGGCTCGGCCCCGACGCTCGTCTTCGACGAGATCGATACCGGTGTCGGCGGTGCGGTGGCGGATGCCATCGGCGCTCGGCTTGCGCGCCTGTCGCAACGTGTTCAGGTTCTGTCCGTCACCCACGCGCCGCAGGTCGCCGCCCGCGCCTCGACGCACTATCTCATCTCCAAATCCGGCAATGCCGACGGCGTCGCGACGCGCGTCGCCGCCATGGATCACGGCGCACGGCAGGAAGAAATCGCCCGAATGCTTTCCGGCGCGACCATCACCGACGAGGCTCGTGCGGCAGCCAAGCGGCTCCTTTCCGAAACGCCACTCGTCTCCTGACGTTTGTCGGCTTGAGCGGCCGCGCGATCCGGCTATGTTCGCGCCATGCGTCCACCGGAATCTGTTCAATGGCGAAGTCCCCGAAATCCGTCGATGATCTGACAGCACAGGAGGCGTCGGACGAACTGGCGGAGCTCGCTGTCGAGATCGCCCGCCACGATGCGCTCTATCACGGCAAGGACGCGCCCGAGATTTCCGATGCGGAGTACGATGCGCTGCGTCAGCGCAATGCCGCGATCGAGGCGCGTTTTCCCGAACTGGTGCGCGCGGATTCGCCTTCGCTCGCGGTCGGCGCGGAACCCGCCGGCGCATTCACGCCCGTTCGCCACTCGCGGCCGATGCTTTCGCTCGACAACGTCTTTTCCGATGAGGACGTGATCGATTTCGTCCAGTCCGTGCGCCGGTTCCTGTCACTGAAACCCGACGACGAACTCACCTTCACCGCCGAGCCCAAGATCGACGGCCTGTCCATGTCGCTGCGCTACGAAAGCGGCCGCCTCGTCACCGCCGCGACGCGCGGCGACGGCACGACGGGCGAGAACGTCACCGCCAACATTCGCACCATCGGCGACATTCCGAACGAGTTGAAGGATGCGCCTGAGGTGCTGGAAGTGCGCGGCGAGGTCTACATGGCCCGCGAGGACTTCATGGCGCTCAACGAGCGCATGGCCGACAGCGGCCGTGTCTTCGCCAATCCTCGCAACGCCGCCGCCGGCTCGTTGCGCCAGATCGACCCGAACGTGACAAAGACGCGGCCCCTGCGTTTCTTCGCCTATGCCTGGGGCGAGACGTCGGAGGATCTGGCCGCGACTCAATTCGACGCGGTGGCGCGGCTCGGCAAATGGGGTTTCCCGGTCAATCCGCTGATGCAGCGTTGCGCGACCCTCGACGAGATGATCGCCCATTATCGGTCGATCGAAACCAACCGCGCGGACCTGCCCTATGACATTGACGGCGTGGTCTACAAGGTCGACGACCTCGCGCTTCAGGAGCGGCTCGGCTTCCGCTCGCGCAGCCCGCGCTGGGCGACAGCGCACAAGTTTCCTGCCGAAAAGGCGATGACGCGCCTCGAAGCGATTGACATTCAGGTCGGCCGCACCGGCGCGCTGACGCCGGTCGCGCGGCTCGAGCCGGTCACGGTCGGCGGCGTCGTCGTAACCAATGCGACGCTGCATAACGAGGACTACATCAAGGGTATCGGCAACAACGGCCAGCCGATCCGCGAGGGTCGCGACATCCGCGTCGGTGACACCGTCATCGTCCAGCGCGCGGGCGACGTCATCCCGCAGATACTCGACATCCTGCCCGAAAAGCGGCCGGCCGACGCCAAGCCCTACATCTTCCCTGACCGATGCCCCGCCTGCGGCAGCCATGCCGTGCGCGAGGAGGGGGAAGCGGTTCGGCGCTGCACTGGCGGGCTCGTCTGCCCGGCGCAGGCGGTCGAGCGCATCCGCCACTTCGTCTCGCGCAATGCGCTCGACATCGAGGGGCTGGGCGAAAAGCAGATCGAGTTCTTCTACAACCACCCCGACCCCGCATTCCAGATCAAGGCGCCGGCGGAAATCTTCACGCTTAAGGCGCGGCAGGAAAAGTCGCTCGCCAAGTTGGAGAATGTCGACGGTTTCGGCGCAGTCTCGGTGAAGAAGCTCTTTGCGGCGATCGATGAGCGCCGCCGCATCGAACATTCGCGCTTCCTTTTCGGCCTTGGCATCCGCCATATCGGCGAGACCAACGCCAAGCGCCTTGCGCGCCATTTCCTGAGTTTCAAAGCGATGCGTGAGGCAGCGGAAGCTGCAAAAATGCCAGAAGGCAAAGGCGACCTGGGCAATGCCGAATGGCAGGAAATCGTCGGCGTCAACGGCATTGGTGCGGTCGTTGCCGAAGCGCTGGTCGAGTTCTTCGCAGAAGCGCACAACCGCGAGGCGGTCGACGCGCTTCTGACCGAGGTGACGCCGCTCGACGAGGAAGCACCCCAGGCGGTGTCTTCGCCGGTGACGGGCAAGACGGTCGTCTTCACCGGCTCGCTCGAAAAGATGTCGCGCGACGAGGCCAAGGCGATGGCTGAACGGTTGGGCGCCAAGGTAGCAGGATCTGTATCGAAGAAGACCGACCTCGTCGTCGCCGGGCCGGGCGCCGGTTCCAAATTGAAGCAGGCGACGGACTTGGGTATCGAGGTGATCGACGAGGATGAGTGGTTCGCGCGGGTGCGGTAGAAGCGGAGTTGCTGCGCAACCGGTCTTTTCTGAATTGACCCCCACCCTTTGTCCCTCCCCACAAGGGGGAGGGAGGGCATTGGCGTTGCGCTTCATCCTTCAATCCGGGTGGTTCATTGGAAGGCGGGCACGAAGCTGACGAACTCCCTCCCCCTTATGGGGAGGGATAAAGGGTGGGGGTCCCAACCAGGACTCGTTGCGAAGCAACTCCTGAACAAAACCCCACCACCCCATGGTCCTACGACCCAGCCCTCATGGTTCAAGCATTTTCATGTGACAGGGCAGCGATGCCGACCTATGAGGGCGGCATGTCTTTTGCCCAAGAATTCGCGCGCGGCATGCGCAAGAGCCCTCCTGTCGTCCTGTCTTCCGCGCCCTTCGGGCTGCTGTTCGGCGCGCTTGCGGTCGACAACGGTTTTTCGGTCGGCGAGGCGGTGCTGATGAGCGCGACCGTCTATGCGGGCGCGAGCCAGATGGTGGGGCTGGACCTTTTCGGCCAGCATGTCGCACCGTGGCTGATCGCGCTGTCGATCTTCGCGGTCAATTTCCGCCATGTGCTCTATTCGGCCGCGGTTGGCCGGCGCGTGCCGCATTGGGCGCCGGCGCAGCGCGCCTTCGGCTTCTTCTTCCTGGTCGATCCGCAATATGCCGAGGCCGAGCGCAAGGCGGAGAATGGCGAGCGGGTCACCTTCGCCTGGTTCATGGGCATGGCAACGCCGATTTACGTCTGCTGGGTCACAGAGGCATGGATCGGTGCGAGTTTCGGCAGCCTGATCCCGAATACGTATGCGCTCGGGCTCGATTTTCTTTTGCCGATCTACTTCCTGGGCCTCGTCCTGTCCTTCCGTACGCGTCCACTCTGGCTGCCGATCGTCGTCACGAGCGCGGTGGCGTCCATCGCTGCATATGAGGCGATCGGCTCGCCCTGGCACGTAACTGTCGGCGCGGCCGCCGGCATGGCGCTCGCCGCCTTCATGCCGGTAACCGGAAATGGCGATGGCGAGGACGTAGCATGACCACCACCGTCTGGATCATCCTCGCCGGCGCGGTGCTGACGTATTTGTCGCGCATCGGCGGGCACCTCGTCCTGTCCCGGTTCGAGCGCGTCCATCCACGCGTGGAGGCAAGTCTCAACGCCGTGCCTGCGGCCGTTCTGACGACGCTCATTGCGCCCGCCGCCTATCACGGCGGGGCGGCCGAGATCGCGGCCCTTGTCGTCGCCGGCATCGTCGGCTGGCGCAGCGGGATGATGACCATGTTCGTCATCGGCGCCGCCGTCCTTGTCGCAGGCCGCAACCTACTTTGACAGCGGCGCAGTTGATGCCTCCAGCCACGCCCTGACGTCGTCTTCAAGTTGATCGGACAGTTCGGCCGCCACGCGCGCGTGATAGGCGTCGAGCCAGTCGATCTCGGCCTTTTCCAATAGCGCGACGTCGATCAGCCGGCGGTCGAACGGGGCCAGCGTCAGCGTCTCGAAGCCATGCATCGGGATGTCGCCTCCCTCGACCTGCGCAGCATCTTCGACGACGATCAGGTTCTCCAGCCGGATGCCATATTCGCCAGGCCGGTAATAGCCGGGTTCGTTCGACAGGATCATGCCGGGCAGAAGCGCCTGCGTGCCCGTTCGCGCAATGCGCTGCGGGCCTTCGTGGACGGCCAGGAACGAGCCGACGCCGTGGCCCGTGCCATGTGCGAAGTCGAGCCCGGCCTGCCAAAGCGCGCGGCGCGCAAAGGGATCGACGTCCTGCCCGCGCGTGCCTGCCGGAAATCGCAGCGCCGAGATGGCGATCAGCCCTTTCAGGACCAGCGTATAGTGCCGGCGCATCGCTTCCGTCGGCCTGCCGATGGCAACGGTTCGGGTGATGTCGGTCGTGCCGTCCTGATACTGGCCACCGGAATCGACCAGATAAAGTTCGCCCGCTCCTAGCTTGCGGTTGGTCTTGGTCGTCACGCGATAGTGGATCACCGCGCCGTTGGGGCCAGAGCCGGAAATCGTGTCGAAGGAGATGTCGCGCAGTGGCATCTGCACGTCTTCGCCGGCCTTCACGCGGGCCGATTCCAGGCGGCTTGCGACCGATATTTCATCCACCGTGCCCGGATCCTGCGCGTCGAGCCAGGCGAGAAAGCGCACGACCGCAACACCGTCGCGCTTGTGGGCGGCGCGGGAACCGTTCAGTTCCGCTTCGTTCTTGCAGGCGCGGGGCAGCCGCGCGGGGTCGGGCAGCTCGATCGTCGCGCCGCCGGCCGTCTCGATCGCCCCGCGCAGCCATTCGGCGGCAAGCTGCGGGTCAAGACCGACTTTTGCACCGTCACCGGCCAGCGTGCGCAGGGCAGCTTGCAGCGCCGCAGGGGCGTGGAGTTCGGCAAGCTGCGTCAGATAGGCCCTGGCCTCGATGCCGAGCTTTGCTTGTTCGATGAAAAGCGACGGGCGGCCTTCCGCCGGGACGATGGCGAATGCAAGCGCCAGCGGCGTATGCTCGACATCGGCCCCACGGATGTTGAAGAGCCAGGCGATCGAGGACGGATCGGTCAAAACGGTATGCGTCGCGCCGCCCTCGCGGATCGCCTTGCCGATGCGCACGATCTTGTCCTTGGCCAGTTCGCCGGCAAAGCCGACCGGCTGAATCGCGACCGCGCCCGTCGGCGCTTGCGGCTGATCGGTCCAGATCGCGTCGATGGGATTGCTATCGAGCGCGACGAGTTCGCCGCCGGCCTTCTCGCAGGCCTTGCGCAGCGCTTTCGTCTCAGCGATCGTGTGCAGCCACGGGTCGAAACCGAGCCGTGTGCCTGGCTTCAGATTGGCCTCGATCCACTTGGCGGGCGGCGTATCGATGAGGCTCTCATAGCCGAAGATTTCTGCGTCCGTCTGGTCGCGGACCTGCAGCGTGTAGCGGCCGTCGACGAAGATCGTCGCTCTGTCGCTCAGAACGATTGCCGCGCCGGCCGAACCGGTGAAGCCCGTCAGCCATTTCAGCCGGTCGGAGCGTGCGGCGACATACTCGCCCTGATGCTCGTCCGCGCGTGGCACGAGAAAGCCGTCGATCCCCCGCCTTGCCAATTCAGCGCGCAGCAGCGGCACACGCTCGGTGCCTTGGGAGGAATCGGCATGGCTATCGAATGTCTGGAACATGGTTGCTCGCATCGGGTGTGTCGGCGATCCATAGCGCGCCCCATGGAACCGCGAAACCCTTATACGAGGCCGCCTGGATTGACGCACCGCAGCATTACAGCTTCGCATATGCAAAAAGAGATGGAAGCCATGCAGCATCGGTACTGGTGAGAAAGGTCAGCAATGCTTACCTTCTTGCTCGTGGAGGACACATTCTTCCAACCGGATCAAGGAGAAGACGATATGGCAAATGCAGCAAAGCGCGGGTTCTTCCGCGGCGCAATGGACGCCCTCGTCGAAGCACGTTCGAAGCAGGCGACCCGTTACGTGAACAGCGCGCTCCTCATGCTCGACGACGAGACGCTTCGTTCGCACGGCTACACGCGTGCCGAACTGAGGAAGAGCGCAGGCGGCTCCTACCTCTACTAGACGACACAATTTCGCCCCAGGGGCGACATCGGGGGAAAGGGCGGTCCGGGGGCGGGCCGCCCTTTTTCTTTGGTCAGCGCTTCAGATGCAGCGCCACCCATCCCTCGCGGCGAATGGTGCGCACATGGCGGAAGGACTGGCCGACATAGGCCGCGATCACCGCTTCGCGCTGACGCTCGAGAATCCCCGACAGGATCAGCGAGCCGTTCGGCGCGATGTTGCGCGCCATTTGCGGTGCGAGCGTCATCAAGGGCCGCGCGAGAATGTTCGCGACGATCAGGTCGAAAGGCCGCCATCTCGCGAAGACATGGTGGTGAAAGCCCGCTGCCGTCACCGTGTCGACATAGGCATGGGCGTGGTTCAACCTCACATTCTGGCGCGCGACATCGACCGCGATGGGGTCGATGTCCGTCGCCAGCACCGGGATGCGGCAGAGCTTCGCGAGCGCGATCGCCAGCACGGCGCTTCCTGTTCCAAGGTCGAGCGCTGTGCGCGGGCGTTCGCGGCGCGTGACTTGCGTAATCAGTTCCAGGCAGCTGGCCGTCGTGCCGTGATGGCCGGTGCCGAAGGCGAGGCCCGCTTCGATCTCGATCGCCAAGTCGCCGATGCGACGCTTGTCGCGGTCATGCGCGCCATGAACGAGAAACCGGCCCACCCGAACGGGCTTCAGCCCTTCAAGCGACTTCGCGACCCAGTCGATGTCGTCGAGGTTTTCGCGTTCGAGCGTCGCGCCGGGCGCGTGGGCCTTCACCACATCCGCGATGCGGGCCTCCAGCCCATCCGGCTCGCCGTCGACATAGACCGACACCTCGTCGATGCCGGCATCCTCGTCGAGCTCGAAGATCGAGATCGGGAAGCCGTCATCCTCGAGAAGCGTTTCGAGCTGCCTGTAGGCGGCTTCGGCGTCCTTCTTCGCGGCGCTGAAGTAAAGTCGGGTCTGGGGCACCGCGTCGTCCTTTGGTGGTGTCAGCTCGCTGCCAGGCGCTTCAGCTTGGCGACGGCGTTTTCGGGATTCTCCCCATAGGCGATAGTGCCCATGAAGTCACCCGAACTGTCGAGGAGCAGGATCGAGGCAGTGTGGTCCATCGTGTAGTCGCCGCCCTCCAGTTCCACCTTGCGCATGAAGATGCCGAAGGATTTCGCCATCGCCTCGATCTTTGCCGGCTCGCCCGTTATGCCGGTGATGCGGTCGGAGACGTTGCCGACATAGGTATTGAGGATTTCGGGCGTGTCGCGCTCAGGGTCGACCGAGACGAAATAGGCGCGGATGTTCTCACCTTCCTCGCCGAGCTGGTCGAGCCACCCATCCATCTCGTAGAGCGTCGTCGGGCAGATTTCGGGGCAGTGCGTGAAGCCGAAGAAAACCGCGGATGGGTGCCCGCGGAAGGCGGCTTCGGTGATCTCCTCGCCGCGCTGGTCGACCAGCGTGAACGGCTCGCCGAAGGAACGCGCGACCGTCCGGTTCGCATACCAGTCGAAGCTGATCCAGCCGACGGCAGCAGCCACGATGATTACGCTTGCAACGAGAAGGGTCCGCATGTCGGCAGTCGTCCGTTAGGATTCGTGAAATCGAGGTCAGAAGCACCAGGCGAGGCCGGTCTCGGTCATGGCCATGAAGATGCGCGCGCCGCTGTCGAGCCAGCCGGCGAAGGCAAGCCCGGTCGCCGCCGAAAGCGCGAGCGCGCCGGCGGCGAGGAAAAGCGGTGTCGCGATCCGGTTTCTGGTCATCAGATGGATATAGCGGCAGCGCGGCGGCACTGAAAGATGTCATCTTGCCGCCGTCCGGCGGTCCACGTACACGCTTTTGCGATGACCGCCTTCCTGCCGCACGATTCCGAACCGAAGATCCACACGACGGCCGAGCTCAAGGGCTGTCGTCTCGGGCGCTTCGTTTCTGTCGGCTCTCGGGTCCTGCTGCGCGACGTCGAGGTCGGTGACTTTTCCTATTTCGAGCGCCATGGCGAGGCGATCTACACGACCATCGGCAAGTTCTGCTCAATCGCTGCAAACGTGCGCATCAATGCGCTCGAACACCCGATGGAACGCATAACCACGCACAAGATCACCTACCGGCCGAACGAGTATTTCCGCTTCCACGGCGTCGATGCCGGTTATCGGGCGCATCGGCAGGGCGCACGCGTCACCATTGGCAATGATGTCTGGATCGGTCATGGCGCCGTCGTCATGCCCGGCGTTTCGATCGGCGATGGCGCGGTCGTCGGTGCCAATGCCGTCGTCACGCGCGACGTACCTGCCTATGCCGTCGTCGCCGGAGGGCCGGCACGCATTCTGCGCCAGCGATTCCCGGCCGATGTCTCCACGGCACTGGCAAAGATGGCGTGGTGGGACTGGCCGTACGAGAAACTGGCCGAAGCGCTGCCGGACATGCAGCAGCTTTCGATCGAAGCGTTCGTTGCCAAGTATCGATCCGATAAGGTTTGATTCAAATGGCGCACATTAAGGTCAAGGCGAAAGGTTAATCGGCTGTTTATCGGTTGTATTAATGAATTGCTGCAATTCAAGATTGTATAGCCGGCATTGTTGTGGCCTCCTCATCTTCGGAAGCGAACCGAACCGATGCGAACCAGAGAGGAGAAGTCCACATGAAGTCTTTCATCATCGCCACGACCGCAGCTCTTGCCATGGCTCTTTCAGGTGTGTCGGCACATGCCGGCGGATGGGGCGGCGGCGGCAACAAAAACTCGCACAACTATTCGAGCGGGCTCGTCAACGTCTCGCCGTCGGTCCGCACCGGCAACCTCAACCTGCTCAACGGCACGTCGGTGCTCAACAACTCGCCGATCGCGTCGGGCAATGTCGTCTCGGGCATTCTGAGCGGCAACAAGACCGGCAACGGCATTGCCAACGGCAACGGCATTTTGGGCGGCACGCTCGGCATTCTTGGCGGAAACTCCAGCAAGTACTCCGTCCGCAAGGGCCGCCGCTAAGGCAAATCCCGATTGAAGAAACGGGCGGCTTCGGTCGCCCGTTTTCGCATTAAAGGCGGGTTCGAACCGCGACGGACGCGTCCAGCCGGTCCTTGGCGAAATCGATGACCGGCGCGCGGGTCTCGAGATAGTCGAGACGAAGGACGAGCGTCACCTTTTCGGAAGCCCGCCAACCAACTTCGCCATAGATGCCGCGGCGGTCCTCGCTGTAGTCGAGAACGAGATTGTCGCGTACCTCGAAGAAGACGCCGGTCGACAAGGCGAGGTGTTCGGCGAGCGGCCATGCGATCTGCGCTTCTGCCCGACGCACCCAGGAAGCCAGAAGGTCGTCGGTGTCGGCGCTGTCGAAACCGGTACGCAGCGCGCCGCGCAGTTCCAGGCCCGCAACCGGCGCGACGGCCGTCGCCTCGATGGAGGGGCGCACGACGTCGATCAGGTCGAAGGAAGCGCGCAGCCATTCACTGCCGACCGCGAGGGCCAAGGCATGGCCAGCCTCGTTTTGCCAGCCGATCTCGCCGCGAAGCCGCAGACGGTCGAGGTCGACCGGCTCGTCGAAAACTGCCGAGAAAATCGTCCGCTCGACCGTTGCCCTCACGCCGGTCTGCAGCGGGCCATCCGTCCGCGTCAGCGCCTGGCTCGCGAAGAAGCGATCGCGATCCGGCTCGAACCGCAAGGCTGGCAAAAGATCGTCCTCGAAGACCGTATCGCGTGCGCGCTCGCGAAACCCCTTCACCTCGGTGGTCGAGACCAGCGAAGGCGTCAGCCGCAGGCCGATCACCGCACTGGCGCCGCCGCTCGTCTTTGCTGTTTGCGTCCCGATCGCCAGATCCTCGATCACCAGCGCGTCGCCCTCGCGGATGTGCCGCAGGAAGAGTGTGCCGCGCAGTTCGAGGTCCTGCGACGGGCGAAGCGTCGTCTGCGTCTCGATGCCGCCGGCGGCGTCGTTCTCGATGGTAAAGCTGTCGTGGCGGCGCAACTCGCCATCGAGCGTGATCCGCGTCTGGCCAAGCGCGTGGTCGATGTCTCCGCCGACGGTCCCGCGCATCAGCGTGTACCAGTCGGATACCCCGAGCGGCTCATCCAGCGCATTGTCGGTGAAGTGGCGCGAAAGGGAGAGTTCTGTCCGGATGGGCGAAGCAGCATCTGCCTCGGACTCTGCCGCAATGCCGGACAGGAACAGAAGGGGAGAGAGTAGCGCAAGACGCATGTGGCCTCGGACGATCTGTCCGGGGGACCCGAAATCCCTTCCGCCGCGGGGGTGGTGAGCGGAAGGGATCCCGGAGTCGAACCGCCCGGAAGCGGAATGTGCAAGGCACCATTGCCGTGCAGGCCAACGATGTCACCTGCAACTTAAAAGTGTATTAAAATTGGAAAATGCAACCTTCGGACGCGATCACGCTGCCGTGACAAATCCGTCAAGCACGCGCTTCTGGCCTGCCTTGTCGAAGTCGATCGTCAGCTTGTTGCCCTCGATCGCGGCGATGTTGCCGTTGCCGAACTTCTGATGGAATACCCTGTCACCGACGGAAAATGCCGAGGGCGTGTCAGCGACCGACTTCGCGACCAGTTCGCCTTCGATCGTGCGAGCCTTGACTGATCCCCGCCCGGCGCCGAAGCCCGAATCCGGCTCGCCATAGCCGATCCGTTCCACCTGATGGCCGGAGCGGGAGCCCCAGTTGCGGTCGGTCGCCTCGGTCCTGTTCTTTTGCGCGCGCTGCCAACCGGGCGTCGCATAGGTGTTGGAGAACGACCCCTGATCGTCGAAGCGCGAGGCGCCGTAAGGGTTGCGCCGGCCGCCAAAGCTGTCGCCATGGCCGATGCCGTAACCGCCGTAATTGCTGTTGCCGCTCTCGGCCACCTCGACATGCGCGTCGGGTAGTTCGTCGAGGAAGCGCGACGGGATCGTCGATTGCCAGAGCCCGTGGATGCGCCGGTTCGAGGTGAACCAGAGATGCAAATTCTTTTTTGCCCGCGTGAGGCCGACATAGGCGAGGCGGCGTTCTTCTTCGAGACCGGAGCGCCCGCCCTCGTCGAGTGCGCGCTGGTGCGGAAAAAGCCCTTCTTCCCAGCCGGGCAGGAAGACGGTGTCGAATTCGAGACCCTTGGCCGAATGCAGCGTCATGATGGAGACGGCGTCCATCTCTTCCTGCTGCTCGGCATCCATGACCAACGCGACGTGCTCGAGGAACGAACGCAGCGACTCGTAATCCTCCATGGAGCGGATCAGCTCCTTGAGGTTGTCGAGCCGGCCCGGCGCCTCGGCCGAACGGTCGTTCTTCCACATCTCGGTGTAGCCGCTCTCCTCGAGGATCGTCTCGGCGAGTTCGGTGTGCGACATGGTTTCGAGCGAGGTCTGCCAGCGCGCGAAATTGGCCGCGACCTCGCGCAAGCTGGCCCGTGGCTTCGGCTTCAGTTCGTCGCTTTCTGCGAGCTTGGAGGCCGCCTCCAGCATCGGAATGCGAAGCGCGCGCGCCGTGTCGTGGATCTGGCGGATCGTCGCCTCGCCGAGCCCGCGTTTCGGGACATTGACGATGCGCTCGAAGGCAAGGTCGTCGGCGGGCTGCGCGACTACCCGGAAATAGGCCATCGCATCGCGGATTTCGGCCCGCTCGTAAAAGCGCGGGCCGCCAATGACGCGGTAGTTCAGGCCGAGCGTAACGAAGCGGTCCTCGAATTCGCGCATCTGGAACGACGCACGAACAAGGATGGCCATGTCGTTCAGATTGTTGCCCTTGCGCTGCAGGGACTCGATCTCGTCGCCGAGCGCGCGCGCTTCCTCTTCCGAATCCCACGCGGCGTGGACCATGACGCGCGGATCGTCCGGATCGGCCTTTTCGGTGAAGAGCGTCTTGCCGAAGCGGCCCTCATTGTGCGCGATCAGGTGCGAGGCGGTGCCGAGGATGTGCGAGGTCGAGCGGTAGTTGCGCTCGAGCCGGATGACGGTCGCGCCGGGAAAGTCCTTGTCGAAGCGCAGGATGTTGTCGACCTCGGCCCCGCGCCAGCCATAGATCGACTGGTCGTCGTCGCCGACACAGCAGATATTGGGTGCGACGCGCGAGCCGTCCGGCGCCTGCGGCCGCTGCGCCAGAAGCCGCAGCCACATATATTGCGCGGTGTTCGTGTCCTGATACTCGTCGACGAGGATGTAGCGGAACTTCTCGTTATATTCGCGCAAAACATCGGGGTGTGCCCGGAAGATCCGGATGGGGTGGCACAAAAGGTCGCCGAAATCGCAGGCGTTGAGCGTCTGAAGACGGTCCTGATAGGCTTTGTAGAGTTCCCGGCCCTTGCCGTTGGCGAAAGCGCGCGCATCGCCTTCGGGGATGTCTGCCGGTCCCAGCCCCTTGTTCTTCCAGCCGTCGATCATCTGCGCGAACTGGCGCGCAGGCCAGCGCTTGTCGTCGAGGCCTTCTGCCTGGATCAACTGCTTGATCAGCCGCACGACGTCGTCGGTGTCGAGAATGGTGAAGCCCGATTTCAGGCCCGCGAGTTCGGCATGGCGGCGCAATATCTTGACGCCGATGGAGTGGAACGTGCCGAGCCATGGCATGCCCTCGACCGCTTCGCCGACAAGGACGCCGATACGCGTCTTCATCTCGCGCGCGGCCTTGTTGGTGAAGGTCACGGCGAGGATCTGGCTGGGATAGGCGCGGCCGGTCGACAGGATATGCGCGATGCGCGTCGTCAGAACCCGCGTCTTGCCGGTGCCGGCGCCGGCGAGGACGAGCACCGGGCCTTCCGTGGTTTCAACTGCCAGGCGCTGCTCGGGGTTGAGGCCGGAGAGGTAGTCGGGCGCGTTGGGGCGGCGCGCGGCCATGGCACGCGCGGCGAGCCCTCCGCCCTGAGGCTGGGGCGCTGGGGCAGGGCGTCGGGGACGGTCGTCCTCGTCGAAGAAGGGAATATCGTCGGGAAATCCGGACATGGTCCCTGCAATGTAGTGATTCGGCCCCGAAAGACCAGAACGCGAGCGGATCGCTTGCGTCAGGCGTGCGGGAAGACGAGCCGCGTCACGGACCCGCCGTCGTTCTCATACGCGATCTCGCCGTGGAGACTGCGCGCGAAGCCGGCCATGATGCGATGCCCGAGCCGGTCGCTCGTCGCCGGGTCGAAACCGTCGGGAAGGCCCGGGCCGTCGTCGGAGACGATCAGTGCCAGGCGGTTGTCGCCGATGCCAACCAGGCGCACGTCGATCCGCCCGTCCTCGCGCCCCTCGAAAGCATGCTTCAACGAATTGCTCACGGCCTCGATCAGCACCAGCGACAGCGTCATGACGCGCTCCACCGGCAGCGCGATGTCATCGGCGGCGACGTTGCATGTGACGTGCCTGCGCCCGGATGCGTCGACGAGGTCCTGGCAGATAGCGCCGAGCGATTCCGACAGGCGCTGCGTCTTCGTTTCCGGGTCGTAGAGCCGGCGGTGGACGCGCGACAGCGTTTCGAGCCTGAGGCGCGCATCCTCTAGCGCCTCGGCCGCTTCGGGGTTGTTGCTGAGGCGTCGCTTGTGGATGCCCAGCAGACTGGAGACAAAAGAAAGATTGTTGGCGATGCGGTGCTGCAGTTCCTGGAACAGGGTCCGCCGCTCCTCTGCCAGCATGGAAGCCTCGGCCTCCTGGCGCTTCGACCGTTCCACCGCCACGTTCATGAGATGGATGATGGCGATGTCCACCGCCACCACCACTATGAAGAAGCCGAGCGCGACCAGCGCGGGACCGCTTAGCTGGAAACTCGAAAAGGGCGGGATGAACCAGTACCAGGCGGCAAGCGTCGACAAGGCGGCGCAGGCGATGCCCTGCCGCGTGCCGCCGAGAAACGCGGTCAACATCACCGCCGGGAAGAAGGTCAGGAACGGGAACCCGCTCGGCAGGTAGGAATCGACGGCAAAGCGCACACCGAGCCCTGCAGCAAAGCTGGCGAGCGCAAAAATCCAGCCGAAATAGGGGGTGCCGCGCAGTCGGGACGCGTATTGGAAAATCATTGAATGCCGGAAAGGGATGAATGAAGACTTTCAACTTCAGGTATGTTGGAAGCTGGTCTTCGCGTCAATCGCTCCTGCCGCCAAATGATCGGCGAGGCCGGTGGCTTTCGCGCGCGTTCTGGCATAATCGAAGGCCAGGGACGGTGCGAACCGAGAGCAGCAATGGACGACAGCCACAGGTCGGGCGAAACCGACAGGCCCGCAGAGGCGCACCAGGGGCAGCGTGACGCGGAGGGCCGGCCTGGCTTCAGCCGCAGCGCGCGCGCCGCTTCGGCGCTGGGCGCGGCGCTGCGTGCCGAGCTTGGTGCGTCCATCCGTGCCGCATCGTCGCGCTGGCGCGGGAGACGGGCGCGGACTGCCAACACCGACGCGCCCGCGGCTCCCTCGAAAGGCTTTGGACGCCACCGCAACCGCATTCTTGGCGCGCTCGCCGTCGTCGCGGTGGCCGGTCTGGTCCTGGTCGCCGGCATCTTGTGGTGGGCGCTCCGCGACGTTCCGTGGGAGGAGATCGCGGACGGCTCGATCGCGCCGGTCGTGGTGCTCGAGAGTGCTGACGGCTCGCCGCTGGTTCAGGAAGGGCCTTACCAGGGCGCCTACACCCGTCTCGATGCCTACCCGCAGCACCTCCTCGACGCCGTCCTCAGCATCGAGGATCGCCGCTTTTACGATCATTGGGGTGTGGACTTCCGCGGCATCGCGCGCGCATTCATGCGCAATCTGAATGCGGGCGAGGTGGTGCAGGGCGGCTCGACCATTACCCAGCAGCTCATCAAGATCTCCTATCTGGAGCGCGACCGCACTTATCGCCGCAAGATTCAGGAACTTGTCATCGCCTTCTGGCTAGAACGCCGGCTGGGCAAGGACGAGATCCTGACGCGGTACCTGAACAACATTTATCTGGGCGCCGGCGCGACCGGCGTGCCGGCCGCCGCGCGCATCTATTTCGACAAGGAGCCAGCCGAACTCGACCTCAGCGAATCGGCCATGATTGCCGGGCTGATCATCGCCCCTTCGGTCCTCAACCCGATTGCCAATGCCGAGCGCGCCGAGCAGCGCGCGCGCGTGGTGCTCGACGCCATGGTCGCCAACGGCAAGATTTCCGCCGAAGAAGCGGCGGCCGCGAAAGCAGCCTACGCCCAATTACAGCCGACGCGCCCGGCGACGCGCTCGGGAAGCTGGTTCGCCGACTGGGCGATGCGCGACGCGCGCGAGATTGCCGCCGATTATCGCGGCACGATCAGCGTCACGACGACGCTCGAGCCGCAATTGCAGTCGGTCGCTGACCGCGTCTTGCGCGAGGCGCTGGACGGCGCCGGAGAGGGCGGGCCGGGGCAGGGCGCGCTCGTCGCGATGGGACCGGACGGCGCGGTGCTTGCCATGGTCGGCGGCCGGAACTACCAGGAAAGCGCCTTCAACCGCGCCGTCGATGCCCTTCGCCAGCCCGGTTCCACCTTCAAGACGTTCGTCCTTCTCTCGGCACTTCAGGCCGGCATCGACGTGCGGGTGCTTGTCCCCGACGAGCCGATCACGATCGACGGCTGGACGCCTGAGAATTTCGGCGGTCGCTACTACGGGCTGGTGCCGATCTATGAAGCCTTCGTGCGTTCGCTCAACGCCGCGATGGTGGTGTTGGCGCAGGAGGTCGGCATTTCCCATGTGGCGGCTGCGGCGCGCGATCTGGGCATCGATGCGGAACTGACGGAAACGCCCGCCCTCGCGCTCGGCGCCTCCGAAGTCACGCTCATCGATCTGACCGGCGCCTATGCCTCGATCCTCGCCGGGGTGGCGCCTGTCGAGCCGTGGGGGATCGTATCCTTCCGCACCGACGAGACGGGCGAAGCGTTCCGCGTCGGTCCGACGCGCCGGCCGGACATCGACATATCGCCTTTCCAGAACGACCTGATCAGCCTGTTGAGCATGGTGGTCGAGCAGGGCACGGGACAGGGCGCGCGCGTCGACGGATTTGCCGCCGGCAAGACAGGTACCAGCCAGAACTACCGCGACGCCTGGTTCGTCGGTTTCACCGAGAACCTCGTCGTCGGCGTATGGGTCGGCAATGACGATGACACGCCGATGAAGGGAGTGACTGGCGGCGCGCTGCCAGCGGGCATTTTCAAGGCTTTCGTCGATGGCACCTCGATCGAGGCGCTCGCCGCGCAGGAAGAGCGCGAGGCGGGCGACGGCGCACTCGCCGCGCAAGCCTGCAACGTGCAGGCCTGTTCGCGCGCCTATCGCTCGTTCCGCGCGTCGGATTGCAGCTACCAGCCCTACAACGGACCGCGCCAGCTGTGCGAGCGTTGAACTACCGCGTTGCCCATTGCGACGCGTAGTGCGGCGAGAGCACGAAGCCGACCGGCAGCGAGCTTGCAGGCGGCGGTTCGCGCACACCCTCCTTCAGGTAGACGAGTGCCGCCATCAGGCCGTTCATCGTGTAGGGCTTTTCAATCACGCCGATCGCTCCGGCATAATTTTCGGGCAAGCTGCGCGGATTGGCGGTCATGAAAACGGCCAAAGAGCGTCCGGCGTCGCGGATATATTCAGCGATCCGTAACCCCGTTGGGCCATCCGCCAGGTTGAGGTCGACGAAGGCCAGGTCGGCCGAGCTTTCGTCGACGAGTGCCTTGGCTTCAGCGAAATTCGTTGCCCAGCCGACGACGATGTTGCCGCTGTCTTCGAGCAGGCTTTCCAGCTCCATTGCAAGAAGCGCCTCGTCCTCGACGATGATCACTTTCAGCGGCTCCATTTGCATTCTCCTATGGCGACGGCTGCTTGGGCGCGTCGTCCTGTGGCAGTTCGATGACCGCACGCGTGCCCGGTGCAATGTCGTTCCACGAAATCTGGGCCTTCAACTGGCGGCTCAGCGATTGGATCAGCCGCGTGCCGAACGAACCCGAGGTATCCGGTTCGCCCATGCCGGACCCGTTGTCCTCGATTTCGATACGAAGCCACCCATCTGTCTTGGCGATGCGCGTCGTCAGGATCGGATAATCCTGCCCGTCAAAGGCATGCTTCAGAGCGTTGGTGACGAGTTCGTTGACGATGAGTGCCAGTGGCGCGGCCCTTGATGCGGTGATCTCGACCGAGTCGAGTTCGAAACGGGTTTCCATCTTCGCGTATTTGGAGGCTGCGACGACGTCGCCCACGAGATCCTTTAAGAAATCACTGACCTCGAACCGCGCGACGTCATCGGATTGGTAGAGCCGACGATGAACGGTTGCGAGGGCCTCGACACGCGCGAGCATGTCTTGCAGCGACTGGCGAATGTTCTCGTCGGGGATTGCCCGCGCCTGCATCACGATCAGCGATGAAACCATCTGGAGATTGTTCTTCACCCGATGATCGACCTCGTGCAGCAGCGCCGTCTTCGCCTCGAGCGCGTCCTGAAGTTCGGACGTGCGTTCGGCGACGGCCTTTTCGAAGCGGTCTTTCTCCCTGATCGCGTGCTCCTCGGCCCGTTTGCGCTCGGTGATGTCGAGTTGGGAAGCGAAATAGAACTGAAGTTCGCCTGCTTCGTTGCTTACCGGGCTGATGTAAAGCGCGTTCCAGAACGTCGAGCCGTCCTTGCGGTAGTTCAGGATGTCGACGTTTACGGCCCGGCGCTCTTTGATCGCCTGGCGAATGGAATTGATCGCTTCGGGGTTGGAGTCCGGGCCTTGCAGAAACCGGCAATTATTGCCGATGACCTCGTCGCGCTCATAGCCCGTGAGTTTCAGAAAGGAATCGTTGGCGAACACGATCGGATTGTCGTCATGGCGGGGATCGGTGATGATCATCGCCATGCGCGTTGCGCGGATCGCAGCGGCGAACGGATCTCCCTTGCCCTTTTCGGCATGAAGATCGTCGGTCATGTGCCATGCTTCGGGGCTTTCTCCCCTCGATTTCCAGTCCATGTCCCGCCAGCCCTGAGAAGTACAGTCGATTCTGGCGGTTAACGGTGGCCATGGCGAATTTGTTGCATCGACGCCACAAGCTATTAGGAAAGAGATTCTATCAAGACTTCCGCTTGATTCCGATCGAACGCCCCGCGCGCTCCGATTTGGGCAGGGCGGCATGGGCCTCCTGCATCGCCTTCATGTTCGCCAGAATGTCGTCCGGAAAGTGCGCGACCTTCGGTCCGTTCATGTCGACATGCAGCGTCAGCACTTCGCAGGTTGCCGCAAGCCAGCCGTCGACGTGGCGCAGTTCCTGATAGCCGTGGAAGCGCTTTTCGTCGAAGTCGAGCAACTGGAAGGTGCAGGTCACCTTGTTGCCCAGGTGAAGTTCGCGCACGTAGCAGACATGAATTTCGGCCGTGTAGGTGGTCAGCCGGCGTTCCTTGGCATAGTCCGGCCCCATGCCCAGCATGGCGAACGCCTCGTCGGAGCAGCGATCGAACAGCACGTTGTAGTAGGCCATGTTGAGGTGACCGTTATAGTCGATCCAGTCCTTCTCGACCTCCATCACGCGTGACACTACGGGCGCTGCAATCGACATGTCGGTGGTTCCTCCTGTTGAGTTTTGGACTTAGGGTCCAACGCAAATCGAAACCGATTTGCACGGTCGGCCGATAGCGATACAGAACGACTAGGCGGTGGTCCACCTGGGGATGGCCGGAGAGTGGAGGGACGGATATGGCACTTGCGGAACTCGTTGACATCGAACGCAATGAAACGGGCATTGCAGCCGTCCTCCAGGCGCTTGCCGAAGAGTTTGGCGACCGGTTCCAGACCGGCCGGGCGATCCGCGAACAGCACGCCCATTCGACCAGCTACATTCCCGCTCAACTTCCCGACGGCGTCGTCTTCGCCGAATCGGAGAGCGAGGTTCAGACCGTGGTGCGGCTTTGCGCGACGCATCGCGTCCCTGTCATCGCCTTCGGGACCGGCACTTCGCTCGAAGGTCATGTCAATGCGCCGGGCGGCGGCATCTCGCTCGATCTGTCGCGTATGAACCGCGTGACGGCGGTCAACGCCCAGGACCTCGATTGCACGGTCGAGCCCGGCGTCACGCGCGAGGCGCTCAACACGCATCTGCGCGATACCGGGCTGTTCTTTCCGATAGACCCGGGCGCCAATGCGAGCCTCGGCGGCATGGCGTCGACCCGGGCCTCGGGCACAAATGCCGTGCGCTACGGCACGATGCGCGACAACGTCATCTCGCTGCGCGCCGTCATGCCGGATGGCCGGATCGTCCAGACAGGGAGGCGGGCGCGCAAGTCCTCTGCCGGCTACGACCTGACCCGCCTGCTGATCGGCGCCGAAGGCACGCTCGGCATCATAACGTCCCTCACACTCAAGCTCTACGGCATCCCGCAAGCGATTTCGGGCGGCGTGTGCCAGTTCCCGAGCGTGGATGCGGCCTGCCAGACGGTGATCGCGACGATCCAGATGGGCATTCCGGTCGCACGCATCGAACTGATCAATGCGCTCGGCATGCGTTCGCTCAACCAGTACTCCAAGCTTTCCTACGAGGAGAGCCCGTGCCTCTTCCTCGAATTCCACGGTTCGGAGACCGGCGTGGCCGAGCAGGCCGAACTTTTCGGCGAGATCGCCGACGAATATGGTGGCGGGCCCTTCCAGTGGACCAATGTCGCCGAGGAGCGCGCCAAGCTGTGGAAGGCGCGCCACGATGCCTATTGGGCTGGCCTGACGCTGCGCCCGGGCGCAAAGGCGCTGACAACCGATGTCTGCGTGCCGATCTCGCGGCTCGCCGAATGCATCGGCGAAACGGAAGCCGATATCGCCGAGCACGGCTTGATCGCGCCGATCGTCGGGCATGTCGGAGACGGCAATTTCCACGTCCTGGTGCTGATCGATGCCGATGATCCAAAAGAGGTCGCCGACGCCGAAGCCTTCGTCGGCCGGCTCAACATGCGGGCCATCGCGATGGACGGCACCTGCACCGGCGAACACGGCGTCGGGCAAGGCAAGGCCGGCTATCTCGTCCACGAACTTGGACCCGGTCTCGACTACATGCGCGCGATCAAGAGCGCGCTCGATCCGGACAACATCATGAATCCGGGGAAAATCCTGCCGCGCGCGCAATAATGAACGAGCGATGGCGCTTTGACACTGTAACCACGCGGACAAGCGGCTAGACTCGGCCGAAACGCGTACATCTTAGCGGGAGCGGATTGCTGGCGCGCCTATTTGTCATCATCGGCGGATTGATCGTCCTGGCGCTGTCCATCGCGCTGGTCGGGCCGTTCTTCGTCGACTGGACGTCCTACCGTGCCGATTTCGAGCGCGAGGCGAGCCGCATCCTCGGCCGCGAGGTGACGGTCGAAGGCGAGGCAAGCGCGCGTTTCCTGCCGTTCCCCTCGGTCACCTTCGCCGACGTTTCCGTTGCCGGCGGGCCGGGCGGCGAGCCGGCGATGCGCGTTGACACCTTCTCGATGGACGCCGAGCTCGCACCCTTCCTGCGCGGCGAGATCCTGATCGTCGACATGCGCCTCGTCCGGCCGATCATGACGGTCGAACTCGACGAGGACGGGAGCCTCGACTGGATCGAGCGACCCGGCGGCGAGGCTGCCCGGGTGATCACCTTCGAGAACATTTCCGTCGAGGACGGCGAACTGCGCCTTTTCCATCGCAAGAGCGGGCGGCTGCATCGGGTGTCCAATCTCGATGCCAGGATCTCGGCCCAGACGCTTTCCGGGCCGTGGCGGCTCGACGGCACCGGCGCCATCGACGGCGTGCCGACATCGATCGGACTTTCGACCGGCACTTACGAAAACGACGCCATCCGCGTGAGGCTTCGGATGGCGCCTTTCGGCTCGCCATTCCACGTCGAAACCGATGGAAGCGCGCGGGTTCTGGACGGAAAAGCCATCTATTCGGGCCAGTTTCGCGCCGAACTCGCCTCGAATGCGCCGGAAAACGGGGCCGCTCCGGCTGTTTCAGCCCATCGTCTGACCGGAATGTTCGATCTCGACCACAACGCGCTCGATATTCCCGAGTTCACCTACCAGACCGGGCCGATCGAAAATCCCTACATCGCGAGCGGGCGGGGCGAACTCGATTTCGGTACCGAGCCGCGCTTTCACATCGAAGCCGACGGCGCGCAGATCCGGCTCGACGAGGGGGTCGAGCCGGGCATGGCGAGCCTCGACACGCGGCTTGCCGGCATCGAGCGCCTTCTGGCCGCCCTGCCAAGGCCCACGATTCCGGGAAATGTGGAAGTCAGCCTGCCCGCGCTGGTCGCGGGCGATACGACGATCCGGGACCTCAGCCTGGATGCCGAACCGTCGGAATCCGGCTGGAAGATCAATACCTTGCGAGCGCTTCTTCCGGGTCGCTCTACGATCGAGGCAAGTGGCGACCTTTCCGCTTCGGACGGGCTCGAATTCCGGGGCGAGCTTCTCGTGGCGGTCAACCAGCCTTCCGGCTTTGCAACCTGGCTTGCGCGCGATGTCGACGATGCCATCCGCCGCCTGCCGCCCGGCGGCTTCAGCGCGGATGTCGCGCTTTCGCGCGAGCGCCAGTCCTTTCGCGATCTCGAGCTTGCTCTCGGGGGGGCGGTGTTCCGCGGCGAGATCGACAGCGCGACGCCAACCGATATGCGCTCCTCGCTGCGCATCGCGCTCGACGGCGACCGGCTCGATCTGGCCGCCATGCGCGCCTTTGCCTCGCTCTTCGTCGACGACAGCGGCACTGCGCGGCTGGCGGACCGGGACGTCGACATCGACCTCAAGGCGGGGCCGGTCATGCTGGATGGGCTGGAAGCCGGCACACTCGATACCGCCGTTCGCCTGCGCGACGGGCAGGTCGAGGTGGACCGGCTGTCGATAAGCGATCTTGCAGGGGCAAATGTCAGCGCAACGGCTTCGCTTTATGGCCTCGGCGAAACGCCGACCGGCCATGTCGATGCCTCCATCATCGCGGTCGATCTCGCACCGCTCATCGATGCACTCGCCGCGCGGTTTCCCGACAACGCGGAACTGGCGAAGCTGTCGACCCGCGTCGCTGCCTATCCGGGTCTTTTCGACGATTCCGAACTCAACCTCGTCGCAAGCGCGGTCGACGGGGAGGGCGGGGCGGTCAGCGCCAATGGGCGCTTCGGCGGGACGGTTTTCCAGGCGACGCTGACGAGCCCGCGCACGGACCGCCCGATCGCCAACCTGCCGATCGATCTCAACCTTTCCCTGCGCAATGACGAGCCCGCCGCGCTATACGCGCTCGCCGGCCTGCCCGGACTGCCGCTGGGCTTCGTCGGGCCGGCGGATGTGATCGCGCGGGTTTCGGGCGAACTTGCGCGCGGGGCGGAAGCATCGCTCGGTCTTCGCGGTGACGGGCTCGACGCCTCTTTCGACGGAACGGTGCAGGTCAACGGCGTCGATCCGGTCGTCGACGGGACGGTCGTGCTCGACGCTGACGATCTGTCGGGCTGGCTGGCGACGGCCGGCGTCTCGCTGCCCGGCATGACAGCCGGCCTGCCGTTCGACCTGCGCGCCGGCATCGATCTGGAGGACGGCCTCGTCGTCCTCTCCGACCTTTCGGGAACTGCACTCGACCAGGCGTTGAGCGGCGACCTCAACCTGGAACTGCGCGACGGCCGGCCGCATTTTGCCGGCGCGCTAAACGTACCGCGCCTTGATCTTTCCTGGCTCGCTTCGCTCGTCGTCGGCGAGGCCGCGGTGGCGGACAGCACTGTTCCGTTTGCCGCGACCGCCAGCAACCTGTTCAGCGCGAACGTCGCGATGCGGGCCGGACGGGCGGAAATCGGGCCGGAGACGCTGGGCGACATGGCCGCCGAATTGCGCTTCGGACCCGAAGGCCTGCGGCTCAACGACCTGACAGGCCAGTTCGCGGGCGGCGATCTGCGGGGCTTCGCGGAACTTTCCAACCATGACGGCACTGCGCTCTTGCAGGGGCAACTCGCGCTTGAGGGCGGCTCGCTTTCAGATGCGCTGAACCAACCGGCGCTGACCGGCGCATTCGACCTGTCGGCCGTGGCAAGTTCGAGCGGGCGCACGCTGGACACGCTGATCAGCGCGCTGTCGGGAACCGTCAGCCTCGATGTGCCGCAACTCGCCATAAGGGGGCTCAATGGCAATGCCTTTTCGGCGCTCATCGCCGAGGCTGACCGGATCGGGCGCGACATCGACGAGGCGGCAACGCAAAGCTTCGCGCCCGCGATCATCGGGCAAGGCGTCTTCGAGGCGCGGCTCGGCGAGATCGCCCTGTCGATGGCCGGCGGGCAGTTGCGCGCCCCGCCGATCCGGCTCGAAGGTGCGGCGGCAGATATCAGCGCGGACCTGCGCGCCGACCTGGCGCGCGGCAGCGTCACGGTCGATGCGCTCGTCATCTGTGAGCCGGGCGAGGAGGAACTTGTCGGCTCGACGCCGGCGGTGCGCATTTTGGTCGACGGGCCGCCCAGCGATCCCGACATCCGGTTCGACACCCAGCCGCTAGCGCAGTTCCTGACGCAGCGTGCGCTGGAGATCGAGCAGGCGCGAGTCGAGGCAATGCAGGCGAGCCTGCTAGAAGCGCAGCGCCTGCGCCGCGAGAACCGCTATTACGCCGCGATGGAACAGGAGCGCCAGCAGCGCATCGCGGAGCAGCGGCGCGCGGAAGCCGAAGCGTTTTTGCGCGAGGAGGCCGCGCGAAGCGCTCGCGAAGCGGCCGAGGAAGAGCGGCGGCGAGCCGAGGAAGCCGAACGCGCTGCCGAAGAGGCAGCCCGGGCGGAGGAAGAAGAGGCTGCGCGTCGGCTCGAGGAGGCAGAGCGCGTCCGACGGGCGGCGGAGGAAGCAGCCCGCGAGCCGCCGCCGCCGCAGGCTGAAAGCGTCGATCCGTTCCGCCTCGACGTCGAGCGTTTCCTGCAGCAGGACGACGCGTTCGAGACGGAGCCCTCAGGCGACGCGCCGGCACAGACGCCCCCTCCCACGCCGCCGGCGGGGGCCGATATCTTCCGGCCGGAGAATCTGACGATCGACGGGCTTCTCGGAGGCGACGGACTCTACTGAACCGAGGCGTCGATCTGCGGCCCGGAGCGCGCTTTCAGATCCTCCAGGACGAAAAGGCGCAGCGCCGAGGAAAGGTTGGTGCGCCGGTCGCGCGTCGCGTCGATTTCGGCAATGAGCGCCGCCAACACCAAGTTTCGTTTCGCTGCGATGCGGGCGAGTTCATCGAAAAAGGCGTCTTCCAGCGAAATGCTCGTGCGATGACCGCGAATCGATACGGACCGCTTGACGACGCCGCTCATTCGTCCGTGTCGGAAGAAAGCCGATGGGCATCGAGATGGGCGTCGCGCGTCCTTTCCTCCGCTTCCTGCATGTTCCGCTCGACAAGCGTGCGGCCATGTTTGCGGCGGTTTGCTTCGGCGGAGGCAGCGTCGTCGTCCCGTTTGCGGCGCTTGCGTGCCAGCCGGAGATTGACGACCTCGCCCATCGTCACTTCTTGCGGAAAGAATCGAGGGAGACCACTTGCGCGCCGCCCTTGTCCGCGGATTTCTCGCCGGCCTCGTCGTCCTTGGCGGCGATTTCAACCTTTTCGGGCTTCTTGGCCGAGGCAGGCTTCTTGGTCGGCGCCGGGACGGGCTTGATCTCGGCCACGGGCTCGGCGGCCACCTCTGGTGCGTCTTCGGCGCGAACGTCGAACTCGAGTTCGAAATTGACCGACGGGTCATAGAAGCCGCGCACGGCGGAGAAGGGGATTTCGAGCTTTTCCGGCACGTCGGCGAAGGAGAGGCCGACTTCGAAGCCGGTGTCCGTCACCTTCAGGTCCCAGTACTGGAACTGGACGACGATGGTCATCTGGTCGGGATAGCGCTCGCGCAGACGGCTCGAAATGCGCACGCCCGGCGCGCGGGTCAGGAAGGTTATGAAGAAATGGTGGTTGCCGGGCAGGCCGGTCTTGGCAACTTCGGACAAGACCTTGCGCATGACGCCGCGCAGGGCTTCCTGCGCCAGAATGTCGTAGCGGATCAAGTCTTCGGCCATTGTTCGCCTGCGCGTCCTGAATCGTTTCGTCCATGGTGTAGTCAAGCTTCAAGCCGAGGTAAACCGGATTCAGGATTTCGGCGCGACAGAGGCGATTACCTCGCGGAGGAAGGCAGCGGCTCGCTCACGCCCGTGAGTTGCAGGCGCATGGTCTCGCATCCAAAATCGCACGCCGGGAGCACGCGTCGTCGTCGTCCCCACGCGGGGATTTGCTTATCGCATGCCGTGCCTCGATGATCAGCGGCCGGCTTCGGGCATGGCGGAAAGCGCTCGGCAGCGAGCGCCGCGATCAGCGCCGACCTGGCCGTTCCTGGACCGCCTGTGAAGACGAAAAGAGATTCAGAACAGTCATCTGACCCCGTTTCGTGACGAACTGAATCAAGTCGCGGGACGGCGCAAGCGTCGCAATATCCAGAAGAAGGGAGAAGTGGAGGTTTCTGTTGCCAGGTACCTCCGAACCCCGCCTAAAGGTGCGAACCCATAGGGCTTGATTTGAAGCTATCGCACCGCATTAAGCGGCGAGACGTGCTTCCGCATAGTTGTCGTTTGCAACTACTAGTTTAGCCCGATAACGGTGGTACAATGCCGGGTACAGCGTACTGTCTTTCAACGTCCGTCGATCCCATTTCACCCCCATCAGCAGCCCGTCCGACACTGACGTCGCGCGGGCGGGTTCCTGGTGGAGGTGGCGGTTTCGAAACCGCGTCCGGTCCATCTATTGCACAGTCGGTTTAGCACCATAGCCGCCTTGCGACGGCAAATGAGAAATAGGGTGAAGCGGGGCGATTTGCAAGGCGGCTCATCGCCCGCGCGGCGCACCGATACGCCAGCCGCATGAGGCCCCGCCGAGCCAGAGAATGAGCGATGTGGCGACATAGATCGCTGCCAACGCGGGACGGCCCTCCTGGATGAGGACAAGTGTTTCCAGGCTGAACACCGAAAAGGTCGTGAAGCCGCCGCAAAGGCCGGCGAGCCAGAAGGCACTCGCGGTCTCACCGAGCGCGCCTTCCGCCTCGCGCCGGGCAAGAAGCGCGATGAGAAACGAGCCGGCGACGTTCGCGGCGAGCGTCCCAACCGGAAAATGCGCACCGAGCATCGCCAGCGCGGCGGCCGCGATGAGGTAGCGCGCGAGCGAGCCGAGCGCGGCGCCGAGAGCGACGGCGGCGAGGAGGCGAGCGTTCATGAAGCGAGCCGGAAGCCGAGCGCGGCGGCTGCAACGGCGAAAAGGATGGAAAGTGCGACGTTTGCGGCTGCGCGGCCTGGCCTGCCGGCCTGGACCAGGGACAAGGTCTGCAGCGAAAAGGACGAGACGGTCGTGTAGCTGCCGAGGAAGCCGATCACGGCAAGCTGCCAGATCCGCAAATCCGGCGAGGGGGAGAAATGTCCTGCAGCCAGGCCGATCAGGAACGCGCCGGTCAGGTTGACCACGAGCGTGCCCCACGGAAAGTTTGGGCCGAGCCTGCGCGCGACAAAGCCAGTGATGGTGAGGCGGGCGACGCCGCCTGCCGCTCCGCCCGCCGCCACAAGCGCCAGAGCCATCGTATCGACCATGCTTCCAATCCTTCCCCAGCCTCCCTTTGGGTTAGCTTGACAGCCGCCCTTTGTGAAGCCAACCAAGGACGCCGGGGGGCGCAGGTGAGGAGAGGGCTCGATGGAAGACCATCTTGCCGACGTGCGCCGCTACGATCCGACGGCCAAGGCCGAGGCGATCGAGCGGATCGTCAAGCATCTGGGCGTCGCGCTCAAAAATCCGCAGTCGCTCCACATCAAGGCGCTCGACGCCAAGCAGGCGGCCAAGCTGCGCGAGAAGTGGTGCGGCAAGAAACTTGGCTGCTGCGACCGCGAGCGGGCCGACCTCGCCATCGAGATGGCCGAGCTGGCCATGAGCGCGGACGCCGATCGCAAGCGCGTGACGTTCTACTATCTCGTCGCCAAGCAACTCGGGCGGCTCGATGCGTTGTGAACAAGAGAGGAAGGGTGGTGGGCGCTCGCGGCGCATTGCGATAGGGTGAGGCGTTCAAGGCGGTGACCGATGCGGCAATATCTCGACCTTCTCCAGCATGTCCTCGACCACGGCGTCGACCGGGGCGATCGCACCGGTACCGGCACGCGCGGCGTTTTCGGCTACCAGATGCGGTTCAACCTCGAAGAGGGGTTTCCGGTCCTCACGACGAAGAAGCTGCACCTGAAGTCGATCATCCACGAACTGCTTTGGTTCGTCGCCGGCGACACCAATGTGCGCACTCTCAACGAGAATGGCGTGACGATCTGGGATGAATGGGCCGACGAGAATGGCGAGCTCGGCCCGGTCTACGGCAAGCAGTGGCGTTCGTGGCCGAAGCCGGATGGCGGGTCGATCGACCAGCTCGAGAACCTCATTTCCGAAATCAGAACCAACCCGAATTCGCGCCGGCTGATCGTTTCGGCCTGGAACCCGGCCGAGGTCGACCAGATGGCGCTGCCGCCCTGCCATTGCCTGTTCCAGTTCCACGTCGCGAACGGTCGGCTGTCATGCCAGCTCTACCAGCGTTCGGCCGACATCTTCCTCGGCGTGCCATTCAACATCGCTTCCTATGCGCTGTTGACGATGATGATTGCGCAGGTGACGGGGCTGAAGGCGGGCGATTTTGTTCACACGCTGGGCGACGCGCATCTTTATTCAAACCATTTCGATCAAGCGCGCGCGCAGCTTGAGCGCAAGCCGCACGCTCTGCCGGTGATGAAGCTCAATCCGGCAGTGCGCAGCCTCTACGATTTCCGGTTCGAGGATTTCACGCTCGAAGGCTATGTCGCCGAGCCGTCCATCAAGGCGCCGATCGCGGTTTGATGGCTGAGGCTGCGCATATCCCTGTCAGTCTCGTCGTCGCCATCGCCGCAAACGGCGTCATCGGGCGCGACGGCGACCTGCCGTGGCGGCTGTCGACCGATCTGAAGCGCTTCAAGGCGCTGACGCTCGGCAAGCCGATCGTGATGGGGCGCAAGACCTGGGAGAGCTTTCCCAAACGCCCGCTGCCGGGGCGGACCAACATCGTCATCACGCGCAGGGACGATTTTTCCGACGACGGCGCCGTCGTCGCGCACTCGCTGGACGAGGCTCTGGCGATCGCGGGCGGTGAGGCGCCCGCTGAAATCTGCGTGATCGGCGGCGGCGAGATTTTCGACCAGGCCATGGATCAGGCAGACATTCTCCACGTCACCCATGTGCTGGCCGAAGTCGAGGGCGATACGTTCTTTCCCAGCATCAGCGCGGATCTGTGGGTCCAGACGCACTGTGAGCAGGTGCCCGCCGGTGAGCGCGACAGCCACGCGACCGAATATGCCGTCTATTCACGAAATAGCGCGACCATCGGCCGCTGACGCACGTTCGCAGGCCGGTTTGCGTTGAAACGGCCACATTGCACCCTTATAACGCATTGTAGCGTTGATTAGCGTCGGGGGTTCCGCCGCAACGTTGACAATTCCGGAACAAGAGGAAGTTCATGCCCTGGAACAATCAAAGTGGCGGCGGCGGCGGCCCATGGGGAGGCGGCGGCAATAACGGCGGCAGCGGCGGACCCTGGGGGCAGGGACCGCGCGGACCAAGCGGCCCGCAGGGCACGCCGCCCGATCTCGAAGACATCATCCGCCGCGGGCAGGACCGCCTGAAGCAGGCTCTGCCCGGCGGCGGCGGCTCGAACATGGCGCTGTTCGGCTTTGGAGCCATCGCGCTGGTGGCGATCTGGCTCTTCCAGTCTATCTACACCGTCCAGCCGGACGAATTGGCGGTCGAGTTGCGCTTCGGCAAGCCGAAGGACGAGATTTCCGAGCCTGGCCTGCATTTCCACTGGTGGCCGGTCGAGTCCGTCGAGACCGCGAACGTCGCCGAGAAGTTGATCCAGATCGGCGAGCCGCGCAGCGGCACCTCCACGGGGCTGATGCTTTCGGGCGACCAGAACATCGTCGACGTGAAATTCTCTGTCGCCTATCAGGTCTCCGACCCCCAGGCTTACATGTTCAACGTCGCCAATCCCGACGAAATGCTGCGCCAGGTTGCTGAAAGCGCGATGCGCGAAGTGGTCGGCCGACGTCCTGCGCAGGACATCTTCCGCGACAACCGCCAGGGCATCGCCGAAGAAGTACGGGAGATCATGGACACCTCCGTGACCGACTATGGCGCCGGGCTCGTCATCAACGCGATCTCGATCGAGGATGCGGCGCCTCCGCGCGAAGTCGCCGACGCATTCGAGGAGGTGCAGCGCGCCGAGCAGGACGAAGACCGCTTCGTCGAAGAATCGAACCAGTATTCGAACCAGCAGCTTGGCGCTGCGCGAGGCGAGGCCGCCCAGATCCGCGAAGAGGCGGCCGCCTATCAGAACCGCGTCGTGCAGGAAGCGCGAGGCGAGGCCCAGCGCTTCGTCTCGGTCTATGACGAATACGCCAAGGCGCCCGACGTGACGCGACAGCGCCTGTTCCTCGAGACCATGGAAAATGTGCTGCGAGGCTCCAACAAGGTGATCGTCGAGCAGGGCACCAATGGCGGGCAGGGCGTCGTGCCTTACCTGCCGTTGCCTGAACTCGACGCGCGGCGAAATGCGCCGACCGCCTCAACGCAGAACCAGGGAGGGACCAACTGATGGCCAGCCGTCTTCCAGTCATCGCCATCGTCATCCTGGCGCTCCTGATCCTCGCCTATTCTTCCTTCTTCGTGGTCAACGAACGCCAGCAGGCGATCGTGCTGCGCTTCGGCGAGATCGTCGACGTGAAGAGCGAGCCGGGCCTCTACTTTAAGCTGCCCTTCGGCTTTGCCGAGGCCGACAACGTTCAGATGATCGAGGATCGCGTCATGCGCTTCGATCTCGACGACATCCGCGTGCAGGTCTCGGGCGGCCGATTCTACGAGGTCGACGCTTTCATCGCGTACCGAATCGCCGATCCGCGGCGCTTCCGCCAGGCGGTTTCGGGCAGCGTGCCGCTGGCCGAACAGCGCCTGCGTACCCGCCTCGACGCCTCGCTGCGCCGGGTCTACGGTCTGCGCGGCTTTGAAGCGGCTCTTTCCGAAGAGCGGTCCTCGATGATGCGCGAGGTTCGCGACCAGCTGCGCCCCGATGCGACGTCGCTCGGCCTCGAGATCACCGACGTGCGCATTCGCCGGACCGACCTGACGCAGGAGGTTTCGCAGCAGACCTTCGAGCGAATGAAGGCCGAGCGTCTTGCCGAAGCCGAGCGCCTGCGGGCCCGCGGTCGCGAAGCGGCGCAGCGCATCCGCGCCCGCGCCGACCGCGAGGTGGTCGAGATCGTCGCCGATGCCCGCCGGGAATCGGAAATCCTGCGAGGCCAGGGCGAGGCGGAGCGCAACGCGATCTTCGCCGAGGCCTTCACGCGCGATCCGGAATTCTTCGAATTCTACCGGTCGATGGCGGCCTACACGCAGGCGCTTAACGGGGATGCGACGACGATGGTGCTGTCACCGGATTCGGAGTTCTTCCGCTTCTTCGGCAATCCGGGGGGACGTGTTCAGGCGCAGGAGCCAGGACAGCCCGCCCAGCCGGCGCCAGCCGCACCGGCGGCGGCGGCGGACACCGACATCACGACCGGCGCGACGCAGCCCTGACGCATTCTGCGAATAGCTGAACGAAAGCCCCCGGACCGAATGGCCGGGGGTTTTTTTTCGTCAACGCGGCTTTCACAAATCGCTGTGCAGGCTGCGGACGGCTTGCGTCCCGCCCGCGTCGTTGCGATTGTGGCCTTAACGTCGTCGCGGGCGCGGGCATTCATGCCCGGAGCCGCAAACACGCCGCAATCAAGCGGATCAATGCGCCGCAGAACGCGCCCTTGGGAGAATGTGCCTGATGAAGACCCCAACCTCGATCCGCCAGAAGCTGACTGTCGGCCTGTCGGTGGCTGCAATCGGCCTGTCGGGCGTTGCCACCCCGACGCTGCAGGCCTTTGCGCAAGCGCAGCCCGCTCCTGGCAGCGCGCAGCCGCGTCAGCACGGTCCGGCCTCGGTCGCCGACCTTGCCGAAGGTCTGCTCGGCGCCGTCGTCAATATCTCGACCTCGCAGAACGCATCTGGCGGCAACCAGACCCAGCGCAACGTGCCTGTGCCGCAATTGCCCGAGGGCTCGCCTTTCCAGGAATTCTTCGACGAGTTCTTCAGCCAGCAGCCAGGCGGGCCGTCGGTACGTCCCATGCAATCGCTCGGCTCGGGCTTCGTCATTGATGCCAAGGAAGGCATCGTGATCACCAATAACCACGTCATTGCCGACGCGGACGAGATCGAGGTCAATTTCTCCGATGGCGGCACGCTCGAAGCCGAGCTGATCGGAGCGGATCCGGAGACCGACCTTGCCGTACTCAAGGTCGATCCGAGCCTGCGCGAGCTGACGGCGGTCGAGTTCGGCGACTCGCAGGAAGCGCGCATCGGCGACTGGGTCATGGCGATCGGCAATCCATTCGGCCTCGGCGGCTCGGTGACGGTCGGCATCGTGTCGGCCCGCGGACGTGACATCAATGCCGGGCGCTATGACGACTTCATCCAGACCGACGCCGCGATCAACCGCGGCAATTCGGGCGGCCCGCTCTTCGACATGTATGGCAAGGTCATCGGCATCAACACCGCGATCATCTCGCCGTCCGGTGGATCGATCGGCATCGGTTTCGCCATTCCCTCGCAACTTGCCGTGAACGTAATCGACCAGTTGCGCGAATTCGGCGAGACGCGCCGCGGCTGGCTCGGCGTGCGCATCCAGCCGGTCACCGACGACATCGCCGAGAGCCTCGGCATGGAGCGCGCCACGGGCGCGCTCGTCGCGGGCGTGATCGAAGGCGGGCCGGTCGACGACGGGTCGATCCTTCCTGGCGACGTGATCCTGTCCTTCGACGGCAAGCCGGTGCGCCAGATGCGCGACCTGCCGCGCGTCGTTGCTGAAAGCCCGGTCGGCAAGGAAGTCGACGTGGTGATCGTGCGGCGCGGCGAGGAGCAGACCGTGCGCGTCACTCTGGGCCGCCTTGAGGATGGCGAACGCCAGGCCGAGGCCGGTGTGGAGATGGAAGACGACGAGGCGACGCCCGACGCGGCGGTCGAGACGGCCGAAGTTCTGGGCATGACGCTTGCCACGCTCGATGAGGAAACGCGCGCAAGCTTCGGCATCGCCGAGGATATTTCCGGCGTCGTCGTGATGGAGGTCGAGGAAGGATCGCAAGCCGCCGAGCGCAACATCACGGCCGGCGAAGTCATCACCGAAATCGCGCAAGAGGCTGTTTCGACGCCTGCCGACGTTCAGGAGCGTATCGCCGCGCTTGAAACGCAGGGCCGCCGCAACGCCCTCTTGATGCTCGCTTCGCCGACCGGCGAATTGCGCTTCGTGACGCTCAGGATGGACTGACGCGGATTGCACCGCGACGATCAGGGGCGGCGCCAGCCGCCCCGTTTTTGTCTGTCAGGCGACGAAATCCGATCCGCGATAGCCCTGCAGGTAGAGAAGGGCCGTCAGGTCGCCATGATCGATGCGAACCCCCGCCTGCGCGGCCACAGCCGGCTTGGCATGGAGCGCGACGCCCATGCCCGCGATGCGAATCATGTCGAGATCGTTGGCACCGTCACCGACCGCCAGCACGTCCTGCGGCGTGACGCCGGCCCGGGCGGCAAGTTCGAGGAGCGAGGCGGCCTTCGCCTCCTTGCCGAGGATCGGCTCGGCCACATTGCCGGTGAGCTTGCCGTTCTCGACCAAGAGCCGGTTGGCGCGGTGCTCGGCAAAGCCGAGCTTGGCCGCGACCTTTTCCGTAAAGCTCTCGAAACCCCCAGAGACGAGCGCGGTCGCCGCCCCGCTGGCGTTCATGGTCGCGACCAGCGTCTTGCCCCCGGAGGCGAGCGTTATCCGTTCGGCGATGACGTTGTCGATCACGGCCACGTCGAGGTCGCGCAGCAGCGCGACGCGCTCGCGAAGAGCCGGCTCGAAGGCAATCTCTCCGTTCATGGCTCGAGAAGTGATCGCGGCGACATAGTCCTTGATGCCGACCATGTCGGCCAGTTCGTCGATGCATTCCTGATCGATCATGGTGGAATCCATGTCGGCGATCAGAATGCGCTTGCGCCTGTTCTGCGGCTGCAGGACGGCAACGTCGACCGGTTTGCCGGAGACCGTTTCGCGCAACAGCACAAGGGCGTCGTCCGGCTGGAGATCGGCGTCGATGGCGAACTCGCAGGCGATGGCATCATCCAGCCAAGTGACGGGCGCGCTTGCGCTGACCGCCTTTGCCGCCCTATTCGCTAGATCGACGGTCACGGCCCTTTCGGCCGGATGCGAGATCAGGACGGCAATGAGCGACATGGCGGACTTTCTGAAAGGGAACCGGGCGTGCTGAAGGATGCGGTCCTGATAGCGGGGCCAACCGCGAGCGGCAAGTCGCAGCGGGCGATGGACATCGCCGAAGCGGCCGGCGGGATCATCGTCAATGCCGATTCCATGCAGGTCTACGACGTTCTGCGCGTCATCACGGCGCGTCCTTCGGTGAAAGATGAGGCGCGCGTTCGCCATCGTCTTTTCGGCCATGTCAGCCCTGCCATCGCCTATTCCGTTGCGCAGTGGCTGGCCGATGTGGCGGCATTGCTTGGATCGCCTGAGGCCGCGGGAAGGAAGACGGTGTTCGTCGGCGGCACCGGCCTCTACTTCCGCGCGCTGACCGAGGGCCTGTCCCACATGCCCGAGATTCCAGCCGATATCCGCATGAAATGGCGGCAGGCGCTTCTCGAGGACGGCGCAGAGGCTTTGCACCGCCAGCTTGAGGCGCGCGATGCCCGTGCGGCCGAAAGGCTGCGCCCAAACGACGGGCAGCGGATCGTGCGTGCGCTCGAAGTCGTGGAGGCCTCCGGCCGCTCGATCCTCGACTGGCAGGGCGACCGGTCTGTTCCACTCATCGATGCGCGGTCCGCAACCAGGATCGTTCTGACCCCCGAGCGCGAATTCCTGCGGCGGAACATCGACCGGCGCTTCGACCAGATGGTCGATGCCGGCGCGCTGGGTGAGGTTCGCACGGTTCTCGCCCTTGATCTTCCGCCGACACTGCCCGCAATGAAGGCGATCGGCGTGCCGGAACTTGCCGATCATCTGCATGGCAAGGTGTCGCTGGACGAGGCGATCACGCGCGCCAAGGCCGCCACGCGCCAGTATGCCAAACGGCAGGACACATGGTTTCGCAACCAGCTCGGGCCGGAGTGGCAACGGGTGCCTTTAGCTGTGGACTAGGGTCAGGACTCATTGATCCAGAAGATGAAGACTGCCGCGAAAGCGATTGCTGACAAGAAGGTGTGAGCGCATCGTTCGTACCTTGTGTGGATGCGCCGCCAGTCCTTAAGGCGAGCGAACATA
>NZ_JAAAMH010000011.1 GCF_024105655.1 Aliihoeflea sp. 40Bstr573
AGTACGGCTCAATCCGGCGCATCTGCGCCGCCGTCAGCATCAGCAAATCACTCAAGGCAGCACCTCCTGCCACCTTGAATCACCCAACAGCCATCAACTCAACAAATTAATGGGTCCTGACCCTAGCTTGACCGTCGTCGCAATCGTGTCAGCATCGCCCCTCAAACGTGGGAGGAAGCGATGGACTTCGCGGGTATCAACTATCTCGCCGTCCTGCTGGCGGCTATCGCCGGCTTCGTGTTCGGTGCCGGATATTACGGCGTCCTGTCGAAGGCGTGGATGAAGGCCGGCCGGATCGACCCCGTGCAGGCCAAGCCCGGCGCCGCGATCCTCGGCATCACGTTCGGCGCGGAGCTTGTGATGGCCTGGGCTCTGGCCGGAGTGATCGGCCATCTGGGCACGGGCGAAGTGACGCTCGCCAACGGCATCGTCTCGGGATTTTTCGTCTGGCTCGGCTTCATGGTGACGATCATGGCGGTCAACCACCGCTACCAGTCCTATGGCTGGGACCTGACCGCCATCGACGGCGGCCACTGGCTGGGCGTCGCACTGATCATGGGCGCCGTCATCGGCTGGTTGAGCATCGGCGACCCTAGCGTGTCACCGTCATGACGGTACGCGACGAAAGGCGCGGCAAGAGCCATTGCATGTCGCGCGGATGGATCGCCACGCAGCCCTCCGTCGGCGCGTAGCCTGGCCGGGCGAGATGGAAGAAGATTGCGCTGCCCATGCCGCGCCGGCGCGGTCGGATGTTCGCGTCGAGCACGATCACGACGTCGTAGAGGTGGTCGTCGCGCCGCATCCGCTCTGCGCTGGCCGGATAAGGGAGGGGGACGGGGCGGTTGTAGTTGCGGTCGCCGGCCGCGTCGCACCAGCCGTCGCCGGGCCGGAACGGATCGAGCGCGAGGCGGGAGACAAGGCGGCGCGGATGATCGCGGCGCACGAAGGCGGAAAGGAGCCGCATGGACCCGAGCGGCGTCGCACCGTCGCCTTCGCGTTTGATCGAGCGGATGCCGCCCTTGCCGAGTGCGCAGCGCAGGACCCTGTTTCCGACGACGAGCAGCCCCTGCCTCTGGTCGCCGGGCCGGGGCCGCACTACCATATGCCTGACAGCGCGTCCTTTTTTCGCCGCACCGCCATTGCACTCACGGTTTTTGGAGTATGATCGATTGCTCAAGCAAATCACCGTGAGAGTCTTTCCAGACCTACCTGCCCAGCCTAGAGCGATAGGCGAAACCGCCAGATATCTCAACAAGATGGACTGAACGATGACGTCACGCACCATTCTCATCGTCGACGACGACAACGACCTGCGCGAAACGCTCGCCGACCAGTTGTCGCTCTACGAGGAGTTCGACGTGCTGCAGGAGCCGACCGCCGCCAAGGGCGTGCACACGGCGCGCAGCGGCATCGTCGACCTTCTGATCATGGATGTCGGCCTGCCGGATATGGACGGCCGCGAGGCGGTGAAGATGTTGCGCAAGGGCGGTTACAAGGCGCCCATCATCATGCTGACCGGGCAGGATACGGATTCCGACACCATCCTCGGCCTCGAAGCCGGCGCCAACGACTACGTGACGAAACCCTTCCGCTTCGCCGTCCTCCTGGCACGCATTCGCGCCCAGCTTCGCCAGCATGAGCAGAGCGAAGACGCCACCTTCAATGTGGGTCCCTACGTCTTCAAGCCGAGCCAGAAGCTCCTGACCGACGCCAAGGGCGGCAAGATCCGCCTGACGGAGAAGGAGGCTTCGATCATCAAGTATCTCTACCGCGCGGACAAGAAGGTCGTCACGCGGGACGTGCTGCTCGAGGAGGTGTGGGGCTACAATTCGGGCGTCACCACGCACACGCTCGAAACGCACGTCTACCGCCTGCGCCAGAAGATCGAGCGCGATCCTTCCAATGCCGAAATTCTTGTGACAGAAAGCGGCGGATACAAGCTCGTGCCCTGATTTCGGGCACTGACGCACTGCCGCTGCCGATGGGGGTCGGCGCGCGCAGACGGGGACGCCGATGGCCTTGGACGACGACATTCGCATTCTCTCGGGCGTGGAGCTTTTTACCGGCTTCACGTCGGAGCAGTTGCGCCTGCTCGCCTTCGGCGCCGAAAGCCTGCGCCTCGCAGCCGGTCGCGTCCTCTATCGCGAAGGCCAGTCGGCTGAAAGCGGCTATGTCGTGACCTCGGGGACGGTGGCGCTCTATCGCGAGCACGATGGCGAGCGCGTGACGCTTGCTCAGGTCGGCCCCGGCACCATGCTGGGCGAACTCGCGATCATCGCCCCCACCAACCGCCTGACCGGCGCGCTGGCGACGAGCGACGTCGAACTGATCCGCCTCAACCGCACCCTCTTCCGCCGCATCCTCACGGAATATCCCGAGACGGCGGCATTATTGCACCAACGCATCACGGACAATCTGGGGACGCTGTTGGCGGATATCCAAAGCTTGGCGCCGCGGTTTTCGGAGTAGTTTTTCCCGAAGGAGACCCCCACCCTTTATCCCTCCCCACAAGGGGGAGGGAGTCGCAGACGTTGCGCATTTTTCTTCAAGATCGTGCTTGGCTGATGGATAAGGCACAACGTCAATGCCCTCCCTCCCCCTTGTGGGGAGGGATAAAGGGTGGGGGTCCCCCTCGAAAAACTACTCCAGTTCAAACCGCGCGATCACCGGCACATGGTCCGACGGGCGCTCCCACCCGCGCGCCTCCTTCAACACCTCGATCGACGAGAGCTTGGCAGCGAGGTTGCCTGACGACCAGACGTGGTCGAGCCGGCGGCCGCGATTGGACGCTTCCCAGTCCTTCGCGCGGTAGCTCCACCAGGTGTAGATTTTTTCCGGTTCGGGGATCGCCTGCCGCATCAGATCGACCCAGTTGCCGGCCCGGCGCATCGCTTCGAAGCTCTCCGTCTCGATCGGCGTGTGGCTGACGACGTTGAGAAGCTTGCGGTGCGACCACACATCGGCTTCCAGCGGGGCGATGTTGAGGTCGCCGACGAGGATCGACGCAGTCGCCTCGTCGCTCGTCGCCGGAACGCCGTGCATCTCCGAGACGAAGTCGAGCTTGTGACGGAATTTCGGGTTGATGCCGGGGTCCGGCTCGTCGCCGCCGGCCGGCACGTAGAAATTATGGACGAGAATCTTGTGCCCACCCGCCTCGACATTGGCGGCAAGGTGCCGGCAGTCGCCCATGGCGCAGAAATCACGCTTCTCGACGATCTCGAGCGGGCGCAGCGAGATGGTCGCGACGCCGTGATAGCCCTTCTGCCCGCTGATCTCGATATGCTCGTAGCCAAGCGCGCGCAGCGCCTTCAGCGGAAACAGGTCGTCCGGGCATTTGGTTTCCTGCAGGCACAGGACGTCCGGCCTGTGGGCAGTCAGGAACTGCTCGACGAGTGGCATGCGCAGGCGCACGGAATTGATGTTCCAGGTGGCGATGGAAAACGGCATGGATGAGTTGGGCCTGAAATGAAGAATGCGGCTGGACCCTGCCAGCCGCATCCGTCGAACTCAAGCTCAGGCGACGAGAACCGGCCTTGAACGCCGCTCGTCCACAGGTCAGCGTTCGGGCGAAACCATCTCGTTGATACGGTCGTAGTTGATCGCGAAGACCGAGCGGTCGAAAGTGACGCCCGACTGGACGTTGTAGATCATCACCGTCGTGTCTTTGCCCTGCGCATCGCGGATCGTCCACTGCTTCAACTCGTAGCTTTGCGGGTCGAACATCATGGTGATGGTCGAATTGCCGAAGACCGAGCGGTCGGCGAGCGTGATCGTGGTGGCATCGGCCTCCTGTCGCACGTCCTGCACCTTGCTGCCCGAAAGGTCGATGCGCTCGTCGAGCAGCAGCTTCAGCGGCGTCGACGACAGCGAATAAAGATCCGCCGTATTCATCCGCGCATTCTCGAGCACGACCGACGTGCCGTCTGCCGTCACCTTGAAGGTCGACGGATTCTCGTAGTTGAAGCGCACCTTGCCCGGACGCTCGATGAAGAACTTGCCGCCGGTCTGCTCGCCGCCCGGACCGAACTGCACGAAGTCGCCCATCATCGTCTTGACCGAGGAGAAATGGTCGGCGATTGCCTGCGCCTCGGCGGGCTGCGCCAGCGCCTGGCCACCCTGCGGCAGGGTGCTGGAAGCCGCGAAAAGCGCGGCACCCAGGCTGAGTGTTAGCACGCCGCGGCGGGTCTTCGAACTGGATATTGCCATTCTTGAAACTCGCGAAATCATCTGTGTTGCCCTCGACTGAAGCCGATAACGCGCCAGTGGGGCTTTAGTTTGGCCGTGCGCGCGCCAAATTTGTCACGCGTCCTGAGCGCCATCAGTAGGTCTCTTCCTCGGTCGGCACCAGGATCTCGCGCTTGCCGGCATGATTGGCGGGGCCGACAATGCCTTCCTGCTCCATCTTCTCGATGATCGAGGCGGCTCGGTTGTAGCCGATGCCGAGACGGCGCTGGATGTAGGACGTCGACGCCTTGCCGTCGCGCAGCACGACTGCGACCGCCTGGTCGTAGGGATCGTCCGAATCGTCGAAATTGCTGTTGCCGCCGCCGGATTTGCCCGACGAACCAGCCCCGCCTTCGTCTTCCTCGTCATCCTCGGTGATCGAATCGAGATATTCCGGCACGCCCTGGAGCTTCAGGTGAGCGACGACCTTCTCCACCTCGTCGTCGGCGACGAAGGGGCCGTGGACGCGCTGGATACGGCCGCCGCCGGCCATGTAGAGCATGTCGCCCATGCCAAGAAGCTGCTCGGCGCCCTGCTCGCCGAGAATGGTGCGGCTGTCGATCTTCGACGTCACCTGGAAGGACATGCGGGTCGGGAAGTTGGCCTTGATCGTGCCGGTGATGACATCGACCGAGGGGCGCTGCGTCGCCATGATGACGTGGATGCCCGCTGCGCGCGCCATCTGCGCGAGGCGCTGCACGGCGCCCTCGATGTCCTTGCCCGCGACCATCATCAGGTCGGCCATCTCGTCGATGATGACGACGATATAGGGCATGCGCTCCATTTCGAGCGTCTCGGTTTCGTAGATCGCCTCGCCCGTCTCGCGGTCGAACCCGGTCTGGACCGTTCGGCTGATCTGCTCGCCCTTCTTTTCCGCCTGCGCCACACGCTGGTTGAAGCCGTCGATGTTGCGCACTCCGACCTTCGACATCTTCCGATAGCGGTCCTCCATCTCGCGCACGGTCCATTTGAGCGCGACGACGGCCTTCTTCGGATCGGTGACGACGGGCGTCAAGAGATGCGGGATGCCGTCATAGACGGACAGTTCCAGCATCTTGGGATCGATCATGATCAGGCGGCACTCGTCCGGCGTCATCCGGTAGAGAAGCGAGAGGATCATCGTGTTGATGGCAACCGACTTGCCCGAGCCGGTGGTGCCGGCGACGAGGACGTGCGGCATCTTGGCGATGTCGACGATGACCGCCTCGCCGTTGATCGACTTGCCGAGCGCGAGCGCCAGCTTCGCCTTGGTCTGGTCGAAATCCTGGCTGGCGAGGATTTCGCGCAGATAGACCGTCTCGCGCTTGGCATTGGGCAGTTCGATGCCGATCGCGTTGCGGCCGGGCACGACGGCGACGCGCGCGGCGATGGCGCTCATCGAGCGCGCGATGTCGTCGGCAAGGCCGATGACGCGCGAAGACTTGATGCCGGGCGCCGGTTCCAGTTCGTAGAGCGTGACGACCGGACCGGGGCGGACCTGGATGATCTCGCCCTTCACGCCGAAATCCTCCAGCACGCCTTCGAGGATGCGCGCGTTCTGAGCGAGTGCATCCTTGGAAAGCGAGGCGTCGCGCGCCATCGCCTTCGGCTCGGAGAGGAATGCAAGGTCCGGCATCTCGAAGCCGTTCGAGACGGCTGCGCGCGCGCTCGAAACGCTCGGCATGGGACGCGGCGCGGCCTGCTCGACCCGCGCCGAGGCGGGCGGCGAAGCCGGGCGTGCCGCCTGAGCCCGGCGCGCAGCGATCTCCTGCGGGGTCGGCACGGGCGTGTCGGGGTCAAGGTCGTCCTCGTCGAGGCCGATATCGTCAACGTCGAAGGGCGGCTCGATCGAGGGGGCCGCAGCCCGCGCGGCCGGTTCGAAGCCGGGTTCGACGCGGCCTTGCGGGCGAGCCGGGCGGTTCTCGATCTCGTCCAGCGCGTCGAGCGTGTCGTCGCGGTGGCGCGTGCGGGCGGCAAGCGCCCCGCCGCCATGGCGACGCAAGAACGCCTGCGCCGAAAGCCACATATGGGCGACCGCGCCGAGCGCCAGGAACCGGCCTTCGGTGCCCTCCTCGTCCAGGTCGTCGTCCTCGTAGTCGTCTTCGTCGACCTCTTCCTCGACCGTCTTGCGGGCAAGCTTCTTGCGCTCGACCGGCTTGGCGGTAAGGGCGTTGCAGGCGACGTAGAGCAATGCGCCGGCAGGAATGAAGAGAAGCGATGCGGTGACGAAGCCGGCAAGGCCGCTTGGATAGGCGCCGATGAACTTGCCCGGCAAGGCCAGGACGATATCGCCGAAGACGCCGCCGAGGCCGGACGGCAATGGCCAGGTTGGCGGCGCTTCCATGCAGCCTATAATGCCCGCGCCAAGCGCGGCGGCGCCGAACCAGGCGAAGGCGCGCTTGCCGGGCTGCACGATGCCGCGGCCAAGAACCAGCCCGATCGCCCACACGATGGCCGGCACCAGCGCGACGACCGAGCCGAGCCCGAAGAACTGCATCAGGAGGTCGGAGACGACCGCGCCCGGATATCCGGCAGCATTGGTTACGGGGTTGCTGGTCGCGTGGCTGAAGCTCGGGTCGGCGACGTTCCATGTCGCCAGGCTCGCGACGATCGCCGCCACACCGACGAGGATCGCAGTGCCCGCCAGCTTGCGCACCTGCCGGCGCAGGAAGCCGGTGAAACCGCTTTCGCCCTCGTTCAATGTGAGCGCGTGTGACTGCGAACGCATGGCTGACCCCGTAATGCCCGTCGCGCCGCGTGATCGGCGCCAGATTCGCCCGACGCTAGCGGCAGGGGGTTAAGGCCGCATTAACCATGGGCGGAAAGGATGCGGGCGAGGCGCGATCCGCCGCGCCCGTCCACAATTTGCTACAGATAGCTCTGCCGCCTACTCCGGCAGCGCGGCGATGAAGGCCTTCACCACGGCGGCCGAATTGTCCGAGGCGACCTGCATGAAGGTGCCCATCTCGTTTTCGCCCTCGCCGCCACCGGCAAGGTCGGAGAGCGAGCGAAAGGCGATGAAGGGCACGTCGTTGGCGTAGGCGACATGCGCGACCGCCGCGCTTTCCATGTCGAGGACCTGTGCGTCGAAAGTCTCGAAGACGTATTCGCGGAAATCGGCATTGTCGACGAAGGCCTGACCGGAAACGCCCTTGCCGCCGACGACCACCGAAGGCGCCTTGGAAAGGCACGTCTGGTCGACGCAATCTTCCAGTTCGATCTCGTCGGCCACCTTGCGCGCGGTTTCCAGGAGGGTGGCGTCGACGGGAAACCACTGCCGTTCCTCGATGCCGTCCTCAGCGCGCGCGATGTCGACCGGCCGCGGGAAGATCATGCCATAATTGGGAAGCTCCGTCGGCAGGAAGGAAGGCGGCGCGAAGGTGCCGTCGGTCTCGCGGGCGAACACGGCCTCCAGATACTGGCTCCATTCCTCGGCGACCACGACGTCGCCCACGGTCAGCGCCGGATCGACGCCGCCGGCGATGCCCGAGAACACGATGTTCTCGATCTCGAAATGGTCAAGCGCCATCTGCGTCGTCATCGCCGCATTGACCATCGACACCCCCGAGAGAAACAGCACGATCGGCTTGTCCTCCAGCGTGCCGGTAACGAAGGCGGTGCCGTTGATGAGGTGATCTTCGCGATCCTCGATCATCTCCTGAAGGAGCGTCCATTCCGGCTGGAAGGCGGAGATGACGGCGGTGCGCGCGGTCTGGTCGACAGGCGTCGCGGTCTGGGCGGCCGCGGCGGCAGTGGTCGCGGCCAGCGCGAGAAGCGTGTTGCGGATCATTTCAAATCTCCGGTTCGAAAAAAGGAAAAAAGGGGCCCGGCGAACCGGGCCCCAAAGTTGCAATGCCGGAGGTCCGGACATTGCGACGGGATTGGATGACGATCAGCGGATCGTCGCGCCCGGGAATTCCGGATAGGCTTCCACGCCGACCTCGGCCTTGTCGAGGCCCAGATACTCGGCTTCCTCGGAGGGGCGCAGGCCGATGACGGCCTTGAGGATCAGCCAGACGACCGCGCTGGTCACGATCACGAAGATCGCAACGACGACGATGCCGTAGAGTTGGGTGACGAGGCTTGCTTCGGCATTGGTGAAGACAACCGCGATCGTGCCCCAGATGCCCGCGAGAAGATGGACCGGGATGGCGCCGACGACGTCGTCGATCTTGAATTTATCGAGGAGCGGCACCGAGAAGACGACAATGACGCCGCCGATCGCACCAATCAGCGTGGCCGAACCGAGGCCCGGCGTCAGCGGCTCAGCCGTGATCGAGACGAGGCCGGCGAGCGCGCCGTTGATGACGAATGTCAGGTCGACCTTCTTGTACAGGAGCTGGGTCAGGATGGCCGCCGCCAGTGCGCCGCCGATGGCGCCGGCATTGGTGTTGGCCATGACGCGACCGACATCGGCGATGTCGCCGATCGTGCCCATGGCAAGCTGGGACGCGCCGTTGAAGCCGTACCAGCCCATCCACAGGATGAACATTCCGAGCACGCCGAGCGGCATGTTCGAGCCCGGCAGAACGTTGACCGAACCGTCGGCATTGTACTTGCCCTTGCGCGCGCCGATGATGAGCGCGCCCATAAGCGCTGCCCAGCCGCCGACCGAGTGGACGACCGTCGAGCCGGCGAAGTCGAGGAAGCCCGCTTCGTCGAGGAAGCCGCCGCCCCACTTCCAGGAAGCCTGGATCGGGTAGATCAGCGCGGTCAGGAACAGAGTGAAGGCCAGGAACGGCCAAAGGCGCACGCGCTCGGCAACGGTACCGGAGACGATCGAGGCGGCGGTGGCGCAGAACATCACCTGGAAGAAGAAGTCGGCGCTGACCGACGCATAGGTGAGGTCGACGCCGTCCGCGCCCACTGCGACGGGCTCGAGCACCGCGATGCCGAATGCGCCGAGCACGCCGGCCATGGTCCAGGCGTCGCCCGGATACATGATCTGATAGCCGATCAGGTAGTAGGCGAAGCAGGCCAGCGAATACATCGTGATGTTCTTCAGAAGCTGCATCGACACGTTCTTGGTGCGAACGAAGCCGGCTTCCAGCATGGCAAAGCCCGCTGCCATCCAGAAGACGAGAATGCCGCCGATGAGCATCAGCAGCGAGTTGAGGATGAACTGGGTGTGCTGGGCGGCTTCGCCCGCAACCACTTCGGCTGCCTCGGGGGCCGCCTCCTGCGCGCCAGCCGGCAGCATGGTCAGGCCGGTCAGCGCGAGTGCCCCAAGCACAGGTCGCGCGAGAGCCAGGTAATTCCTGTTGGTCATGATTTTCTCCTGAGAACTTTGCCGGGCCTTAGAGCGCGTCGGTATCGGTTTCGCCGGTGCGGATGCGCACAGCCTGCTCGATGCCGTAGACGAAGATCTTGCCGTCGCCGATCTGGCCGGTCTTGGCTGCCGAAGAGATCGCCTCGACGGCCTTGTCGACGAGTTCGGCGCCCACGGCGACCTCGATCTTGATCTTCGGGAGGAACGACACGGCGTATTCGGCGCCGCGATAGATTTCAGTGTGCCCCTTCTGGCGACCGTAGCCCTTCACTTCGGTCACGGTCAGGCCCTGAATGCCGACCGCCGTGAGCGCCTCGCGCACCTCGTCGAGCTTGAACGGCTTGATGATAGCCATCACGATTTTCATAAGCTTTCGCCCTTTCCCTGCGGTCCCCCGCCGTTGCGTGACATCGCCGGCCGGCCGTGCGAGCTGACGATCAACCAAAAGGGAATCAAGTCGCGTGCCAAATGGCGCGCGAGCCGCAATCAGGGCTTGAATGGGGCGTTGGCGGCCTGCAAAAATTGAGCAGCCGCTCAATAATTACTCAATTTTGCAGAACAGCGCCAGTTTTGCCTATTTTTTAGGCTGCGTCTTGACGCGAACGAGTCCTTCCTGCGCCACTGAAGCGATCAGCCGCCCGTCGCGGCCATAAAGAAAGCCGCGGGTGAACCCACGCGCGCCAATCGCGTTCGGGCTGTCCTGGCTGTAGAGCAGCCAGTCGTCCAGCTTGTGCGGGCGGTGGAACCACATGGCGTGGTCGAGGCTCGCCATCATCAGGTCCGGGTCGAAGCCGGTGCGGCCATGCGCGAAGGTCGAGGTGTCGAGCAGGGTCATGTCCGAGAGGTAGGCGAGGATCGCCGCCTGCAGCGCCCTGTCGTCCGGCACGTCGCCCGAGGTGCGCACCCATACGCGCTGCTGCGGCGGCAGCTTCTTGCGCGTGGTGTAATGTTCGAGGACGACCGGCTTGATTTCGAGTGGCCGCTCGCGCGCCCAGAATTTGCGGATCGCTTCGGGTACGTTGTCGCCCATCATCTCGATGAGTTCAGTCTGGGACTTCAGCGTCTCCGGTTCGGGCACGTCGGTCGGACCGTCGATCTGGTGCTCCAACCCCTCCTCCTCCGCCTGGAAGGAAGCTTCGAGCGAGAAGATCGCATGTCCGTGCTGGATCGCGACCACGCGCCGCGTCGTGAACGAGCCGCCGTCGCGGATGCGGTCGACCTCGTAGATGATCGGCACGGACGGGTCGCCCGGCCGCATGAAATAGCAGTGCAGGGAGTGGACGTGGCGCTCGGCCTCCACCGTGCGCTGCGCGGCGACGAGCGCCTGGCCGATCACCTGTCCGCCGAAAACGCGCTGCCAGCCGGCCTGGGGACTGCGACCACGATACAGATTGTGTTCCAGCCGCTCGAGATCGAGTATGGACAGAAGTTCCTGCATGGCAGTCGTCATGTTGAAATCCTCCGGCGAAGGCCGACATTCCTGAAGATGCGCGGTTTGCACCAGCTACGCATCGCGAAGTCAAGAAGACAGGCATTTGGCCAGACAGCATTTGGAAGGACCGAGCCATGGTTGAGGATACGAAACAGCGCGCGGTCGACATCGTGATAGCTGGCGCGGGCTATGTCGGCCTGGCGACGGCGGTCTCTATCAAGGCCGCGCGGCCCAACCTGTCGGTGCTGATCGTCGATGCGGCGCCCGAGGGCGTCTGGGAGCGCGACACCCGTGCCTCCGCCATCGCCGCAGCAGCGACGCGGATGCTCGACCAGCTCGGCTGCTGGGCCGAGATCGCACCGGGCGCACAGGCGATGACCGAGATGATCGTCACGGATTCGCGCACCTCCGACCCGGTGCGCCCCGTCTTCCTGACCTTTGACGGCGAGGTTGGCCCCGGCGAAGCTTTCGCCCACATGGTCGCCAACAAGAATCTCAACGGCGCGCTGCGTCGCCGCGCCGGCGAACTTGGCGTCGTGATGCGTGAGGGTGTGGGCGTCACGGGCTTCGCCACGCTGCCGGCCGCAACCCTCATCGATTTCGCCGACGGCACGAGCGTCGAGGCGCGGCTGCTCGTCGCCGCCGACGGCGTCAAGTCGCGCCTGCGCGACATGGCCGGCATCCGAACGGTTCACTGGGACTACGGCCAGTCCGGCATCGTCTGCACCGTCCGCCACGAGCGCCCGCATCATGGCCGCGCCGAAGAGCACTTCCTGCCGGCCGGCCCCTTTGCCACCTTGCCGCTCGCGCCCGACGAGGAAGGTAACAACCGCTCGTCGATCGTGTGGACCGAGCGCACCGACGACGCCGACCGCCTCGTCGCCGACGACCTGATCGTCTTCGAGCACGAACTCGAGCAGCGCTTCGGTCTCGAACTCGGGGAGATTCATGTCGAGGGCAGGCCCCGCGCCTGGCCTCTCGGGCTGACGCTCGCGCGCGACTTCGTCAAGCCGCGCTTTGCGCTGGTCGGAGACGCTGCGCACGGCATTCACCCGATCGCCGGCCAGGGACTCAATCTCGGTTTCAAGGACGCCGCCGCCCTTGCCGAAACGGTGGTCGAAGCCGACCGGCTCGGCCAGGACATTGGCGCGCTCGACGGTCTCCAGCGCTACGAGCGCTGGCGCCGCTTCGACACCGTGCAGATGGGCGTGACGACGGACGTCTTGAACCGTCTGTTCTCCAACGACATCGCGCCTGTTCGCGCCGTTCGCGACATCGGGCTCGGCCTCGTCGAGCGGATGCCGCGCCTCAAGGAGTTCTTCATCCGCCAGGCCTCGGGCCTGTCTCCCGCCGCCCCGCGCCTCCTGCGCGGCGAAGCCATCTGAAAATCCAGGACGTCACATGAGCCTTGAAAGCGTGCGCGCGTTTCTCGCCGAGAACGCCCCCGACATTTCCGTCATCGAAACCGAGCAGAGTTCGGCCACCGTAGCGCTCGCGGCCGAAGCCCATGGCGTCGAGCCCGACCAGATCGCCAAGACGATCTGCCTGCGTGTCGGCGAAGAGGCGATGCTGATCGTCGCCTCCGGCCTTTCTCGGCTCGACAACCGCAAGTTCAAGGACCGCTTCGGCGGCAAGGCGCGCATGCTGCCGGCGGACGAGGTGGTGGAGGTGACCTCCCACCCTGTCGGCGGGGTCTGCCCGTTCGGCCTGCCCTCCGCCCTGCCCATCTACTGCGACGTCTCGCTGCAGAAATTCGACGAGGTCGTGCCCGCCGCCGGCGCCACCAACGCCGCGATCCGCCTGCCGACCGATCGGCTGGTCACGCTGACGGGCGCAGAATGGATCGACGTCTGCCAATAGTGCTGCCATGCACTGGAAACCGCCGTTGCGGCTCCTAGGTTGAGGGACAACACCAACCACTCCCAAGGAGAGCAACATGAACAGGCACGCAACGGCAATCTGGCAGGGCGCGCTCAAGGATGGCTCGGGCACGCTCGACATGCAGAGCGGGGCATTCTCCAAGCAGCCCTATTCCTTCAAGGGCCGCTTCGAGGACGAGAGCGGCAAGTCGGGCACCAATCCGGAAGAGCTGATCGCCGCCGCCCACGCCGGCTGTTTTTCCATGCAGCTCTCGCACCTTCTGGCGGAGAACGGCACGCCCGCCGAAAAGCTCGACACCAAGGCGACCGTGACCTATGGCCCGGCTTCGGGCGGTGGCTTCGAGATTACCGAAAGCGCGCTCAAGCTGTCCGCGAATGTGCCGGGCATCGACGAGGCCAAGTTCAAGGAACTGGCCGAGAAGGCCAAGACCGGTTGCCCCGTCTCCAAGGCGCTCGGTGCGATCAAGGTCACGCTCGACGCGCAACTCGCGTAATTAACTGATCAGCGCGCCGATCTTGACGCAAGGGAACGTCTATTTCCCTTGCGTCTTCGCAACCAAAGAACCGGGCATTTCTTCTAGACTGTTGCGCATGTAACAACCGGGAGGAAACGCCATGTTGCAGGCCGACAAACCCACCCAGCGCCCCATTTTGCGCTCCACGCTCGAACTCACCGACATCACCGACGACGCCAAGCTCCTGCCCGGCTTCGACGGTCATGAACGCATTGTGCTTGGCCGCGACGAGACGCGCGGTTTGATCGCCATCGTCGCGATCCACAATACGAAGCTTGGCCCCGCGCTCGGCGGCACGCGCGTTTGGAAGCACGAAAGCCTTGAAGCCGCGATCACCGATGCGCAGCGGCTCTCGCGCGGAATGACCTATAAATCCGCCATCGCCGGCATGCCATTCGGCGGCGGCAAGGCCGTCATCCTCGCCAATGCGAAGACGGACAAGACGCCGGGGCTCCTCGAAGCCTATGCGGAGATGCTGGCCGAACTCGACGGCGACTACTACACGGGCGAGGATGTGGGGCTGACGCTCGCCGACGCGGACTTCCTGCGCGCGCGCACCCCCAACGTCACCGGCACCACCATTGGCGGCAGCGAGAACCCCTCCCCCGTCACCGCTCATGGCGTCTTCCTTGGCCTCAAGGTAGCCGTGAAGCACCGCTTCGGCCGCGACGATCTCGCCGGTCGGCGCATCGGCGTGCAGGGACTTGGCTCGGTGGGCCGCCGGCTGTGCGAGGAACTGCACGAGGCCGGCGCAAATCTGGTCGTCGCCGACATCGACCAGGCGCGCGTGGAACGGGCCGTTCGCGATTTCGGCGCAACAATGCTTGCCTCCGACGCCTTGGCCACAGCCGATCTCGACGTGTTTGCCCCATGCGCGCTCGGCGGAGTCATACATGCCGGCATGATCGATGCCATTCAGGCCAAAGTGATCGCCGGCGCCGCCAACAACCAGCTTGCGAACGAGGACGACGCCGCGCTTCTCGCTGGACGCGGCATTCTCTACGCGCCCGACTATGTCATCAATGCCGGCGGCCTGATCAATGTCGCCAGCGAACTTTTGCCCGGTGGGTATGTGCGCGCCCGCGCGATGGAACTCGTCGAGACGATCCCCGCCACGCTAGTGGACATCTTCGCCCGCGCGGACGCCGAAAAGCGCCCGACCAACGCGATCGCCGAGGAAATCGCCGACGAGCGCATCGCCGCCCGCCACTGATTGCCCGGCCCCGAGGGGAATCGGCCGGAAGATCGGAAAAGCGACACCGGCCGGGCAATCACCTAGCTGCCCTTGATGCCCGCCATGGCTTCGGAGCCCCAGACCTCCCTTACCCGATTGTCTCGCCCGCAGGCGCTACGGTAGTAGCGGTAACGCAGCGGGTTCTTGGTGTAATAGTCCTGGTGGTATTCCTCGGCCGGCCAGAATTGCGGCGCAGGCACGATCTCCGTCGCCAGTTGTACGCCGCCGAGCGCTTGCGCTGCTTCCGATTTCGCATTCCGAGCAGCGGCGAGCTGCGCATTGCCGACCGCGTAGACCGCTGTCGAGTATTCGTGGCCGCGATCGCAGAACTGCCCGCCGCCATCGGTCGGATCGACCGAGCGGAAGAAGGCGGACAGCAGCGCCTCGTAGGAAACCCGCCCCGGATCGTAGACGATCTCGACGGCCTCGCGGTGGCCAGGATGGTTCTCGTAGGTCGGGTTCGCGTTCTGTCCGCCAATATAGCCGGACGTCGTCGAGATGACGCCGCCAACCTTGTCGAAGTCGGATTCCACGCACCAGAAGCAGCCGCCGGCGAAGACCGCCCGCTCAGTATTCTGGGCAGACGCCGGGATGGCAGTGAAGGCTAGGGTGAGCGCGAGCGCCAAAGTGCGAAGCATGGTCGTCCTCCGGGATGAGGCGAAGGAACGTAGCGCCACACCCGCCAGTTTCAAATCAAGGCTGCGGGAAGAAGGCGTGATCTGGCACACGCAGTCATCCCGACCGCAGCCGCGCGGAGCGGCGAAACCTTTCCGGGATGACGCGTTCAGTAGCGAATTAAACCCGCCGCTCGACCATCATCTTCTTGATCTCCGCGATCGCCTTGGCCGGGTTCAGCCCCTTCGGGCAGGCCTGCGTGCAGTTCATGATCGTGTGGCAGCGATAAAGCCGGAAGGGGTCTTCCAGATTGTCGAGGCGCTCGCCGGTCTTCTCGTCTCGGGAGTCGATCAGCCAGCGATAGGCCTGCAACAGCACGGCGGGCCCGAGATAGCGCTCGCCGTTCCACCAGTAGGACGGGCACGAGGTCTGGCAGCAGAAGCACAGGATGCACTCGTAGAGGCCATCGAGCTTTTGGCGATCTTCGTGGCTCTGCGTCCATTCCTTGGCAGGCTCCGGCGAAACCGTCTGCAGCCAGGGCTGGATCGAGGAAAGCTGCGCGTAGGGTACGGTCAGGTCCGGCACGAGGTCCTTGACCACCGGCATGTGCGGTAGCGGATAGACCTTGACGACGCCCGACACCTCGTCCGCGCCCTTGGTGCAGGCGAGCGTGTTGGTGCCGTCGATGTTCATCGCGCACGAACCGCAGATGCCCTCTCGGCAGGAGCGGCGCAGCGTCAGCGTCGGATCGATATTGTTCTTGATCCACAGGAGCGCGTCGAGAACCATCGGCCCGCAATCGTCCATGTCGACATAGTAGGTGTCGGTGCGCGGGTTCTCGTCGTCGTCCGGCGACCAGCGATAGATTTTGTATTCGCGAAGGTTCGTGGCGCCGGCCGGCTTCGGCCAGGTCTTGCCCTCGTTGATCCGCGAATTCTTGGGAAGGGTGATTTCGACCATTCTGCCGATCCTCAGTAAACGCGCTTCTTCGGGGCGATCTTCGCCGGGTCGATGCCGCCATCGGCCACTGCGAGCATCGGCTCGGTGTGGACCGGGCGGTAGTCGAGGCGGACATGGCCGGCCTCGTCGACCCAGGCAAGCGTATGCTTGCGCCAATGAGCATCGTCGCGCTCGGAGTAGTCCTCGCGGGCATGGGCGCCGCGGCTTTCCTTGCGCGCCTCGGCCGAATAGACCGTGGTGATCGCATTCGCCATCAGATTGTCGAGCTCGAGCGTCTCGACGAGATCCGAATTCCAGATCATCGAGCGGTCGGTGACCTTGATGTCGGCAAGCCCGTTCCAGATTTCCGAAATGCGCTTGCAGCCGTTCTCGAGCGATTCCTGCGTGCGGAACACGGCCGCGTCTTCCTGCATCGCCTTTTGCATCAGGTCGCGTAACTTCGCCGTCGGCGTCGAGCCGTTGGCGTGACGGATGCGGTCGAAGCGCTCCATGATCTTGTCGCAGGCAGCATTGTTGATGGCCGGGATGGACGCGTCGCGATCGATCACCTGGCCGGCGCGGATGGCGGCGGCGCGTCCGAAGACGACGAGATCGATCAGCGAATTGGAGCCGAGGCGGTTGGCGCCGTGAACCGAGGCGCAAGCCGCTTCGCCGACGGCCATCAGGCCCGGCGCGACGGCATCGGGGTTCTCTGCGGTGGGGTTCAGCACCTCGCCCCAGTAGTTCGTCGGGATGCCGCCCATATTGTAGTGGACCGTCGGCAGCACCGGGATGGGCTCGCGCGTCACGTCGACGCCGGCAAAGATGCGCGCCGATTCGGCAATGCCCGGCAACCGCTCGTGAATCACGGCGGGGTCGAGGTGGTCGAGATGAAGGAAGATGTGGTCCTTCGCCTTGCCGACGCCTCGTCCCTCGCGGATTTCCATGGTCATGCAGCGCGAGACGACATCGCGCGAGGCGAGATCCTTCGCCGAGGGCGCGTAGCGCTCCATGAAACGCTCGCCTTCCGAATTGACGAGATAGCCGCCCTCGCCGCGCACGCCCTCGGTGATGAGGCAGCCCGCGCCGTAGATGCCCGTCGGGTGGAACTGGACGAACTCCATGTCCTGCAGCGGCAGGCCCGCGCGCGCCACCATTCCGTTACCGTCGCCGGTGCAGGTGTGGGCGCTCGTCGCGGAGAAATAGGCGCGACCGTAACCGCCCGTCGCCAGCACCACCATCTTGGCCGAGAAGCGGTGGATCGTGCCGTCGTCGAGATTCCAGGCGACGACACCAGTGCAGACCCCGTCCGTCATGATCAGGTCGAGCGCGAAATACTCGATGAAGAACTGTGCGTTGTTCTTGACCGACTGGCCATAAAGCGTGTGCAGGATGGCATGGCCGGTGCGGTCGGCCGCCGCGCAGGTGCGCTGGACCGGCGGGCCGTCGCCGAAATTCTGCATGTGGCCGCCAAAGGGGCGCTGATAGATCTTGCCCTCTTCTGTGCGCGAGAACGGCACGCCGTAATGCTCGAGTTCGTAGACGGCGGCGGGCGCCTCGCGCGCCAGATATTCCATCGCGTCGACGTCGCCGAGCCAGTCCGACCCCTTGACGGTGTCGTACATGTGCCACTGCCACGAATCCGCGCCCATGTTCTGCAGCGAGGCAGCGATACCGCCCTGCGCCGCGACCGTATGCGAGCGCGTCGGGAAGACCTTGGTGATGCAGGCCGTCTTCAGGCCCTGCTCGGCCATGCCGAGCGTGGCGCGCAGGCCCGCGCCGCCGGCGCCGACGACCACGACGTCGTATTTGTGATCGACATAGGTATAGCCGTCGCTCGCGGGCCGCGAGGCGTTCATTCTGGTTTCAGCGTCGGCCACTGGTCAGCCTCCGAATGCGATTTTGAGAAGGGCAAAGATGGAGGCGACGCCGACGACGAGCGGGAAGAAGGTGTTGAGCGCGATCAGCGCGACCTTCGCTCCCTCGCCATGCACGTAATCCTCGATGACGATCTGCATGCCGAGCTTCATATGGTAAAGCACCGAGACGAGGAAGAGGATCACCACAAGCGTGACGAACGGATTGGCGAGCGTCGCTCGGACCTCTTCGTAAGGCGCCCCGACGAGCGCCACCATCAGCCCGACCATGAAAAGGACGAGCGGCACGTTGGCGATGGCGGTCAGGCGCTGGCGCCAGAAATGCAGCGTGCCCTCGCGGGCGGAGCCGAGGCCGCGGACACGGCGGAGCGGAGTGCGCATGTCGCTCATGGTCAGGCTCCCCGCGCCATGATGGCGACGACCCACACGAGGATCGTCAGCACGATCGAGACGATCGGCATGGCGATCGCCGCCTTCGTCGATTCTTCCTTGCCGAGCCCGGCGCCCGTGTCCATCACCAGGTGGCGGATACCGCCCAGCATGTGATGGACGAGCACCCAGGTGAAGCCGAACAGGACCACCAGCCCGAGCCACGAGCCGTAGATGTTCTGCACGCGCGCGAAGCCCTCGGGTGTGCCGGCGGCGGCCATCAGCCAGATCGCGAGCAGGAGAACGCCGAAATAGAGCGCGCAGCCGGTAATGCGATGAATGATCGACATCATCATCGTCGGGATCGGCTTGTAGATTTGGAGATGCGGAGACAGGGGTCTCGCACGGGTGGCTGTGGTCTTGCTCATGGCTCCCCCGTTCGACGGCGGCACGGACCTTGAATGCGTCATGCCGTCGCCGGACTGCGACGTGAAGTGTTGGCGCTTTCTAATTCGCTTTTTGCAATGCGTCAAAGCCGGAAAACGCTGGACCCGCACCCATTTAGCGACGCCCCTGCGAAGGAAAAGTGGTGCTCTGCCGGTTCAATCGATTAACCGATGTAACAATCGCTCAAGCGCGGCAGGCAAGAGCGCCCTCGCCATTCTTCATCCACAGCGCCTCCCCGTTTTCGACGACGAGTGAATAAAGACCCTCGGCGAATCGGTAGAACTGGTTGGGCGGGCTTGCCGGCAACGCGACGGGATCTTCCTCGCCTTGCGCCTCGACGACGACAGAGGCTCCGGTTGCAGCGACCTTGAGCTGGCTTCCATCCTCGCATGCATAGGTCGCCAGTGGCGGCTGGGCCGGCACCGACCCCGTTGCAACGTCGTCAAGATCGGCGACGCAACCCGAGACGAAAAGGATGGCGAGAAGAGCCAGCGGAATTTCGATGCGTTTCATGCGTGTCCTTGTGGCGGGGGGCGTCGTCGGGACCGTCGGCATTAACCATGTCCCCAGAAAGACGCGCCGGCAAGCGTCCCGTTTCGGGTGACAAGAGTTAAGAAAGCGTTAACTTGTCTTAAGATGACGGCAGGACGCCGCAGCACCCGTTCCGGAGGATCGTGATGAACAGACGCGCCTACGCCTTCGCAGCCATGCTCCTAGCCGCCTCCGCTACGGTCGCCGGCGCCGGCAGCCTCTACCAGGACCGGGTCCATACCGACAGTTTCGGCAATCTCGTGATCTACGCGCCGGCCGGCTACAAGCGCATTGTCGTGGGCGCCGGCCAAGAGGCTTCGGGCTACCGCGCCACCGGCTCCTACAATGAGACGGACGCGCCGCGCATCGCCTACCATGGCGGCCAGCGGTTGCAGCTGCGCCCCTATCGCAACTGCGACTATGGCGCGGTGCTCCTGCATGGCCGCAGCTACATGTACGGCCTGCCCGATCACGTCGTACCGACCCCGGCGGAAGTCCTTTGCCGCTGAGCGCACACAGCCTCGTGAAGTCGCCGCGTGCATGCGCGTCCACATTTCGACACCTTTCTTTTGCCATTGCGGATGAAGAGGTTAAGAAATGAGTAACCATTCGACATCGGCATCCGCGAGCCGCCTGCGCAACCACATCGCCTCGCTGCAGACCATGACGCGCTTCGTCCTGGCCACGCTCGCGCTGGCCAGCGGCGTCTACACCTATCTCGGCGTGCGCGGCCTGCTCGACGGATCGGCAACGCTCGTCTTCCTCGGCGCGATCATCTATTCGGTCGCCGTCTCGGTCGGCATCTACGGTTTCTGGACGTACCTCATCCGATTCGTTCCCGAAATGCGGGACGGTGTCTCCCGCGTTGCCCTCTTCGGGATCATGGTCATCGGCTCGGTGATGATCATTGCCATGTCGTCATGGCTGAATGCGGCCGCGCTCGCCGGCTCCGCCGCGGTCGAGCAGCATCTGGCGACGACCCAGCAGGAATACACGGCCGATCTCGACCAGGCGCACTCGAATGCGCTCGGCGCGCTCTCGCTCCTGCCCGACATCCAGCGCGCTCAGGACCGGTTCGCCCGCCTCGCCGAGGACGAGCGCGCATCGGGCGCCCTGACGGGCACATCCGGTTCGGGCAGCGTCGTCCAGCTTCTGACGCAGATGTCCGCGCAGATGAACGAATTGCAGGCTACCATCGAGGGCTCGCGCGAGCGCGTGCAGACGCTGTTCGAGGAAGGCCAGCTTCATCTGACGGCGATGCGCCAGCTCGTCTCGGCCGCCGGCCCGGTCGAGCCGCGCGCCAACGAGTTCGCACAGGAAACCGTCGCCTTGTCGGGCGTCATCGCCTCGCTCGAGCAGACCTCAATCGCGCCCTCGGTTGTCCGCGCCGCGCAGGATTTGTCGATGGGCTTCATCGCCCCGGTGACGAGCGGCGCCGACGCCGATCTGGCCGGCCGCCAGTCGACCGTGATGGAAACGGTTCGCGCTTCGGTCGCCGCGCAGTCGGCGGCGCTCTCGGAAGCAGCCAGCGAAATTCTCGCGCAGCCGCGCGTCGACGAGCGCCGCTTCGTGCCGCTGTCATCGGCCGAAGCCGTTCTGGTCTACGCGACCAGCTTCCTGCCGAGCTGGGCCGGCGCGATCTCGATCGATCTCCTGCCCGGCGTCTTCGTCGCGGTCATGGCCGTCGTGATGGCGGCGCTTCGCCGCCACGAGGATGGCCTGTCCGATGCCGACCGCATCACCGCGGCCGACATGCTGCGCTCCATCGAGCTGCACGAGACGCTTGCCGCCGTCCGCGCCGCACGCCAGCCCGCAGCAGTGCCCGAGCCAGAGCCTGTACCCGTCGAGACGCGGCCCGCAGTCCCCGCTTCGCCGTCCGCGCCAGCGGCGTCGAGCGAAAACGTCACGCCTCTTTCCCTCAACGAACGCAAGCGGTTCGAGCCATGACCGACCACGTGCACCATTCCGCCATCGCGCCGCAGGGCCGCTTCGCCCGGTTGGTCGATCGCATCGACGACGGCAATGTCATGCGGTTCACCTTCGGCGCGATGCTCGCCGGCGTCGTCGGCGTCCTCGCCTTCGACCTTTACGAACTGCAGAAGGAAACCGGCGGTCTTTGGCCTTCGGACCAGGCATCAGTTCATGTCACCGAGCCGATCCTGCCCCCGGCCGTCGAGACAGACGGCTCGACATCGGGCTCGCAGGACCCGCGCGAAAACGTACAGACCGACGAGGATCTGCTCAAGGACGCCGTGCGCTTCGAGCTCAAGCCGGGAGGCGTGCTCTCCGCGACCGGCTCGATTGATGTGGGCTCCTCTGCTCGCCTTGCCGCCGAACTCGAGGCGCGCGGCGAATATGTTCAGACGGTTTCGCTCAACTCTCCGGGCGGCTCTTTGGAAGACGCGATGGCGATGGCGCGGATGATCCGCGAGCGCGATCTGGCGACGCTCGTTCCCGATGGTGCGCTATGCGCCTCCTCCTGCCCGCTGGTCTTCGCCGGCGGCACGACGCGCACGGTCGGCGACAAGGCTGCGATCGGCCTGCACCAGTTCTATGCCGGCACGACGAACCTGCCGGCGCCCGAACAGGCGATGTCGGACGCGCAGATCACTGCCGCGCGCATCTCGCGCTACCTGTCGGAAATGGGCGTCGACCCGGCCATGTGGCTGCACGCGCTCGATACGCCGCCGCGCGCGCTCTACTATCTTTCGGCAGAGGAGATGGCCGCGTACAAGCTCGTCACCTCCACCGGGCCGATGGCCAGCCTTCAGTGACCGTGCCCGGCGCGGGCAGGCTCCAGTGCCTCTTCGCCCTCGCGCGCTTCCTCCGGGAGAGCTGACACGCGGACGCGGTCGCGGCCTGCTGCCTTGGCAGCGTAAAGGGCCTGGTCGGCGCGTTCGACCAGACTGGCAAGCGTTTCGGAGGGGGTGAGTTGCGCCACGCCGAAGCTCGCCGTCAATCGCCTATCCGCCGGCATGCCGTCGAGTGCGTAAAGCGACAGTCCCACCCGCATGCCCTCGGCCATCAACCGCGCGGCCGGGGCCGCGACGCCGCTGGCAAGGATGGCGAACTCTTCGCCACCCAGCCGCCCGACCAGCACATCCGCTCCGGCCTGCTCAACCAGACATTCGGCAAACTTGCGGATCGCAGCATCGCCGCAGGCGTGGCCGAAATGGTCATTGACCTGCTTGAAATGATCGAGATCGGCAAGAACGAGCGACACCGGCTGGCCCTGGCATTCCGCCTTGCGGATCAGCCGGATCGCCCCTTGCTCGAAGCCGCGCCGGTTGAGCGCGCCAGACAGCATGTCCGTGCCCGCCTCGGTCCGCAACGTCTCGATCGTATCGAGAGAAGCAGAGGAGATGAGGGTCAGCGCGATGATCGAAAGGAAGAATACGGCCGACAGAACGAGCGACAGCCAGTAGAGCGACTGGAAAAACAGCTGTTCCGTGCCGAGGCCACCCTGCAGCAGGTAGATCACCGCCGGCCGGATCACTGAACCCGCCGTAATGAAGACGGCCGCTCCGAGCAGGATGCGATCGACGAGCGTCGGCCCGCTGATCCGCCACAATTTGTAGGCCAGGAGGCCCGAAACCGCGGCAAATCCGAGACTGGCGGCTGCGACCCTCAGCGTCAGGTTCGGCTCGCCGATCAGGCCCCAAGCAAGGGCTGTCAGGGCGACGACGACGATTGCGGACATCGCCACCAAGGGCGCGCGCCTGCCATGCCGCGCCATCAGAGCTGTCGACAGAACGACCATGCTGGCGAGAAAGATCGCGTTCGACAGAAAGCGCGACAGAGCGAAGCCGAACGGTTCGAAATACTGCAGCGACATGCCGATTGCGAAGCCGGCATAGGCAAAGGCCGCCCGTTCAACGACGCGGTCCACCTGGTGCCGTGCGAGCAGGAACAGTGAAGCCGAAAAGATACCGCTTAGCGTCGGGACGACAAGCGCAACAAACAACGATGAATTCAAAACCGACGGCCTCACCCAAGCTCGTTCGAACCTAGGCGGGAAACCCGAACAAGCCGTTAAGCTGCCGGCCGTCACCTCGACCGGGCCGATGGCTTTCCGTCAGGAATGGGCGCTCGCCGCACCGGGAAAGCTGAGGGTCCCACCGTAGGCGGGTTTACGGTCCTCGCCAATCATCTTGCCGGTCCGCGTCCCGTCCGCAATCGAGGCCCGCACCCGGTCCCGGCCTGCGTCCTTGGCATGATAGAGCGCGGCGTCGGCGCGATAGTGGACGGCCTCCGACGCTTCGTCGCGGGTCCTCTCGGCAACGCCGAAGCTGGCTGTAAAGCGAGCGTCGTCCGGCAGCGTCTCGACCTGCAATTCCCCCAGGGAGATGCGTACGCTTTCGGCAAAGAGCCGCGCGGCCGCCAGGTTGCAGCCCGGGAGTACCACTGCGAACTCCTCGCCGCCGATCCGCGCCACGACATGGTTCGGCAGGGTCGCGGCGCGCAGCACGTCGGCAAAGGCCGTGATGACCCGGTCGCCGCCCGCATGGCCATGCGTATCGTTGACCGACTTGAAATGATCCAGGTCGCAAAGGACGAGCGAGATCGGCAGCCCCTTGCTTTCGGTCGCCTGCAGCAGCCGCTCGAAACGCAGCTCGAAGCCGCGTCGATTGAAGAGCCCTGAAAGGGGGTCGGTTTCCGAGCGTATCGTGATTTCCGCCAGAAGGTCCCGCACGAGAATGACCATCAGCAAGAGCGCCACGGCGACAGACAGGATCGCCCCCGTCGTCTGCCCGATGAAGGCGTAGAGGGTCGAGGCGTAGTGTGACGGCGAGGAGCCGACACCGCCCGCCTGCAGCGCAACGACCGGCTTCATGATGTAGTGGATGGCTGTGACGGTCAGGAGCGAGGCGAGAACGAAATCGATCGGCCGCCGCTTGGCCGAGGCGAAAATGATGCCCGCGCCGATAGTCTGCATGACGAAGTATGGCAACTGGTAGATCATCATTCGCGTGAAGGACTCGCGCGGCAGCTGGTCGCTCGCGACCTTGGCCAGGATCGAGAGAACGAAGATCGCCGCCACCACCTTCCAGGGCATGCGCACACGGTAGAGCCGCGCGAGACCGCGGTTGAAGACGACCAGAGCGGCGAGGAAGAGCGCATAGCCCAAAAGGACCGACCGGTTGCCGCCGATCAGCATCGGGATCAGGAACTCGACGCCGAAATATGCCGCGCCGAGAACGTAGCCGCCGGCAAAGTACTTGGCCGCGATGCGGCTGCGGTCATACAGCGCGATGGTGACGAAGGCAGCGGCCAGCAAGCTGGCTATGGCGAAATTGATCGCCATGAGAAATGCCGCGCCGCTCATCGTCTACCCGCCCTTGATTTCGTCGTATCCTGACGGCGAAATCTCAATATTCCGTAACGGGAAAAGATGGTGGTCGAAAGGAAGGCCCGCCGAAGCGGGCCTGTCCGATGATTATTTCCAGTCTCGAATGTCGACGAAATGCCCCGCGATCGCCGCCGCAGCGGCCATTGCCGGCGAGACGAGATGCGTGCGGCCCTTGAAACCCTGCCTGCCCTCGAAATTGCGGTTCGAGGTTGAAGCGCAGCGCTCGTGCGGCTTCAGGCGGTCGTCGTTCATCGCGAGGCACATTGAGCAGCCCGGCTCGCGCCAGTCGAAACCGGCTTCGATGAAGACCTTGTCGAGCCCTTCGGCCTCGGCCTGCTGCTTGACGAGGCCCGAGCCTGGAACGACCATCGCGTCGACATTCGCCGCGACCTTGCGGCCTTCGATGACGGCTGCCGCCGCGCGCAGATCCTCGATCCGGCCGTTCGTGCACGAGCCGATGAAGACGCGGTCGATGGTGATGTCGGTGATCTTCGTGCCCGGCGTCAGGCCCATATAGTCGAGCGCGCGCTTTTTGGAGGTACGCTTGTTCTCGTCGGGAATACCGGCCGGATCTGGCACTTCGCCCGTCACCGCAACGACGTCCTCAGGCGAGGAGCCCCACGAGACGATCGGCGGCAGGTTGGCGGCGTCGAGCACCACGACCTTGTCGTAGTGGGCGCCCTCGTCCGAGATCAGCGTCTTCCAGTAGTCGACGGCCATCTCCCACGCCTTGCCCTTCGGCGCGCGCGGCTTGTCCTTCACGTAGGCGAAGGTCGTCTCGTCAGGCGCGATCAGGCCGGCGCGCGCGCCGCCTTCGATCGACATGTTGCAGATCGTCATCCGCCCTTCCATCGACAGCGCGCGGATCGCCTCGCCGGCATATTCGATGACGTAGCCGGTGCCGCCGGCCGTGCCGATCTCGCCGATGATGGCGAGGATGATGTCCTTGGCCGTGACGCCTTGGGGCAACTGCCCGTCGACACGCACCAGCATGTTCTTCGCCTTCTTCTGGATCAGCGTCTGCGTGGCAAGCACATGCTCGACCTCCGACGTTCCGATGCCGTGAGCGAGCGCGCCGAACGCGCCATGCGTCGAGGTGTGGCTGTCGCCGCACACGATCGTCATGCCCGGCAGGGTGAAGCCCTGTTCCGGCCCGATGATGTGGACGATACCCTGGCGAATGTCCGCCGCATCATAGTACTCGACGCCGAAATCGGCCGCGTTCTTCGCCAGCGCCTCGATCTGGATGCGGCTTTCCTCGTTCCGGTTGATGCCGAGCTTGCGGTCGGGAGAGGTGGGCACATTATGATCGACGACGGCCAGCGTGCGCTCGGGATGGCGCACCTTGCGGCCGGCCATGCGCAACCCCTCGAAGGCCTGCGGGCTCGTCACCTCGTGAACGAGGTGACGGTCGATATAGAGAAGACAGGTGCCATCATCCTGACGGTCGACGACGTGGTCGTCGAAGATCTTGTCGTAAAGTGTACGCGGTGCGCTCATGGTGCGAAGTCCGTTCGGTCGAAGAAGCAGGCGGAAAAGGGCGAAGGGCGAGGCGCGCGCCTAGCGCGCGAGGCTCGCCGTCGCGCCGGAAAACCGCGCGAAGAAACGGGACGGCAGGCGCTTGTGGTCCTGCAGCACGAACCTCTTGTAGGTCGGGTTCCCGAAGAGCTTTTCCATGGAAGGCTTCATTACCAGCCTTTCGGCCGGCCTTCAATCGGGCGTTCAGTCATCCTCGACTGCGTAGTCGATACCTCAATCGTCGGGCGGGCCGTCCCTGCCGTCGATGCGCCCGACCTTCTTTTCCAGAACGTGCATCGCGCCGAGCACGATGATGGCGAGCACGGTCGCCAGTGCGGCCACCTGCCAGAAGCCGAGCCCGGCCGCGAGCCCGATCGCGCCGGAAAGCCAGAGCCCCGCTCCGGTCGTCAGGCCCTTCACCTTGCCGCGCGCGAAGATGATCGTGCCGGCGGCCAGGAATGCGACGCCCGCCGTCACGGCCTCGATCAGGCGGAGCGGATCGAGACGCGAGGCATCAGCGTCGAACTGCGAGGAATGAACGATCTCGATGCCGAGGATCGCGAAGGATGCGGCCGCGAGCGAGACGAGCATATGCGTGCGCAGGCCCGCTGGATGGTCGCGCCACTCGCGCTCGAAGCCGATCATCGCTCCGAACAGCGCGGCGACGAGCAGCCGGGCCGTGATGACGCCAAATGGCAGGTAGGTCGGATGGCCGAAATCGGCGAGGATGTCACTCATGTTTATGTCGTTGTCCGGTTGACGGCGTCGTCATCCATAGCCGGCTTTCTCCCGCCGAAAAACGAAAAAGGGCGCGGAAACCCGCGCCCTTTGCGATCTGCCTGAAAGGCAGGAAGCTTATGCGTTGTCGGCTTCGGCAGCAGCCTTGTCAGCGGCTTCCTTGTCGGCCGCGGCCTTTTCGGCGGCGAGCGCCTGTGCGGCTGCGACCTTCTCGGCCTCGATGCGGGCCTTCTCTGCGTTGGCGGCTTCGCGCTCGGCGTCGTTGAGCTTGCGGGCGCGAACGCTCGTGTTCTCGACGATGCGGGCCGACTTGCCGCGACGATCGCGCAGGTAATAGAGCTTGGCGCGGCGCACCTTGCCGCGGCGGACGATTTCGACGCCCTCGACCATCGGCGAATAGACTGGGAACACACGCTCCACGCCTTCGCCATAGGAGATCTTGCGGACGGTGAAGTTCTCGTTAAGGCCGGCGCCGGAGCGGGCGATGCACACGCCCTCATAGGCCTGCACGCGGGTGCGCGTGCCTTCCGTGACGCGGACCATGACGCGGACGGTGTCGCCCGGCTGGAATTCGGGGAGCTTGCGCTTTTCTTCGATCTTGGCGGCCTGTTCGGCCTCGAGCTGACGGATGATGTCCATCGGACTAAACCTCTTCTTGTTCTTCGAACAGCCAGAGCGCTCGGCACTCGCCTTCTCAGTCTCGATGGACCGGCAGGCTATGCGAACCGGCCAGGGCCGGAAGCAGGAGCGGTGGTCAGTAATTCTTGACGGGTCCGGACACGCAATCCGGGCTCAGCGACGCGCTCATACATGGCTTTGGCGCGATTGTCACGCCCGCCGCGTCATTTTTCGTCCAGGAGATCCGGCCGCCGCGCCCGCGTCAGTGCCAGCGCCTGCGCGCGCCGCCATTCGGCGATCTTCTTGTGATTTCCAGAGGTCAAGACGTCCGGGATCGCCATGCCCTCGAACTCGGCCGGACGCGTATAGTGCGGATGCTCCAGCATGCCGCTTTCGAAGCTTTCCTCTTCGCCCGAGGCCAAGTTGCCCATGACGCCCGGAAGAAGCCGCACGACGGCGTCGAGCAGCACCTGCGCGGCGATTTCTCCGCCCGACAGGATGTAGTCGCCGATCGATACTTCCTCGAGGCCGCGCGCGTCGATGACGCGCTGGTCGACCCCCTCGAAGCGGCCGCACAGGATCACCGCGCCGGGTCCATCGGCAAGCGCACGCACCCGCGCCTGCGTCAACGGCCGCCCGCGCGGGCTCATCAGGAGGCGCGGCCGCGGATCGCCCTGCGGCGAGGCATGGTCCACCGCTTTGGCGATAATGTCGGCCTTCAGCACCATGCCCGCGCCGCCTCCTGCCGGCGTGTCGTCCACGGTGCGGTGGCGATCGGTGGCAAATTCACGGATCTGAAGCGTGTCGAGCGACCACGTGCCCTCGGTGAGCGCGCGGCCGGCAAGCGACAGGCCAAGCGTGCCGGGAAACATCTCCGGATAAAGCGTGAGAACGGTCGCGCGGAAGGTCACTGCCTTTCCTCTTGCTCGTCTTCGTCGGGCAGCAGCCCTGCCGCTGCAGGGTCGATGACGATCCGCCGATCGGCGAGCGCGACCTGCGGCACCGCGGCGCGGGTGAACGGCACCATCGCCGTACCGCCCGTCGAAAGCGTCAGCTCGATGATGTCGCCGGCGCCGAAATCGTGCATCGCCTTCACCGATCCGACCTTCGCGCCTGCCGCGTCGACAGCTTCGAGGCCGATCAGGTCGGCATGGTAGTATTCGTCCTCGTCGAGATCGTCCGGCAGGGCGCTGCGGGCGACGTAGAGTTCCGTTCCGTTCGCGGCTTCCGCAGCTTCCCGCGTGGTGATCTCCTTGATGCGCGCGACCACGACGGTCTTGGACGGGCGCAGATTGGCGATCGTGTAGACCGCGCCCTTGGCGTCGGTCAGCTTTCCATAGTCGCCGAGCGCCAGCGGATCGCCGGTGAAGGTCTTGATTCGCACCTCACCGCGCACGCCGTGCGGCGCGCCGATCACCGCCATCAGAACTCGCTGGTCGTCGCTCATTTCACTCTCTTCCTTTTGGGGCAGCTTCAAACGCCGCCCTTCACCGCCTGTCAACCTTGCACGACGAAGATGGCCCCATGTCCGAATTTCTCGTCATCGCCCGGCACGACCTGCAGGACGCCCGCGCGGCCTGGCTGAAATCCCTGGCCGTCGAGCGCCGCCTGGCTGCGCTGACGGTCGAGGCCTACGAGCGCGACACGCGCCAGTTCCTCGTCTTCCTCACCGCCCATCTGGGCGCCCCGCCTGCAATCCGCGATATCGCCGATCTGCGCCCGGTTGACCTGCGCGCCTGGCTTGCCGCACGGCGCGGCGAGGGCGCAGGTGCGCGCACGCTTGGGCGTGGCCTTGCCGGCGTCCGATCGCTGCTCAGGTTTCTGGAGCGGCGCGGCCTCGTCAACGCTGCCGGCGCGTCGGCGCTGCGCTCGCCCAAGCAGCCAAAATCGCTGCCCAAGCCGCTGACGGCACCAGACGCGCGCCGCGTCGTCTCGGCCGGCGACCAGCTCGCAGAGGAGCCCTGGATCGCGGCCCGCAACGCGGCCGTGCTGACGCTCCTTTATGCCTGCGGCCTGCGCATTTCAGAAGCGCTCGGTCTGACCGGCGACCATCTGTCAACCGAAGCCGACACGGTCCTGCGCGTCACGGGCAAGGGCGGCAAGACGCGGCTCGTCCCCGTCCTGCCCGCGGCACTCGCCGCCATCGCCGCCTACCGCCGGCTCTGCCCCTACCATCTGGACGCCGGCAAGCCTCTCTTTCGCGGCGCAAAGGGCGGGCCACTTGCCGCCGCCATCGTCCAGCGCGAGATGAAGAAGATGCGCTCTGCGCTCGGCCTGCCCGATACGGCGACGCCGCACGCGTTGCGCCATTCATTCGCCACGCACCTTCTCGCCCGCGGCGGCGATCTGCGTGCGATCCAGGAACTGCTCGGCCATGCGAGCCTGTCGACGACGCAGATCTATACGGGAGTCGATTCCGCCCGCCTCCTCGAGATTTACGACAAGACCCATCCCCGCGGGCACTTGTCGAAGCCGGCCGCCGCTTAACCATTTCGCCTCATATGCACGCTAGGCTCGCACGCATGTTGCTGCGTTTCGATCCCGACCGCCTTGCAGATGCCGCGCTGCGCCTCCTTGCCGCGCTGACGACGCTCGCCTTTGCAAGCTTCACGCTCATCCTTTTCGCCGGAACCTGGGCCGCGCAGGCCGAGGCCGTCTGCACCGGCGACGACCTTCTCGCCGCGATGGAACGCGACGATCCGGCCTCCTATGCCCGCCTGCTCGCGGCATCCGCCGAAACGCCGAACGGCGAGGCGATGCTTTGGCGCATCAAGGCGCCGAACGGCGCCGTCTCGCATCTCTACGGCACCATGCACGTCACCGATCCGCGTATCGTCCAACTGGACGCCGAGGCGAGCGCCGCCTTTGATACTTCCGCAACGCTGGTCATCGAGACGACCGATATCCTCGACCCGGCCGCGATCATGGCGACGATGGCCGAGCATCCCGACCTGATGATGTTCACCGACGCGACCACCCTTTCCTCGCTGCTCGCCGACGAAGACCGCAAGAAGGTAGAGCAGGCCCTCGACGAGCGCGGTCTCACGCTCGGTGCCGTCGACAAGATGAAGCCGTGGATGATCGCTGCGATGGTGACGCTGCCGACCTGCGAACTCGCTCGCAAGTCCGCCGGCGCCGAAATCCTCGATGTCGCCCTTGCCACCCGCGCCAAGGCCGCCGGTATCGAGATCGAAGGGCTCGAGACGACCGCCGAACAGCTCGGCGCGATGGCCGCCCTGCCTCTCGACTTCCACATGCGCGCGCTCACCGAGACGCTGGCGCTGGGCGATGCGATCGACGACGTCATCGAGACGATGGTCGTCATCCATGCGCGCGGCGAAACGGGCCTCTTCTGGCCATTCTTCGAGGCCGCGCTACCGGGTGACGCGCCGGACGGCGTCGCCATCGCCGGCTTCGAACAGTCGGTGATCGTCGACCGCAACCGCACCATGGCCGGGCGCTTGGCGCCGATGCTCGATGCCGGCGGCGCCTTCGTGGCGATCGGCGCGCTGCATCTTCCAGGCGAGGACGGCGTGGTCGCGCTGCTTGAAAAGGCCGGCTATGCGGCCACCGCCCTGCCTGCCCGCAACTAGGGACGCGGGAACTGCGGGCCGTTACGCACGTTTGGGTTACGATAAGTCATCTTGAGGAGCCTGAACCATGGCCGACCCCCTGCGTAACCGCGATCCTGGCGCGCATGATCCGGTGAACCCCGCCGATCCGGCGGACCCCAATTATGTAGCAAACGACCCGCGTGCGGTCGATCCCGCGACCGGCGCCGCGCGCCCGTCGGACACGATCGTTGTCGATAATACGGGCCGTTCTGGCGGCGGGTCTAACGCGCTTGTTCTCGGCGTCGTTGCCGCCGCGATCGTCGTCGCGCTTCTCGTATTCATGAACTGGTCGCCCGGCACGGACACCCCGGTCGATCCCGGCGGCGCGATCGTCGAGGAACCGGCGGCGACGGCGCCCGCTCCGGCCGGCGATACGGCCGCTCCGGCACCGGCAGCGGAAGAGCCGGCTGATGCCGCTCCGGCCGCACCTGCCGCCGAAGATACCGCTCCGGCTTCCACCGAGACGGCTCCGGCGCCCGCACCGGCCGAGTAACAAGCTTTCGCAACGATCGAGCCCGCTTTTCAGCGGGGCTTTTTCGTGCGCGTCACCCGCGATCGTATTCGATGAAGCCAGTACGTCGCGCAACGCGATCGTAGAGCTGACGGTCCACCGTATTGTCTTCCTCGGTCATCCAGTAGACGTTGCGAATACCGGCAGCGTCCGCCTTCGCATAGACGGCCTCGATCAGCGCCCGGCCGACGCCTTTGCCCCGCATGTCCGGCGCGGCATACAGATCCTGCAGATAGAGATTGTTCGCGGTCGACCAGCAGGTCCGATGCTGGAGGAAATGGACGAGCCCGACGGCTCTGCCGTCGGCGATCGCCAGCATTGCGCGCGGCTCGAACTCGCCCGGCGTGAAGAGGCGTCGCCACGTCGTCTCGTAGACCTCTTCAGGCAGTTCCGTTCTGTAGAAGGCGAGATATCCGGTCCACAGGCGCTTCCAGTCAGCCTGGTCGTCCCGCGTCAGGTCGCGGACCGTGACGCCCGCCATATCAGCCCTGCCGGCGCGCCATGAAGGCGAGCTTTTCGAACAGGTGCACGTCCTGCTCGTTCTTCAAAAGCGCCCCGTGCAGCTTCGGTAGCGCATTCTTCGGGTCGGCGCGAAGGTCGGCGGGATCGACGTCGTCGGCGACGAGCAGCCTGATCCAGTCCAGCGCCTCGGAGGTCGAGGGTTTCTTCTTCAGCCCCGGCACCTCGCGAACCTCGTAGAACTGCGTCAGCGCCGAGCGTACCAGTTCCTGCTTGATCCCCGGATAGTGGACGTCGACGATCTTGCCGAGCGTCTCGGCGTCGGGAAAGCGGATATAGTGGAAGAAGCAGCGGCGCAGGAAAGCGTCCGGCAGTTCCTTCTCGTTGTTGGAGGTGATGATCACGATCGGCCGGTGCACGGCCTTCACCGTTTCGCCGGTCTCGTAGACATAGAACTCCATCTTGTCGAGTTCCTGCAGGAGATCGTTCGGAAACTCGATGTCGGCCTTGTCGATCTCGTCGATCAACAGCACGACCTTGCGGTCGGTCGCGAACGCCTCCCACAACTTGCCGCGCTTGATGTAGTTCTTGATGTCGTTGAAGCGCTCGTCACCGAGCTGGCTGTCGCGAAGGCGCGAGACGGCGTCATATTCGTAGAGGCCTTGCTGGGCCTTGGTGGTCGACTTGACGTGCCATTCCAGAAGATCGAGCCCGAGCGCGGCTGCGATCTGCTTGGCCAGTTCGGTCTTGCCGGTGCCCGGCTCGCCCTTGACCAGCAGCGGCCTTTCCAGCGCGATCGCCGCATTGACCGCAACCATCAGATCCTTGTCGGCGACATAGGACGATGTCCCTTCGAAACGCATCCGCGAACTCCGTTTTCAAACAGGTCCGGACAGTACGGAGACGCTTTCGGCGGCGCAAGAACCGCCATGAAAAAACCCCGCGGCGCGAAGCGCTGCGGGGCTTTGAGACGGTAGCGGGTCGCGATTAGCGGCCAGCCGTTTCCTGCCAGGCGTCGTAGACATCCAGTTCGCCGGATGCCGAGGACGTGCCCTGATCGACGGCCGAGGCGGTCGACATGTCGTCGATCGAAGCGGTCGTCATCGTCTGGGCGTTGCCGGCCGGAGCGACTGCGGTGTTCGAACCCGAAAGGGCGTCGTTGAGCTGCGTCAGGACGGCGTCGTCGTAATTGCCGGCATAGTAGGGAGCCTGCTGGGCGAAGGCTGCGCCGGAAACGCCGAGGACGAGGGCGGAAGCGAGAAGAATGCGGTTCATGGTGGTACTCCTTGATAGTGACCTGACGCCCTTGGGAGGATGCGCCGTTTGGCCGTTGAATTTCGAGGCGGCGCTGTCGCCGTCCGATGGGTGGCATTTGGGAAACCGGCTAATCGCTCGCAATGTGTTCAACGTTGAACAATCTGTCACCGGTTTCATCGCGGCTTCGTGACCAAACCCCTGGAACCGTCCGCCCAAGGCCACTTGGCATGGACGGGAATATGAGCGCTTGCGAATTCACTGGCAAAGCAACCCGCCGGGACGCGCACGCACCTCGCCGTCGACGCTTCGTGACGCGCCTCACGCGCTTCGTCACGAAATCCGGCGCGGCTGCGTGAAGCCGGCTGGCGAAACGGTGCCCGCCCGCCTATATTGGTCACGGCGTTCTGCGCTTCTCGACAGGAGTAACTTAATTCTCGGGGCCTTACTGATCTCAAGGGAGCTGTCCCTGGCCGGACCCGTGGGTTCGGGCACACGGCGCCCACCTACTTTGTAGGCACCCGGGATCAACCTCTCCATCGGATGTCGCGGTTCGCTTTTTCCTCTTTCCATTCGCTCGCCCGCGACGCCGCCATGTCGCCTTCTCCCCTTCCGTTTTCCCGCTTCGATCTGTAATCGGGAGTGGACAGGAGGGCAGAGCATGAACCCACGTGAACTCAAGAAGGCCCTGCGCGAGGAAGCGCTTGCGCGGCGCGACGGCCTCGATCCGCAATGGCGCATCGAAGCATCGCTTCGGATGGCCGAGGCCGCCGAACTCCTTGGCGTCGAGCCGGGCATGGTCGTCTCCGGCTTCTGGCCCATGCGCTCGGAGGTCGATGTGCGTCCCTTGATGTTCGCGTTGAGTGAGCGCGGCGCGCGGCTGTGCCTGCCCGCGATTCTGGACAAGCAGACCATCGTCTTTCGCGAACTCGTGCGCGGGGCCGAAATGGTCGACATGGGCTTCGGCACCTACGGTCCCGGCCCCGATGCCGCCGTCCTCGATCCCGATCTGATGCTGATTCCGCTCGCCGCCTTCGACGATCGCGGCCACCGGATCGGCTATGGTGCGGGCTATTATGACCGCGCGATCGACAAGATGAAGGCGAGCGGACGCGACCCGCGCCTCGTCGCCATCGCCTTTGACTGCCAGGAGGTAACGCGCGTGCCTGACCAGGATCATGACGTGCAACTGCCGCAGATCCTGACCGAAAGCGGGTTGCGCCCCTTTCCGAACGGGCTATAGGGAGGCGATGCGACTTCTTTTTCTGGGCGACATGGTGGGCCGGACGGGCCGGACGGCGGTCTGGGACCGGCTACCGGGCCTCATTTCCGATTTCAAGCTCGACTTCGTCATCGTCAATGGCGAGAACGCCGCCGGCGGCTTCGGCATCACGGAAGAGATCTTCCGCCTGACGCTCGACGCCGGCGCCGATGTCGTCACCACCGGCAACCATGTCTGGGACCAGCGCGAGGCGCTGCAGTTCGCCCCGCATGAGGAGCGCTTCCTGCGGCCCGCGAACTTCCCGAAGGGCACGCCGGGGCGCGGCACCGGGCTTTATATCGCGAAGAACGGCGCGCGCGTACTCGTTTCCAACATCATGGGCCGGGTCTTCATGCACCCGGAGCTCGACGACCCGTTCAAATGCGCCGAAGAGGAACTCGCCGTCTGCCCGCTCGGCGAACAGGCCGACGCGGTCGTGATCGACTTCCATGCCGAGGCGACATCGGAGAAGATGTGCTTCGGCCATTTCGTCGACGGACGTGCCAGCCTCGTCGTCGGCACGCACACGCACCACCCCACTGCCGACCATCAGATCTTGAACGGCGGCACCGGCTATCTCACCGATGCCGGCATGTGCGGCGACTACGATTCCTCGCTGGGCATGGACAAGGAAGAGCCGCTCAACCGCTTCCTCTCCAAGGTGGCGAAGGGCCGCTTCGAGGCCGCTTCGGGCCCGGCGACGATCTGCGGCGTCAGCGTCGAGATTTCCGACCGGACGGGCCTTGCCGAGAAGATCGCGCCGCTGCGGCTCGGGCCCCGGCTGGAAGAAACCGTTCCCCCCTTCTGGAACTAAAGCGCATATCGCGCCATTGTTGCGAACCGTTGATTGCGCCAGCGTTCAGCGATCCGCGACCTGAGGGCACCCGCACCCTATCCTTTGCGGCTGGATAATCGAACATGGAATGGCTTACCGGCTACTTCGACTGGGTCAATGACCCCACCGCCTGGGTCGCACTCGCCACCCTTATCGCCCTGGAAGTCGTGCTCGGCATCGACAACCTGATTTTCATCTCGATCCTCTCCAACAAGCTGCCCGAACATCAGCGCGAGCGCGCGCGCCGGCTCGGCATCGGCGCCGCGCTCGTCATGCGCCTTCTGCTGCTGGCGACGGTCGCATTCATCGTCCAGTTGACGCAGCCCGTCTTCACTCTGTTCGGCGAACCGTTCTCCTGGAAGGACATCATCCTCCTGGTCGGCGGCCTCTTCCTCGTCTGGAAGGCGACGAAGGAGATCCACCATACGGTCGACCCGGTCGACCACAAGGAAGACATGGTCTCCCGCACGGCGACCGTCACCTTGGGCGGCGCCATCCTCCAGATCCTGCTGCTCGACCTCGTCTTCTCGGTCGATTCGATCATCACCGCCGTCGGCATGACCGAGCATATTGCGATCATGTACATCGCCGTCATCATCACGGTCGCCGTGATGCTGATCGCCGCCACCCCGCTTGCAAACTTCATCGGCAAGAACCCGACGATCGTGATGCTGGCGCTGGCATTCCTGCTGATGATCGGCATGACGCTGATTGCCGAAGGCATGGGCTTCCATGTGCCCAAGGGCTACATCTACGCGGCAATGGGCTTCTCGGCCCTGGTCGAGGGTCTGAACATGCTGGCCCGGAGCAGGAAGGCGAAGGCTTCCTCGGTCGCCGCCGACCCCGCCGCGCCGAAGCACTGAAACAGCGCGCGCCGGCCGTGCTCAAACGCCTTCGAGGATGAGCACGGTCGGCCGACGCGGCAGCGAACGCCGCGACACCTCGAATGAGCGGCTTTCTCGATACTCCACCTCGAAAGTCTCGCCGAGCATCGCCGAGAAGGTCGCGATCGGCGTCGAGAAGCGATGCATCGGCAGGACAATCGAGGATTGCAGCCGCGTTGTGATCTCCGACACGTCACCCAGTGACAGCGTCATGCCCCCGTCAATGGGCACCATCACCACGTCGAGCCGTCCGATCGCACCGTAATGCTCGGGCGAAAGCGCATGGTGCAGATGGCCCAGATGCCCGATGCACAGCCCCGCCACCTCGAAGATGAAGATCGAATTGCCGCCCTCTTCGCTCGTGCCCCAGCGCAGGATGTCGGTCGGCACATTTCGGATGTAGACGTCATCGACGACGACTGCATGGCTCGCCGGCCCTTCCTCGCCCCAGCCGGGCAGGACATGCGCGATGCGCGGATCGGGATTGAGCGTGAAGTGCGTCCCGTGGGCCCGGTTCATGGTCACGACGACGGGCACCGGATCGCCGCCATAGGCCCCGGAGAAATCCGTCGCGATTCGAACGCCCGCCGGCGTGTCGATCAGATAGGTCGAGTGTCCGGCATAGGTGATGGTGATCGCCTCGTCCTGCGCCTGCGCCGGCGTGAAGTTCGCATAGACGACGTTCGGCGTCGTCCTCGCAATCGCCAGGCATTGGCTGGGGACGGGCGCGTCCTGCGCCATGGCCGAAAAGGCCGGCATCGTGAACAGGCAGGCGGCAAGGAGGCGCATCATCGGCAAAACTCCAATCGATTCCTGCCGCAGCGTACCGTCTGAGCACAGCGGGCTGGGTCACGATTGCGCGAGCCCGGGCTTCTGGACGCCCAAGACCGTTTTCATTATAACCCGGCCAAATTTCCATTCAGCCGAACGATCGACAGGGGTGCCATGGCCGGCCATTCACAGTTCAAGAACATCATGCACCGCAAGGGCCGCCAGGATGCGGTGCGTTCCAAGATGTTTTCCAAGCTCGCGCGCGAAATCACCGTGGCCGCCAAGATGGGCGCGCCCGACCCGGCGATGAACCCGCGCCTGCGCCTTGCCGTCCAGAACGCCAAGGCCCAGTCCATGCCGAAGGACAATATCCAGCGCGCCATCAACAAGGCGGCAGGTGGCGAGGGCGACAATTACGAGGAGGTGCGCTACGAGGGCTATGGACCGGGCGGCGTCGCCGTCATCGTCGAGGCCCTGACCGACAACCGCAACCGCACCGCCTCCAACGTGCGCGCGGCCTTCACCAAGGCCGGCGGAGCGATGGGCGAAACCGGCTCGGTCGCCTTCATGTTCGATCGCGTCGGCGAGATCGTCTACAAGCCCGAAGCCGGCGATGCAGATAAGGTGATGGAAGCGGCGATCGAGGCCGGGGCCGAGGACGTCCAGTCGGACGAGGACGGCCACACCATCTATTGCGCCTTCGAGGATATCGGCGACGTCACCTCGGGCCTGGAGGCCGCGCTCGGCGAGGCCGAATCGGTCAAGGCGATCTGGCGTCCGCAGACCGGCACCCCGGTCGACGAGGAAAAGGCGCAGTCTATCCTGAAGCTCGTCGCCACGCTCGACGACGACGACGACGTCCAGAACGTCTACGCCAATTTCGAGGTCGACGAGGCCACGATGGCCAAGCTCTCGGCCGCCTGATGAGCCAGACGGTCCCTCCCCGCGTCGCGATCACCTACTGCACGCAATGTAGCTGGCTGCTGCGCGCGGCCTGGATGGCGCAGGAATTGCTCTCCACTTTCGGCCAGGATCTGGCCGAAGTCGCGCTCGTTCCCGGCACCGGCGGCGTATTCATCATCAAGGTCGACGGCAAGACGATCTGGGATCGCACGCAAGATGGCGGCTTTCCCGAGGCGAAAGTGCTGAAGCAGCGCGTGCGCGACGTCGTCTGGCCCGAGCGCGATCTGGGCCATTCGGATCGATAGGCGAGGGTCGAGCCTCGCCTTGCGCTTCGCACGCCATGCGACGCTTCACCTGCGCCCAACAAAAAAACCCGCCACGCGGGCGGGTTTTTCGCAGATGGAGTTTCGCCTCCGGCTTAGATGCCGAGATTGGCGAACTTGTTCTTGAACTTGGAGACGCGGCCGCCGCGATCGAGCATCGACTGGTTGCCGCCGGTCCAGGCCGGATGCGTGCTCGGGTCGATGTCGAGGTTCATCGTGTCGCCTTCCTTGCCCCAGGTGGAGCGCGTCAGGTACTCGGTGCCATCGGTCATGACGACCTTGATCGTGTGGTAATCGGGGTGGATATCGGCTTTCATCGGTCTTGTCCTAATTCTCGATGGGGAGCACGCAGCCAATGCCTGCGGCGATTGCGCCCGCTCCGAACACTTGAAGCGGTGACCGTCTGGGTCTACGGCTTCGAAAAACGTCGGCTGGCCTATACAGGAGCCGAATTTGAATCACAAGAGCGCGCCGGCGAAATCGCAAGGCGCGCCGACCCGAGGAAGCCCAGGCGATCATGAGACCCGCAGACGCTGAAGCCGAAGCCCGACGGCGCTCGCTTCGCCCCTTGCGCACCATGCTGCCTTACATGCTGCGCTACCGCGGCAAGGTTTCGGGCGCTCTGTTCTTCCTGTCGCTGGCGGCGCTGACCACGCTCACGCTGCCGCTGGCCGTGCGCCGCATGATCGACCACGGCTTCACCGGCTCCAACGACCAGCTCATCACCAACTACTTCTCGATGCTGATCGTCATCGCGGTGGTGCTGGCCGCCGCCTCCGCCGGGCGCTACTATTTCGTCATCACGCTGGGCGAGCGCGTGGTCGCCGACGTGCGCCGCGACGTCTTCGCCCATGTGGCACGCCTGTCGCCGGGCTTCTTCGACACGGTGCAGTCGGGTGAGATCATCTCGCGCCTGACCGCCGACACGACGCAGATCAAGTCGGCCATGGGGGCGACGGCCTCCGTCGCGCTGCGCAACGTCATCCTGGGAACCGGCGCGCTGACGATGATGGTCGTCACCAGCCCCAAGCTTTCCGCCCTCGTCATCGCCGCGATCCCGCTGATCGTCCTGCCGCTCGTGGCGTTCGGGCGCTCGGTCAGGGCGAAATCGCGCCACGCGCAGGACACGCTCGCAAGCGCCACCGCCTATGCAAGCGAGCAGATCGGCTCGGTGCGTACGCTCCAGGCCTTCACCAATGAGGCGTTGGTCACGGGCCACTATTCCAGCGCCGTCGAGGAAGCCTTCGAGGCCGCGCGGCTCTCCGTCTTCGCCCGGTCCTTTCTCACCTTCTTCGCCATCCTGACGATCTTTTCCTCGATTGTCGGCGTCCTCTGGTTCGGCTCGCGCGATGTTCTGACCGGCGAGATGAGCCCGGGCACGCTGTCGCAGTTCCTGCTTTATGCCGTCTTCGCCGCAGGTGCGCTGGGCGCGCTGTCCGAGGTCTGGGGCGAGCTTTCGCAGGCAGCCGGCGCGGCCGAGCGCCTGACGGAACTCCTCGCCGAAGAACCGCACGTCGCCGAGGCCGCCAACCCCACGCCCCTGCCCGCCCCGGCGCGCGGCGAGGTCGTCTTCTCAAACGTCTCCTTCGCCTACCCGGTCCGGCCCGGCCAGTCGGCCATCCAGTCGCTCGACTTCACCGTCCAGCCTGGTGAGACTGTCGCGATCGTCGGCCCGTCCGGCGCCGGCAAGAGCACGATCTTCTCGCTGCTCCTGCGCTTCTACGATCCGTCCGCTGGCGCCATCCGTGTCGACGGCGTCGACATACGGAAGGCCGCGCTCGACGAGCTGCGCGCGCGCATCGCCATCGTGCCGCAGGACGTGACGATCTTCGCCGCGTCCGCTGCCGAAAACATCGGCTTCGGCCGGCCCGGTGCGACCCGCGCCGAGATCGAGGCGGCCACCCGCGATGCCCATGCCGAAACGTTCATCCGCAATCTCGACGCCGGCTTCGACACCGCACTCGGCGAGCGCGGCGTCACCCTTTCCGGCGGGCAGCGCCAGCGGGTCGCGATCGCCCGCGCGATCCTGCGCGATGCGCCCATCCTGCTCCTCGATGAAGCCACGTCCGCACTCGACGCCGAAAGCGAGACGCTCGTGCAGGCCGCGCTCGAACGCCTGATGGATGGCCGCACCACCCTCGTCATCGCCCACCGTCTGGCAACCGTCCTCAAGGCCGATCGCATCCTCGTCATGGACCAGGGCCGCATCGTCGAGACCGGCACGCATGAAAGCCTGGTGCGCCAGGGGGGCGTCTATGCCCGCCTCGCCAGCCTCCAGTTCGATGCAGGCGCCGAGGCGTTCAAGAGGGCAGCCGAATAGCCTTCGGTCCTTCGCTGTGGCTCCGGGCGTTCGTCATCCGAAAGCCAGATCGTCGGCTGACGCGGACCACGCCTCACCCCAGCAGATTCCGCGCCGTCCGCATGAATATGCGCGCGCCGATCGGGATCAGATCATCCGGGAAATCATAGTCCGGATTGTGCAGTTGCGGATGGTTCTCACCGGCTCCAAGGAACAGCATCGCCGATTTCGCCCGCCGCCCGAAATGGCCGAAATCCTCGGATGCGCGCATCGGAAGTTCGGCCTCGTCGTGCGAAATGCCCTCAGCGTCCATCGCCGCGCGCAGGTGCGAGACCGCCTCCGGCGCATTGAGGCTGGCGACGAAAACCTCGTGATAGTCGATCTCGCAGGAAAGCCCCGCGCGCGTCGCGGCGTCCTTGGCCAGCGCCTCGGCCGAGGCGACGAGATCGGCCATGCGTTCGTCGAGCCTTGTCCGCAAGGTCGCCCAGACCTCGGCACGGCCAGGAGCGATGCCGAACACCGCCTCGCCCATCGACACGTGGGTCACGGTGACCATCGCGAAATCGTCTTCACTGAACCGCCCCCCGCCGAGCGCGGTAAGCTTCGGCATCAGTTCGGCGACCGCCTGCATCGGCGAGACGCCCGTCTCGGGCATCGACGAATGCGCGGTCTTGCCGGTCAGGACGACCCGCATCCCGCGCGAGGCGCAATTGACGACGCCTTCCTTCAGTCGCACATGCCCCAGCGGCGTGCCGGGGAGGTTGTGCAAGGAGAAGGCGAAGTCGGGCAGGATCGCATCATAGCGCGGGTCGGCGACGACGCCGGCTGCCCCCGCGCCCGTCTCCTCGGCGGGCTGGAACATCAGCACCACACGGCCCCTTGCCGGCCGCTCGCGCCCGAGCTGGCGCCCGACGGCGACGAGGATGGTCGTATGGCCTTCATGGCCGCACATATGCGACTTTCCCGGCACCTTCGAGCGGTGCGGCACGTCGCCCAGTTCCTCGATCGGCAGCGCGTCGGTTTCGGAGCGGAACAGCACGGTCGGTCCCGGCTTGCCGCTGTCATAGATGACGGCGACGCCGTGCCCGCCGAGCCCGGTCAGGATTTCGTCCGGCTCGGTCGGCGTCAGGAAGGACACGACCTCGCGCGCCGTTTCTTCCTCCTCGCCCGAGATTTCCGGCTGCTCGTGCAGCTTGCGCCGCCATGCCGTCAGTTCCGCGATGTCGCTGTTGGTCAGTTGCATGAAATTGTCCCTGCTCGAATTCATTGCGCCGCTGTGCGCCCGGCGACGCGTCCCGAAAAGATGCAGCCACCGAGAAACGTGCCTTCCAGCGCGTTGTAGCCGTGATAGCCCCCGCCCCCGAACCCCGCCGCCTCGCCGACGGCATAGAGCCCCGCAATCGCCTCGCCCGATCCATCCAGAACGCGCGCGTCGAGATCCGTATGGATGCCGCCCAGCGTCTTGCGCGTGAGGATGTTGAGCCGCACCGCGATCAGCGGTCCGTTCTTCGCATCGAGGATCTTGTGCGGCTTGGCCGTGCGAATCAGCCTGTCGCCGAGATAGGCGCGCGCGCCGCGAATGACGGTCACCTGTGTATCCTTGGCAAAGGGGTTGTCGATTTGCCGGTCGCGCGCGGCAATCTGGGCCTCTAGCCGGTCGTGGTCGATCAGTTCCTCGCCGACGAGCCGGTTCATGCCAGCGACGAGTTCGCCGAGCGAGGAAGAGACGACGAAGTCTTCCCCGTTACGCTTGAACGCTTCCACCGGCGGCGGCGCGCCCTTGCCGCGCCGGCTCTTGACCACCTGCAGCCATTCGCCGGAGGTCAGGTCCGGGTTCTGCTCCGAGCCCGACAGCGCGAATTCCTTCTCGATGATCTTCTGCGTCAGCACGAACCAGGAATGCTCACGCCCGGTCGCGAGAATCCGCTTCAGCGTCGAGAGCGTATCGAAGCCCGGCATGCAGGGCGCCTCGAGACGCGAGCCGAAAGCGTCGAACCAGAGCGAGGACGGGCCGGGCAGGATGCGGATGCCGTGGTTCGGCCAGATCGGGTTCCAGTTCTTCAGCCCCTCCGTATAGTGCCACATCCTGTCCTCGTTGATGACCGCCGCGCCAGCCTCGCGCGCAATGCCGATCATCCGTCCGTCCACATGGTGCGGCACGCCGGCGACCATCGACTTCGGCGCAGGCCCGAGCCGCTCGACCGGCCAATTCTTGCGCACCAGTTCGAAATCGCCCCCGATGCCGCCGGAGGCGACGATCACCGCGCCGGCCGACAGCTCGAAATCTCCGGTCACCACGCGCGAAGATTTCTCGCCGCGCCCGACTGTCGACGGCGCCAGCACCTCGCCGGCGACGCCCGTCACCGCGCCATTGATCTTGACCAGGCGGCTCGCACGATGGCGAAATTTCAGAGAAATCCGCCCGGCCGAAACATGCGCGCGCACGCGTCGTTCGAACGGCGCGACGACGCCCGGTCCTGTTCCCCATGTCAGGTGGAAGCGCGGCACCGAATTGCCATGCCCGGTGGCAAGCGCCCCGCCGCGCTCGGCCCAACCAACGATGGGAAACCAGCGCATGCCCATTTCACCGAGCCAAGAGCGCATCTCGCCGGCAGCGAAATCGACATAGGCTTCGGCGACCTTTCGCGGCCAATGATCTTCATCGCGATCGAACGCGGCCGAGCCCATCCAGTCGGACAGGGCAAGTTCGCGGCTGTCGCGAATGCGCATGCGCCGCTGCTCGGGCGTGTCGACCATGAACAAGCCGCCGAGCGACCAGAAGGCCTGCCCGCCCAGCGAATTCTCGCCCTCCTGGTCGAGGATGACCACGCGTTTTCCGCGATCGCCGAGTTCGGCCGCCGCGACCAGCCCCGCCAGCCCTTCACCGACGATGATCACGTCGCAATCCATGGCATGCCTCCCTTTTGCCAAAGGCAAGCATGACCGCTGCAACCGTTCAAGTTGCAGATGCTACCTTTCGGTGAGCTTCAGCTCGATGCGGCGGTTGCGGTCGCGCGCCTCCGGCGTGTTCGCCTCGTCGAGCGGCTGGAATTCGCCAAAGCCGGCCGCGACCAGCCGTTCGGCGGGCACGCCCTCGCTGACGAGGAACTTGACCACCGAAATCGCCCGCGCGGCCGACAGTTCCCAATTGTCGCGGAAGCGGCCAGTGCCGGAAAGCGGGATGTTGTCGGTGTGGCCGTCGACGCGCAGCACCCAGTTGATTTCTGGCGGGATTTCGCGCTGCAGGTCGAGGATCGCATCGGCGAGCTTGGCCATTTCCTCCTGCCCGGCCGGGTTGATCACGTCCGCCCCGGTGGCGAACAGCACCTCCGACTGGAACACGAAACGGTCGCCGACGATGCGGATGTTCTCGCGGTCCGACAGGATTTCGCGCAGGCGGCCGAAGAAGTCGGAGCGATAGCGGTTCAGTTCCTGCACACGCTGCGCGAGCGCCACGTTCAGCCGGCGCCCCAGATCGGCGATCTTGGCGTTGGATTCCTGGTCGCGCGCCTCGGAGACGTCGAGCGCGGCTTCGAGCGCACCGATCTGGCTCCTGAGCGCCGCGATCTGCTGGTTGAGAAGCTCGACCTGGGAGAGCGCGCGCTGAGAAACCTGCCGCTCCTCGTCGAGTTGGCCCGACAGCGAACCGATCTGCGCCTCGGCCTGCGCGCCCGCGCCTGATCCCGCATCGAGAAGCTGCTGCAATCGAGAGCGTTCGCTTTCGGCATCGGCCAGCGAGGCCTGCAGCGAGGACAACGCATCCTCCATGTCCTGGCTGCTCGACTGCTCGAGCGCCAGCAATTGCGTCAGTTCGTTGATTTGTGCATTGAGCCGGATCAGCGCCTGGTCGCGGCCGCTGATTTCCTGGCTGAGAAGAAACTGCGCCAGCACGAAGACCGACAACAGGAACATGATGGCGAGCAGCAGCGTCGACAGGGCGTCGACGAAGCCCGGCCAGTAGTCGACGTTGCGCTGGCTGCGCCTGCCGCGCGCGAGCGCCATGTCAGATCTTGTCCTGCTTTTCGAGGGCGCCGGCGATGCGGTCCAGCGTGGCGCGCAGTTCGCGCTGCTCGGCCGCCTGGCTTTCCACCCAGTCGCGCATCATCTGCTGTTCTGAGCGCATGTTCTTGACGAGGCCCGAAATGCCGTCGGCAAGGTTGGCCATCGCGGCTGCCACGCGCGGGCTCGAGCCGCCGCCTTGCTCCTGCATGGCGCGCAGCCGCTCCGACATCGCCTTGATCTCTTCCGCCGAGCTCACCTTGGAGGGGTCCGCGACCGCCATGTCGGAGCCGAGGTCGGTCACCGAGGAAAGCCAGTTTTCCAGTTCGATGTAGAATCGGTTCTGCGCCCGCCCTGCCTGCAGATCGAGGAATCCGAGCACCAGCGAGCCGGAAAGGCCGAAGAGCGAGGACGAGAAGGCCGTACCCATGCCCTCGAGCGGAGCGGAAAGGCCCGATTTCAGGGAATTGAGCACGTCGTTGGCATCGCCCGAGCCCGGGTCGAGCGACTGGATCGTGCTCCCGATCGAACCGATCGTGCCGAGCAGGCCCCAGAACGTGCCGAGCAGGCCGAGAAAGACGAGAAGTCCGATCAGGTAGCGCGAGATGTCGCGGCTTTCATCAAGGCGCGTCGCGATCGAATCGAGGATCGAGCGCAGCGACGAGGTCGACAGCGCCATGGTCTGCGAACGCGACAGCAAGGTCCTCATCGGCGCAAGCAGGACAGGCTCCGTCTCGGCCGAACCGGCGCGGAACGAATTGACCCATTTAACCTCGCGAAACAGCCGGATGACCTGGCCGAATGCGAGCAGGATGCCGATCAGCAGAACGCCCAGGATCAAGCCGTTGAGACCCGGATTGGTCTGGAAGGCGGACGAGATCTGGCGATAGAGGATGGCGGCGATGAAGCCGACGATCGCCAGAAAGATGATCATCGAAAAGAGAAAGACCTGGGGGCTGGACAGGCCGCGCGGATCGTAATCCGCATCCTCGGCCGCGCTGTCTGCACCCAGGGTTCTGAATAAGGCCATGCCTGCCGCCCCGGATTCGTGCCGCATTTTCAATCGTTCACGACTGTAAACGCAATCATGGCGAAATTGAAAGAACGCGCCGTCCGAATGCCGGGGAAGATCGGGATGCCGCCTAAACCGGCTTCGCCAGCGTCTTCAGGAGCGCCTTGTGGATCTGTTCGTTGCCGGCGACGATCGAACCGCCCGAAAGCACGTCCTGCCCGCCGGTCCGGTCGGAGGTGAAGCCGCCCGCCTCGCGCACGATGAGCATGCCGGCCGCCATGTCCCAGGCCGACAGCCAGTCTTCCCAGTAGCCGTCGACGCGGCCGGCGGCGACATAGGCAAGGTCGAGCGAGGCTGCGCCCATGCGGCGGATGCCGGCCACCTCGCCCATCACGTTGCGCAGGTCGACCAGCGCCTTGCCGTGATGGCCGCGGCCAAGATGCGGGATGCCGGTCGCGATCACCGCGTCGGAAAGCTTGGAACGCGCCGCCACGCGCAGGCGCCGGTCGTTCATGAATGCGCCGCCGCCCCGCTCCGCCGTGTAAAGCTCGTCCATCGCCGGATTGTAGACCACGCCGGCGACCACCTGGCCCTGGCGCTCGAGCGCGATCGAGATGGCGAAGATCGGGATGCCGTGCAGAAAGTTGGTGGTGCCGTCGAGCGGATCGACGATCCAGGTATGCTGGCCGTCATCGCCCTCGATTGCGCCCCGCTCCTCCATCAGGAAGGAATATCCCGGCCGCGCGCGCGACAGTTCCGCGTGGATGATTTCCTCGGCCTTGCGGTCCGCCTGGCTGACATAGTCTCCCGGTCCCTTGAGCGAGACCTGAAGGTTCTGCACCTCGCCGAAATCGCGCGAAAGCGAGCGCCCGGCCTTCATTGCGGCCTGAACCATCACGTTGAGAAGAGCAGAGCGTGCCATCAGAATGTTCCAAGGTTGGGCGCGAGCCGGGTGCGCCGGGATTTTGGGCGGGGCGAGGCGAAAATGGCTGATCGCGAGAACCGGAGCAAAGCGTACATCAGTACGTGAGCGCCGGAAGCGCAGCGAGCAGCCATTTGCAGGCCGTCCCGGCCGAAATAGCGGTGCAGCCTAATCGGCGCGGCGCACGTAGGTGATCTCGTTGGTATCGACGACGATCTTCTCGCCCGACGAGATGAAGGGCGGGACCATGACGCGCACGCCGTTTTCCATGACTGCCGGCTTGTAGGACGACGCCGCCGTCTGGCCTTTGACGACAGGATCGGCCTCGGCGATCGTCAGCGTGACGTAGTCGGGCAGCGAGATGCCGATCGGCTTGTCCTCGTAGAGTTCGACCGTCACCTTCATGCCGTCCTGCAGGAAGGCGGCACGCTCGCCGACGAACTCCTTGTCGAGTTCGAGCTGCTCGTAGCTCTCGTCGTCCATGAAGACCAGCGCCTCGCCCTGCTCGTAGAGATAGGAGAAGTCCTTCTGCTCGAGGCGGACCTTCTCGACCGTCTCGGCGGCGCGGAAGCGCTCGTTGAGCTTGGTGCCGTTGATGAGGTTCTTGAGTTCGACCTGGTTGTAGGCGCCGCCCTTGCCGGGCTTCACCGCATTGGTCTTGACCGCGACCCACAGCCCGCCATCGTGCTCGATGACATTGCCGGGACGGATTTCATTGCCGTTGATCTTCGCCATGATCGTCTTTCGCAAAATGGGGAAATGGGCGCAGGGCCGCAATTGCGGCCTCCAAGACCATAAAACGCGCCGTCAGGCAAGGCTAAGGCTGATCTTGCCGCGTGTTCTCGGCCTCGGTTTCGGCCGCGGCCCCGCCATCTTGCGTTTCCGTCAGCGCCGACGGTCCCGAACCGCCCTGCTCGATCTCGGCCATGCGCGCGCGCGCCGCATCGAGCTCGGCCTCGCCCAGTCCGGCCAGATGGTCCTCCATCACCGGATCGACCAGCCCCTCGCGCTTGGCGAGCATGTACCAGGCGGCCGCTGCGATCGAATCGCCCTCGACGCCCATGCCGGCCCAGTAGAGCTTGGCGAGCCGGTTGCGCGCGGCGACATTGCCGCCATTGGCGGCAAGCTGGATCCAGCCGAACCCGGCCTCCATGTCGCGGGGCCCGCCGATGCCCTCGACGAGCCAGGAGCCGAGTTCCACCTGCGCCGTGTCGAAATTCTGCTGCGCGGCCCGGGCGAGCCAGCCGCGCGCGGCTTCGAGGTCGGGCTCCCCGCCCTGCGTGAGCATCAGCGCCAGCGCATATTGCGCGTCGGCAAGGCCGGTGCGCGCCGCGCGCTCGAAATAGACCCTCGCCTCGCGCTCGTCCGCCTCGTTGCCGGCTTCGTTGATCAGGAGCTGGCCGAAATTGAACTGCGCCATCGGATTGCCAGCATCCGCCGCCGCCTTCATCAGCTCGTAGGCCCGCGTCCGGTCGCGCGGCAGGAATTCGCCGTCGATCAGCATCAGTGCGGTCTGGAACTGCGCTTCGGGCACGCCCTGTTCCGCCGCCGCCTCGTACCATTTGGCGGCCTGCGCGCCGTCGCGGCGAACGCCGAGCCCGCGTGCATAGATTTCCGCGACCAGCGTCTGCGCGGCCTTGTCGCCGGCCTCGGCGCGCGGCAGCGCGAGTTTTAGCGCCGTGATGTAGAGGCCGCGCTGATAGGCGCCATAGGCCAGGTCTGGCTCGCGTCCGCCGAACCGGCTGGGCGCGACTTCGGAAGCCTGCGGTCCGGTCACCTGGCCACCATCCTGCGCGAGCGCGGGCGTTGCCAGCGCGGCGACAATCAGGAGCGCGAGAAGCGGATCATTCCTCATCGAGACGCGGCGCCCTTTCGTCAAGAAGCGCGTTGAGCGCTGCAACTCGCGCGGACGGATTATCATGGGCGAAGACTGCCTGCTCGACGGCGACGAAATCGACGCCGGTCTCGGCCACCACCGCCACGCTCTCGTCCGAAGAGCCCGCCATGACGATACACGGCACCGCCACCATCTCGCCCCACCATCCGCCGAGCGCCAGATTGCGCGGATGCGCCTCGGGCTTGGTGTCGTAGCCGAACCGGCCGAAGAACATGTAGTCGGGCTGCGTCTCGCCGAATTCCAGCGCGTCGTCGCGCGTCTTTACACCGCCGGTGCCAACCATGATCTTGTTGCCGTGGCGCTCGATCATGTCGGCGAGGTCCGCCTTCGACCCCTCGAAATGCAATCCGTCTGCCTTGGCCCTCATGGCGACGCGCGCATCGCCCTCGACGATGACGGCGACGCCCTTCTCCTGAATGGCAGGCGTCACGGTTTCGACGAAGGAGAGGTATTCCTGCTCCGAGCGTTCGCCGCGCGGCAGGATCACCGAGGCGACGTCGCCGCCGGCCAGCGCCGAGGAAATCGCATCGCCCACATTGCCGGTGGAGGGCGCGATCAGGACGAGGCGGCAGCGGGTGGGTAAGGCGTCTGGCATTGCACTCTCTGGGCGTTGGACGCCGATTTGGCGCGCGATCTTGTTGTGATTGCGGCATAAGCCATGCGACACGACTTGACCAGAAGCCACGAAGACCCCGCGCCTTGCTGACCGATCCCTGGTTCTACGCCGCCGCCATCCCCTCCGTCCTGCTCGTCGGCCTGTCGAAAGGCGGGCTCGGCGGCGCCGCTGCGCTCATCGGCGTGCCGCTGATGGCGCTGGTCGTACCGCCCGTCCAGGCCGCCGCGATTCTGCTGCCGATCCTGATCCTGATGGATATCGTCTCGCTTTGGCTTTGGCGCGGCAATCGCGACGGGGCGACCTTACGCATCATGCTGCCCGGCGCGCTTCTCGGCATCGCCATCGGCTGGCTGACCGCCGCCATCGTCACCGAGGCCATGGTGCGTCTCATCGTCGGCGTCGTCGCGCTCGCCTTTTTCCTGCGCTGGTTCGCCACCCGCATGGCAGGCACGGAGCACCGCACCGGGCACTCCGTCGCGCGCGGCACCTTCTGGGGCGCGGTCAGCGGCTTCACCTCATTCGTCGCCCATGCCGGCGGGCCGCCCTTCCAGGTCTACGCCCTGGCGCTCGGGCAGGAGCCGCGCATCTATGTCGGCACCAGCGTCATCTTCTTTGCCATCGTCAACGCGGTGAAGCTGGTGCCCTATTTCGCGCTCGGCCAGTTCGACGCGGCGAACCTGACGGCCTCCGCCGTGCTGATGCCCATCGCCCCGCTCGCCACCATCGCCGGGGCGTGGATCGTCCGGCGCATGCGCGCGGAGGTCTTCTACCCCTTCATGTACGCCATGGTCTTCATCGTCGCGCTCAAGCTCATCTGGGACGGGCTCTCCGCGCTGCTTGACGGATAGGAGCCGGGGCGCTTTTCTCGGCGTCCGATTTCGGGAGGACACGACCAGCATGAACGTCTACGAGCAGCATCTCGGCAAGACCCCAGCCAACCACCAGCCCCTGACGCCGCTCACCTTCCTGGAGCGCGCGGCGAAGGTCTTCCCCGATCACGTCGCGATCGTCCACGGCAGGACCCGCACGACCTACAAGGCGTTCTGGGAGCGCGCGCTTCGCCTCGCCTCGGCGCTCGCCGACCGCGGCATCGGCAAGGGCGATACGGTGACGGTGATGCTGTCCAACACGCCGCCGATGCTCGAGGCGCATTACGGCGTGCCGATGGTCAAGGCGGTGCTCCACTCGCTCAATACGCGGCTCGATGCGGCCGCCATCGCCTTCCAGCTCGACCATGCGGAGACGAAGGTGCTCATCGTCGACCGCGAGCATTCGAAGGTCGTCGCAGACGCGCTGGCGCTGGCCTCGGTGAAGCCGCTCGTCATTGACTACGACGACCCTGACTATTCCGACGAAGCGCCTCACCCCAAGGGCGAGCGCATCGGCACCGAGGACTACGAGGCGTTGCTCGCCGGCGGCGACCCGGACTTCGCCTGGTCGATGCCCGACGACGAGTGGGACGCGATCTCGCTCAACTACACGTCCGGCACCACCGGGAATCCCAAGGGCGTCGTCTACAGCCATCGTGGCGCGGCCCTGATGTGCTATGCGAACACGATCCATGCCGGCATGGGCAAGCACTGCGTCTATCTGTGGACGCTGCCGATGTTCCACGCAAACGGCTGGTGCTTCCCGTGGACGCTGGCCGTCCAGATCGGCACGCATGTGTGCCTGCGCTGGGTGCGCGCCAAGCCCATGTACGACGCGATCGCCGACCATGGCGTCACGCATCTGTGCGGCGCGCCGATCGTCATGGCGACGCTGATCAACGCCGAGGACAAGGACAAGCGCGACTTCCCGCAGACCGTGACCTTCAACACCGCCGCCGCCCCGCCGCCCGAGGCCGTACTCTCCGGCATGGCCGATGCGGGCTTTGCCGTCGTTCATCTCTACGGGCTGACCGAGACCTACGGCCCCGCGACCGTCAACGAGTGGAAGGGCGCGTGGGACGAACTCGACAAGGGCGCGCGCACCACCAAGAAGGCCCGGCAGGGCGTGCGCTATGCCGCGCTCGAGGGCCTGACCGTCATGGACCCCGAGACGATGCGCGACACGCCCGCCGACGGCGAGACGCTGGGCGAGGTCATGTTCCGCGGCAACATCGTCATGAAGGGCTACCTCAAGAACCCGAAGGCGACCGACGAAGCTTTCGCCGGCGGCTGGTTCCATTCGGGCGACCTCGGCGTCATGCATCCCGATGGCTACATCCAGCTGAAGGACCGCTCCAAGGACATCATCATTTCCGGCGGCGAGAACATCTCGTCGATCGAGGTCGAGGACGCACTCTACAAGCACCCCGCAGTCGCCTCCTGCGGCGTCGTCGGCCGCACCGATGAAAAATGGGGCGAGACACCCGTTGCCTATGTCGAACTGAAGCCCGGTCGCACGGCGAGCGAGGACGAGATCATCGAGCACTGCCGCACGCTGATCGCGCGCTACAAATGCCCGCGCACGGTGATCTTCGGCGAGGTGCCCAAGACCTCGACCGGCAAGATCCAGAAGTTCCGCCTGCGGGAGATGGCACGCCAGCTTTGACGGAATCGGTCAAAACGGGACAGTTTTCGACGGATTTTCTGAGAATTTTACCGATCGTTAAGCTTTACGGGTGTTTACTGTCCCCATCCAGTCTTCTGGATTCTTACCGAGTGGTCGGACCACTCCGTTTGACGCCTCCCTGTTAAACTCCTGAGAGCCGCGCTTCCCGTGGCTCTTTTTTTTGCCCGCCTGGCAAGGGGCGGCACGAGCGGCACGAAGCGCGTTAACCCTTTGTTAAACATCCGGTTGCCCCTGTCGTGGACAAGGCGCATGATCGTCCTTGTGACCGGCGGCAATTCGTGGAACCTCAGGCTCCGCCTCGCCGTTGTCGGCACGCAGGCGCGGAAAATCAAGAACATCGGGGCATTTTGATGAGAATGGAAGCCGGAAGCGGCCAGGCCGCGACGATCAATCTGGCGGAACACCGCGTCTTTTCCGGCTCGTTCAAGAAGCTCTACGGCGAAGGCATGCATCTCGTCGAGGAAGCTGCCGAGTATCTCGACGGCCAGGGCCGGCTCGAGGCGAAGTCGCTGACGCGCATTGCCGCCACGCTCTATGCAGCCGAATCGATGCGCCTCACCACGCGCCTGATGCAGATCGCCTCGTGGCTCCTCCTCCAGCGCGCTGCCAATTCCGGCGAAATGACGCGCGACCAGGTCGCCGCCGAGAAGTCCAAGGTCCGCCTCGACACCGCGTCGGCTTTCGATACCGACAATTCCTGGGGGGAACTGCCGGCCGCCTTCCGCGATCTCGTCGACCGCTCGCTGCGCCTCCAGTCGCTCGTTCGTCGCATGGATGGCGAGGTCTATGGGGCCGACGACAGCTTCGAGCGTCGTGCCCTCAATCCCGTCTCTGACCAGATCACGCTGTTGAAGACCGCCTTCGGGCGCTGAGCATTTCGCAGCCGGCGCGCTTGCGTCCGGCGTCGTGCAAATGCGCTAAACCGGATTCTCCGAATTTTCGTTGCTGCTTTGTTCACGCTTTCATGTCATAGCGGATGTGAAAGACGGGGACTTCATGGCAGAGACGATTCGCATCATCGGCATCGACCCGGGCCTGCGCCGCACCGGCTGGGGCATCATCGACGCCATCGGCAATTCGCTGCGCTTTGTCGGCTCCGGCACCATCCGCTCGGACTCCGAGATGGACCTCGCCTCGCGGCTTTGCCAGTTGCATGACGGGCTGGAAGCCATTCTCCACGAGCACATGCCGGTCGAGGCGGCTGTCGAGCAGACCTTCGTCAACAAGGATGCGACCGCGACGCTGAAGCTTGGCCAGGCCCGTGGCATCGCCATGCTCGTCCCTGCACGCAGCGGCCTGCGCGTCGCCGAATACGCGCCCAACGCGGTCAAGAAGTCCGTCATCGGCGTCGGTCACGGCGACAAGAAGCAGATCCACATGATGGTGAAGGTGCTGATGCCGCGCGCGACCTTCGACACGGACGATGCGGCCGACGCGATCGCCATCGCCATCTGCCACGCCCACCACCGCCAGAGCGTGACCGGCCGCCTGGCAATGGCCGCCGCGATGGCCGGTTAGGACCTGCGCCGATGATCGGAAAGCTCAAAGGCACCGTGGACGAGATCGCCGAGGACCATTGCATCGTCGACATCCACGGCGTCGGCTATGTCGCCTACTGCTCCACGCGCACGCTGGCTGGCATCAAGGTCGGCGAAGCGGCCACGCTATTCATCGAAACCTATGTCCGCGAGGACATGATCCGGCTCTACGGCTTCAAATCGCAGCTCGAGCGCGAGTGGTTCCGCCTGTTGCAGAACAACGTCCAGGGCGTCGGCGCCAAGGTCGCGCTCGCCGTCCTCTCCACGCTGACCCCGTCCGAACTCGCCAACGCCATTGCCCTGCGCGACGTTACCATGGTCGCCCGCGCGCCCGGCGTCGGCAAGAAGGTCGCCGAGCGCATCGTCACCGAATTGCGCACCAAGGCGCCCGCCTATGCAGGCGAGGCCACCGGCACGATCGGCCTCAAGCAGGAACTTGGCGAAGGCGTCGCCCCCGCTCCCATAGCCGATGCCGTCTCCGCGCTCGTCAATCTCGGCTACTCCCGCGACATTGCCGCCAACGCCGTCTCGGCCGCCCTCAAGGCGGCCGGCGAGGATGCAGATTCGTCGAAGCTGATCCGGCTTGGATTGAAAGAACTGGCGCGGTGAGTATCACACTCGCATTTTTCCTTACATTTTGATAAAGGTAAGGAAACGAGGTCGACATGGGTTTCGAAGCAAAGATAACCAGCAAGGGGCAGGCAACCATTCCAGTGGAGGTTCGCGAGCGGCTTGGATTACATGCCGGCGATCGCATCGCCTTCATTGAAGTCGAGCATGGGTTTCTCGTCGTTCCTCGCAACCGACCCGCCGAGAGCCTTTTCGGCTTGCTCGCCGCTTATGCAATTCCAAATACGACGATCGAGGATTACAAACGAGCGGTCGGCGAAGGAATTAGCGACCACGTCTCCTCTCTGCATGGCGAGCAGGACTCTTGAGGGGTCTCGACACCAATATCCTCCTACGTGCGATGCTGGACGACGACCCGGTCCAATCGGCCGTCGCGCAGCGCCTACTGTCGGGTCTCGATCGCGAAACGCCTGCATTTGTAAGCATTCCCGTCATGATGGAATTCTTCTGGGTCCTGCGCGCGCGTTATAAGCTGCCCCGGCCCGCGCTGGCTGGCGCGATTCGCAGCCTCCTGGAGATCGAGCATCTCGAATTCGAGGCATTTGACACCGTTGGAAAAGCTCTCACAACGTTTGAAACCGGCATCGCGGATTTCGCCGACGCAGTCGTCGCGCTAAGAAACCAGGAACTTGGGGCCAGCGCCACTTTGACATTCGACAAGGCAGCCGCCCACTCGGTCCGATCCATGGAACTGCTTTCGTGAACACCGCCCCCCGCCTCATCACACCGGAAAAGCGCGGCGAGGACGTGGACACCACCTTGCGTCCGCAAACGCTCGACGATTTCTTCGGGCAGGCCGCTGCACGCGCCAATCTCAAGATCTTCATCGAGGCGGCGAAGACGCGCGGCGAGGCTTTGGACCATGTCCTGTTCGTCGGCCCGCCCGGCCTCGGCAAGACGACGCTGGCGCAGATCATGGCGCGCGAACTGGGCGTCAATTTCCGCTCCACCTCGGGCCCGGTGATCGCCAAGGCCGGAGACCTTGCGGCGCTCCTGACCAATTTGGAGGACCGCGACGTCCTCTTCATCGACGAGATCCACCGCCTCAACCCGGCCGTCGAGGAAATCCTCTATCCGGCGATGGAGGACTTCCAGCTCGACCTGATCATCGGCGAGGGTCCCGCCGCCCGCTCGGTCAAGATCGATCTCGCACGTTTCACGCTGGTCGCCGCGACAACGCGGCTCGGCCTCCTCACCAACCCGCTCCGAGACCGCTTCGGAATCCCTGTCCGGCTCGATTTCTACACGGTCGAGGAACTTGAGAAGATCGTCAGCCGCGGTGCGCGCATCCTGTCGCTTCCCATGAGCGAGGAAGGCGCGGTTGAGATCGCCCGGCGTGCGCGCGGCACCCCCCGCATCGCCGGCCGGCTGCTGCGCCGCGTGCGCGATTTCGCCTCCGTCGCCGGCGCCGAGATCGTCGACCGAAAGGTCGCCGACGCCGCGCTCACCCGATTGGAAGTCGACGCTCTTGGGCTCGACAATCTCGACCGGCGCTATCTGTCGATGATCGCGACGAATTTCGGCGGTGGTCCTGTCGGGATCGAGACCATCGCGGCGGGCCTGTCCGAACCGCGCGACGCCATCGAGGATATCATCGAGCCCTATCTGATCCAGCACGGCTTCATCCAGCGCACGCCCCGCGGCCGGATGCTCACCGCCAATGCCTGGCGCCATCTCGGGCTGGAGGCCCCACGTGACTTGGCTGTGCGGCAGACGAGCCTTTTCGAGGACGATCAATGATCGACCCGACCGCCCTCGCCGGAGAACTCACGCCCTTCGGCCACCGCATGCATGCCCGCGTCTACTACGCCGATACGGACTTCTCCGGCGTCGTCTACCACGCCCGCTACCTCGAATTCTTCGAACGCGGCCGGTCGGACTTCCTGCGTCTTGCCGGCGTCCACCACACCGAGCTTGCCGATGGCAAGCATGGCGAAAAGCTCGTCTGGGTCGTCAAGCGCATGGAGATCGACTTCCGTGCCTCCGCACGGATCGACGACATCCTGACCATCGACACGCGAACGGAAAGGATTTCCGGCGCGCGCATCTACATGGCGCAGGAATTGAAGCGCGGCGACGACATGCTCGTCACCGCGCGCGTCGAGGCAGCGATCATTTCGGAAGCCGGAAAGCCGCGCCGTTTTCCCAAGGAATGGCTGACCGCATTCATGCCGCAAGTGGCCGATCCGGCTTGAGCCGCGCGTTCGCCTAAACGCTTCCTTAACCCTAACGGCGCATGAACAGGGCGATGAAAATCGTCGATAACGGCATGCGCCTTCCTTTCACCAAATTTGGCTTGAACAAGGCCGATTATGGTGCCGTGGGGTCGAGGCCGGCACGCAATCGATGACAACTGACAGGCGCACCTGGAGGAAGGGCGGCAAAGAGCCGTCCGGACTCGTGATGAGGACGTTGGGACCATGGAAACCGTGACTTTGGCCGCACCGGGCGGCGATCATTCGATCTGGGCGCTGTTCTGGCAGGCCGGCTGGGTCGTCAAGCTGGTGATGCTGGGCCTGATAGCGGCCTCGATCTGGACGTGGGCGATCATCGTCGACAAGATCATCGCCTACAAGCGCATGGACGCATCGCTGAACCGCTTCGAGCAAGTGTTCTGGTCCGGTCAGTCGCTGGAAGAACTCTATCGCACACTCGCCGACCGCAAGACGACCGGCATGGGCGCGGTCTTCGTCTCCGCCATGCGCGAGTGGAAGAAGAGCTTCGAGAAGGGCGCCAAGTCTCCGATCGGCCTCCAGACCCGCATCGACAAGGCGATGGACCTTGCCATCACCCGCGAGATGGAGGGGCTGGAAGGCCGTCTCGGCTATCTCGCCTCCATCGGCTCGGCCGCGCCCTTCATTGGCCTCTTCGGCACCGTCGTCGGCATCATGACCTCGTTCCAGGCCATCGCCGGCTCGCAGTCGACCAACCTCGCCGTCGTCGCGCCGGGCATCGCCGAGGCCCTTCTCGCAACGGCCCTTGGCCTTCTCGCCGCCATTCCCGCCGTCATCGCCTACAACAAGCTGTCGGCCGATGCCGGCAAGCTCGCCGCGCGCATGGAAGGGTTCTCGGACGAATTCTCCGCCATTCTTTCGCGCCAGATCGATGAAAAGGTCGTGCCGCGCGCGGCAGCGGCCTGACCGCGGCAGGGGAGTTTCAACATGGGCATGGCAGTCGGACAAAAGAGCGGCGGACGCTCCAGGCGCAGGGGCAAGCGCCATGCGCTCGTCTCCGAGATCAACGTCACGCCCTTCGTCGACGTGATGCTGGTGCTCCTGATCATCTTCATGGTCGCGGCCCCGCTGTTGACGGTCGGCGTGCCGATCGACCTGCCCGAATCGCGCGCCGGCGCCCTGAATTCGGAAACGACCCCGATCACCGTGTCGGTCAACGCCGACGGCCAGGTCTACCTGCAGGAAACCGAGATCGCGATCGACGACATCGTGCCAACCCTCGAGGCCGTCGCCACCACCGGCTATGACGAGCGCATCTATGTGCGCGCGGACGGCGCGGCGAACTACGCCATGGTCATGCGCGTTCTCGGCCGCATCAATGGTGCCGGCTACCGGAACGTTGGCCTCGTCACCCTCCCCGAGGATAGCTGAGCAACGCGATGAAGGCCGGCCTCACAACATCTGTGGCCATGCATGTCGTGCTCATCGGGGCCGGGCTCATCAGCCTGTCCTCGCCGCGCCCGCTCGAAAGCTCCAACTTCGAATCGTTCCCGGTGGAGATGGTGCCCCTCGCCGAGATCTCGCAGAGCGTTCAGGGCGAGCGTACCGCGCCCGTCTCCGAGACGCCGGCGCCCGAGGCGACCACCGAGGAAGCGCCGGTCGACAACGCGCAGAACATCGGCAACAACCAGGTCGATCTCCCCAATTCCGCGACCGTGCCGGGCAACCGTCCGGTCGATGCCGCATCTGCTCCGCCGCCGGCCGAGGAGCCGCCCGCACCCGAACCCGTTCAGGAGCCGACCCCGGCGCCCGAGCCCGAACCGACGCCGCCGCCTCCGCCACAGGAAGCCGAAGCCGAGCCTGAACCCGCTCCCGTCGAGGAAGCGACACCGGAACCCGCCGAGGAACCGGCCATCGCCGAGGAACAGCCGCGCGAACTCGTCCAGTTGCCGACGAGCGCCCCGCGCCCGCAGGTCCGCCCTCAGCCGCAGCAGCAGCAGCAGGCCACCCGCCCCGAGCCGCAGCGCGAGCCCGAACGCCCCGCGCAGCAGCCCCAGCAGGCGCAGCAATCGAGTGAGGAAAGCCAGTTCAACGAGGACGAGATCGCTGCGCTCCTCAACCGCGACCAGGCGCAGGGCGGCGGCGCCGAGCGATCGAGCGAACAGGCGTCGCTCGGCGGCCGACAGACGACGGGCGCCGTCCTGTCGCAATCCGAGATCGATTCGCTGCGCAGCCAGGTGTCGCGCTGCTGGAACCCGCCGGTCGGCGCGGCCGACGCAGAGAATATGGTCGTTTCCATCCGCCTGAAGCTCGATCCGTCGGGTGCGCTCGACGGAAATCCGGAAGTCGTGTCGGGCGGCGGCTCGACCATGGCCGAGCGTGCGGCGGCCGACGCGGCGCGGCGCGCAGTGATGCGCTGTGCGCCCTACAACGCCCCCGCCGACAAATACGATGCCTGGGCCGATGTTCAGTTCAACTTCGACCCGAGCCAGATGTTCTGACCCCACCCGGCACGAAGACCGGACAATGAGGCGAAACCGATGATGACATACCTGAAGACCTGCATGGCGATATGCGCTCTCGCGCTGGCCGGCGCGCTCGCCGCCAGCCTGCCCGCGCGCGCGCAGCTCCAGATCGACGTGACGCAGGGCGTGGTCGAGCCGATGCCGATCGCCGTCACCGACTTCCTGTCGAGCGACAATGTCGGTGCCGAAATCACCGGGGTCATCGAGGCCAATCTGCGCCGATCGGGCCTCTTCGCCCCGATCTCCAAGAGCGCCTTCATCGAGCGCATCTCCAATCCAGACGTTGCGCCGCGCTTCAACGACTGGACCGTCATCAACGCGCAGGCCCTCGTCACCGGCCGTGTCACGCAGGAGGCAGATGGTCGGCTGCGCGCCGAATACCGTCTTTGGGACACGTTCTCCGGGCAGCAGGTCGTCGGCGAGCAGTATTTCGCCAACCGCCAGAACTGGCGCCGCATCGCCCACATCATCTCGGACTCGATCTACCAGAACCTGACCGGCGAGAGCGGCTATTTCGACACGCGCATCGTCTATGTCGACGAATCGGGGCCGAAGAACCAGCGCGTCAAGCGCCTCGCCATCATGGATCAGGATGGCGCCAACCAGCGCACCTTGACCGACGGCAGCTCCATCGTCCTGACGCCCCGCTTCTCGCCGACGCGCCAGGAAATCACCTACATGTCCTATGAGGGAGGCACGCCTCAGGTCTATCTCCTGCAGATCGAGACCGGCCAGCGCGAACTCGTCGGCAACTTCCCCGGCATGACCTTCGCGCCGCGCTTTTCGCCCGACGGCCAGCGCATCGTGATGAGCCTTTTGCGCGAAGACGGCAATTCCAACATCTACATGATGGATCTGCGCTCGCGCACGACGACGCGCCTGACCAATTCCAACGCCATCGACACCTCGCCCACCTATTCGCCGGACGGGACCAAGATTGCCTTCACCTCCGACCGCGGCGGGCGCCCGCACATTTACGTAATGGGTGCGGATGGCTCGAATCCGACCCGCATCTCGTTTGGCGACGGCACCTATTCGACCCCCGTCTGGTCGCCGCGCGGCGATCTGATCGCCTTTACGAAGCAGAGTGCCGGCCAGTTCCAGATCGGCGTGATGCGCACCGATGGTTCGGGCGAGCGTATCCTGTCCACGGGGCACCTGCAGGAAGGCCCGACCTGGGCGCCGAACGGCCGCGTCATCATGTTCTTCCGGGAGGCTTCCGGCTCGAACGGCCCGACCCTGCACTCGATCGACCTGACCGGCCGCAACGAGCAGCGCATATCGACGCCGAATTTCGGTTCGGATCCCGCATGGTCACCGCTTCTGCAGTAGTGCGGCTTCAAAGACACGGACGCGCCGCTTTTTGGCCCAGATTCGCCGTAGCGTCGGCCACGGACGAAGGCGCGGGCGAATCATTGCGAGCCGCCCGCCGCTCGACCCTCGAAACGAAGTCGTCACCCTGCCTGTTGAGGCTCCGTTAACCTCATTGTGGTTACTGGACATTCAACGAAACCCATCTAGTGCGAAGGAGAGGCGGCCATGCGCCGTATCGCAGCCATCACCCGTAGCCCCCTGATCGTCGCATTCGTTGCCGGCCTTGCGCTCGCAGGTTGCGCCAGCAAGCAGACCCCGAACAACGCGGCCGACCTCGGCCTTGGCGCCGGCGGTGCCGGTTCGGGCATCGCGGCCACCCCCGGTTCCAGCCAGGACTTCACCGTCAATGTCGGCGACCGCATCTTCTTCGACACGGACTCGACCGTCATTCGCGCCGATGCCCAGCAGACGCTCGCCCGTCAGGCGCAGTGGTTGAACCAGTACGGCAATTACGGCATCACCGTCGAAGGCCATGCCGACGAACGCGGCACCCGCGAATACAACCTCGCGCTCTCGGCCCGTCGCGCTGCCGCCACCCGCGATTATCTCGCCAGCCAGGGCGTCGCCGCCAACCGCATCCGCACCATCTCCTACGGCAAGGAACGTCCGGTCGCCGTTTGCGACAACATCTCCTGCTGGTCGCAGAACCGCCGTGCGGTCACCGTACTCGACGGCGCCGGTAGCTGATCCATTTCGGCAACAGTCGAACGAACTTCGAAGGCGGTCCTCGTGGCCGCCTTTGTTATTTCGGGCGAAAACAAAATTTGGCCGAACTCCGGGGCGCTGGTAGAAGCGAGTTTGGGGCGCGGCGCAAGGTCGCGACCCGTCATCGTCAAGCGAGAGGCATGATGAAGTTTGCAACCCTTTTGAGCGGTGCGATTGCCCTGCCGCTCCTGTTCGCCGCACCGGCAATGGCCCAGACGGCGGACCAGCGCGTTCTGGCCATGGAAGACCAGCTTCGCCAGTTGAACGGCCTGGTCGAGGAACTGAATTTCCAGGTCCTCCAGATGCAGGACCAGCTCCGGCGAATGCAGGAGGACAACGAGTTCCGCTTCCAGCAACTGGAAGGCGGCGGCTCGTCCTCCGGCGGCGGTTCGGGCGCGACGGGCGCGTCGAGCAACGACCAGGGCAACAACGCCCTGACACCGCCCGCGACCACCGACACTGCCGACGCCGAATCCCACGGGACGATCCAGCCGCCCGTCGCCGGCGGCTCTAGCGAGACGCTGGCTGCGCCGCCGCGCGAACTGGGCTCGATCACCTTCGACGCGCAGGGCAATCCGGTCGGCGCGGGCGTCGCGCAGCCGGTCGCCCCCCAACCCGGCGTCGCGGGCACTCAGGCAGACGGCACCACGGTCGCGGCGCTTCCTTCCGCGGGCGATGCGGGCCAGCTCTACCGCAATTCCTACGAATTCATCCTGTCCGGCGACTACGCAACCGCCGAGAGCGGCTTTCGCGACATGATCGCGCGCTATCCCGAGCACGAACAGATCCCCGACGCCCAGTTCTGGCTCGGAGAGTCCCTGCTCGGCCAGGAAAAGTACCGTGACGCGGCCGAAACCTTCCTAGCCGCCAGCCGCGACTACCCGCAGTCGCGCCGCGCGCCCGAAATGCTCTTCAAGCTCGGCGTCTCGCTCGCAGCGCTCAACCAGCGCGAAGTCGCCTGCGCCACGTTCAACGAAGTCGGCCAGCGCTACCCGCAGATGTCCGAGGCGCTGAAAGAACGCGTCAAGCAGGAACAGCAGCTCACCTCCTGCTGATGACCGGGCCGGCCTTGATGCCGCTCGACCCCGATGCGCTCTTTGCGCCACTCGACCTGACGGGCCGTCAAAAGGTTCTCGTCGCGATCTCCGGCGGCAGCGATTCCACCGCCCTCCTCCACCTCTTCAAATCCTTCGCGAACCGTCGCGCGCCCGCGCTTGGCATCGTCGCCGCGACCGTCGACCATGGCCTTCGTCCCGCCTCCGCGAACGAAGCCAGAGCGGTCGCGCAGCTCGGCGCAGACCTGGGCATCGGGCACGTCACGCTGCGCTGGCAGGGCGAAAAGCCGGCGACCGGCATTCAGGCCGCCGCCCGCCTCGCCCGCTATCGCCTGCTGGATGAAGCCGCGCGGCAGGCCGGCGCCGACATCGTCCTTCTTGGCCATACCGCCGACGACCAGGCCGAAACGGTCGCGATGCGCCACGCTCGCGGTTCCGGCGACGGCCTGCGCCGCGGCGATGCGGGCATGGCACCCGCCATGCTCTATCGCGACCGCACTTGGTTCGTGCGCCCGCTTCTGGGCACCTCACGCGCAGTTCTGCGCGATTGTTTGCGCGATGCCGGCCTCGGCTGGATCGACGACCCGAGCAATCGCGACCGCGCCTACGAGCGTGTCCGCATCCGCGAGTCTCGCCCGGAAGCACCGGCGGACCCTGCCTCGCGGCTTGCCGACAGCGCCAGCGCAGCCGACCTTATCTCGTCCTCTATCACCCGTCCCGCGCCGGGCCTGCTGCGGCTCGACCCGGCCATGCTCGCCAGCGATGGCTGCCTTACCGCGCTTCGCCTCCTGCTCGCCGTCTGCGGCGGGACGGAACACCTTCCAGATGAAGCGCGCGCGCAGGCCCTGCTCGCCATGCTCGACCGGGAAAAAGCGCGCGCCACATTGTCGCGTGCGGTGGTCGACAAGCGTCACGGCTCGGTCTGGCTCCACCGCGAAAGCCGCGGCCTTCCCGCGCCGGCGGCCCTTCCAGAGGACGCGATCTGGGACGGCCGCTTTCGCGCCGCCGCGCCGACCGGGAACGCGGAACTGATTGCGCCGGTCGGCAACGCCGCCGCCCATCTTGCCACCTGCGTCCCCCCCGGCGCCAGCCAAGCCCTTGTTATGGCTGCCTTGCGGGCCGAGCCGGGCATCTGGCGGGCCGGCTCGTTCCAGCGGCAGACCGCCCCCGCGCAGCTTTGCCCGGTCCTTGCGCCCTGGAGGCTTTTCCTGCCGTCCTTCGACCTCGCGCCTGCCGCCGCCCTGCGACGTCTCTTTAGCCTTGCCGGCCTCCCGTCATCGCCTTGGCGCGACCACATTTTCCGCGGACCTTAACCTCGCCGAAGAGCGGCGCTTGGCAAGGGTTCGCCAGCTTCCTATGTTAGGCGCGAAGCTCTCAGCTTGGCACTTTGCCCGCGACCAGCGGGCATGAACGGGATGGACGATGAATCCGAATTATCGCAACCTCGCGCTCTGGGCGGTCATAGCCGTCCTCCTGATCGCGCTTTTCAATCTTTTCCAGGCGCCCCAGCAGCGCGGCACCGCGCGCGAAGTGCCGTATTCGGAATTCGTCCAGGAAGTGGAGAGCGGGCGCGTCCAGTCGGTGACCATCACCGGCAACCGCATCACCGGCACTTACGGCGATTCATCGCAGGGCTTCCAGACCTACGCGCCGAACGATGCCAATCTCGTCCAGCGCCTCGAAGAGCGCGGCGTGACCATCAACGCCCGCCCCGAGGCCGACGGCTCGAACTCGATCTTCGGCTATCTGCTTTCCTGGCTGCCGATGATCCTCATCCTCGGCGTCTGGATCTTTTTCATGCGTCAGATGCAGTCGGGCTCGGGCCGCGCCATGGGTTTCGGCAAGTCCAAGGCCAAGCTTTTGACCGAGGCGCATGGCCGCGTCACCTTCGCCGACGTCGCCGGCGTGGACGAGGCCAAGCAGGACCTTGAGGAAATCGTCGAGTTCCTGCGCGATCCGCAGAAGTTCCAGCGTCTCGGCGGCAAGATCCCGCGCGGCGTGCTTCTCGTAGGCCCTCCCGGCACCGGCAAGACGCTCACCGCCCGCGCTGTCGCCGGTGAGGCCAACGTGCCCTTCTTCACCATTTCCGGCTCCGACTTCGTCGAGATGTTCGTCGGCGTCGGCGCGTCCCGCGTGCGCGACATGTTCGAGCAGGCCAAGAAGAACGCCCCTTGCATCATCTTCATCGACGAGATCGACGCCGTCGGCCGTCATCGCGGCGCCGGCCTCGGCGGCGGCAATGACGAGCGCGAGCAGACGCTGAACCAGCTTCTCGTCGAGATGGACGGCTTCGAGGCCAATGAGGGCATCATCCTCATCGCCGCGACCAACCGTCCCGACGTTCTCGACCCCGCGCTTTTGCGCCCGGGCCGCTTCGACCGTCAGGTCGTCGTGCCGAACCCGGATGTCGGCGGCCGCGAGAAGATCCTCAAGGTCCATGTCCGCAACGTGCCCCTGGCGCCGAACGTCGACTTGAAGGTCCTCGCACGCGGCACGCCCGGTTTTTCGGGCGCTGATCTCGCCAACCTCGTCAACGAATCCGCCCTGATGGCCGCGCGTCGCAACAAGCGCCTGGTCACCATGCAGGAATTCGAGGACGCCAAGGACAAGATCATGATGGGTGCGGAGCGCCGCTCCAATGCCATGACGCAGGCCGAGAAGGAGTTGACCGCCTATCACGAGGCCGGCCACGCCATCACCGCGCTGCATGTTCCCTCGTCCGATCCGCTCCACAAGGCGACGATCATTCCGCGAGGCCGCGCGCTCGGCATGGTCATGCAGTTGCCCGAGGGCGACCGCTATTCCATGAGCTACAAATACATGGTCTCGCGCCTCATCATCATGATGGGCGGCCGCGTTGCCGAGGAGATCAAGTTCGGCAAGGAGAACATCACCTCCGGCGCGTCGTCCGACATCGACCAGGCGACCAAGCTCGCCCGTGCCATGGTCACGCGCTGGGGCTTTTCCGACAAGCTCGGCCAGGTCGCCTATGGCGAGAACCAGGAAGAGGTCTTCCTCGGTCACTCCGTCGCGCGTCAGCAGAACATCTCCGAGGAAACCTCGCAGATCATCGATGGTGAAGTGCGCCGCCTGATCGACGAAGCCTATACCGAGGCCCGCCGCATCCTGACCGACCACCGCGACGAATGGCTGGCTATAGCCGAAGGCCTGCTCGAATACGAGACGCTGTCGGGCGACGAGATCCGTCAGTTGATCAAGGGCGAGAAGCCCGCCCGCGACATGGGCGACGACACGCCGCCCACGCGCGGCTCGACCGTGCCGAAGGCCGGCGGCCGCAAGGAAGACAAGAAGGGCGGCGAGCCAGGCGGTCTGGAACCGCAGCCGCAAGGGTGATCCTCGGGATCATGAAATCGAAAGGCCGGGCTCGATGCCCGGCCTTTTGCGTTCAGTAGACCCGCGGTGCCAGTCCGGACTGAAACCACGTCACGAAGCTGGCGATGGAGAACACCGGCAGCCCGGTCGCCGCGCGGATATCAGCCGCATAGGGCACCATGTTGGTGCATTCGAGCACGATTGCGCCAAGGTCGGCATTGTCCGCCTGAAGTTCCTTCGCCGCCGCCACATTGTCGGCCCGCGCGGCCGCCACGTCGAGCGTCATCTCGTTGCCGAGGATCGCGCGGGTGAATTCGCGGCCACCCTCGGTCGAGCCGACCGGCGTTCCCGCCGGTACGCCCGCCCTTTCCAGATGAAGCGGCGTCAAAGTGGAACTCGAGATCGTCAGGATGCCTGCGCGCCTGCCCTTCGGCAGGAGCCGGTTCACCTGCGCCACCTGCATCAGCGACGAGGTCGCGACAGGCACGCCGACCGCTTCAGCGAGTTGTTCCTGGAATAGCGAGAGAAACCCGCAATTGGTGGTGATCCCGTCGACGCCGTCGGCGACGAGTTCGCGCGCAGCGGCGATGAAATCGTCCAGCAGTCCTTCGGCGTTTCGGCGCACAACCCGATCCGGAGAGGCCCCCCGCACGATCTTGTAGTGGACCGGGAACGGCCAGGAGAGCGCATTGCCCATGTCGCCGACGATGCGCGGAAACCGTGCCTCCAGCATCAGGATGCCAACCGCAGCTCCGTAGATCGCCTTGCCGCCCGTCGCCTGCATGTCGTGCCTCCGTCTCGCGCCCTGCTCATGCCACGCCGGTGGAAATGTCACCAGACGGCTTGACCGGAAGAAGGGCTTCGGTCGCTATTCGCGCATGGAAAAATCTTCGAATGCAAAGCCGATCGCAATCGTCGGCGCGGGCATCGTCGGCGTGTCGACGGCCATCTGGCTGCAGCGCGCCGGCCATGACGTCATCCTCGTCGACCGGGCCGGCCCCGGCGAAGGCACGAGCTATGGCAATGGCGGCGTTCTGGCCTCGGCGGCAATCGTCCCGGTCACGGTTCCCGGCCTCTTGAAGAAGGCGCCGGGGATGCTCTTCAGCCGAGAGCAGCCGCTCTTCCTCAAATGGTCCTATCTGCCGCGCCTAGCGCCCTGGCTGCGCCGCTATCTCGCCCACGCAACCGCCGACGAGGCGCGCCGCATCGCCACCGCCCTGCACCCAATCATCGGCGACAGCCTTGCCGACCACCAGGCGCTGTCGGCTGGCACCGACGCAGCCAGATGGCTGGTCCCGTCCGACTACGTGTTTCTTTACCGCGACCGTGCGGCCTTTGCCGCCGACGCCTTCGGCTGGTCCATTCGGCGCAGCCACGGTTTCGAATGGGACGAACTCGAAGGCCCCGATCTTCGGGCCTACGACCCGGTCTTCGCGCCGGCGAACGGATTCTGGGTGCGCCTGAAAGACCATGGCCGCATCGCCGACCCCGGCCGCTACGTGAAGGACCTTGCCGCCCATGCCGAGGCAAACGGCGCGCGCATCGTCAGGGCGCATGTGGACGATTTCGTCATCGAGAACGGGCGCGTCACCGGCCTGCGGGCCGGCGGCGATACGATCCCCTGTTCCGGCGTCGTACTGACGACCGGCGTCTGGTCGAAGGCGCTTGCCGCAAAGCTCGGTGTCAACGTGCCGCTCGAAAGCGAGCGCGGCTATCATTTGGAGCTGTGGGAGCCGAGCGCCATGCCCCGTTCGCCGGCGATGATCGCGGCGGCGAAGTTCGTCGTCACGCCGATGGAGAACCGGCTTCGCCTTGCCGGCATCGTCGAGTTCGGCGGGCTCGACGCGCCGCCCTCGCGCGCGCCCTTCGATCTCTTGATGCGCAACATTCGGGCCGCGATCCCTGACCTGACCTGGAAGGAGACGAAGGAATGGATGGGCCATCGCCCAGCCCCGTCGGACTCGATTCCGCTTATCGGGCCTGCGCCGAAGATCGCCGGCGCCTGGCTGGGCTTTGGCCATCACCATGTCGGCCTGACCGGCGGGCCGAAGACCGGCCGTTTGCTGGCGCAGCTTATTTCTGGCAGCAAGCCGAATATTGACCTTGCGCCCTACGCCCCCGCGCGCTTTGATTGAAGCTTGAAGTTTCTCGTCAGAAGAACGGCCTCGAAGGCATCAGGAGAGGGTTGAACATGAAGAAGATCGCATCCGTGCTGGCATCCACCGCCATCGTGTCGATGGCGTCAGGCGCCGCATTCGCCGAAAAGTGGGATATGCCGCTCGCCTATCCGGCGACGAATTTCCACTCCGAGAACGCAGCCATGTTCGCGCAGTGCGTGACCGACGCCACCGGCGGCGAACTGGAGATCGTCACCCACCCGAACGGCGCTCTGTTCGCCGGCAACGACATCAAGCGCGCCATCCAGACCGGCCAGGCACCGATCGGCGAACGCCTGATTTCGGCCCATGCCAACGAGAACCCGCTCTTCGGCGTTGATTCCATCCCCTTCCTCGCCACCTCCTTCGACGAATCTCACAAGCTGTGGGACGCCGCCTCCGAGGAGATGGCCAAGGTGCTCGACGAGCAGAACCTCGTCTATCTCTATGCCGTCGCATGGCCGCCGCAGGGTCTCTACGCCAAGAAGGAGATCAACTCGGCCGCCGATCTCCAGGGCGTTAAGTTCCGCGCCTACAACGCCGCCACCGCCCGCATTGCCGACCTCGCCGGCATGGCGCCGGTACAGATCGAGGCCGCCGAACTCAGCCAGGCGCTCGCGACCGGCGTGGTCGAGAGCTTCGTTTCGTCGGGCTCGACCGGCGTCGATTCCAAGGTATGGGAAAGCCTGACCCATTTCTACGACGTTCAGGCCTGGCTTCCGCGCAACGTCGTCTTCGCCAACAAGGACGCCTTCGAGGCCCTCAGCGATGAGGTCCGCACGGCGGTCACCACCTGCGCAGACGAAGCGGGCACCGCCGGCAACGCCAAGGCCGAGGAACTGACCGCCGGCTATCTGAAGACGCTTGAGGAGAACGGCATGACCGTCGCCAAGCCGTCCGAAGAGCTGCGCGCAGAGCTCGCCGCCTTCGGCGAGACGATGACGAACGAGTGGGTCGAAAGCGCCGGCGAAGTCGGAGCGTCGATCGTCGAGGACTACCGCGCCCAGTAAGCGCGCATCGAACGGGGGCCCGGCGGCGCGCCGGGTCCTCATTTTCTTTTCCGGCTAGCGGAGCAGGACATGAATGGCGCGGGGCGCGTGATACGCCGGTCGCTCGATGCGATCTATGACGGTGCCGGCCTTCTTGCCGCTGTTTGCCTCGTCGCGATCCTGATCGTGATCATGGTGCAGGTGGGCGCGCGCTGGATGGGCGTCACGATCCATGGCCCGGCCGAATATGCCGGCTATCTAATGGCGGCCGCCTCCTTCCTCGCCTTCGCCCACACGCTGAACCGCGGCGCCCACATCCGCGTCGGACTTTTGATGAACCTTCTGGGCGAGCGTCGCTTCTGGGCCGAGCTCTGGTGCCTTCTGGTCGCCTCGGCGGCGAGCATCTTCCTTGCCTGGTACGCCTGCAAGGCAGTCTACTGGTCCTGGAAGCTTGGCGACATCAGCCAGGCGCAGGACGCCACCCCGCTCTGGATCGTGCAGACCCCGGTCGCCGTGGGCGCGATCATCCTCGCCGTCTGCTTTGTCGACAATCTCGCAACCCTCCTCGTGACCGGCCGGGACAACATCCGCCCCGACCTCGGCGAACAGAGCCGGGCGGAATAGGTCAATGGAACAGTTCTACGCGATCGGCCTCTTTCTCTTCGTCCTCTTCATCCTGCTCGGCTCCGGCGTCTGGATCGGCCTTGCGCTGCTCGGCGTCGCCTATGTCGGCATGGAGATGTTCACGGTGCGCCCGACCGGCGACGCGATGATGACCGTCGTCTGGCGATCCGCCTCATCCTGGACGCTGACGGCCCTGCCGATGTTCATCTGGATGGGCGAGATTCTCTTTCGCACGCGCCTGTCGGAAGACATGTTCAAGGGCCTTGCGCCCTGGATGGCGCGGCTTCCCGGCGGGCTGATGCACACCAACATCGCCGGATGCGCGGTTTTCGCCGCCGTTTCGGGCTCCTCGGCCGCCACGCTCACGACCGTCGGCAAGATGACGATCCCCGAACTGCGCAGGCGGCAGTATCCCGAGCGCATGGTGATCGGCACGCTGGCCGGCGCGGCCACGCTCGGCCTGATGATCCCGCCATCGCTGACGCTCATCGTCTACGGCGTCTCGATCAACGAATCGATCACATCGCTGTTCATCGCCGGCATCATTCCCGGCCTCGTCCTCGCCGGTCTCTTCATGCTCTACGTGGTTGCAGTCTCGCAGCTCTCGAAGAGCTACAATCCGACGCCCGAGCCGAAGATCAGCTTCATGGAAAAGGTCAAGCTTTCGCGCTTCCTTGTCCCGGTCCTGCTCCTGATCCTGCTCGTCATCGGCTCGATGTATACCGGCATTGCGACTGCGACGGAGGCTGCCGCCATTGGCGTCGTCGGCGCGCTGGTGCTCGCCGCCGCCCAGCGCTCGCTCACCTGGTCCGTCTTCGTCGAAAGCCTGATGGGCGCGACGCGGACATCGGCGATGATCGCGCTGATCCTCGCCGGCGCCGCCTTCCTGACGCTCGCCATGGGCTTCACCGGCCTGCCGCGCGGGCTAGCCGCCTTCATCGCCTCGATGGAACTGACCCAGTTCCAGCTCATCATGGTGCTGATGGTGTTCTACATCATCCTCGGCTGCTTCCTCGATGGCATCTCCATCGTGGTCCTGACCATTGCCATCGTCGAACCAATGGTGCGCCAGGCCGGCATCGACCTGATCTGGTTCGGCATCTTCGTCGTCGTGGTGGTCGAGATGGCGCAGATCACGCCGCCCATCGGCTTCAACCTCTTCGTGCTGCAGGGCATGACCGGCCACCCGATGAGCTATATCGCCCGGGCGGCCCTTCCGATGTTCCTGATCATGTTTGGCATGATCCTTCTGCTGGTCGCCTTCCCTGAACTGGCGACATGGTTGCCCGAACAGGTTCGCCCGGTCCGTGGCGTGGCGCCGGCGGCGTGACGCTTCTGCGGCTGGCGGCCCGCCAAGGCCGCGCGATCCTGATTGCCGGTCTCGTGGTCGGCATCGGCTTTCCCGCCCTGGCCTTCGCGATGCGGCCCTGGATACCCGAGCTTGTTGCGGCCATGCTCTTCGTCGCCGCGCTTCGCATCGGACCCCGCGCCGCCTTCGGTGCCGCGCGCGACTTCGGCGCCGCCGTCGGCATCGCCGGTCTCTATCAGGTCGTCTTCCCCCTGGTCGCCATTGCGTTGTTCCTTGCACTCGGCTGGAACGGCGTCTTCGCCACGGCGATTATCCTCATGCTCGCAGCCTCGCCGATCTCCGGCAGTCCCAACATCACGCTGATGACCGGCAACGATCCGGCACCCGCGCTGCGCCAGCTCGTGATCGGCACCGCGCTCCTGCCCCTGACCGTCATTCCCGTCTTCTGGCTGACGCCCGATCTCGGCAATCTGTCGGACGTCTTCGCCGCCGCCGCGCGACTTCTGGCGCTGATCCTCGCCGCGACCGGCCTCGGCTTCGCCATCCGCGCGACCGTCCTGCGCGATCCGGAACCCGAAACGCTCGCGGCCATCGACGGTGCGTCGGCGATCCTCATGGGCGTGGTGGTGGTCGGGCTGATGTCGGCGGTGGGACCGGCGATCTTCGACGATCCGGCCGGACTGGCGGTCGCGCTCGTCATCGTCTTCGCGGCGAATTTCGGCCTTCAGCTCGCCGCCGCAACGGCCCTGCGCGCAAGCGGCCGCCGCCATCTGGCCGCCCCGCTCGGCATCGTCGCGGGCAACCGCAACATCGCGCTTTTCATCGCCGCCCTGCCGGCAGCGGTGACCGACCCGCTGTTGCTCTTCATCGGCTGCTACCAGATCCCGATGTATTTGACGCCGATTCTGCTGGGTCGGTTTTACAGGCGAGAAACGGCCCTATAGGCCCCGCCCGGTTCGCGTCAGAGCGGCCGCCATTTGCAGGCCGCCCTGACGGAAATGCAATCAGCCCTGGGCGGCGATCACGATGATCTCGACCTTGTACTTCGGCGCCGCGAGCTTCGCTTCGCCGGTCGCGCGCGCGGGCGTGTTCGCCTTGTCGACCCAGGCGTCCCATGCTTCGTTCATCTCGGCGAAGTTCGCCATGTCGTCGAGCCAGATCTGGGCCGAGAGGATGCGCGACTTGGACGAGCCTGACAGCGCCAGCAGCCGGTCGACCTCCTTGAGGATCGATTCGGTCTGCGCCTTCACCGTGTCGCCGTCGCCGACCTGTCCGGCGAGATAGACGACGCCGTTGTGGATGTTGGCCTGGCTCATGCGCGGGCCGGTTTCGTGCCGGGTGATGGTCATGGGAGTATCCTTCCGAGAAATTCCAGCAAGAGTGTGAAGCGGCTTTGCGTTCGGAATTTCGATATGGTCATGGGTTCATGTCTGCGAGATAGCTGTTCGCTTCCGCCGAGGCTTGGTAGCGGCTCGGGTCGATCTGTGCAACGAGAAGCGCCTCGCCGCTCTCGCCGGCCTGCGCCAGCAGAGTTCCGTCCGGTGCGACGATCGCCGACAGGCCGGCATAGGCGAAGCGCTCGTCCGCCCCGCAATGATCCACATAGGCAAGGAAGACCTGGTTCTCGAAGGCGCGCACCGGCACCATCTTGCGCGCGATGAAGGCGTCGTGGTCGCTCGCCGGCAACGCGGTCGGCACCAGCACGACGTCGACGCCCGCCCTTGCCAGCCGCCGCACGTTTTCGGGAAACTCGACATCGTAGCAGATCAGGATGCCGAACTTCAGCCCGCCGCGCTCGAAGGTCACGGCATCGGGCTTGGCCTGTTCGAACAGCCCGCGCTCATAGGGCCCGTAGAGATTGCACTTGCGGTAGATCGTCGGCACCGCTTCGCCGTCCACGAACACCGCGCTGTTGCGCAGCGTCTCACCGTCGCGCTCGGAGAAGCCGGCGAGGACGGCGACGCCGGTCTGCGCCGCGATCTCGGACAGCCGCGCGACTTGCGCGCCTTCGGACGTCTCGGCTTTTTCGCGCACGGCGCGCCCGGCGCCATAGCCCGTCAGCGCCAGTTCCGGCGCGATCAGGATCGACGCGCCCTTGGCCGCCGCCTCGCGTGCCGCGCGCTCGATCTTCGCAAGGTTGGCGCCGACGTCGCCCGGCACGCTTTCCATCTGGTACGCGGCGATCTTCATCAGCTTTCGTCCGACGAGAGCGCGCCGAGGAGCCGCGGCAGGTCGTCGAACCGCGCCACCAGCCCGAAGATCAGCGCTGCAAGCGCGACGAAGAACACCGACACCGACGCCATGGTGGGCGTATAGCCGTAGCGCAGCGCGTTGAAGATCTTGATCGGCAGCGTTTCCATGGTGAACCCCACGGTCATGTAGGCGACGATGTATTCGTTGAGTGACAGCACGAACACGAAGGCGAAGCCCGACACCAGATAGGGCAGTATCAGCGGCAGGACCACCGTGCGCAGAACCGTGCGGTCGCTCGCGCCCATGGTCGACGCCGCTTCCACGAGCGACCTGTCGATGGAGGCGAAGCCGAGGGTGAGCGTCACCAGCGGCAGCGTGACGAAGAAGATGCCGTGCGAGATGATCGCCGTCCACCACTGGCCGTAGGCGCCCGCCGTCGTCCAGAAGGTCAGGAAGCCGAGCGCGGTGATGACGGGTGGCAGCACGAAGGGTGCGACGCCCAGAAGCTGGAACACGTTCGCCCAAGGCGCGATCCGCCGCCACAGGAACCAGGCGAGCGGCAGCGCGATCAGCACCGCCAGCGTCGCGGCGAGGGTCGCAAGCAGCAGCGAGTTCATCAGCGCCTGCCGCCAGCTGTCGTCGGTGAAGATCGCCGCATACCAGGAAAGCGAAAAGCCCTCCGGCGGAAAGGTCAGGTTCTGGCGCTCGTTCACCGAAACGCCCGCGACCACGACGATTGGCGCGGCAAGGAAGATCGCGATGAGAGCAAGGTAGAGGCGCGTCAGGGCCGTGCTCATGCCGCATCTCCCTTGCGCCCGACAAGGAGCGTCAGGCCCACCAGCGCCAGCGACATCAGGACGAGGAATACGGCCATCGCGGCGGCGAACGGCATGTTCGACTGGTAGATCGCCTGGTCGGTGATCAGGACTGACAGCGTCCAGTGCTGGGGCCGGCCCAGAATCTGCGGCAGGAGATACGCGCCGAGCGCGAAGACGAAAACCATGATCAGCGTCGCCACGATCGTGTTGCGCAGGCCCGGCACGACCACGTTGAAGAACGCGCGGACGGGCGAGGCGCCGAGCGTGCGTGCGGCTTCGGTCAGCGTCGGGTCGAGCCGTACGATGGCAGGGTAGAGGATCAGCACCGTATAGGGCAGCGCCTGGTAGACCATCGCGGTCAGGACCGCGCCGAAGCCGGGATAGAGCGCGCGCGGCTCGGCCATCAATCCCGCCCAGACGAGCAGATTGGTGACGCCGGCGGTGCGTGAGAAAAGCGTCGACCAGGCAAAGCCGATGATGACTTCCGACAGCGACAGGACGGACAAGAGCGCGACCAGCCAGACCACCTGCACGCGCCGGCTCGCCTTCGAGATCAGCCAGGTGAACGGGAACCCGATCGCGACGCACACCAGCGCCACCATGACCGCAAGCATGATCGAAAAGCCCAGCACGCCGCCAAAGAAGGCGGACAGGAACCGCTCGTAATTGTCGAAGATGAAGGCCGGCGTATAGAACCCGCCCTGCTGGCGCTGGAAGAACGAAACGGCGACCATCGTGCCGAATGGCACGACGAAGAAGGCGACCAGCATGAAGCCGGGAAAGACCAGCGGGGCGTAGTCCGCAACGCTCTTCGGCGCCTCGCGTCTCATGACTTCAGCACCACCGCGCTTTGCGCCGGTATGCGCACGCCGACCTTCTGGCCGGCGACGAGATCGGCGCGGTCGCGCGGTGTGGTCACCGCGACGATGGTCGCACCGGAAACGTCGACGAAGGTTTCGATCGTGCCGCCAAGATCGCGCACGAAGGTGACCGTACCGTCCAGCGCACCCTCGCCCGGCGCGGTGATCTGGACGTCCTCGGGCCGCACGGAGAGCGTCCCGGCACGTGCTCCGTCCGCCATCGCGACATCCGGCAGCGCGGTACCGAGCGCGGTGACGCGACCCGCGCTGTCGCTTTCGACGGCGAGAAGATTGGTCGAGCCGATGAACCCGGCGACGAAGCTGTCTGCCGGGCGGCGATAGATTTCCACCGGCGGCGCGGCCTGGCGGATACGGCCTTCGCCCATGACGACGACGAGGTCGGCCATGGTCATCGCCTCGCGCTGGTCGTGGGTGACGACGATGGTGGTGATGCCGAGCTGTTGCTGGAGCTGGCGCAGTTCCACCTGCATCGCCTCGCGCAGTTTGGCGTCGAGCGCGGAGAGCGGCTCGTCGAGCAGGAAGAGGCGCGGCGAGATGGCGAGCGCACGGGCGATCGCCACCCGCTGGCGCTGGCCGCCGGAGAGCTTGGCGACCGGGCGCTTCGCAAAATCGGCCAGGTGGATGAGCTTCAGGAGCTCGTCCACCCGCGCGCTCTGCTCGGCCTTCGAGGCGCCGCGTATGCGCAGAGGATAGGCGATGTTGTCGCCGACATTGAGATGCGGGAACAGTGCGAGCGACTGGAACACCATGCCGAAGTCGCGGTTGTGCGTCGGCGTCGCGGTGATGTCCTGCCCGTCGACCACGACGGCGCCCGAACTCGGCTCCTCAAGCCCCGCGATCATGCGCAGCAATGTGGTCTTGCCGCAGCCCGATGGGCCGAGCAGGCACACGAACGTGCCTGGCGGCACGTCGAGGCTGACATTGTCGACGGCTTTGAAGTCGCCGAACCTTTTGGTGATCGCCTTGAGCGCGAGACCCGTCATCGCTGTCCCGTCTTTCCGATGGTCCGGGCTGCCAACGCCGCCCGGAAGATTGTGGTTCCCGACGCACCGAGCAGGGCAACTGCCGCCGGGCGCGTCGAGATTCGGGGTCAGGACGAGCCGAAAACGGTGGTCTTCGAGAACCGGAGCGGAGCGTACTTTCCGCACGTGAGCACTGGAAGCGCAGAAGACTGCCGTTTGCAGGCCGTCCTGACGTGAATATCGTCGCGCCCGTCAGCCGGCGATCATCTCGGTCCACTTCTGGTTCAGGAAGTCGTCCCGCGTCTGGTAGAGATCGTAGCGCGGGATGATCGGATCGATGTCCGACGACACGGCGGCAAATTCCTCGTCGGTGAGTTGCGTCAGTTCGCGCTTGATCGTCGGCGCGGTGCCGACCTTCTGCGACATCAGCGTCTGGGTTTCGGCGCGCGTCATGTAGTCGATGAAGAGATGCGCTTCCTCGACCTTCTGCGACGCGCGGCTCAAGGCCCACGCGCCGGAATCCAGAATGCCGCCTTCCTGCGGGAAGGTCGAGCGGACCGGGTTGCCGTCGGCCGCCGCAAGGCCGGTGACGTCGTGGTAGTACTGGCCCATCGGGATTTCGCCCGACTTCAGCGCCTGTTCGAACTGCGCCTCGTCGCGATACCACAGCCGCACGTTCGGCTTCACCTCGGCCAGCTTCTGGAACACCTCTTCCAGCCCCTCGTCGGTGCTGAGATGGTCGGTGCCGCCGAAGAAGGTCTTGGCGGTGACTTCCAGCAGGAAGGAGTTGGAGACGAGCGCGAGAAGGCCGAGGCGATCGGCATTCGCCGGATCCCAAAGCGCCTGCCAGGAGGTCGGCGCCTCGGGATAGACGTCGGTGTTGGTGACGAGCGTGATGTACCAGGCCACCGCGCCTATGCCGCACACGCGTCCGTCCGGATATTTGTTGACCGAGCGCTCGAGCAGATTGTCGGCATTGGTGATCTTGGCGAGGTCGAGCGGCTGCCAGAGCTCCGTCGCCTGACCCTTGAGCATGGCGACCTGCGCCATCATCGACAAATCGGCCGGCGCCTGGTTGGCGCGCGCGGCCTGCTCGAGCTGGACGAGCCAGGCCTCGCCGGTCGGCTCGGCGATGGATTCGACCGCGATGCCGGTTTCCTCGGTGAAAGCCGGGAAGATGTGCTCGTCGAACGAATCCTTGAAATAGCCGCCATAGACGCCGACCTTGATCGAGCGGTCCTGCGCCCGCAGGATCGAGGGCATGGCGAGCATGCCGGCCGTCATCGCCGTGCCGGCGAGCACCGTGCGCCGGCTCACATTGGTGGTCAGAAACTTCTTCATCGTCGTTCCTCTTATGTGGCCTTTGCGGCCGTTCCCTTGTTCCCAATTCAGCCCGGGTATTCGGGGCTGTGCGAGGCGAAAACGTCTGGTTTCGAGAACCGGAGCGGAGCGTACTTTCGTACGTGAGCACCGGAAGCGCAGAAAGCAGGCGTTTGCAGACCGCTCAGAGCCGAATGATGGATGGACTGAACACCATCAGGCTCAGAATTTCAAACAGCACCTGTGCTCCCGCATGGGCAGTGTTGGTCGTCGAATCGTATTGCGGCGCGACCTCGACCACGTCGCCGCCGACGAGATCGACGCCCTTCAGGCCGCGCAGGAGTTCCAGCACCTCGCGCGTCGTCAGCCCGCCCACTTCCGGCGTGCCGGTTCCGGGCGCGAAGGAGGGGTCGAGGCTGTCGATGTCGAAGGAGAGATAGGTCGGCCCATCGCCGACGATGGCGCGCGCCTTTTCGATGATCGCGGGAATGCCGAGCCGGTCGACCTCCTCGGCATGGATCACCGTCATGCCGCTCTCGTAGGAGAACTCCCACAGATATTCGGCCGAGCCGCGAATGCCGATCTGGATCGTCCGCGTCGGATCGAGCACGCCGTCGAGCACCGCATTGCGGAACGGCCCGCCATGGTGGAACTTGGTTTGATCGAACGATCCGCTCGTATCGCAATGCGCGTCGATATGGATCAGCCCGACCGGCCGGTCCCGGCCGACCGCCTTCAGGATCGGGTGGGTGATCGAATGATCGCCGCCGACGCCGAGCGGCACGACGCCCGCATCCACCATGCGTGTCACATGCGCCTCGATGTCGTCATGGCTCTGCTCCAGCCGGTAGCGGCTGGCAAACGGCACGTCGCCGATGTCGGCCACGCGCAGTTCCTGAACCGGCGCACATTCGAGCACGTGGTTGTAGGGTCCGATCCGCTCGATCGTCCGAAGCGCGCGCGGCCCGAAGCGCGAGCCGTTGCGGTTTGTGACGCCCAGATCCATCGGCACGCCGTAGATGCCGACCTGCAGGTCGCCGAAATCGGGCGCGGCCGGGTCGATGGCATGGTGCGGCGCGGTCAGGAAGGTCGGCATGCCGGCATAGGGCGCGAGCCGCGTGCCGGATTTGGAGAAGATCTTCTCGGCCACCTTGCGAAAGCGGGGGTCGGCGATGTCGCCGCCTGTGCCGTCCGCGAACTTGTCGCGCAAGGCTTCGAGTTTCGCCTGATCCCAGCCCATTGCCTGCTCCTTGTTCGCTGCCGCGTGCCGCATAATGTTTTGGCAGTATCGAATTGTTGAGGCAGTGCCATTGAAAATGCAATTGATATTGTTGTAGCGCTCGCTATGAGCTTTCTTCACATCGGAAACCCACGCTTGGCACCGCGTCTGCCCCCGCTCAATCCCCTGCGCGCCTTCGAGGCCGCAGCCCGTCACGGCTCGCTGACCAAGGCGGCGGCGGAGCTGTCGGTGACGCATGGTGCGGTCAGCCACCAGATCAGGGCGCTGGAATCCGCTCTCGACGTGCAGCTCTTCGAGCGCGGCGGCCACCGCCTGAAACTCACCGCCCATGGCGCCGAGCTCCTGCCTTCCGTCTCGACCGCGTTCGCCGAGATCGCGGGCGCCACTGCCCGGCTGACGCGGCCTTCGAGCGCCGGTGCGCTGTCGGTCACCTGCGTGCCCGCGCTTCTGTCGTTCTGGCTCCTGCCGCGCCTTTCCTCCTTCACCGCGCGCTTTCCCGACATCCGCCTCACCCTGGACGCCGCCAACGACGCGGACCTGATCCACTCCCCCGGCATCGACATCTGCGTCCTTTACGGCGACGGCAACTGGACCGATTGCTGGTCGCGCCGGCTGACCGGGCTCGATCTTTTTCCGGTCGTCTCACCCTCGCTCATCAACAACCGGCCGATCCGCACCATTCGCGACATGAAGGAGCACATCCTCCTGCACGCCGATGACGGGCGCGAGTGGAACACCTGGCTGTCGGCCGCCGATGCGCTCGACCTGAAGCGCAACGCGCACCACCACATGTGCGACGCGCGGCTTGCCATCGAGGCGGCAATCCACGGCTATGGCGTGGCGCTCGGCGACACGGTGACCGCGAGCCGCTTCCTCGCTTCCGGCCAGCTCGTCGCGCCCTTCAGCCTCGCCGTGCCGGCGGTCGATGCCTTCCACGTCGCCTGCCGTTCGGACCTGCGCTCCGCGCCGGTCGTGCAGGTCTTCATCGATTGGCTCACCGCCGAATTCGCCGCCACCGACGCCCGCGCCGAGCCGCAGACGAGCGCTCGCCGTTCAATCCGGCGTTCCACACCCGCCCCGCGCAAGACGCTGGGCCGAAAAGCCGCCAAATCCCGCAAGTCCTGAGAACCCGCCCCCGCATGATGAGACCGCGCCTCAATCCGCTGATCGCCAGCCTGTCCGCCCCGCCGATCCCCGCCGTCCAGGCCTGGGGCCGCGCCTATGACGGCCGCCTCGGCCCGCTGGTCGACCTTTCCCAGGCCGTGCCCGGCTACCCGCCCGAGCCGCGCATGCTGAACTGGCTCGCTGAAGCTGCCGGCTCCGTCGCGGCTTGCGGTTATGGGCCGATCGAAGGCGAGGACGAACTGCGCGCAGCCTACGCCTCCCATCAGGCCGAACTCTACGGCGCGCCGGTCGCGGCCGAGAACATCCACGTCACCTCGGGATGCAACCAGGCCTTCGTCACCGCCGCGATGGCGGTCGCCGGCGTCGGCGATGCGATCCTGATGACCAACCCGTGCTACTTCAACCACGAGACGACGCTAGAAATGCTTGGCATCGCACCGCGCTATGTCCGCTGCCATGCCGAAAATGGCTTCCTGCCGCGGGTCGAGGACGTCGCCGCCGCGATTGCGCCCGACATCCGCGCGCTGGCCATCGTCACGCCCAACAACCCGACCGGCGCAATCTATCCGCCCGCGCTCCTCGCCGACCTTCTGGCGCTTTGCCGCGACAGGGGCATCTGGCTCATCCTCGACGAGACCTATCGCGATTTCCTGCCGCTCGGCACCTTGCGCCCGCATGAGCTCTTTTCCGAGCCGCTCTGGCAGGACAATCTGATCGGCCTCTACTCCTTCTCGAAATCGTTCTGCATTCCCGGCCATCGCCTCGGCGCGGTCACCGCCTCGCCGCTGATGGTGGATGCCGTCGCCAGGATCATGGACAATGTGCAGATCTGCGCGCCCCGCGCCCCGCAGATCGCGGTCGCCTCGGCCATCGCGCCGCTCGCCGCCTGGCGCGAGGACAACCGCGCCGAGATCGCCCGCCGCGCCGATGCGCTGCGCGCGGCGCTGGATGGCGTCAACGGCTGGACGCTCGACGCGCTCGGCGCCTACTTCGCGTTCCTGCGCCATCCGTTCGAGGGCGAAAGCTCGATCCGCATCTCCGAACGCCTCGCCCGCGAGGCCGGCATCGTCACCATCCCCGGCGCCTTCTTCGGCCCCGGCAACGAGCGGCACCTTCGCGTGGCATTCGCCAATGCGACGGCGCAGGTGTTGCGCACGCTGCCGGAAAGGCTGCGGGCGATAACCTAGCTTTCTCCGGCTCGGCCTTACGCGAACAGCGCCCGATCCTTCTCCACCGCCTGCGCGATGAACCCCGCCACCGCCTGTATCCGTCGAACCGGCCGCACCGACTCGTGATAGACCAGCCAGTAGGCGCGCCGGATCGGCTTGATCGCCTCGACAAGCACCAGTTCGGGGTGCCTGCGCGCGATGAACGAGTGCAGGATGCCCACCCCGGCGCCTGCCCGCACCGCCTCGACCTGCCCCAGAGCCGACGACACCGAGAACCGCGCCTGCCATTGCGGATGGAACTGGTGTGCATAGTCGAGTGACGGGCTGACGATCAGGTCCGGCACATAGCCGATCAGCCGGTGGCGCGGCAGGTCGTCGGTCGATTGCGGCAGGCCATGCGCCTCGGCATATGTGCGCGAGACGTAGAGCGCGAGCGTGTAGTCGACGAGCTTTGCCGCCACCAGCCGGCCTTCGGTCGGACGGTCGACGGTGATCGCGATGTCCGCCTCGTGCCTCGACAGCGAGAAGGAGCGCGGCACCGGGACAAGCTGCAGGTCGAGATCGGCGTGGAGCGCGGAGAATTCCGGCAGGCGTCCGGCGAGATAGGCGACGCCGAACCCGTCCGGCGCGCCGATCCGCACCGTTCCCGAAAGCGTCGTTTCCTCGCCCGCGACTTCCGATCGTGCGGCGATCATGTCGGCTTCCATGCGCTCGGCGACCTGCAGGAAGCGCTGGCCCTCCGGCGTCAGTTCGCAGCCTGTCGTCAGCCGGTTGAGAAGCTTGGCGCCGAGCGCGGATTCGAGCGCCACCATGCGCCGCGAGACGGTCGCGTGGTTGAGCCCGAGCCTTTTGCCGGCCCCCAGAATCTGGCCGGATCGCGCCACCGCCAGAAACACGCGCATGTCGTCCCAATTCATGGAAATCTCCTCCCCGGCTCCCATACCGCGTTGCACCATTTCGTGCACCTTCTTTCTTGCGCATTGATCCTTGCACAGCGGCTTGCGCGCGCCTGACGTTGCAATGGTGTCCTCATGCGCAGAAGATGCGCGCCAAACCGGATAAGCTTAGGGAGATCCTCATGATCGAGGTCGGACATTTCATCGGCGGCAAGCGCGTCGCCGGCAAGAGCGGTCATACCGCTGACATCATGCAGCCGATGGACGGCTCGGTGCGTGGCAAGGTCGCGCTCGCCTCGCGCGAAGAACTGCGCGAAGCGGTCGAGAACGCCAAGCAGGCGCAAATCGGCTGGGCCGCGACCAATCCGCAGCGCCGCGTGCGCATCCTTATGAAGTTCCTCGACCTCGTCCAGAACGAGTATGACGAACTCGCCGAGATGCTGGCCCGCGAGCATGGCAAGACCATCCCCGACGCCAAGGGCGACATCCAGCGCGGCCTCGAAGTGATCGAGGTCTGCATCGGCGCGCCGCATCTGATGAAGGGCGAATATACCGACGGCGCCGGCCCCGGCATCGACGTCTATTCGCTGCGCCAGCCGCTCGGCGTTGTCGCCGGCATCACCCCGTTCAACTTCCCGGCCATGATCCCGCTGTGGAAGATCGGCCCGGCCATCTCCGCCGGCAATGCCTTCATCCTGAAGCCGTCCGAGCGCGATCCGTCCGTGCCGATGCGCATCGCCGAACTCTTCATCGAGGCGGGTCTTCCGGCCGGCGTCCTCAACGTCGTCAATGGCGGCAAGGAGGTCGTCGACGGCATCCTCGACGATCCGGACATCAAGGCCGTGGGCTTCGTCGGCTCGACGCCGATCGCGCAGTACATCTATTCGCGCGCGACCGCGAACGGCAAGCGCGCCCAGTGCTTCGGCGGCGCCAAGAACCACATGATCATCATGCCCGACGCCGACATGGACCAGACGGTCGATGCGCTGATCGGCGCCGGCTACGGCTCGGCGGGCGAGCGCTGCATGGCGATCTCGGTTGCCGTTCCCGTCGGCAAGGAGACTGCCGACCGCCTCGTCGAAAAGCTGATCCCGCGCGTCGAGGCGCTTAAGATCGGTTCCTCGCTCGACGCCTCGGCAGATTTCGGCCCGGTCGTCACCAGCGAAGCGCTGGCGCGTATCAAGTCCTATGTCGACACGGGCGTGAAGGAAGGCGCCGACCTCGTTGTCGACGGTCGCGACTTCAAGATGCAGGGCTACGAGAACGGCTACTACATGGCCGGCTGCCTGTTCGACAACGTCACGCCCGACATGAAGATCTACAAGGAAGAGATCTTCGGTCCGGTCCTGTCGGTGGTGCGCGCCAACAATTACGAGGAAGCGCTGCGCCTGCCCAACGAGCACGAATACGGCAACGGCGTCTCGATCTTCACGCGCGACGGCGATGCTGCCCGCGACTTCGCCGCCCGCGTCCAGGTCGGTATGGTCGGCGTGAACGTGCCGATCCCGGTCCCGATCGCCTACTACACCTTCGGCGGCTGGAAGGCCTCCGGCTTCGGCGACCTGAACCAGCACGGCCCCGACGCCTTCCGCTTCTACACCAAGACCAAGACCGTCACTTCCCGCTGGCCCTCGGGCATCAAGGACGGCGCCGAGTTCGTCATCCCGACGATGAACTGAACCACCCGCCAGGCGCTTAGTCGCCTGGTATCATACCACGCCGACGTCTCCCTCCCCCTTGTGGGGAGGGGTACGGGGTGGGGGTCCCCAACGATCCGCCCCCTCGCTCGGGGCGCTCCCTTTCCGGATGCAAGCCGCAGTCCTACTGCGCCGTCCACCCGCCATCCACCGACACCGTCGTCCCCGTAATCTGCGCTGCGTCGTCGGAGCACAGGAACGCGACCGTGCCGGCGATCTGGTCGACCGTGGCGAATTCCTTCGAGGGCTGTTTGCGCAGGACGTGTTCGGCGACGACCGTCTCCCGATCGAGCCCCTTTTGCGCCATCAGATCCTCGATCTGGGTTTCGACGAGCGGCGTCAGCACGAAGCCGGGGCAAACGGCGTTGCAGGTGATGCCCTGTCCGGCGGTCTCGAGCGCCGTCGTCTTCGACAGGCCGACGATCCCGTGCTTGGCCGCCACATAAGCCGACTTGTTGACGGAGGCGCGCAGCCCGTGCGCCGAGGCGATGTTGACGATGCGCCCGAAGCCGGCCTCGCGCATGATCGGCAGGGCTACCGCCGTCGTGTGGAAGGCCGAGGTCAGGTTGATCGCGATGATGCGGTCCCACTGGTTCACCGGAAAGCTTTCGATCGGCGAGACGTGCTGGACGCCGGCATTGTTGACGAGGACATGAACCGCGCCGAAGGCGTCAGCGGCGTCCCTGACGAGCCTGCGCGCATCCTCGCCCTTCGACATGTCGGCGGCAACATAGAGCGCCTCGACGCCGAACTCGGCGGCGAGGCTCTCGGCAAGCGCCCGGTCTTCGCTCGCATCGGTGAACGAGTTCAGCACGAGGTTGTATCCGGCAGCGCCGAGCCGCCGTGCGCTCGCAAGACCGATGCCCGAAGTCGACCCCGTCACGATTGCCGTTTTTCTCGCCGTCATGGCCATGTCATCCCGTTTTGTTGTGCTCGTCGCCATCGAACATATATTGCAGCGCATCACAATATGGACGCGCGACGCCTTGCTCCGGCCCGATGGCGGGTTTAATCCGGAAAGCGTTCGGCGCCACCAGATGAGGCAGGCCAAGTGAATCCGCATGTTCAGTTTCTCGATCGTCCGCTGACGCGCCGGATCTCGGTTCCGGTGCCGGTAGGCGGCGTTCTCGTCGGCGGCGCGGCGCCCGTCGTCGTCCAGTCGATGACGAATACCGACACCGCCGACATCGACGCGACGGTCGCGCAGATCGCCGCGCTCCATCGCGCCGGCTCTGAAATCGTGCGCATCACGGTCGACCGCGACGAGAGCGCGGCCGCCGTTCCCAGGATTCGCGAGCGGCTGGAACGCGTCGGCGTCGACGTGCCGCTCGTGGGCGACTTCCACTATATCGGTCACAAGCTGCTCGCCGATCATCCGGCCTGCGCCGAGGCGCTTGCGAAATACCGCATCAATCCGGGCAATGTCGGCTTCAAGGACAAGAAGGACAGGCAGTTCGCCGCCATCGTCGAGACGGCGATCCGGCACGACAAGCCGGTGCGCATCGGCGTCAACTGGGGCTCGCTCGACCAGGAACTCCTCACCCGCCTGATGGACGACAATCAGGCAAAAGGCTTCCCGATGACCGCCCAGGAAGTCACGCGCGAGGCGATCGTGCAGTCCGCGATCCTGTCGGCCGAACTCGCCGAGGAGATCGGGCTGGCGCGCGAGCGGATCATCCTGTCGGCCAAGGTTTCCCAGGTGCAGGACCTGATCGCGGTCTATGTCGAGTTGGCGAAGCGCTCGAACCACGCGCTGCATCTTGGCCTCACCGAGGCCGGCATGGGCACCAAGGGCATCGTCGCCTCGTCGGCCGCGATGGGCATCCTGTTGCAGCAGGGCATCGGCGACACGATCCGCATCTCGCTGACCCCGGAGCCGGGCGGCGACCGCACCCGAGAGGTGCAGGTGGCGCAGGAACTGTTGCAGACCATGGGATTTCGCCAGTTCCTGCCGGTGGTCGCGGCCTGCCCGGGCTGCGGCCGCACGACCTCGACCGTCTTCCAGGAACTCGCCCAGACCATCGAGGGTGACCTTCGCCGCAACATGCCGGTCTGGCGCGAGCAATATCCGGGCGTGGAAAACCTAAAGGTCGCGGTGATGGGCTGCATCGTCAACGGCCCGGGCGAATCGAAGCATGCCGATATCGGCATTTCGCTGCCCGGCACCGGCGAGACGCCCGCCGCGCCCGTCTTCATCGACGGGGCCAAGGCGGCAACCTTGCGCGGACCGGCAATCGCCGCCGACTTCCAGGTGATGGTCGCCGACTATATCGAAAAGCGCTTCGGGCGCGGCACGGGCGCCTGAGCATGCGGGCGCGGGCGCTTCTTGCAGCCCTCGCCATCGCGCTTGGCGCGTCGCCTTCGCACACCGCCGAGAAGGCCGCGCCGACCATCGGGCTCGTCTGCGACCTGATCGAGGAACATGCGGGCAGGAATGGCCTGCCCGAGCAGTATTTCGCCCGCCTGATCTGGAAGGAAAGCCGGTTCAACCCGAACGCGGTCAGCCCGGTCGGCGCGCAGGGCATCGCCCAGTTCATGCCCGGCACGGCGGCGCTGCGCGGCCTTGCCGACAGTTTCGACCTGCATCAGGCGCTCGCCGCCTCCGCGAACTATCTCGCCGACCTCACCGAGAAATACGGCAATCTCGGCCTTGCCGCCGCTGCCTACAATTCGGGCGAGGGACGCGTGTCGCGCTGGCTCGCCTCCGGTGGCTTCTTGCCGCTGGAAACCGAGAACTACGTGCTCGACATCATGGGTGCCCCGGCCGACGCCTTCATCGGCGTCAGGAAAGCGGTCGAGGTGCAGCCGCTCGACGACGAGATGCCCTTCGGCCAGGCCTGCCGCGAACTGCCCGTCTCCGGCGCATCGATGGTGGCGATGGCGACGGTGCCGGTGCTGCCCTGGGGAATCCAGGTCGCCGGCAATTTCCGCCGCGACGCGGCGGTGCGGCAATGGCAGCGCCTGCGCCAGCAGCATGCGCGGGTCCTGTCGGGGCACGAGCCGGTCGTCAGCCGCATGCGCAACGGACGCTCGCGCGCCGGCATCTATGCGGTACGCATAGGCGCTGAAACGCGCGGCGAGGCCGACCGCATCTGCACGGCGCTGCGTGGCTCCGGCGGCTCATGCGTCGTTTTGAAGAACAGATAGAACGCTACCGGTCCCGCTCGGCCACGAACCGTGCCGTCGCCATCAAGATCACCGCCCGGTCGCCATAGGGCGCGATCAGCTCACACGCCTGCGCGACGAGCCCGCCCAACTGCCGCCGCGCCCAGGCCTCGCCGTGCAGCGCGACAAGCGTGCCCTTGCCAGCGGCCGCATCCTTGCCGGTCGCCTTGCCCATCGCCTCCGGTGTGGAGCTATGGTCGAGAAGATCGTCGGCGAGCTGGAAGGCAAGGCCGATGGCGGAGCCGAACTCGGCCAACCGCTCCACGTCGCCCTGCGGCGCGCCGGCCGCGATCGCCCCGGCCTCGCAGGCAAAGCGGATCAGCGCCCCGGTCTTCATCGCCTGCAGGCGGATGATGCCGGCCTCGTCGGGCGTGTCGCGCTCGGCGGCAAGGTCCAGCGCCTGCCCGCCCACCATGCCGCCGATCCCTGCGGCGCGCGCGAGCTTTGAAATGAGCGCGACACGCGCCTCGGCGCTCAGCTCCGTCGCCGGATCGGCAATGATGTCGAAGGCCAGCGTCAGGAGCGCGTCGCCGGCGAGAATCGCGGCTGCCTCGTCGAACGCCCTGTGCACCGTTGGCTGTCCGCGCCGAAGATCGTCGTCGTCCATCGCCGGCAGGTCGTCATGGACGAGCGAATAGGAATGGACGCATTCGAGCGCCGCCGCGACGCGCAGGATCGCCTCGCCATCGGCGCCGAAGAGCGCGGCGCTTTCGAGGACGAGAAAGGGGCGAAGCCGCTTGCCGCCATTGAGGACGCCGTGGCGCATGGCGGCGAGGAGGCGCTCGGGCCGGGCGAGTTCGCCGGGAAGCGGGTGTGCGCCCAGGAGCGCGTCGAGCATCGCCTCGACGCGCAATGCGGCGCCGGCAAGAAGGGTTTCGAAGTCGATCTGGCTTTCATCGTGCATGGTGTGGCAATCGCCTCTGCCGGCTGCCCGGTCAAGCGATATCGGCGATGCAATCGCGCGCGACGATCGCCGCGATTGCGCGCGTGGGCGCGAGCCGCTAGACGGGGAACGGTGTCTGGACATGGAAGAGACGGGTGGACGAGCCTGCAATCGAGGTCGAACCGCGCAGGGCCGAAAGGCCTGAAGCCTTGACGCTCCTGAAGCCGCGCCGCAAGCGCCGCCCGGGGCTGCGCTGGGTCGGGCGCGCCGTGATCGTGCTCGTCGCGCTGGCGCTCTTGCCGCTCGTTCTGACGCTGCTCTACCGCCTGCCCGCCGTTCCGGCGCCATCCACGCTGATGATCAAGGACGTCGTGACCCTTCAGGGCTACGACCGGCGCTGGGTGCCGATCGACGAGATGGGGACGGCGATCGTCCACTCGGTGATGATGTCGGAGGATGGCCAGTTCTGCGCCCATGATGGCGTCGACTGGCCGGCGCTCAATGCCGTCATCGAGGATGCCATGTCGGGCGAGCGCACGCGCGGCGCATCGACCATCACCATGCAGACGGCCAAGAACCTCTTCCTGTGGCACGGCCGCTCCGTCATCCGCAAAGGCATCGAAGTGCCGCTGTCGCTCTATCTCGACGCTGTGCTGCCGAAGAGGCGGATCATGGAAATCTATCTCAACATCGCCGAGTGGGGACCGAACATCTATGGCGTGGAGGCAGCCGCCCAGCACCATTTCGGCCGTTCCGCGCGCGATCTGTCCGCCCGGCAGGCGGCGCTTCTGGCCGTCACGCTGCCCAACCCGCTGAACCGGAACCCGGCCAATCCGGGCCAGGGCCTCTCGCGCCTGGCGGGAACGATCGAGGCGCGCGCCAACCAGGCCGGCGCCTATGTTTCCTGCCTGCGCTGAGCGCCGGAAAAAATTCGAGGCCGAGTCTGGTCAACCGGCCGCGAGGCGTGTATAGGCACCGCAACCTTTCGCAGAATTCGGCCAGTTGCAGGCCCTTGACCCAAGGGCGGCGCAGGCCATTGACCGATATCCGGAGCAGGACAAATGGCTGTACCCAAAAGGAAAACTTCGCCTTCGAAGCGCGGCATGCGCCGCTCGGCCGATGCGCTGAAGTCCCCGACCTTCACTGAAGACAAGAATTCCGGCGAGATGCGCCGCCCGCACCACATCGACCTGAAGACGGGCATGTATCGCGGCCGCCAGGTGCTGACGCCCAAGGAAGGCTGAGCCTTTCGACAGAACGTGAAAAAGCCGGGCATTGCCCGGCTTTTTTGTTGCCTGCGTTGCGTTCGATCAGACGTCCGCGCCGCGAACCATCTGCGTCGATTCCCAGCCTTCGCCGGCCGAGATGATGCAGCTCTTGCCGTCCGTTCCGGTGGCCAGGATCGTCCACGAGCCGCTATCGGACACGAAGACTTCGACGACCGCGTTGTTGTCCACCATGCCGACCGCCGTCGCGCTCTCCTTGAACTGCGTCTCCAGCTCGGACACGATGTTGGAGCGCTCCGAGCACATGTTCATCGAGAGCATGTTGGCGTTGAGCGCCGGCGTCTCGACGGCGGGCGCTTCTGGCTGAACGGCGGCGAGATCGGCATTGGGGCTTGTAGCGGAAGCAAAGGGGAGAGCGGTCAAAACCATCGCTGCTGCCGTTGCTGAGACGATAAGAGCTGTGCGTGCCATTGGATGCACCTCCTGGCGTTCGGTCAGCTGGGAAGACGATCTACCAAAATGCCCTGCCCGACCCGGAAATATTTCTGCCACCCGCGGCGGCCTCGGGGAAACAAGGGTTAAGCCAGTCTATCCGTTCCATCACGGTTGTGTGACGTTGCGTAACGTCGCGCGCCGCAACCGTCTCGTTCCAAGCCGGGTCTAGTGAACCGCCGGCTTGGCCACCATCCACAGCGCCATGCCGACCATCATCAGGTTCTCCGTCAGCGACACGAAGCCGAGCGGCACGTTCGATCCGCCTCCGACGCAGGCGCATTTGAGGTCACGCCGGTCAATATAGACGGCCTTGAATACCGAGGCCGCGCCGATCGTGCCGATGACAAGTGCGAGCGGAACGGAAAGCCACATCAGCGCGCCGGCGACCATCAGGAGACCCGCCAGCGTTTCCGCATAGGGATAGATGTAGCCATATGGCACCCAGCGCATGGCCAGCAGGTCGTAGTTGAGGAACATCGTCGAGAAGCCTTCGACGTCGCGTAGCTTCTGCAGTCCGAGCAGCACCATCGCGACGGCGATGAACCATTCGATCGTGCGCACCGGCTCGATTGTGCCCGACACCGCCCAGCTCATCGCGGCCGCAAGCGCCAGCGCCACGCCGAAGATAGCGATGACGGGCTTGTACGTCGTCTCGCCATCCCTCAGCACCGTCTTGCCGAAATGGAGGCGCAGATCGTCATAGCCGCCAACCCTGTCGCCACCAATGAACGTCTGTGGCGTCGTCTTGACGCCATGCGTCTCCTTGAACGCGTCGGTTTCCTCGCGCGTCTTCAGGTGATGGTCCTCGACCGTATAGCCCTGACGCTCGAGGAGCGCCTTCGACTTCAGCCCGTAAGGGCATGTGTGGCCGGGCATGACCATGCGGTAGAGCACAGCCTGCCTGGAATCGATTGCTGTCTGCGTGGACATGATGCGTCCCTTCCTCGTCTGCCGTTACCGGCGGAAATCTCACGGTGAGAACGAGATAAGGTCTCCAGTCGCTGGAAGGTCAAGGCTGCGTCAGCCCGCGCGCATCGCCGCGAGCAGCACCGCGACATAGCCGTCTCGTAGCCGCAACTGCTCCTGGAGTGGGGGCATGCGCAGCTTCATCCCGTCGATCGCGTCCAGCAGCATGTCGGCATAGACGCGCGGCGGCAGCGGCGTCGGCCCGCCGGCGGCGATGGCCGTCTCGACAAGTTCGATCATGCGCCCGCGCCCCGTCGCGACCACCTCGGCGGCAAGGCTCGTCTTCATGTCGAGGATTTCGGCGCCATGCGGCGACGCTTCGACCTCGCCGACGAGATCCATCACGCAGGTCAGCGCACCGGCAAGCTTTTCCGGCAGCTCGCCCGGTCCCGCAAACACAGCCTCCGCATTCGAGACGGCGTATTGCATGAACGCCGTCGCCAGCGCGCGGTAGATGTCGGTCTTGTTGCGGAACTGGAGATAGAGAGCCGGCCGCGAAATCTCCGCCGCCTTGGCGATGTCGTCCATCGTCGTGCGCTGGTAGCCATAGGCGAGAAAGCAACCCATGGCGCCGTCGAGGATTCGTGCGCGGCGCTCGTCGTCGCAATTGGCGAACAGCATATCGGAAAGAGACTGTGTCATTGCATCCTGTTTGACAAAATAACAGAATTTGTCAATATGTTCTGAATACCAGACAAGCCGAGGGATGGAAAAGGCTGACGCCATGCGGCTGAACGTCAACGGAACCGCGATCCAGATAGATGCCGAGCCGGACATGCCGCTCCTGTGGGCGCTGCGCGATCTCGCCGGCATTCTGGGTCCGAAATTCGGCTGTGGCATCGCAGCTTGCGGCGCCTGCACGGTGCTGGTCGACGGCGCGCCGGTTCGCTCCTGCGTGATGCCGGTCAGCCAGGCGACAGGCGAAATCGTCACCATTGAGGGCATCGGCACGGCCGGAGAGCTCCATCCCGTGCAGCAGGCCTGGATCGACGAGCAGGTCTCGCAGTGCGGCTATTGCCAGGCCGGCCAGATCATGACGGCCGTCGCGTTGCTCGAGGCAAACCCCTCTCCCACCGACGAGGACATCGACAAGGCCTTCGGCGGCAACCTGTGCCGCTGCGGCACATATCCGCGTATCCGTGCGGCGGTGAAGCGTGCTGCCGGCGCGCCGGCGGGAGCCTGACGCCATGTCCCGGCTCGGCACCATCACCAGGCGTACCTTTCTCGTCGGCGCGGTCGCGATCGCCGGCGGCGTCGCCTTCGGCGCATGGTATGTCCGCCGGCCCTACGCCAACCCGCTGCTCGACGAACTCGGCGATGACGAGGTTGCCTTCAATCCCTTCGTCAAGATCGGCGAGGATGAGACGATCACCATCATCGCGCCGCGCGCCGAGATGGGTCAGGGCATCTCCACCACGCTCGCCGCCTTCGTCGCCGAGGAACTGGATGTGCGGCTCGATCAGGTCAGCGTCGAGCACGGCCCCGCCTCGCCCGCCTACTACAACGCGGCGATGATGGAAGAGGCAGGCCCCTTCCCCTTCTTCGACGAGAGCCTGATGGCCGAGGTCGTACGCAGCAGTTTCGGCACCGTCGCCAAGGTGCTTGGCCTGCAGGCGACGGGCGGCTCGTCCTCGACCCGCGACGGCTTCGTGCGCATGCGCCAGGCCGGTGCCGCCGCTCGCATCATGCTCACCGAGGCCGCCGCCCGCCGTTTGGGCGTGGCCGCCGCGGAGCTGACGACGGCGGACGGCGCGGTGATCTACGAGGCTTCCGGCCAGCGCCTGACCTATGGCGCGCTCGCGCGCGACGCTGCAGGAATCGAGCCGCCCTCCAACATCCGCTTGCGCGAACCTTCCCACTGGAAGCTTCTCGGAACCTCCCAGCAGCGCGTCGACATGCTCGCCAAGGCGACCGGCGCGCCCGTCTTCGGCATCGACGTTTCCGCGCCGGACATGCTCTTTGGCACGGTGAAGATGAGCCCGGTTTTCTGGCGCGAGCCGGCGAATGCGGATTTATCGAAAGCGGAGGCCGTGCCGGGCGTCATCCGCATCGTGCCGATCGCCTCGACCTATGGCCACGGCTTCGGCATCCTCGCCACCAACACCTGGGCAGCCTTCCGTGCCGCAAACCTGATCGAGGCGGATTGGGGCACGCCCGACTATCCGGCCGACAGTGCCGCGATCGATGCGCGGCTGACGGAGGCGCTGGCCGACCCGGCGTCCGGCTCGTCGATGCGCAATGACGGCGACGTTGAAACGCTCTTCGCGGACGCCCCGCGCGACCGGTTCGTCGAGGCCGAGTACACCGTGCCGCTTCTGGCCCATGCATGCATGGAGCCGATGAACGCGACCGCGAAGATCGCCGACGGCAAGCTCACGGTCTGGGCGCCCAATCAGGTGCCGACGCTCACCGCGCAGCTTTGCGCCTCCGCGCTCGGCATGGACACGGAAGACGTCACGGTCCACACGACGCAGATGGGCGGCGGCTTCGGTCGGCGCGAGGTGGACTTCTCGATCTACGCCGCGCTCCTTGCGGACGCTGCCGGCGGACGCCCCGTCAAGGTCACGTGGACGCGCGAGGAGGACATCCGACGCGACGTCTTCCGCCCCGCCGCGAAAGGCCGCTTCCGCGCCCGCCTCGACGATGCAGGCTTGCCCGTCGCGCTCGACATGACGATCGCCGCGCCCTCCATCCTCGGCAGCGTCATGCGCCGGACCTTCCCGTCGATCTCGCCCGTCGGTCCCGACGCCACGATCACCCAAGGCGCGCACGACCAGCCTTATGCGATCGAGAACTACCGCGTGCGCGGTATCAAGGCCGATCTCGGCGTGCCGGTCGGCTTCTGGCGATCGGTCGGCCTCTCCTTCAACACCTATTTCCATGAAGGCTTCCTCGACGAGATCGCGGTCGCGGGCGGGATCGACCCTGTCGAGCTGCGCCGCCGGCTCGTCGCCGACTATCCCGCCGCGCTCGGCGTCGTCGACCGCGTCGCCGAGATGGCAAACTGGGGCGAGCGGGTAGCTGAAGGCCGCGCGCGCGGTTTCGCCTTCGCGCTCGCCTTCGGCTCGTGGGTCGCCCAGATCGTCGAGATCGCCGAAACCCCGGCCGGCATCCGCATCGAGAAGACCTGGATCGCCGCCGATGTCGGCATCGCGCTCGACCCGTCGATCATCGAGGCGCAGCTCGTCTCCGGCGCGGTCTTCGGTTTCTCCTCGGCGATGAACCAGGAGATCACCCTTCGCGAGGGCCGCGTCGAGCAGTCGAACTTCCACGACTACGACGCGATGCGCATGCACCAGTGCCCCCGGTTCGAGATCGCGATCCTCGAAAACGCCGAGAAGATGGGCGGCGTCGGCGAACTTTCGACGCCGACTTCCATCGCCGCCCTCGCCAACGCGGTCTTCGCGCTGACGGGCAAGCGCGTTCGTCAGTTGCCCCTGTCACGCGAGGTCGCCTTCGCATGAGGTTTTTGATAGCGCTCATCCTGCTGGCCCTGCCTGCGCCCGTGCTCGCGCAGGATTCGGCCGCGCGGGAGGCCGCGCCTTGCTGAATGGCAGAAGGTCTACGAGGTCTTTTCCCACCCGCGCTGCGCCAATTGCCACACCGAGGACGACCACCCGCGCTGGTCGGGCGCGCATTACGGCGCAACGCGCATCCACCCCTTCAACGTGCGGCGCGGGCCGGACGGTTTTGGCAATACGGGCATGACCTGCCAGACCTGCCATCAGGAAACGAATGCGCAGATCCCGCACGGCCCGCCTGGGGCGCCGAACTGGCACCTCGCGCCAGCCGAGATGGTCTGGTTCGAAAAGAGCTCGGCCGAGATCTGCGCCCAGATCAAGGACCCGGACCGCACCGGCGGCATGGACCTCGAAGCGGTCGCGGTCCACGTCCGCGACGACGCGCTGGTCGCATGGGGCTGGGACCCCGGTCCCGGCCGCGAACCCGCGCCCGGCTCGGCCGGGGAAACCTTTGCGGCGCTCGAACGCTGGACGGCGCTCGGCGCGCCCTGTCCTGCGCAAGAGGCCGGCGAATGAACTGTCCGCAGAATTGGCAGGAGTGATGGATGGATGACGAATTGTGACTGTTTGCGCACAGCGCGATGATGTAGAAGCCCGCGTGGTTTCAGACCGTTTGAAGACGGGATCGAGCAGCGCCATCTGAAGCGAGGGCGAAGGCGCGAAGATGCGCCCGCAGGTCCCGAAACCGGATTAACCGACAATGTCGAAGTTCAAGTTTCACAAGGTCGCGGCGATCGCCGTGTTTGTCGCCACGGCTGCGTGGGTGACCACAGGCGAGTTTTCGTCCGTGGGCTCTGCGCAGAACGAGACCGGCTCTCAAGAGTCCGAGGCACCTCAGGTCGAGGCCAAGCGCCACACCGTGGCCGTCGTGCGCCCGCCCCGCGTCGAGCATTCGCGCGCCATCCGCATGTCCGGCCTGACCGAGGCCGACAAGCGTTCGGTCCTTGCCGCCCGCTCCGCCGGCATCATCGCCGAATTGCCGATTTCCAAGGGCCAGACCGTCCAGGCGGGCGACCTCATTTTGCGGCTCGATGCCGAGGGCAAGGAGGCTGCCGTCGAGACCGCGCGCCAGTTGCTCTCGCAGCGCGAAGCTGAAGCACAGGCCGCCGAGCGTCTCGTCCAGTCCGGTTCGCTGCCGCGGCTCCAGGCCGACAATGCCCGCTCGGCGCTGGCCGCGGCGCGCTCGCAGCTCGAGGAAGCGCTGGCCGAGCTCACCCGCAACGAGGTCCGCGCGCCCTTTTCCGGCCTGATCGACCGCGTCAATGTCGAGATCGGCGGCTCGGTCATGCTGGGCACCGAGATCGCCACGATCCTCGCCCTCGATCCGATCGTCGCCACCGGCGAGGTCGGCGAGCGCGACCTTGGCTACGTCACGCGCGGCGACCGCGCCGAGGTGCGCCTCGTCAATGGCGACGTCGTCGAAGGCGAAATCCGCTACATCTCGCGCGACGCGTCGAGCCAGACCCGTACCTTCCAGGTCGAGGTGGCCATCGACAATCCGGACAACGACATCCCCGCCGGCATGACGACCGAGATGACGCTGCGCGCCAAGCCGGTCGAATCGGTCCGCCTGCCGCGCTCCGTCGTCACGCTGAGCATGGAGGGCGATCTTGGCATCCGCGCCGTCGACCCGGCCGGCAAGGTCCTATTCGTACCGATCGATCTCGTCGACGACACGCCCGAAGGGCTGATGCTGGCCGGCATTCCGGCCGATGCCCGCGTCATCGTCTCCGGCCAGGACCTCGTCGCCGAGGGCGACACGGTCAACGCCATCGAGGCCGACGAGGAGACGATCCGCGGCCTGGCAGGCGAAGTCGCCCGCGCCGGAACCGAATAATACGATTGCGGCCGGGAAGGGCCACGGCCTTTCTCCGCGCGCCAGGGACGATCCGCTATGAACATTGTTCGCATAGCCATCAACAATGCCCGCCTGACGATCTCGATCCTCCTGTTCCTGGTCGTGGCGGGCGCGCTGTCCTACCAGTCGATCCCGAAGGAGGCCGAGCCCGACATCGCGATCCCGATCATCTATGTGAGCCTGGCCTATCAGGGCATCTCGCCGGAGGATTCGGAAAGGCTTCTGCTGCGGCCCGTCGAGATGCAGATGAAGGGCCTGTCTGGCGTCAAGGAAATGCGCTCTGCCGCCTATGAAGGCGGCGGCTTCGTGCTGGTCGAGTTCCAGCCGGGCTATGACTTCTCCAACGCCCTGGAAGACGTGCGCGCCAAGGTGTCCGACGCACGGCGCGAACTGCCGCAGGGTGTCGAGGAGCCGACCGTCAACGAGGTGAATGTCTCCGAGTTCCCGGTCCTCGTCGTCACCTTGTCCGGCGATCTGCCCGAGCGCGTCCTCGCCCACACGGCGCGCGAATTGCGCGACCGTATCGAGGAAGTGCCGGGCGTGCTCGAGGGCGCGCTGCAGGGCACGCGCGACGAGCAGGTCGACGTGGTGATCGATCCGGTCAAGCTTTCCTCCTACGGACTTCAGCTCGATCAGATGATCCAGGGCGTCAATGCCGGCAACAGCCTCGTGGCCGCCGGCGCGCTGCAGGGCGCCGAAGGCCGCTACCCGGTCAAGGTCCCCTCGCTGATCGAGAATGTCGAGGACGTCGCCAACCTGCCGATCGTCGCCGGCCCGAATGCGGTCGTGCGCGCGCAGGACCTTGCCACCATCCGCTCCACCTTCAAGGAAGCCGACACGATCACCCGCCTCGACGGGCGTCCCGCCATCGCCATCGAGGTCAAGAAGCGCTCCGGCGCAAATCTGATCGACACGGTCGACCAGGTGAAGGTCGTGGCTGCGGCCTTCCAGGAATCGCTCCCCATCGCGGTGGACATCTCCTACAGCCAGGACAAGTCGGACATGGTCCGCCAGCTCCTCGGCGACCTGCAGAACCACGTCCTGATCGCGGTCATCCTGGTCTTCATCGTCATCCTCTATGCGCTGTCGGGCCGTGCCTCGCTCCTCATCGGCCTGGCCATTCCCGCATCGTTCCTGATGGGCATCCTGGCGCTTTCGCTGATGGGCTACACGGTCAACATGATCGTCCTGTTCAGCCTGATCCTGGCGGTGGGGATGCTGGTCGACGATGCCATCATCGTCACCGAGTTCGCCGAGCGTCGCATGGCCGAAGGCATGGACAAGCGCGCTGCTTTCGAACTGGCGGCAAACCGCATGGCCGGCCCCGTCATAGCGGCGACCATGACGCGCATCGCGGCCTTCTCGCCGCTGCTCTTCTGGCCCGGCATCGTCGGCGAGTTCATGAAGTATCTGCCGCTCACGCTGATCGTGACGCTGTCGGCATCGATGCTCTTCGCGCTGGTCTTCACGCCGACGCTCGGCGCGATGTTCGCCAAGGCCGAGCCGCATCCGGAGGGCAAGCCCGACGGGCTCTACATGGCGATCGTGAAAAAGGCCGTCGCTTTCCCCAAGACGGTCCTGCTCCTTACCGTCGGCCTGCTCGTCGGCGTCCAGTACAGCTACACGCAATATGGCGCGGGCGTCGAATTCTTCCCCAATGTCGAGCCCGAATACGGCCTGATGTACGTCCATGCACGCGGCAATCTCTCGCTTGCCGAAATGGATGCGGCCACGCGCCAGGCGGAAGAGCGGCTTCTCGGCTGGCCCGGCGTCTCGTCCGTCTACACCCGCGTCGGCCAGACGCGCGGCGGCGGGCAGGACATCGACGAGGACGTCGTCGGCGTCATCCAGTACGAGTTCCTCGACTGGCGCGAACGCAAGGCCGCCAGCGAAATCCTGAACGATTTGCGCGCCGAGATGTCGGGCATTCCCGGAGTCGAGGTCCAGGTGCGCGTGCCCGAAGCCGGTCCGCCGACCGGACAGCCGATCCAGGTGCGCCTGTCGGCGGCGAACCCGGAAGGGCTCAAGGATCAGGCCGCCGCGGTTGCCGCCCGTATCGCGCAGATTCCCGGCGTCATCGAGATTTCGGACGGCCTGCCGCCGCCTGGCGTCGACTGGGCGCTCAAAGTCGATCGCGCCAAGGCGGCGCTCTACGGCGTCTCGCCGAGCCAGGTCGGCACGGTCGTCCAGCTCGTCACCACCGGTCTGAAGCTCACCGACTACCGCCCGGCCGGCGTCGACGACGCGGTCGACATCCGCCTGCGCCTGCCCGACGACCGCCGCACGCTGTCGAGCCTCGACCAGCTCAGGGTCCAGACGCCGCAGGGCGCGGTGCCGATCTCGAACTTCGTCACCCGCGAGCCGCAGGCGCGGACGGGCATCCTCAACCGCATCGACGGCGAACGCACGATCGTTGTCCAGGCCAACATTGCCACCGGCTATCAGGTCGCCGAGGTCCAGGCTGAAGTCACGCAGGCCCTGTCCGAGATGGATATGGGCCAGAACCGGTGGCGCCTTGCCGGTTCGAGCGAGGAAAGCGCCGAGGCGAGCGCCTTCCTGACCAAGGCGTTCGGCGCTGCGATCTTCCTGATCTTCGTGGTGTTGCTCGCCCAGTTCAACAAGTTCACCAGCGTCTTCCTGGTGCTGATGACGGTGGTCATGTCGACGATCGGCGTCTTCCTTGGCCTACTGTTGACCGGGCAGACCTTCGGCGTCGTGATGTCGGGCATCGGCATCATCGCGCTCGCCGGCGTGGTGGTGAACAACAACATCGTCCTGATCGACACCTATGACCTCCTGCGTCACGAGGGCATGTCGAAGATGGACGCGATCCTGCAGACCTGCCGCGAGCGCGCCCGTCCGGTCGTGCTCACCGCCCTGTCTGCGATCTTCGGTGTCGCGCCGATTGCCTTCGGCCTCGGGCTCGAGCTCTTCCACCACGAGACGACGATCAACGCGCCGTCGACGCAGTGGTGGATCTCGCTCTCCTCGGCGATCGTCTACGGCCTGTCCTTCGCTACGGTGCTGACGCTGGTCGTCACGCCGGCGGCGCTGATGGTGTTCACGCGCGAGCACGTCAAGCCGGGAGAGACGCGCCGGACCTTCTGGCAGTGGCTCTTACGCCGCAAGCCGAAGGAAACGGCCGAAAAGACCCCCGACGCGCTGCCAGCGCCCGCCGAATAGCTGTTTTAGCGGCTCATGAAGCGGCCCGCGGAACTTGCGGGCCGCTTCGCGCATTATCGGCGAAGAACAGGATCGTCCTGTTCAAGGAGAGTTGGGGAACTTGCCATGTCAGTCGGAACGATTCTGATCATTATTCTGATCCTGATCCTGCTCGGCGCCATTCCGGCCTGGCCGCACTCGCGCGGCTGGGGCTACGGCCCGTCGGGCATCCTCGGGGTCGTCCTGGTAGTAGTGCTGATCCTCGTGTTGATGGGCCGAATCTAGCGCACCGGCGCCACCGATCCGGTCCTCCGCGAGACGGAGCACGCCTTCGCCCGGCAGCGCAAACGCGCTGCCGGGCGTTACTTCTTTCAGGCCGCCTTCTGCCGCGTCATGTCGCGGACCACGTTCTCCATCGCACCTTCCATTGAGTTCTCACGCAAGTCGGGAACGAGGCCTGCCAGCTTGCGCCCGTCGAGCGAGTGCGGCGCGCGCCACAGATAGGACATCGCCGCCAGTTCCCGAATCATCGGCACGAACAGTCCCGCGGCGCGCAGGAGCGGCCATGGCACGCCGCGCCGCAGGAGAGGCCGCCCGACCGCGCGCTCCGTTGCGGCCTTCATCTCCTGCCCCGTCACCGTATGGCCGGCGAAATGCAGCACCTCGAACGGCGCAAGGTCCGCGCGCCGCTCTGCGACCGCCACGAAAGCCAGCGCAAGATCCGGCAGGTAGGCAAAGGAATGCGCAACGTCCATCGGGCCCGGCCAGGTGAAGACGCCCTTGTCCAGCTTGGCGAGCACGAGTTCGTCGAGCCACGTCCCCGGCTTCTCGCCGCCGTAGAAATCGCCGGCCCGGATGACGATGGTGCGCACGCCGTCCAGCCGCGCAGCCGCCTCCAGCATCGACTCCATCTCGATGCGAATGCGGGCCTTCGCGGTCGAGCCGATCTGCGGATCGCCCTCCGCCATGTTCATCCCGATCTCGAGACCGAAATTGTAGACGTTCCCAGGCAGCATGATCGTCGCGCCATTCACGCGCGCAGCCTCCAGCACGTTCCGCGCCAACGGCATCACCTTTTCCTCCCACTCGGTGTAGAGCGGGTTCAGCCCATGGACGATGATGTCGGCGCCTTTGCAAACCGCGACCAGTGCGTCGCCGTCGCTTGCGTCGGCCGCGACCGGCTCCACGCCGGCGGCAAGGCTCTGCGCCTTCGCACCGCGCGCAACGCCCCTGACCAGCCAGCCGGCGGCGACGAATGCCTTGGCGATCTCGTGTCCGACCCGTCCGCCAGCGCCCAGTATGACCACCGTTTTCATGTTCCAGCTCCATCGTCGCGTTTCGATGGACGGATCATCCGCCTTTCGAATAAGAATGGACATTCGCCAAATTCGACGCGTGATTATTCATTTTCGGATAGATTACATGACCGACTGGTCTTTGATCCGTTCCTTCTACGCCGTTGCCGAGACGGGCAGCCTGTCGGCCGCCGCGCGCCGGCTCGGCATGTCGCAACCCTCCCTCGGCCGGCACATCCAGGCGCTCGAAGCCGAACTCGGCCTCACGCTCTTCCAGCGCGGGCCACGCGGCTACGCACCGACCGAGGAGGGAGCCCGGCTCTTCGCCCGCGCATCCGAAATGAACGCCGCCGCCGACGGATTTGCGCGCCTTGCCACCGGCCGCGCCGAGGCGCTCGCTGGCACCGTGCGCATCAGCGCCAGCGAAATCGTCGCCGCCTATGTGCTGCCGGAAATTCTCGAGCCGCTGTGTCGATCCGAGCCCGCCATCGAGATCGAGATCGTCGCCTCAAACACGGTCGAAAACCTTCTGCGCCGCGACGCGGACATCGCGGTCCGCATGGTCGAGCCCTCGCAGCTCGACCTCGTCGCCCGCAAGATCGCGGACCTGCCGCTTTGCGCTTGCGCATCCACGGCCTATCTCGACCGGCGCGGACGCCCCGGAAATCCCGAAGATCTGATCGACCACGACCTGGTCGGCTATGATCGCGGCCTCGACCTCATCGCCGGCTTCCGCGGCTTCGGCGTCGAGATCGACCGCCACGCCTTCGGCGTGCGCACCGACAACCAGATCGTATTCTGGGAGCTGGTGAAGTCCGGGCTCGGCATCGGCTTTGCCCAGCGGGGGCTCGTGCGCCGAACTTGCGGCGTCGAAATCGTCCTTGCCGGCATGACGCTGCCGGCCCTGCCGATGTGGCTTGCCATGCACCGTGACGTGCGCGCCTCGCCGCGCATCCGCCGCGTGGCCGAGCACCTGCACGAACACCTGAAGGCCTATGCGATGACTTTCTGACGATCCGCCGTCGCGACGAGCCGCGCAAGCGCGGCAAGCGTGAACAGCACCAGCGCAAGCGCGACGAAAATCGGCGCGAAGCCTGTTCGCTCGCCGATGAAGCCGATCGCCGACGGCGCGACGAGGATGCCCGAATAACCCATCGTGGTCGCGACGCTCATCCCGACGCCCGGCGACAGGCCCGGCTGGTTGCCCGCTGCCGAAAAGGCGATCGGCACGACATTGGCGATGCCGAGACCGGCCAGCGCGAAGAACGCGATAGACAGCGAAGCGCCAGGCGACAGGCCGGCGCCAACCAGCCCGAGCCCCGCGATCAGGCACGAGACCCGCATCGTCGTGACCGCCCCGAACCGGTTTCGGATGGCGTCGCCCGAAAAGCGCATCAAGGCCATCGCGCCGGAAAATCCGGCAAAGGCGAGGCTCGCCGTGGCGACGGACGAGCCAAGTTCGCGCTGCAGGTAGAGCGCGGCCCAGTCCAGCACCGCCCCCTCGGGGATCATGCCGAACAACGCCGCCAGCCCGAGCAGATAGGGCAGCGGCGTCAGCGGCCAGCGTGTCGCTGGCTTTTCGGCATGCGCGGCCGGCCGGTCGTGCAAGGACCACGCCAGCATCGCGACGACGACCGCCGCTGATATGGCGGCGACGACGACCGCCTGCGCCAATGCGCCATGCGCCTGAAGCAGCGCGCCGCCCGCCGCCGCGCCGGCAAAGCCGCCAAGGCTCCAGAAGCCGTGCGAAGACGACATGATCGCGCGGTCCAGTTTGCGCTCCACCGCGACGGCATTGGCATTCATCGCCACATCCATGCCGCCGGTGATCGCGCCGAAGCAGAACATCGCCAAACCCGCGCTGGCAAAGCCGGGAGCGAGGACCACGGCGGGAAGCGCAAACGGCAGGAGGACGGCAAATCCGGCCAACGGCCGCTGGGATCCGTGCCGCGCGATCAACCCGCCGCACCACGGCATCGCGACCAGAGCGCCAAGGCCGAAGACGAGAATCAAGAGGCCGAGCCGGCTTTCCGTCACCTCCAGCCGCTCCATGAGCGCCGGGATTTGCGGTGCCCATGCGCCAATGACGAGCCCATTGGCCAGGAAGGCGAGCGCGACGGCAATACGGATTCGAGGAAATCCCGGATTCACGTTTCGTTACTCCCTGCAATATGCAATTTGGTCTAAATGGCCAATTTAAATCGATTTAATATCGGTTGTACAAATAATTTCGTTGCGTGACAAGTCCGCCACAGCCTCCGGAAGCTTAACGCGTGATTAACTCGGGCTCATCAGCGCCACAATCGATGGTATGGTCGCGCGAAGAGGGATTCACGAATTTCGCTTCGCGCCCCGTCTCTGCCCGCTTTTTGCCGGGCAGTGCCACGCCGCGCCAAGCACAAACAGCCAGGGTGAAGGCATGTCTACAGACAATCCGCGTCGACGCATCGACTGGAATGGCGAGGGACTGGACCAGGGAGCGGCTCCGGTTCTGAAATCACGCAGCCTCCTGCGCAAGGCTTCCGTGCCGGCCGCGATCGGTCTCGCCGGACTTGCGCTCGTCGGCGCGCTCGCCGCAGGCCCGCTCATTCGCAGCATGGCCAGTTCCGACACCGCCACGAACGCCCTCGTCGCCGAGACGGTCGACACCGCCGCCCTCGCCCAGCCCGAACCTGCCGAAGAAACCGCAATCGCCGACGCACCGGCACTCGCTGCCGCCGAACCGGCCCGCACGGCGGCCCCCGAGCCCACTGCGACAACCCAGTCCAAAATCTCCGCGCCGACGCAATCGGCCGGCCTCGCTGCGGACGATCCGCGCTGGAGCGCCGAGGCGCTGTCGGTCGACGAAGACAAACTGACTGCGCTCAAGCAGGCCGTCGACGAAACCGTGGCCGCTGCCGAGATCGCCGGCGCCATGGGCAACATCGAAGGGCTGACGACTTCGGGCATTCCGGCCACCGCCGCCGGCTTTGCCCCCTCGCGCCCCGCATCGCCGGCTTCCGAGCGCAGCGCGTTCGATGCCGCCCTCGTCACCGAGGACGAGAAGGTCGAAGCCGAGCCCGTTGTCGCGTCGTCCAATCTCAGCCCCGCCAAGGCCACGCAGTACGTGAACATGCGCGCGGCTCCGGAGGATGGCGCCGCCGTTCTGACCGTCGTGCCCGCCAACGCGTCGATTGAGGCGGAGACCGATTGCCGCTGGTGCGAAGTCAGCTACAAGGGCCAGAAGGGCTACATCTTCCAGTCCTTCATCACCCGCTGATCGGCATCGCCGGAATTTGAGCAAGGCCCGGCTTCGACCGGGCCTTTTCCATTTCAGCCGGCGTAGACGACCAGGAGGTCCTTGGCGTCGATCTGGTCGCCGGCGCGCACCAGAACCTCTGCAATCTCGCCGTCGCGCTCGGCATGGAGCGCGGTTTCCATCTTCATCGCCTCGATCGAAAGCAGCACGTCGCCGGCCGACACCTTCTGCCCGGCGGAAACGGCGAGCGTCGAGACCACCCCCGGCATCGGCGCGCCGACATGGGCTCCGTTGCCCGCTTCCGCCTTGGCCCGCGCCTTCGCGCCGCCCGCCCCATGCGTTCGGTTTGGAACTTTCACGCGCCGCGGCTGGCCATTGAGTTCGAAGAACACGGTCACCATGCCCTTCTCATCGGTCTCGCCGATCGCAAGGCAGCGGATCACGAGCGTCTTGCCGCGCTCGATCTCGACGAAGATCTCGTCCTCCTGTTCCATGCCGTAAAAATAGACCGGCGTCGGCAGTGTCGAGACGGGACCGTATTCGTCCTGCGCGGCGGCGAAGTCCGAGAACACTTTCGGATACATCAGCCAGGATGCGAACTCGAAATCGGAAAGTGCGCGCTCCAGCTTCTCCTCGATGCTCTTGCGATCCGCGTCGAGATCGGCCGGCGCAAGCAGCGAACCGGGGCGAACGGTGATCGGCTTCTCGCCCTTCAGTGCCTTCTTCTGCAGGCCCACCGGCCAGCCCTTCGGCGGCTGGCCGAGATCGCCTTTCAGCATGGAGACGACGGAGTCGGGAAAGGAGATGTCCTTGCCCGGATTCTCGACATCTTCCACCGTCAGATCCTGGCTGACCATCATCAGCGCCATGTCGCCGACGACCTTCGACGACGGCGTCACCTTGACGATGTCGCCGAACATCAGATTGGCGTCGTGATAGGCCTGCGCGACGTCGTGCCAGCGGGATTCCAGCCCCAGCGAACGCGCCTGCTCCTTCAGGTTGGTGAATTGTCCGCCCGGCATCTCGTGCAGATAGACCTCCGAGGCCGGCCCTTTCAGGTCGCTCTCGAACGCGGCGTACTGGTTGCGCACCGCCTCCCAGTAGAGCGAAATCTTCCGGATCCATTCGGGGTCGAGCCCGGGGTCGCGTGCATCGCCCTTCAGCGCCTCCACGATCGAGCCGAGGCAGGGCTGCGAAGTGTTGCCCGAAAGCGCATCCATTGCCGCGTCGATCACGTCCACGCCACCTTCCACCGCCGCCAGCACGGTCGCCGCCGCGATGCCGGACGTATCATGCGTATGGAAATGGAGCGGCAGGTCCGTTTCCTCGCGCAGCGTGCGGAACAGCATCTTCGCCGCCGCCGGCTTCAGCAGCCCCGCCATGTCCTTGATGGCGATGATATGTGCGCCGGCCGCCTCCAGTTCGCGCGCGAGCCCGACATAGTATTTGAGGTCGTACTTGGCCCGGTCGGGGTCGTTGATGTCGCCGGTGTAGCAGATCGCCGCTTCGCAAAGCCGCCCCTCCTCGCGCACCGCGTCCATCGAGACACGCATGTTCTCCACCCAGTTGAGGCAGTCGAAGACGCGGAAGAGGTCGATGCCCCCGGCCGCTGCCTGCCGCACGAAATAGCGCACCACATTGTCGGGATAGTTCGTGTAGCCGACGCCATTCGCCCCGCGCAGCAGCATCTGCAAGAGGATGTTCGGCGCCCCCTCGCGCACCTTGGCGAGCCGCTCCCACGGGTCCTCCGTGAGGAACCGCATCGCGACGTCGAACGTCGCCCCGCCCCAGCATTCGAGCGACAGAAGCTGCGGCAGCGCCCGCGCATAGGTGCCGGCGATCGCCGCGATGTCGTGCGTGCGCATGCGTGTGGCAAGCAGCGACTGGTGACCGTCGCGCATCGTCGTGTCGGTCACGAGCACCTTCTTCTCGGCCCGCATCCATTTCGCAAAGGCTTCCGGCCCGTCCGCGTCGAGCCGCTGCTTGGTCCCGTCGGGCACCGCGCCGCCGACGAACGGCACCTTCGGCTTCAGCGCATCCGCCTTCGGCTTCGGCCGTCCGCGCGCCTCGGGGTGCCCGTTCACCGAAACATCGGCGAGATAGTTCAAGAGCTTCGTCGCCCGGTCCTGCCGCTTCACCGCCGTGAAGAGCTCGGGCGTCGTGTCGATGAACTTGGTCGTATAGGAATTGTCGCGGAAACTTGGGTGCCCGATGATCGCCTCGAGAAAGGTCAGGTTGGTCGCCACGCCGCGAATGCGAAACTCCCGCAGTGCCCGGTCCATTCTCAGAATCGTCTCGTCGGCAGACGGCGACCACGCCGTCACCTTCTCCAGAAGCGGATCGTAGAACCGCGTGATGACCGCGCCCGAATAGGCCGTGCCTCCGTCGAGCCGGATTCCGAAGCCCGTCGCGCCGCGATAGGCGGTGATCCGGCCATAGTCGGGGATGAAATTCTGCTCCGGGTCCTCGGTCGTGATCCGGCATTGCAGCGCGTGGCCGTTCAGCCAAATCCTGTCCTGCGCCGGCACGCCCGACTCAGCCGTGCCGATCGCCGCCCCTTCAAGGATGCGAATCTGCGCCTTGACGATGTCGATCCCGGTCACCTCCTCGGTCACCGTATGTTCGACCTGGATGCGCGGATTGACCTCGATGAAGTAGAACTTCCCCGTATCGGCATCCGTCAGGAATTCGACCGTGCCCGCGCCGACATAATCCGTGGCCTTGGCGATCTTCAGGGCATGGGCGCACAATTCCGCCCGCTGCTGCGCGTCGAGATAGGGCGCGGGCGCGCGCTCCACGACCTTCTGGTTGCGCCGCTGGATCGAGCAGTCGCGCTCGAAAAGGTGGACGGCATTGCCATGGGTGTCGCCCAGCACCTGCACCTCGACATGGCGCGCGCGTTCGACCAGTTTTTCCAGATAGACCTCGTCCTTGCCGAAGGCGGCCTTGGCCTCCCGCTTGGCCTCCGTCACCTCGCGGGCGAGGTCGGCCTCGGCGCGGATCGCGCGCATCCCCCGCCCGCCACCGCCCCACGAGGCCTTCAGCATCACCGGGTAGCCGATCTCGGCAGCCATCGTCTTCACCGCATCCATGTCGTCCGGCAGCGGCTCGGTCGCCGGCACCACCGGCACGCCCACTTCGATGGCGAGGTTGCGCGCTGCGACCTTGTTGCCGAGCCGGCGCATCGTCTCAGGCGTTGGCCCGATGAACACGATGCCGTTTTCCGCACAGGCCTCCGCGAATTCCGGGCTTTCCGACAAAAGTCCGTAGCCCGGATGGATCGCATCCGCCCCGGAGAGCTTCGCCACCCGGATCACCTCGTCGATCGACAGATAGCTTTCGATCGGCCCCAGATCCTTCGCCAGATGCGCGCCGCGCCCGACCTGATAGCTCTCGTCCGCCTTGAAGCGATGCAGCGAATACTTGTCCTCCTCCGCCCAGATCGCGACGGTCTTGATGCCGAGTTCGTTGGCCGCGCGGAACACGCGGATCGCGATTTCGGATCGGTTGGCGACGAGGATTTTCTGGATCTGCAAGGAAGGCCCTCCAGCTTGCGTGGGGCCGCATGGTGCAGCGCAACCACCAGCGGACGCAAGGTCAAAACATTGAAAGCTCCCCTTGGCGCAGGGCGCCATTGATCTTGCCGAACTGAACATGCGAACTATTACCCGACCGGCCTCGGGACCATCGGGCCGAAATGGGAGAGACAAACGCATGCGCAATTTCGACCTGCCCGGCCGCTCGGCCGTCTATGCCGACAACGGCATGGCCGCGACATCGCACCCGCTCGCCACCATGACCGCGCTCTCGGTGCTCCGGTCGGGCGGAAATGCCGTCGATGCGGCCATCGCCGCCTGCGCGACGCTCTGCGTGGTCGAACCGCACATGACCGGCATCGGCGGCGACTGCTTCGTCATCCTCGCCGAACCCGACGGAAAGATTCACGGCCTGAACGGGTCCGGCCGCGCGCCGATGGCGGCCGATCCGGAATGGTTTCGCGAAAAGGGCCTCAACGCGATGCCCGAGCACGGCGCTCTGCCGATCACAGTTCCCGGCGCCATCGATGCCTGGGAAAAGCTCGCGAACCGCTTCGGCAGAAAGGGCTTCGACGAACTCTTCACCGATGCCATCCGCTACGGGGAAGAGGGCTACGCCGTTCATGGACGCGTCGCCCTCGACTGGCCGAAGGCCGTCGACCTCCTGTCAAGGGATGCCGGCGGTGCAAAGCACTATCTCGTCGATGGCAAGGCCCCGCCGGTCGGCTCGCGCCACGCGGCGCCCGCGCTCGCCAGGACCTTCCGCGCGATAGCGAAGGACGGTTCGAAGGCCTTCTACCAGGGCGAAATCGGCGCCGAGATCGCCGCCACGGTCAAGTCGCTCGGTGGCCTCTTGACCGAGTCCGACCTCGCCGCCGTCTCGGCGGATTGGGTCGACACGATCGCGACGCGCTACGGCGACTACGACGTCCACGAGATCCCGCCCAACGGCCAGGGCATCACGGCTTTGATCCTGTTGCGCCTGATGGCAAAGCTCGGCGCCGGCCGCCTCGCGCCGGATTCGGCCGATCGCGTCCACATGGAAATCGAGGCCGCGCGTATCGCCTATTCGGTCCGCGACCACCTGGTCGCCGATCCGAACACCATGACCGTGACGCCGGCCGAACTCCTGTCGGACGCCTATATCGACGCGCTCGCCTCGCGCATTGACATGGCCCGCCGCAACGACGACATCGCACCGCCGCAAATGCCGTCCTCGGACACCGTCTATCTGACGGTCGTCGACCGCGACCGCCGCGCCGTCTCCTTCATCAACTCGACCTATCACGGCTTCGGCTCGAAGGTCGTGACGGAGAAATCCGGCATAACCCTCCAGAACCGCGGCGCCGGCTTCTCGCTCGCCGCCGGCCATCCCAACGAGATCGGCCCCGGCAAGCGGCCGATGCACACCATCATCCCGGCCATGGCGACGCGGGGCGGCAAGGCGGCGATCTCCTTCGGCGTCATGGGCGGCGACTACCAGCCCATGGGCCACGCCCATGTTCTCTCCAACATCGCCGACCACAGCATGGACCCGCAGGCCGCCATCGACCACCCCCGCATCTTCTGGGAAGATACCGGCGAAATCCTCAACGCCGAAACCGGCATCGGCCCCGACATCCGCGCCGAACTCGAACGCCGTGGTCACCGTGTCCAGAACGCCCCGGCCCCCCATGGCGGCGGCCAGGCGATCGTCATCGACGAAAAATCCGGCTTCCTCATCGCCGGTTCCGACCCCCGCAAGGACGGTTGCGCAATGGGTTGGTAGGTCTGCGGCGCGGGATGGTCGGCACCGGTTTTGGTGAAGGCGACCCCCACCCTTTATCCCTCCCCACAAGGGGGAGGGAGTTCGTCAGCGTCGTTTTTTTCCTGTCAATGCAAGTGCCAAGCGGAAGGCTGAGCGCAACGAAGACGCCCTCCCTCCCCCTTGTGGGGAGGGATAAAGGGTGGGGGTCAATTCAGAAAAAAAGCCGGCTCCGCGATCGACAATTCAGCGCCCAGAAGCGCCGACGCGCCGAACCTACCGCCCCATCTGATCCAGCTTGCGCTGCATCGCGGCGATCTGTTCCTTCAGTTCGGAAAGATCGTCGCCCTTCGCCGCTTCGGGCTCGTCCTCGCCCTTCGCCGCCTCGCCCCCAGCCGCGCCGTGCATCGGAAAGGGCGTGAACATGCGCATCGCGTTCTGGAACATCTCGGCATTGCGCCGGGCCTGGTCTTCCATCGCCTTCAGCGGCGCGGCCATCGGCATCATGCCCATGGGCGTCTTCCCCATCGCATCCTTCATTTGCTGGCGAAAGCGCTCCTGCTCCTTGGCGAAGGCCACCATCGACTGCTCGAGGAAGCTTGGCACCACCATCTGCATCTGGTCGCCGTAAAAGGCGATGAGCTGGCGCAGGAACGGGATCGGCAGCATGTTCTGGCCGTCGCGGTTTTCCAGCTCGAAGATGATCTGCGTCAGCACCGAATGCGTGATGTCGTCGCCGGACTTGGCGTCCTGCACCGTGAAATCCTCGCCGCGCTTGACCATCTCGGCCAGGTCTTCCAGCGTCACATATGTGCTCGTGCCCGTATTGTAGAGACGGCGGTTTGCGTATTTCTTGATGGCCACCGGATCGGTCTTTGCGGGCATGTAGCTGGCTCCCAGTGATTTAACCGACTGTTTCCGCTCGGCAAGCTTTGAGGATATGCGCAAAAGGCGGGCAATTGAAAGCGCTTTGTGCAGCGCACGAAGCCCATCGCCGGCCCATCGCTGGCCCATCGCCGGTTTGACTTGGGCGCGCCGAGACGGCAAGAAATGCGTCAAAGCGCTTTTTCGCGCTCCCTCATCGTTCCGGAGTAACCCGACATGTCTGAGATGAATTCGATCGTCGTCGCGAGCGCCGCGCGCACGCCCGTCGGCTCTTTCAACGGCGCATTCGCCACCGTCCCCGCGCACGAGCTCGGAGCGGTCGCCATCAAGGCCGCCCTCGAGCGCGCCGGCGTCGACCCGAAGGACGTCGACGAGGTCATCATGGGCCAGATCTTGCAGGCCGCGCAGGGCCAAAACCCGGCCCGCCAGGCCGCGATGGCCGCCGGCATCCCGCAGGAGGCGACCGCGTGGAGCATGAACCAGCTCTGCGGCTCGGGCCTGCGCGCCGTCGCGCTCGGCATGCAGCAGATCGCAACCGGCGATGCGAAGATCATCGTCGCCGGCGGCCAGGAATCCATGTCCATGGCGCCTCACGCGGCCTATCTGCGCTCGGGCCAGAAGATGGGCGACTTCAAGATGATCGACACCATGATCAAGGACGGCCTGTGGGATGCGTTCCACGGCTACCACATGGGCAACACCGCCGAGAACGTCGCCCGCCAGTGGCAGCTTTCGCGCGACGAGCAGGACAAGTTCGCCGTCGCCTCGCAGAACAAGGCCGAGGCCGCGCAGAAGGCCGGCAAGTTCAAGGACGAGATCGTCCCCGTCACGATCAAGGGCCGCAAGGGCGACACCATTGTCGAGGACGACGAATACATCCGCCACGGCGCCACGCTCGACGCCATGGCGAAGCTGAAGCCCGCCTTCGACAAGGAGGGCACCGTCACCGCCGCCAATGCGTCCGGCATCAATGACGGCGCAGCCGCCGTCGTCCTGATGAGCGAGGCGGAGGCCAGGCGCCGTGGCATCACGCCGCTTGCCCGCATCGTCTCCTGGGCGACCGCCGGCGTCGACCCGCAGATCATGGGCACCGGCCCGATCCCCGCCTCGCGCAAGGCGCTCGAAAAGGCCGGCTGGTCGGTCGCTGATCTCGACCTCGTGGAAGCCAACGAAGCCTTCGCCGCGCAGGCCTGCGCGGTCAACAAGGACATGGGCTGGGACCCGCAGATCGTGAATGTGAATGGCGGCGCCATCGCCATCGGCCATCCGATCGGCGCCTCGGGCGCCCGCGTCTTCAACACGCTGCTCTTCGAGATGAAGCGCCGTGGCGCGCAAAAGGGCCTCGCGACGCTGTGCATCGGCGGCGGCATGGGCGTTGCCATGTGCGTCGAAGCGATGAACTGATTGCGCAGGGCGGCGTTCGCGCCGCCCTCGTTTTTCAAGAAGACGCCGAGAACGGCGCTGGGGAGATGAACATCAATGGGAGAGAACATGACACGCACAGCACTCGTCACCGGCGGCTCGCGCGGCATTGGCGCCGCGATTTCCGTCGCGCTCACCACTGCCGGCTACAAGGTCGCCGCGACCTATGCCGGAAATGACGAGAAGGCCGAGGCTTTCAGGAAGGAGACCGGCATTCCCGTCTTCAAGTGGGACGTGTCGAGCTACGATGCCTGCAAGGCCGGCATCGAAAAGGTCGAGGCCGAGATCGGCCCCATCGACGTCCTCGTCAACAATGCCGGCATCACGCGCGACGCCATGTTTCACAAGATGACGCCGGACATGTGGAACGAGGTGATCAACACCAATTTGACCGGCCTGTTCAACATGACGCATCCGGTCTGGACCGGCATGCGCGAGAGGAAGTTCGGCCGCGTCATCAACATCTCGTCGATCAACGGCCAGAAGGGCCAGATGGGCCAGGCGAACTACTCCGCCGCCAAGGCCGGCGATCTCGGCTTCACCAAGGCGCTCGCCCAGGAAGGCGCCAAGGCCGGCATCACCGTCAACGCCATCTGCCCCGGCTATATCGGCACCGACATGGTGATGGCCGTGCCCGAAAAGGTGCGCGAGAGCATCATCGCGCAGATCCCCGTCGGCCGCCTCGGCGAGCCCGCTGAGATTGCCCGCTGCGTCGTCTTCCTCGCCTCCGACGACGCCGGTTTCATCACCGGCTCGACGATCTCGGCCAATGGCGGTCAGTACTTCGTCTGATCTCGACGGATGGTGGGATTTCTCGCAGGGGACCACCCTGTATCCAGGCGGACGGGTTGGCATCAGCGCCGGCGCCCTCCCTCCCCCTTGTGGGGAGGGATAAAAGGGTGGGGGTCCCCTTCGCAAAAAATGTTCACATCCAGTGCACACCCTGTGCAAACATGGTGGACAAGCGTCCCAGACGTGACCCCGAAACCCACACAACCAGAACAGACCATGAATCCCCTGAGTCAGCGATTCGGTCCCGGTTCGTTCAGGACTCGTTCCGGTTGTGCGCACACCGGTACTCTGGCGAATGACACCGCGACACACTATGTGGGGCCGGCTTGCCTCGCGGCCATTCACTTGCGCCCACCACGATGCTAACCGTTCTCGACGACAGTCGGCCGGAAAGGCCCTATTGATTAGATGAACATCCAGCCCCGCCCGTCGCAGCCCCTGATCCTGTCAGGCCGCGATGTGACCGCGATCCTCGGTCCGACCAATACCGGCAAGACGCATCTGGCGATCGAGCGCATGGTCGCGCATGAGACAGGCGTCATCGGCCTGCCGCTGCGGCTGCTCGCGCGCGAGGTCTATGCACGCGTCTGCGAGAAGGTCGGTGCGGCCAAAGTCGCACTCGTCACTGGCGAGGAGAAGATCGTCCCGCCGGGCGCGCGCTATTCGGTCTGCACGGTCGAGGCGATGCCGCGCGAGACCGACGCCGCCTTCGTCGCCATCGACGAGGTTCAGCTCGCCGCGGACCTCGAGCGCGGTCACATCTTCACCGACCGCATCCTGCACTTGCGCGGCCGCCAGGAAACGCTGCTTCTCGGCGCCGCCACCATGCGCGGCATCCTGGAAAAGCTCCTGCGCGGCATTTCGGTCGTCACCCGCCCGCGCATGTCGCACCTTGCCTATGCCGGTTCGAAGAAACTGACCCGCCTGCCGCGCCGCACGGCCATTGTCGCCTTCTCGGCAGACGAGGTCTACGCCATCGCCGAACTGATCCGCCGCCAGCGCGGGGGTGCCGCCGTTGTGCTCGGCGCGCTCTCCCCGCGCACCCGCAACGCGCAGGTGCAACTCTATCAGTCGGGCGATGTCGACTATCTCATCGCCACCGACGCGATCGGCATGGGTTTGAACCTCGACGTCGACCACGTCGCCTTCGCCCAGAACCGCAAGTTCGACGGCTTCCAGTATCGCGAATTGACGCCGGCCGAGATGGGTCAGATCGCCGGCCGCGCCGGCCGCCATCTGCGCGACGGCACCTTCGGCGTCACCGGCCAGGTCGACCCGCTGCCTGACGAACTCGTCGAGCGCGTCGAGGCGCACAATTTCGACAGCGTGAAGGTGCTGCAATGGCGCAGCGCCGAATTCGACTTCTCCTCGCTCGATGCGCTCAAGCGGTCCATCGACGCCGTTCCCCCGGTCGAGGGCCTGACGCGCGCGCTGCCGGCGGTCGACGCCAAGGCGCTCGACATCCTCTCGCGCGACGAGCGCGTGCGCAATCTGGCGAATACGCCCAAGCGCGTCGCCATGCTGTGGGACGCCTGTGCCCTGCCGGACTATCGCCGCATCGCGCCCGCGCAGCATGCCGAGCTCATCGGCTCGATGTTCATCGATCTGGCGACCAAGGGCCATGTCGACGCCGACTACATGGCCGAACAGGTGCGCCGTGCGGATTCGACCGCGGGCGACATCGACGCGCTGTCGCACCGGATCGCCCAGATCCGGACCTGGACCTTCGTTTCGAACCGGCCGGGCTGGCTTGCCGACCCGGTTCATTGGCAGGAAAAAACACGCGATATCGAGGACAGATTGTCCGATGCGCTTCACGAGCGATTGACGAAACGCTTCGTAGACCGCAGGACATCCGTGCTGATGCGGCGCTTAAGAGAAAACAGTATGCTTGAAGCTGAAATCAATCCGACCGGCGAGGTCCTCGTCGAGGGCCATCATGTGGGCGAGCTGCAGGGCTTCCGCTTCACCGCCGACCAGAAGGCGGAAGGCGAGGATGCCAAGGCCGTTCGCGCTGCCGCGCAAAAGGCGCTGGCGAGCGAGTTCGAAACGCGGGCCGAGCGCTTTTCCGCATCGGCCAATGGCGATTTCGCGCTCACGGCCGACGGCCTCGTGCGCTGGATCGGCGCGCCCGTCGCCTCGCTGACGACAGGCGATGACGCGCTGCGCCCGCGCGCGATCCTGCTCGCCGACGAACAGTTGACCGGCCCCGCGCGCGACAAGGTCGCCGCCCGCATCGAGCGTTTCGTCAACTACCAGATCGAGACGGCCCTCAAGCCGCTGTTCGATCTCCAGGCCGCAGACCAGCTTTCGGGCATGGCGCGCGGCATCGCGTTCCAGATCGTCGAGAATTTCGGCCTTCTGAACAGGCGGGACGTCTCGGAAGATGTCCGCGCGCTCGACCAGGAAGCCCGCGCCGCGCTGCGCCGCCTCGGCGTGCGCTTCGGCGCGTTCCACGTCTTCGTGCCGGCACTCCTCAAGCCCGGTCCTGCCGGTATCGTCACGCTCCTTTGGGCGCTGAAGAACGACGGCAAGGACAAGCCCGGCTTCGGCGACGTCGTCAACGCGCTTGCCTCGGGCCGCACGTCCGTCGTCGTCGACCAGGCGATCGACAAGGAATTCTACCGTCTCGCCGGCTACCGCAATCTTGGCCGCCGCGCCGTCCGCGTCGACATTCTCGAGCGCCTCGCCGACCTGATCCGCCCCGCGCTTGGCTGGAAGGCGGGCAGCGGTGCGCGCCCGGAAGGCGCGTTCGACGGCAATGCCTTCCTCGTCACGCCGGCGATGATGTCGATCCTCGGCGCCACTGCCGAAGACATGGAAGAAATCCTCAAGGGTCTTGGCTATCGCGGCGAGACGAAACCCGAAGCGGAAATCAGGGCGAAACTCGACGCATTCGATGCCGAAGCCCGCGCCAAGGCCGAGAAACCATCGGCCGAGGCTCCGGTCGAAACCGCAAAGAGCGCTGAACCTGCGCCGGCAGACGTGCAACCGACGGACCAGCCTGCCGCCGAGCCTGTCACGGAAGCCGACGCAACCGAGCGTGTGGCCGAAGCCGAGCCGGTAGCCCAGGCCGCCGCCGAGCCCGCTCCAGAAGCACCGGCAGAGCCCGCCGCCGAAGCGGCTGCCGTGCCGGCGACCGAGGCCGCGCCGCAGGACCCCGGGACGGGCGAGGAGCCCGAGGCGCCGAAGACGATCACCATCTGGCGTCAGGGCCGCTTCGAAGGCCGTCCGCGCCGCGAACGGGGCAACCGCAACGCGCGCAACCGTGGCGCGGCGCAAGCCGAGGACGCAGCTCCGGGCGAGAAGCGCGCCTTCCGCGGCAAGCCGCGCGGCGACGGCGCCGGCCGTTCGGATCGCGGTCCGGGCAACGGGCCGCAGCGCGGCCGCGATGAAAGGCCGCGTGGCGGAAAGCCGGGAGGCAAGCCCGGCGGACAGAGGGATGGCAAGCGGGACGGCAAGCCGTCCGGCGAGCGTCGCTGGGAGGCACAACCCCCGCGCGACGCGAAACCGGCCAAGCTCGATCCGGATTCGCCCTTCGCCAAGCTCGCTGCGCTCAAGGAGCAATTGAAGAAATAGATGGAAGGAACCGCCCGCCAGCGGATCGACAAATGGCTGTTCTTCGCCCGCGTGGCGAAGTCCCGTTCGCTGGCGGCAAAGTTCGTCCAGGCCGGCAAGGTCCGGCTGAACCGCGAGAAGATCGACCAGGCGGCCCACAGCGTGAAGCCCGGCGATGTCCTGACCATCTCGCTCGACCGGCGCATCCTCGTGCTGAAGATCCTCCTGCCCGGAACGCGGCGCGGCCCGTTCGAGGAGGCCCGCACGCTCTACGAGGACTTGTCGCCTCCGCCCGAGGCCAAGGCCGCCGAGCTGCCGCCTGTCGCCGAGCGCGATCGCGGCGCTGGCCGCCCGACCAAGCGCGAGCGCCGCGAGATCGACCGCTTCGAAGGACGTGATTGAGCCATCGGACCGGGAAAAGGAATCCGGTCTGGAATTCCATTCCTCGCAAGCGCCGATCGGCGCATCATGCGACCCTTGTCACGGCGTCCCGAACTCGCTACGTGACCACCCGAAAGACTTTGCAGCGCCTTTGGAAGGCCGGAGCCGGCACCTATGACCTACCTCGTCACCGACAATTGCATCAAGTGCAAGTACATGGACTGCATCGAGGTGTGCCCGGTCGACTGCTTCTACGAGGGCGACAACATGCTCGTCATCCATCCCGACGAGTGCATCGATTGCGGCGTCTGCGAGCCCGAATGCCCGGCCGAGGCGATCAAGCCTGATACCGAGCCGGGGCTTGAGAAATGGCTTGAAATCAACACCGAATACGCCCAGAAGTGGCCGAACATCACGGCCAAGAAGGAGCCGCCGGCGGACGCCAAGGAGTTCGATGGCGAAGAGGGCAAGTTCGAGAAGTACTTCTCTGCCGAGGCCGGCACAGGCGACTGACGCCTCACGCTTGTCCGATATGCGGCATCGCGCCGCAGCTATGGCGAATCACGACGCGTCCTAGCGGCGCTGGCGTTGCGCGGCTAGTGCAAATGGTTGATTCTGTCCACATTTTGTGTTACACAATCACGACATGCCGGTGACAAACGTCGATTTCGTGCGCAAGCGCATCAATCACTGAAAGGTGGGACTCAATACGGACCAGGGCGATCTGGGCCGCGCTTCACCATTTCAGGTGAGCTTGGCTTTTTCCTTGGTTTGGCAGTCCGCTCTTTTGTCCCGACACCATGCTGGCCGGTTTCACCCGGCCGTTTCCGGATGACCGGCCCTGTCAGAGGCCGGTATCGCAACAGGGAGTATCGGGCGTATGGCAACCCAGCAGAAGAAATCCGCGGCGCGTAACGGTTTCAAGACCGGTGAGTTCATCGTCTATCCTGCCCACGGCGTGGGCCAGATCGCGACGATCGAGGAACAGGAGGTCGCGGGCCACAAGCTGGAACTCTTCGTCATCGATTTCCAGAAGGACAAGATGCGTTTGAAGGTACCGGTCGCCAAGGCCGTGTCCATCGGCATGCGCAAGCTGTCCGAAACGGATTATGTCGACCGCGCGCTCCAGGTCGTCCAGGGCCGCGCCCGCGTGAAGCGCACCATGTGGTCGCGTCGCGCGCAGGAATACGATGCGAAGATCAATTCGGGCGACCTGATTTCGATCTCCGAAGTCGTGCGCGACCTCTACCGCGCCGAGAACCAGCCTGAGCAGTCCTATTCCGAGCGCCAGCTCTATGAGGCGGCCCTCGACCGCATGGCCCGCGAGATCGCGGCGGTCAACCGCGTCTCCGACACCGAGGCCGTGCGTCTGATCGAGATCAACCTCAACAAGGGTCCCAAGCGCGGCGCCAAGGCCGACAACGAAGAGTCCGAGACGGAGCAGGAAGAAGCCGCATAAGGCCGAACCGCTTCATCCCAACTGACGAAAGACCCGGCCCCCGCGCCGGGTCTTTTCGTTTGGGGCGTCTGGGCCCGGAAGCGCGCGATGGAACCGCAGCTCCGCCGCCGCGTTTGAACCATGCATGCGCGCAGAAACCATCGCGCTGCGTCAAGACCGGACGGCCAGGCAGAGACACCTCGACGCTGCTCGATGATCCGAAATTTGGTGCGGCCCGTAGAGAAGACAAGACCAGACGCAGCAACATCGGGAGCGCTTCGGCCATGGAAAGTAGCTCAAGAAGTTCGATGATCCGGGCGGCCATGAAGGCGCCTTATCTCGCCCGCGAGGAAGAGCTTGAACTGGCGATCCAGTGGAAAGAGAAACGGGACCAGAACGCGCTCCACAAGATCACCACCGCCCATATGCGCCTCGTCATCTCGATGGCCTCCAAGTTCCGCCATTTCGGCCTTTCCATGAGCGACCTGATCCAGGAGGGCCATGTCGGCCTCCTCGAGGCTGCGGCCCGCTTCGAGCCCGACCGCGAAGTCCGTTTTTCGACCTACGCGACCTGGTGGATCAGGGCGTCGATGCAGGACTACATCCTGCGCAACTGGTCGATCGTGCGAGGCGGAACGTCGTCGGCGCAAAAGGCGCTGTTCTTCAATCTGCGCCGCCTGCGCGCCAAGCTGCAGAGCGGCCCGGAAAACCTGTCCAACGCCGATCTCTACCGGCAAGTCTCCGTCGCCCTCGGCGTTAACGAGGCCGATGTCGCGATGATGGATGCGCGCCTGTCCGGCCCCGACACCTCGCTCAACGCTCCGGTCATGGACGACTCGCCCGGCGGCACCGACCGCATGGCCTTCCTCGTCTCCGATGCCCCCTTGCCCGACGAGGTGGTGACCGACACGATCGACACCGAGCGGCGCAGCAAGTGGCTGTCCGGCGCGCTCACGGCGCTCAACCCGCGCGAGTTGAAGATCATCCGCGAACGGCGCCTGCGCGAAGACGGTGCCACGCTGGAATCGCTCGGCGAGCGGCTTGGCATCTCGAAGGAACGCGTGCGCCAGATCGAAAGCCGCGCGCTCGAAAAGCTGCGCACTGCGCTCGTCAATGGCAACCCGCATATGGCCGGCAGCGCCTGACGCGGCATGTCGCCCGCAAGCGCTAGCGGTCGGAAACGATCTTCACCCGGTCGCCGACCGACAGGCTGGCGCCCGGCCCAAGCCCGTTGAGCAGCTGGAACAGTTCCATCGGCCGGTCTGTCCCGACCATCCGTCCCGCCATCGAGGCGACGTTGTCGCCTGCTCCGACCTGTACGACGCGGATGCGCAGCGGACGTATCTGCGCCTTTTCCGCATCAGAGAGCGTGCGGAAGCTCGCCGCCACGGAATTCGCGACGGCCTGCAGATTGTTGCTGGCGAGCGGCGCGGCGGTCAAAAGACGATAGACCTGCCGGCCCGAGCGGATCAGCGTCACGTCGAACTGCCAGCCCTCGGCGCGCGCCTGCGCGTTCACCGCTTCGTTGCCGTTGATCGTCGTCTGCCGCACTGACGCCGGATCGAGCCCGGCGACCCAGCCCGACTGCACATAGGCGGCAAGGGACTGGCGCGGCTCCACCGTCACGCCATCGAAGCGCACGGCCATGTCGCCCGGCCCTGCGGCGGTGACGGCCGCGGCCGAATTGTCGATCACGAAGCCCTGCGGCACCTCGAAGGAAACGCCGAGGATCGGATGGACGAAGGACGTGCCGCGCACGAAGCCTTCCTCCGGCGTATCGCCGAAAAGCATGCCGTCGATGCCGTCGAGAAATGCATTGCGCTCGCGGTTGCCGACGCCCGGCATGCCGAACTGGCGCGCATGGCGCGTGGCAAGGTCGATGCGCTGGGGCGCGTTGGGGTGGCTGGCGAGGAAGTCGAGGCTGCGATTGGCCGACGATTCCACCGTGCGCGATTCCGCATAGGCGGCCATCGACTGCAGGAAGCGCGACGCCGCATAGGGGTCGTAACCTGCGCGGCCGATCGACTTGATGCCGATCGCATCGGCTTCCAGTTCCTGGTTGCGCGAGAACTGCGCGAGCCGCAGCTTGCCGCGGATGAGCGCCACCTGCCCGCCGGTGTCGCCGCCGCCCAGAACGTCGGAGACGACGCGCGCGGCAAGCACCTCCTCGGCCTCCTTCTGCTGGCGCTGAATGCCGTGATTGGCCGTCACATGCGCCATCTCGTGCGCGACCACGGCCGCCACTTCCGCCGAATCGTTGGCGAGCGCGAGAAGGCCGCGCGTCAGATAGAGGAACCCGCCCGGCAGCGCGAACGCGTTGATGTTGGGCGAGTTGAGGATGGTGATCTGGTAGGTCTGGTTCGGATTTTCCGGGTCGAGCGTCAAAGAGCCGACGATGCGCGCGATCGACCGTTCGAGCTTCGGGTCGGAATATTCCCCGCCATAGGTGGCCAGGATGCGCGGATGCTGCTCACGCGCGATCGCCGCCATGCGGTCGTCGCGCGTCACGCTGTCGACGGTCACCGGATTGGCGGAGGGCTTGAAGGCGTCCTCGTTGAGCGAAGCCGCGTCGAATGCCTGGCATGAGGTCAGCGCCGTGGCCAGCATCAGGGCGATCGCGAGCCGGCCAAGGCTTCTCGGGCCGGCCTTCATGCCAAAATCAGGTTCGATCGCTCGTGCGGCCAGATCGGCCTCCCAACTCTTCGACGGGACTCGGCGCGCATATCGTGGCGCGATGCCCGCGCAGACAACAGAAACCTTGAGGAAAGACAAGTCCCCTTCCGCCTGTCTGCTCTGTGCCTCGCGATTGTGGTGACATGCAGGCGTTTTGCCGTCAAAGCGTGGGCAGGCGTCCCGCATAATCACTGAAAACGCTTGGTGCATCGGGTCCGAAGAAGGTCTCGGCCGGACCGTCCGCCGCGACCGTGCCGTCGGCGAGGAAAATGATTCGCCCCGCGAGCGCGCGCGCATCCTCCGGCTGGTGGGTGACGAAGACGATCGTCATGCCGGTCTTGGACGCAAGGGCGCGCACCAGTTCCACCATGTCCGCCCTCAGCGCCGGGCCGAGCGAGGCAAAGGGTTCGTCGAGAAGGAGCAAGGGCCGCTGCCGCACCAGCGCGCGGGCAATCGCGACCCGCTGGCGCTCGCCTCCCGAAAGCTCGGACGGCAAACGCTCCTCCTTGCCCGCAAGTCCGACATCGGCGAGCGCCTCGGCGATATCGGTCCGGTCCTGCCCTGAAAGCCGCAGCCCCGGCGAACGCCCGAGCCCGACATTTTGCGCGACCGACAGGTGATGGAAGAGATTGTTCTCCTGGAACACCATCGACACCGGGCGCTTCGCCGGATCGAGCTCTGTCACGTCGGTTCGCTCGATCAGGATTCGCCCGCCCTGCGGTGCCTCGAAACCGGCAACGAGGTGCAGGAGTGTCGACTTTCCAGACCCGCTGGCGCCAAGGAGTGCGACGACGCTGCCCGCCGCGATGTCGATGTCGAAGCGCATCACGGCCCCGCCGGGATAGGCGAAGCGCACCTGATCGAGTTGTAGCTGTGCGCCCGTCATATCCGCCTTCGCCCGAACCATTCGGCCGCCAGCATCAGGATCAGCGTCAAAAGCGCAAGCAGCAGCGCGATCCCCGCCGCGTCCGCTGTCCGGTAGCTGCCCATGCGCGCGAGCAAGAGATAGGGAAGCGTCTGCACCGCATCCGAACCGAACAGCGCGATGACGCCGAGATCGCCGAGCGACAGCGCCATGGCAAAGGCGAAGGCGGTGCCGAGCGGGCGGCGCATCAGCGGCCAGTCGACGAGCCGCAGCCGCGCAAGGCCGCCAAGCCCAAGCGATGCCGACAGCCGGTCGTAGCGCGCTGCCGCCGCATCATGCGCCGGCCGGATGACCCTCAGTGCAAATGGCAGCGCCATGACGGCATTGACCGCGACCACCATCGGCGCGGCCAGCGCCAGCACGTTGCCCGACTGCCGCAACAGGATGAACCAACCGGCGCCGACCACGATCGGCGGCACGACAAGCACGAAGCCCGCGCCCGTATCCATCGCCCGCTCCAGAAGCCCGGCCGGCCCGCCCCGCCGCGCCACTTCCAGCCGCTGGCGCGCCCGCACGAGCGAAACCGCCAGGAGCAGCGTTCCGCCGGCGGCAAGCGCGGAAAGCTGGAGGCTCGTGATCGCCGCCGCATGCACGGCCGGATCTCCCGCCAGCCGCGCCAGTTCCGCCCGCAGGCCCGAAACGACGACCGCCGCCATCGGCGCGGCGACGAACACGAAGGCCAGCGCGATCAAGATCCCGTCCGCCAGGCGCCCCGCCGAGCCGCGATGCGCCGGCCGCCTTGCGACCGTTGCCATCGCCGCGTCGCCAACCAGGTCTCCGACCGCCTTGCGCAGCGCAAGCACGGCGGCAAGCGTCAGCGCCACCTGCACGGCCACCAGCGCAACCGCGCGCGCCGGGTCGAAATCGAAGCGCAGCGCCTGGTAGATCGCGACCTCCAGCGTCGTCGCACGCGGCCCGCCGCCGAGGATCAGGACGATGGTGAAGGACGTCACGCACAGCATGAAGACGAGGCCCGCGACGCCGGCAAGGCTTGCACGTATCACCGGCCATTCGACGAACCGGAACGTCGCCCAAGGTCCGAAGCCGAGCTGGCTCGCCAGCCGCCACCGGTCGTTCGGCACCGTCTCGAGCGCCTGCAGGAAAAGCCGCGTCGCCAGCGGCACGTTGAAGAAGGCATGCGCCACGAGAATGCCGGGCAAGCCATATATCCCCGGCCAGCGCGCCCCCCCCAGCGCCGTCAGCGGCTCGGCAAGCAGCCCCGCCCGCCCCAGGAGTGCCAGAATGCCAAGCGCCGCGACGATCGCCGGCAGGGCGAGCGGCACCGCGAACAGCGCCAGCAACCACCGCCGGCCGAAGAAATCCGGCCGCCGCGCCAAGGCGCGGGCGACGAAGATGGCCGGCACGACGGAAACGAGCATCGACAGCGCCGCTTGCCACAGCGTGAAGCGTGCGACGCGCACGAGATAGGTATCGAATGCGCTGACCGCGCCGGAAGGATCCCGCGCGCCTTCGACGATCAACCCCGCGAACGCCCCGCCGAGGAGGAGGGCGATGGCGCCGAGGGCGAAGATGCCGGGTGTGACCGCCCCCAGGCGCAAGCGCTTCAAATCCCGATCACCTGTTCATCACCGCCAGCCACTCATCCACCCACGCCGCACGGTTGGCGGCGATCTCCTCCGGGGGCAATTGCAGCGCATCTTCCGGCGCGACGGCGTCCTCGAACACCGGATTGAGCGGCTCCGAGGTCGGCCCCGCCGGAAACATCCAGTTGTGTTCCGGAATGGCGTCCTGAAACCCCGGCCCTGTCATGAAGGTCAGGAATTCCTTCGTCAGAGGGTTCTCCGCGCCTTTCACCGTCGCCGCGGCGACTTCCACCTGCAGGTAATGTCCCTCCTCGAAGATCGCCGCCTGGTAGCGGTCGGTGCGCTCGGCGATCTGGTGATAGGCGGGCGACGTCGTATAGGAGAGCACCATCGGCGCCTCGCCGGAGGTGAAGAGCCCGTACGCCTCGCTCCAGCCGGGCGTCACGGTCAGCACCCGCGCCGAAAGCTTCTGCCACGCCGCTTCGGCTTCCTCGCCATAGACCGCCTTCATCCACAAAAGCAGGCCGAGCCCCGGCGTCGATGTGCGCGGGTCCTGGATGACGATCTTCTGTTCCGCGTCACCGTCGACGAGTTCGGCAAGGCTCGCGGGCGGCGTGGCGATCGCCTCCGTGTCGTAGACGAAGGCGAAATAGCCGTAGTCGAATGGCACGAACATGTCGTCCGTCCAGCCGCCGGGCACCGAGACGGCTTCCAGCGAAACGCCATGCGGGGCGAACAGGCCGCTCTCGCGCGCTTCATGGGTCAGGTTCGTGTCGAGGCCGAGCACGATATCGGCCTCGGTGCCCTCGCCCTCCAGCTTCAACCGGTTCAACAGCGCGACGCCGTCGGCTGCCGATACGAAGTCGACCGTGCAGCCGCACTCGGCCTCGAAGGCGGTCTTGACCAGCGGTCCCGGCCCCCATTCGGCGGTGAAGCTCTCATAGGTATAGACGGTCAGCGTTTCCTGCGCAGTCGCGGGCAGCGCCAGTATTGCCGCCAGAACGCTGCCTGTGAGAATGGGAATGGATTTCATCATGCGCCTCCTTGTCAAACACGGGGTTGAAGGACAGGCGCTTCGATCTTCGCGTCTAATCCCTCCGCCGGTACAAACCGGATCAGGTTCTGCGGGTTGGCATTCGCCTCTCAGCCGCGCACGCGGCACCCCGTTAGAGTGCTTCAAGACATAGAATGAGCCGCCCGCAGGCGCAAGATCGGCCAGCTACGCTAACCAATTTCCCGCATCGATCGCATTTCCCGATTATTCAATCGATTGGAGAACTTGGCGCGGCATTCCGTTTGTCGAACCCATCTGCTATGCGCCTTGCCGATCATATCATCAGGAGAATTTGCAAGATGACGGAACGTCTCGAAGACATCGCGCTCGCCATGGTCGCCGACGGCAAGGGCATTCTGGCCGCCGACGAAAGCTCCGGCACGATCAAGAAGCGTTTCGACGCCATTGGGGTGGAATCGACCGAAGAGAACCGCCGCGACTATCGCGAGATGATGTTCCGGGCCGACGACGCCATGAAAAACCACATCTCCGGCGTCATTCTCTATGACGAGACGATCCGCCAGAAGGCCGCCGACGGCACCCCGCTCGTCGACATCATCAAGGCCGCAGGCGCCATCCCCGGCATCAAGGTCGACGCAGGCGCCAAGCCGCTCGCCGGCTTTCCGGGCGACACGATCACCGAAGGCCTCGACGGCCTGCGCGAGCGCTTGGCCGAGTATTACGAGCTCGGCGCGCGCTTTGCCAAATGGCGCGCCGTGATCGACATCAACGAGGAGGAGAACGTTCCTTCCGCCACCGCCATCGACGCCAACTGCCACGCGCTCGCCCGCTATGCCGCGCTCTGCCAGGAAGCCGGCATCGTCCCGATCGTCGAGCCGGAAGTCCTGATGGACGGCACGCACGATATCGACACCTGCTACGAGGTGACCAAGGTCACGCTCTTGCAGCTCTATTCCGAGCTCTATGCCGCCGACGTCAACCTCGCCGGCACGATCCTCAAGCCGAACATGGTCGTTCCCGGCAAGAAGTCGGGCACCAAGGCCTCGCCCGAACAGGTCGCCGAGAAGACGCTGAAGGTCTTCCGCGAGACCGTCCCGGTCGCCGTTCCGGGCATCGCCTTCCTCTCCGGCGGCCAGTCCGACGAGGAAGCGACCGCCAACCTCAACGCCATGAACGCGGCCGGCCCGCTGCCATGGAAGCTCACTTTCTCCTACGGCCGTGCCCTCCAGGCCGCCCCGCAGAAGGCCTGGGCCGGCAGACAGGAAAACGTCGCCGCCGCGCAGAAGGCCTTCGCCCACCGCGCCCGCATGAACGGCCTCGCCGCGCAGGGCAAGTGGTCGCCGGATCTCGAAAAGCAGGGCTGAAGTCTCATCGGCATCGCGCAACGATGACGCCCTCCCTCCCCTTTAGCGGCGAGAGACAATGGTGGGGTCCCCTTCGCGGAAACCCTTCCCCGCCCCGGTCACAGTGACGCAGAAGCCCGGATACCAACCATCCGGGCTTTTTCTTTCCGCCCCCGCGCTTTTATATACGCGCCATGCCCAGCCTTCTTCCACTCCTCACCTGGCTCGCCTTCCCGGTCTATGTCTGGCAGGGGCTTGGCGTGCGCCGCCGCGTGCAGCGCATGCTGCCGGCGCAGGGCCCGGTGATCCACCGCATCGACGGCACCGGCGAGCCGATCAACCTTCTCGTTCTCGGCGATTCCTCTGCCGCCTCCGTTGGCGTCGAGAGCTCCGAGCGCGGCCTTGCCGCCCGCATCGCCCACCGTGCGCACGCGGCGACCGGCCGGCCCGTCGTGTGGCGTGCCGCCGGCTTCAACTCCGCCACGGCCGGCCGCCTGCGCGACCATGTCGTGCCCAACATGGACCCCGGCCACTGGACGCATCTGGTGCTGACGGTCGGCTCCAACGACGCCAAGAACTTCCACACCGGCGCCCGCTTCAACCGCGAATTCGGCACGCTGCTCTACGCCCTTCGCGCCAAATGGCCCGAGGCGCGCGTCGTCTGGTCGCCGGTCGTGGAAATGTCGCTGATGCCCGCTTTGCCGCCCGCGCTCGGCCGCATCCTCGAAATCCGCGCCGGGCTGATCAACTATTGGGGCCATCGCCTGTGCCTGGAACGCGGCGCCGTGCCCGCCACCCGCCTGCCGATCGACGATCCTGTCGCCGGCTTTTCGCTCGACGGCTTCCACGCATCCGAAGCCGGCTACGACCGCTGGGCCGAGCACCTTCTCCCGCTGCTTCTCGACACGACGATTACCGAAGCCTGAACCATCGTCGCAATCGACGGACGCAAAACCGCTTCGCACTTTTGCTGCGATTGCTTTAGTTCGGCCTCACCAGCACCGTCAGCATCATCACCGCGATCGCCGCCACGGCGATCTTCCAGAAATCGCCGCGCTTCTTCAGCCCCGGCAGGCCGAGCGGCCTGATCACCTGCACCACCATGGCGGCGATGAACAGGAACGCCACCACTTTCGTTTGCATCTCGATCCTCGCGATTCGACCCGCCACCCTATAGCAGCCAATCCGACTTTTGCCGAACTGGACACGCCGTTCCCCGCCCGCTACCTCAAGGGCAGCAGGGAGGAACCGCATGTCGCGCTATCATCAGGTCTATGAAAGCTGGAAGTCCGATCCTGAAGGCTTCTGGCGCGACGCCGCCAAACTCGTCGACTGGACCCGCCCCCCGCAACAGATCTTCGACCCGTCCGCCGGCATCTACGGCCGCTGGTTCCCCGACGCGGAATGCAACACCTGCCACAACGCCGTCGACCGCCATGTCGAGCGCGGCCGCGCCGACCAGCTCGCGCTTGTCCACGACAGCGCCATCACCGGCACGGTGCGCAAATTCACCTATGCCGAGCTCAAGGCCGAGATCGTGGCGCTCGCCGCAGTCTTGGCTGACAGCGGCATCGGCAAGGGCGACGTCGTCATCATCTACATGCCGATGGTCGCCGAAGCCGCCATCGCCATGCTCGCCTGCGCCCGCCTCGGCGCGGTCCATTCGGTCGTCTTCGGCGGCTTTGCCGCGCGCGAGCTCGCCACCCGCATCGACGACGCCAAGCCCAAGGCCATCATCACCGCCTCCTGCGGCCTCGAACCCGGCCGCACGATCGCCTACCAGCCCCTCTACGACGGCGCGATCAGCATCGCGAAGCACAAGGTCGAGACCGTCATCGTCCTCCAGCGCGTTGAGCAAACCGCCGCCCTCACCCCCGGCCGCGACATCGACTATGCCGCCGCCACCGCAAAAGCCAAATCCGACGCGCGCGAAATCCCTTGCGTCCCCGTCAAGGCGACCGACCCGCTCTACATCCTCTACACCTCCGGCACGACCGGCCAGCCCAAGGGCGTGGTGCGCGACAATGGCGGCCATCTGGTCGTGCTCGCCTGGTCGATGGAAAACGAGTTCGGCGTCCAGCCGGGCGAGGCGTTCTGGGCGGCGTCGGATGTCGGCTGGGTCGTCGGCCATTCCTACATCGTCTACGCGCCGCTCATCCATGGCTGCACGACGATCCTGTTCGAGGGCAAGCCCGTCGGCACGCCAGATGCGGGCACCTATTGGCGCGTGATTTCCGACCACAGCGTCGTCGCGCTCTTCACCGCCCCCACCGCCTTCCGCGCCATCAAGGGGCAGGACCCGAAAGGCGAGTTTGTCCAAAAATACGACCTCACAAAATTCCGAACCCTGTTCCTGGCCGGCGAGCGCGCCGATCCCGAAACGATCAAATGGGCGGAAAACCAGCTCCAAAAGCCCGTCATCGACCATTGGTGGCAGACGGAAACCGGCGCGCCGATCACGCAGAACCCGGTCGGCCTCGGCACCCTGCCGGTCAAATACGGCTCGCCCGGCGTGCCCATGCCCGGCTGGCAGATGGAAATCCTCGACGATTCCGGCCATCCCGTTCCGCGCGGCACGCTCGGCAACGTGGTGGCGAAACTCCCCCTGCCGCCCGGCAGCCTGCCGACGCTCTGGCACGCCGACGAGCGCTTCAAAAGCGCCTATCTCGACGAGTTCCCCGGCTTCTACAAGACGGCCGACGCCGGCATCGTCGACGAGGACGGCTACCTCTTCATCATGGCCCGCACCGACGACATCATCAACGTCGCCGGCCACCGCCTGTCGACCGGCGCGATGGAAGAAGTCCTCTCCGAACACCCCGACGTCGCCGAATGCGCCGTCATAGGAATGGCCGACCCGATGAAGGGCCAGGTGCCCTGCGGCTTCGTCGTCCTCAACGCCGGCGTCGACCGCCCGGCGGCCGATATCGAACGCGAAATCATCGCCCTCGTCCGCAACCGCATCGGCGCCATAGCCGCCCTCAAGACCGTCGTCCCAATCAAGCGCCTGCCGAAGACCCGCTCGGGCAAGATTTTGCGCGCGACGATGCAGAAGATCGCGGACAGGGAGGCGTGGACGATGCCGGCGACGATCGATGATCCGGCGATTTTGGAGGAGGTGGAGGTGGCGTTGAGGGCGAGGGGGATTGGGTAGCCCAGTTGGACACTTCGAACTACCGGCATTTAGTAGACCGTAGGGCCGCGATTTGAGTTCTGCACGGCCTGACATGTGGCTGCGGCTTCGGCATCGGTCATCTGGGTTGGTGCGGGGCACCGATTTTCGGCG
>NZ_JAAAMH010000012.1 GCF_024105655.1 Aliihoeflea sp. 40Bstr573
AAGCGGACCGATCAGCGCCCATTCCTCGTCCGTCAAACCAATCCGTTCGCCCAAGGCTGCCTCCAAATGGAAGCCTTGAATCAAAACCAGATTCCGCAGTCAACCTTTGTCCACGAACGCTAGTTCAATGTTCTGGTCCTGGCTCACTTTGGGCAGGGAAATTTCTTCGAGCAAAGCAAAGTCTCCTCTTAGGTTGCTGGTTCTAGCACTTTCCATTTGTCATGCAAGGAAATGTGGAGATGGCTCGTCGACCGACCGCCCGGCAGCGGATTGAAGGCCCCTTGTCCGTCGAGTTTGAGCCTGCGTTGCAGGCTGCGTTCCTCGGAGCGATGACGACCTGCGCAATGGCGCCCCGACACTGGCGGCGAAGACGGATGCTGAAAAGGCGGCCGTACGCCGCAGATATTCCGTGCTTCGATCTGCCTCAGGCCAACCAGAACGTGATGTCGACCGTCTCCATCCTTAGCACGATGTTGCCGGCGGCGAATGGAGGCTCGGCTGATGGCGGTTAAAGTCTGACCCGCAAGTTGCAGCCGGTGTGCCGAACATTACGCCGCTCTCGCTCGAGCGGCCCCACACTCCGCGGCATCGAAGGGCGGTCCTCACTGTTCGCGGGTTTTGGTCGGTCACCCATGAGAACATTACGCTCCATTCCGTCGCATTCGTTCAAGATGAGCCTAGCGTCGGCCGCATCATAAAGCTCCCGTCCACCGGCCCAGTCGCACAAGTTTCGCAGATCAATAGGACGCGGTGCGGGGCCAGCCTCGGCTTGGAGGGCCCGCGTAGCCAGCCCCGCTGGCGATTGCCGTCGCCGCGCGCTTCCTGCCACCCGAAATGAGAAAGTCAACCTTCAGTCGTCCGCATTTATGATGCGATCGTCATATCTGGAAGAACTGTATGGCGAGATTGGGAAGTCACCACGAAGGGCGGCGACGAACTGCTCATAGCGGCGCCGCTTGAGAAGGAGATAGGCGAGCCGACCCTGAGGTTCTTGTCCATTGTCTCGACCCGCGCAGATTAAGCTCGCGCTTCAGATCGGCCAGGGTCACGCGCATGAAAATTTTACGCTCCGCAGCGGACGAACCGAATCGGCTCGACCAGGAGCACTGCTGCGCCAGCACCTCGTCGACGCTCATCTACGTGACCGGCTCGGCAAGCTTGTCAGTGCCGACCTCGGTCTGGCAAAACAAGTGGAGCAGCCGGGCAGCGCAGGCCAGGACGGTCGGATCCATAGCAGTGTGTCCTTTCCCCGGTGGGAGCGGGTGATTGTGAGGGCGGGGTAGGATTGGTAAACTTGCCGCTTGCGAGGAACGATGAACAGCAGCGAGCTAAAGCAGATCAGGGAAACACTCCAAGCACGGGCGGTTGATGCCAATGCGATGCGGCGCGCGATCGAACATCTCGCCTCGATCAAGGAGGCCCATTGTCAGCGGATCAGCCGTGACCGGCATTTGCAGACGGCGGTCATCGGTTTGGAGCGGGGGCTGCGCGACATGCTGTCCGTAATCGACCGGCCCGCGTCGGATGGAGATCGAGCCGCGTTCGTTCATCTCGCGGCGATCGAATACCTTCTTGATGAGGACTGTCGTCTTCCCGCGGACGGGCGGGGTAATTGTGGTGGATGAGCTTTCTGATAAATTGACGGGAGAAGCGGCAGGATCAGGCCATGCGTCAGAACGATTCTGACCCGGAAGACCACTTAATCGGCAAAGGTGACTGGAAACTTTGGCTCGGTCTCGCGCTCGTCGTCTCAGTCCCCTATCTCGCCATCTACTGGTTTCTCGTGAGATAACACCGCATCGCAAGGGTGGGTGACTGAAGATTAAGTCAACGTTTCGGATGGCAGGAAGCGCGTGGCGACGCAATCGCAAGCGGGGCTGGCTGAGCGTTCCCTCCAAACCGATCCGGCCCAGCACCGCTTGTGCGTGTCAGGATGGCCCACTCGCTCGCAGCCTGCCTCATATGGGCAAGACTAGCATATGACGTTGCGGTACATTTGAAATTGGCAGAAACTGGTTGCCTGCCCAGTCGCCTCGGCACCCTGTAGTCTCTTTGACCGCCACCGGGCGGTCCTTTTTCTAAATCCGGAAGTCCATGCCTGGGCCAGGTTCTGTGCGCATGTCAAATGAACAGAGAAAGCGCAAGATCCATTGCCCATCGCATAATGACGTTGTTAATGTCGCTTTCTCTCGGCGCCTTCCTCGGCCTCTATGCCTGGGAGAGCTTCGCACTGACGCGCGATAGCCGTGGCGAGGCTGTATTACCTTAAGGGTTTCGGGTCCGCCTCGAGGTAAGCGATCACATTGGCGATTTCCACCTCATTCCGGAGGCCCGGAAACGCCATCTTCCCCGTTTATGGCCGGGGGCTTCGATCAGGACTTCATTGCGAAGCTTAGCGATATCGATCGCTACCAACACCGCATCGGCGGGTATAATATTGGGGCTGGTCATGGTCGGTCTCCGGAATGGGTTGTGAACATTCACATTCTAGAGATCCTTCGACTGGCCATGGCCACCTCGATCGGTGCGCGCCTGCAGCGAAAAGCTGCGCGCACCGATGTCTCGGCTGCCTCCACTCATTCCTTCCGGAGGTGCTACGGCCTGCCCTTCGCCAGCCCCAACGGGCTTTACAATCTGTCGAAACTGTCGGTCTTCTGGTTACGGCTTGGCATCGCCATCGAGCGCATCAGGCCAGGCAACCCGCAGGAGAACGGTCGCCATGAACGCATGCACCGCACCCTCAAGCAGGAGACGGCGCGTCCGCCCGGCATGAACGCCCTTCAGCAGCAGGGCCGCTTCGACGACTTCGTCAGCGAGTTCAACGAGGAACGCCCCCACGAGGCGCTCGCCATGAAGACGCCGGCCGAAGCCTATACACCCTCTTCAAGACCGTATGAGGGGTTGCCCGAGGTGGACTATCCCCTCCACGACAGGGACATCCTCGTCACCGCCTGCGGCCGTATCTGCATGGCACGGAAGAAGATCAACGTCTCGACCGTGCTCGCCGGCCAGAGATTGGGAATCACCGAAGTCGACGACGGCATTTGGCTCGTCGGCTTCATGCACTATGATCTGGGATATATCGATCTGGAACAGAGGACCTTGCAGACCATCGACAACCCGTTCGGCACGAGGTTGTCACCTATGTCTTAGGTACAAACTGTTACCCATGTCTCCGGGTCGTACAGTACCGAAATGGCGCGCCGGTGAGGATGAAACTGGGCACCGCTATGTCATTGTAGGCGCTCTATAATTCTTGTAGCAGTGACCAGCGTTTGGGGGCGAGACCGCCTGTTTGAATAGCCCCTAGATTTGTGGACGCCTTCTTCCCTAAATTTGAGGCAAGGAGGCCCTGATGCGGTCTGGCAATTTCACTGATGAGTTCAAGCGTGACGCGGTCGCGCAGATCACCGAGCGGGGCTATCCCGTTGCAGAGGTTTCGAAGCGGCTCGGGGTCAGTCAGCATTCACTTTATGCGTGGCGCAGGAAGTTCTCGAAGCCGTCGGTCTCGACAGATGACGATCAGGCAGCCGAGATCCGACGCCTGAAGAAGGAGTTGGCGCGCGTTACTGAGGAGCGCGACATCCTAAAAAAAGCCACCGCGTATTTCGCCAAGGATGCAAGGTGAGATACGCGTTCGTTGCCCAGCATCGCCAGCAGTTCAAGGTGCGGGCGATGTGCCGCTGCCTGCGCATCCGACCCAGCGGCTTTTATGCCTGGCTGAAGAACCCGCTGAGCAAGCGGGCTCGAGAAGACGCACGTCAGACCGAGCTTCTCAACAAGGCCTGGAAGGAGAGCGGCAGGGTCTACGGCTATCGTAAGCTGCACGACGACCTTCTTGATCAAGGAGAGAGCAGTTGCGCCAACCGCATCGCCCGTCTCGCCAGGCTGGCCGGGATCAAGGCGCAGATCGGCTACAAACGCCGGCCCGGATACTATGGCGGCAAGCCGTCAGTTGTGGTCGACAACACCCTTGCCCGGCAGTTCGATGTCGATGCGCCGGACAGGGCGTGGGTGACAGATATCACCTACATCAGGACCCAGGAGGGCTTTGCCTATCTGGCTGTGGTGATCGACCTGTTCTCGCGCCGCGTGATCGGCTGGTCGCTGCAGAGCCGGCAGACTACTGATGTCGTGCTGCAGGCTTTGCTCATGGCGGTGTGGCGTCGAAAGCCGAAGAGCAAGGTCCTGGTCCATTCCGATCAAGGCTCGCAATTCACCAGCATGGACTGGGCGGCGTTCCTGAAGCACCACAATCTTGAGCACTCGATGAGCCGTCGCGGCAACTGCCATGACAATGCCGTGGCGGAGAGCTTTTTCAATCTCCTCAAGCGCGAGAGGATACGGCGCAGGACCTACCGAACACGCGAGCAGGCAAGGCAGGACGTGTTCGACTACATTGAGATGTTCTACAACCCGAAGCGCAAGCACGTCAGGAACGGGATGCTGTCACCCGTAGAGTTTGAACGGCAGCAGGAAATGTAACCCGAGGGCGTCCACGAAACTCGGGGCTATTCAGTTTCTGGTCCAGAGTCTCAGCGAAGCGGTCATTCATCAAAACGGCAGAGTTCAGTACGCTGCCACCGCAGGCTATCCCGGCGGTTCAGCATTCCCTCCGCTTGCAGGAATGCGATGGAAGTTGATTTCGATCCAATCGGCCAGAATCCGTACCTTCTCCGCGACTTCTTCGCCAAGGGGGGTCAATGAATATTCCACATGGGGCGGCACAACGGGATAGGCGCGGCGCAAGACGAACCCGTCCGCCTCCAGCAATTGCAGCGCCTGCGCCAGCATGCGCTCACTCACGCCGCCAATCTTGCGGCGCAGTTCAGAAAAGCGGTGCGTTCCTCCTTCCAGCACGATCAGCACCAGAACACCCCATTGACTGGTCACATGTTTGAGCACGTCGCGCGAAGGACAACCTGCCGACAGAAGCTCGCCATGCACCTTGTCGGAAAGCCCGATCGCCGTGCCGTCATCGTGAATGTTCATACTTACCTTCCTGTGCGTACTTACTTTGCGTTAGTATGAGCCTATATCATGGCTTTGGATCATCAAGACAAGGAGTCACTCGCCATGACCATCGCCGTAACCGGAGCCTCGGGCCAGTTGGGCCGCCTCATCGTCCAGAAGCTCAAGCAGAAGATTGAGCCCAGCCAGATCGTCGCGCTGGCGCGCAGCGTCGAGAAGGCGTCCGACCTCGGCGTCGAAGTGCGCGCAGCCGATTACGAGAAGCCCGAAACCCTCGACCGGGCGCTGCAAGGCGTCGAGACGCTGATGCTGGTTTCCTCCAGCGAGGTCGGCAAGCGGGCCGCGCAGCATCGGAATATCATCGACGCCGCCAAAAAGGCCGGCGTGAGGCGCATCGTCTATACGAGCCTACTCCATGCCGATACGTCGTCACTGAGCCTTGCACCCGAGCATGTAGAAAGCGAAAGCCTCCTGAAACAGTCGGGCATCGCCAACACTGTTCTGCGCAATGGCTGGTACACGGAAAACTACACGGTCTCGGTCCCCGGCGCGGTGAAGGCCGGCGCATTTGTCGGCAGCGCGGGCGAGGGCCGCATCTCGTCGGCAACGCGCGCCGATCTGGCCGAGGCCGCCGTCGTCGTGCTGACTGGCGAGGGCCATGACGGCAAGGTCTACGAGTTGGCTGGCGACGACGCCTATACGCTGGCTGATCTCGCGGCGGAGATCTCCAAACAGACTGGCAAGGACATCCCCTACAAGAACCTGCCGCAGGATGAATATGCCGCCGTGCTGAAGGGTGTGGGTATACCTGCAGATTTCGCCGGTGCTCTGGCCGCCTTCGACATCGACGCCTCCAATGGAGCGCTGTTCGACGACAAAGGCCAGCTTTCGGCGCTGATCGGGCGTCCGACTACCCGGCTGTCGGATGCGGTGGCTGCGGCCCTCAAATCATAGACGAACAGACCCTGACCGCTCATGCGCCGGACTGCCGTACGCGATGAGGCATGGCTGCCTCCGCAACGCGTCAAGAATGATCGCTTCCGGGTTGGGTGAGACCAGTCCGGAAGCGCACAAGGGGTCGATAGCCGACCTTCGTGCCCGGTTTTGTTCCGGAATGGTGGAGATTTGGCGCGCCGGAGAGGATGAAACTGGGAACTGCTATACTATTGCTTTTAAAACACAATTCGCAAAACTGCGAAGATAACAACTACGCGCGCTTCTGGCATGGCAGATCACGGTGCATTCCAACTGGCTAGGCTTCCGCAAGAGCAGACCATTCATTGTTATCGAAATGCGCCGCAAGGGTGCGGACTGGCTTCATTGCGGTATTCCCATATCGGTCTGTCACGCTGCCCCATCCCAGGCGGTAGAGGCTGCCACTTGACCAGGATCGCCATGATTGCAGCTTTGACGTCCGCAGCGGGACGAACACATGCTTTGGATTATCAGAGGCGACGACGATCACCGCATTGTGCCAAGGCGGACGCTGCTTCCAGAATCGACTCATCCGATCGAACGACAGCGCTGCACCCAGCATCGGCACCCCGCGGGCAATGTAGCGGTCGCGAGCGCCCTTGATCTTCTTGCTACCGTCCGGCACATCATCTTGGATAGCATCGGCAGAATAGCCCGACAGCGGGCTTCCGCTGTTGATCTCCGATATCACGATAGCGCCTGCCGCGCTGCGGAACACTAAGGCAGGGAGCTCTGCGATATAGAAAACGGATCCTTGCGTTCGTTGACGCTCGGCCGTGTTCTTCGCGCTCTCAAGGTCAGAGTGCATGCACCCTTCGGTGTATCGGGTGATCCAAGTCGAATGCCACGCATTGCGGCCGCTGAAGAGATAGTACAAGACACCGGCCTCGACCGATTTCACTTTAGATCGCGCCAGTTTCCCATAATGTTCTTCTGTAAATCTGTATAAGCGCGTCATGCCCCCCCCCCGCATCGAAACGCATATCGACCTCGGGCGATTATAAGTCGTTAAATCCCGTACAGCGAGAAGTATGATTCGGCGGCAGCACTATGCTGGCGCTTCACAATTCTGCAACGAGCCCTCGCTGACAACCGCTCATGTCGCTGGAAACAAGGCCTCCAGCCGACTACTAATCCAGTCGAACGCCTCCTGTGATGTATCGAATTGCGGGGCCGGCGTGGTGGGATCAAGCAGAGCCTTCAGGACATATCCGGCGTTCTCAAGACCCACGCTTCGGTGTCCCGTCTGGAATATATCCACAGCTTCGCGGAATCGCAGGATTGCAGCGGGATGGTCATTTCCGGCGCCTACCGTTTGCTCAAACAAAAATAGCCAGGTCAGGGCAACCACGATCATTAGGACACGAAATTCTCGCTGGAGACCGTTTCCCGCCCTGTCCAAAATCCATCGCGTGGCGAAGGCATCGGCACGGTATTCCTGCTTCACGAGGAGGTCTTTGGGAAGAAATTTCACATCACCGTGATGAATGTGGGCAATCTCGTGAAGGATGATCCAGCTTAGGGCGCCAAAGAAGACATTGTTCACTCGACCTTCTTGCGTATCAAACTCGGGGCAAATCGACGGCGGCGGGAGGTCGTTTGGCCAATCCTGATCTGCCCGGTAAAGCGCCTTTGCATAAGCAATATAGCCGGGAATATTTCGGGCCGCACACTCTTCCGCAATATTGATCTCGGTCTGGACGGGTTGTTTGAGCGCTCGTTGTGCTCGGGAAGTGATGTCTGCAACATGGAAGGCCGCGTAGGCGATGCACCACAGGCTCCCGAGCCCCGCGTACGAGAGATAAATCGCTTTGTCGGCAGGCACCGCATAGAAGTTCGCCGCTGTTTCGCTTGGAAGAAGGTTCCATTTTCCGGAGCCAAAAATCTCCTCCGCAAGTTCCCCGCCGCGTTCGGGCGCAATGTTGAACGGCGTTCGGGCTGCATACCGAAAGAAAGGTTCAGTCACTTGCTTGTGGTTGGCATAGATAATTCAGTCCAATTCCGGTCAGGGGCGGGTCCAGCCTTCGGCCAGCTTCTCCAGCACCTTTTCAAACCAATGCTCGTACCAGTACCAAGTGCCGGCAATCATCACGCCAAAGCCCTTGCCAGGTGTCCGGGCGTCCAGTTGCCGTGCCAGCAGGGTATGGTCGTGCATATTGAAGGCCGGGTATCCGGCAGCCCTGACTTTCGCGACGATCTCTGACGGTCGATATTTCGGACGCTCAACCTCTTTCAGGAGGACGCGTTCGACGGCTTCCGCTTCTGGTGAGCCGGGCTTGATGAACTCAACAGCAAGATCGGATTTTGACGCTTTGCCTGATACCTTCGGCACAAATGCGACCCGGTATCGGAATTTCGGGTCGCTCTGTTCTTCCTCGGTCAGAGCATCCTGAAAATTATCCATCGCCGTGGCAATGTGTGGCGGCAATTCCGCACCGACCAATCCGGCGCGTTGTGCGCCGTCGAAGGTTACGAACTGGAGCGCGATCGGCAGCCTTTTCTCCAGCGCAAATTCTTTGCCGAAAAGCTGCTTGATCGCATCGTTGAAATTGATGCAGCAGGCTTGGAGCTTCGCGCTTAGTGCGTCATCTATGCGGTTGGTTGAGCGATGCTCAATCTCATGACGGATCTCTGTGAGGAAGCTCAGATTGTTGATGACGCCTTTGTCGAGCGGGCATTTGCCATGGGCGAGGCATTGTCCTAGCTCCCAGTACTTATCGGCGCCGCTCGGCGTTTTCTGGACCACGCCACCCTTCTTATAGCGGTAATCGACACCTTCTCGCTTGTAGTAGGCGTGCAGCAGGTAGGTCCAAGCGATAATGGACGTGACGATGAACAGTTCGGCGCGGAAGTGCAGCCCGGCGCTGTTGAACGTATGTACGGCCGCGATCATCGCCTCACGAGCTTTGACCAGCAGTTCGTCCCCTTGCAGATGGAGGCCGGTCGCTGGATCAACATTCGGCCACGCTTTCAGAAATGCATCCAGTTCGGCGTCAGATGCTGCCTTTATGGCTTTGTGCTTTGTCCCGTCCCGAATTTCCGATATTCGGGCATGATTGATAGAACGGGTTGGGCGGGAAAAGTACGCCTGAATGTCTTGCGGCACATACTTCTTCGCAAGCATCGCCTTGACGATCGCCACTTCCCACTTCTCAAGCGTATTTCCCGGTCGTCGTGCCAAGCCCCCTCCGCCTGAATCTACCGTCTAAGCGAATTTTGTTCCGTAAAACTTGGCTTGGATTCAGGAGTAACGTCAATCTCAATCACGTAATCTTCTACAACCGCTTCATCAATAGAAGCGAGCACGGCCCTGCGGCTGCGAGATTCCGGCAAATTGCGGCCATCCGTTCCTATGCCTTCGAGATAGGTTGCGACCGCGTCCGGCAGGTTGGCTTTCGCTTCTTCCACCGTGTCACCGGTGGTCAGCATGGCGCCGAAATCAGGAACGGTGGCGACATACGGCGCGTCCGGTTCCTTCATGATGACGGCGACGTAGCGCCGGGTTGTCCTGTCCATTCTCAAACCTCCTTATCTATGTGTTACCGCGAGCGGCCTCTGCCGCGATCGTGAGACGGGTTCTGGCTCTTCCGCCGCCCTTCGGCCAGAAGTTCCTGCACCCGCGCACGCCTTTCCTCGCGGCTATCCTTGGTAATATCGGTCGCTGTATCCCTGATTTCGTCTTTACGCTGCCGGACTTGTGCTTCGCGCACATGATCTTCGGCGCGGGCCTGCCGGACAAGATCGCGGATCAGACCGCGCCGCTCGCGCGCATCGATCATGTCGAGCGCCTTGGCGCGGCGATCGATCGACCGGTGTTCACGCGCATGGCGGCGCTCCAGCGCTTCACTCTCGATCCTGTGACGCTCGCCGGCATTGATCGCCGGATTGCGCCGTAACGGCAGGATGACGGAGCGCAGGGCCGGTACGCGGTCAAAGAGTGCGAAGACCTTGCCGGCAACTCTGTTGAACAGCTTGCCCTGCTCTGCCTTATGGGTGGCGTGCAGGGACAGCTTTTCAGCGCGCTGGATCACCTCCAGCGCCTGCCGCTTGGCATCGATGACCTTGCGCCGCCGCGCCTCCTGCTTCGCGGCAAGATCGGCGGCGGACTTCGCGCCACGGGCGCGCGCCGTTTCACGCAGCCGTTCGGCCAGCGCCTTGTCGTGCTCGGCCTGCTGCGCGCGGGCCTGCTCGACATCGGGCAGGTTCACCGGCGGCAGGCCCGCCAACCGCACCTTCAGCTCGCGCGTTTTGACGCCGTCGATCTGACGGGCGAGGGCATGAACATGGCCGGCGCGGTCAACGACGACATAGGCGCGGCGCTCGCCCTGGGCGAGGATATAACCGGCGCGCTCCAGCCCGACGCGGAAGGATTCCGCATTGTCGGAATTGCGGTAGAGCGCGGTGATGGCAGTGCGGCGGGCCTCCGGCGTGATGCCGCTGGCCTCCGCCATGGCCTTTTCGGCGAAGCTGATTTCGGGCGTCTTCTCGAAGCGCGCGTCGCCACGGTCTTCGGCGAGGCCGTGGGGAAGGGTAAGGCCATAGGCATGGGCCAGTTCGCGGGCGCATGTGCGCAGCTTCATGTGGTCATGGCTGATCGGGATAGCCTTCATGTTGTCGATGTCGATGCGCGACCAGACGACATGGCAATGCTCGCGCCCGTCTTTCACATGAAAGACGATGGCGCGCGGCTGCCCGTTCAGCCCGAGCTTATCCTCGATATGGTCGATGGCCGCCATGTACTGCGCCCGCGAAAGCGGGGCGGACGGATTGATCGACAGGCTGTAGAGCGGCTTCACGCACCGCGTGCCTGTCGCCACAGCCTCGTATTCGGCCAACGCGCCGTGGAGATCATCCGCGACCGTCCCGCGCACGGATGCGAGTTCGATACGCTCATTGTCGTATTCATTCGAGAGGTGCGTGGCGAGGTCGCGTCCGCCTGCGCGCTGGCTGCCTTTGAGGATCATGGCTCTCTCCCCAGGGCCTCGAAGCAGACGGTGCGCATCTCGGCAATATCGCGGAGCGCGGCGGCAACGGTCGGCTCTGCCGGATCGAGTTGTCCCGCCTCGGCGGCGGCGCGCAGAGTCTGCGCGATCCGCCCAAGATTGCCGAGAAGACGGGCAGCCGTTTCATGGTTGACCGTAGGCCGGCGGATGGCACGGCCAGGCGATCGGTTCAACGCTGCGGCACGCAGGTAGGAAGCCACGGGGACACCCGCGCGATCGGCTATCTGCCGGATCGCCTCGGCTTCCTGATCGTTGAACCGCGCCGTCAACGTCGTTTGACGCTGACGGGTATCGCTGCCGCTACTTGTCATCGCCGGCCCCTTCCGCGCATCCAAGGACGCGCTTCCCTTGGTCGTGGTGCAGCGTCGAAACGCTGCGATCGGTCCCGAACAGGCTCGATGCCGGGCGGGACCGACAAGCTGGGGGATGCAACGGGGGGCGGCTTTTGAGCCCCCCTTGCCAAGATGGCGCGGAGACTCCGCGCACATCTTGCAACCCATGCTAATGTTAAGATTAATTATCCCAGAACAAGATTAGGGACTTCTTAAGGAACATGTCAGGGCATGCTCAATCCGGGAATTTGAATGAGTTTACAACAATATAAGGCCGTTGGTCAAATTCTGGTCACTCTGATGACTGGGCCATTTCTTCGGCTTCGGCGATGTAATCGGAGAGGTCTTCGTCCACCCGACAACGCGCGGCGATGACGGTTGGCCAGCGTCCGTTTCCATCGGGCTGAATCGCGGCGCGCCAGTCCTCGATCAGCATGCGGGCGAGGGACAGGTTGTTCGTGCCCACGGCTATGTGCAGTGCAGCAAGGCCGGTGGCCCGATCCTGCGCGTTTACGTCGGCGCCGTCCTCCAGCGCCGCGATCACCGCATCGCGGTCGGCGGCATAGGCCGCTTTCAGCAGGGCGTGATCGAGCCTGTCCGCTGCCTCACTGTCGTCGGGGCGGGTTTTGGGGGCGCGTCGTGGTGCCGCGCCGCTCATGTTTCCCCCTCCGGCCCGACGCGATCGAAGATCACGCGGGCGGAGCTGAAGGCGGCCGCGTTGACCGGACGGTCCTCAATGGGGGTTGCGGTTTCATGGCCGTAGCCGGTCAGGCGCGGCCCGTCGAAAGCGTCCAGCCAGTAAAGGCGCGGTGCGCCGGTGAGGCTGTTGCGCAACGCCAGCAGCAAGGCTCCCGGCGGATGAAGCAGGACGCCTTCGTAAGATCGGCGCACATGGTCGCCGGGGTCCGGCGATACCGTGCGGCTCCAGTTGCTGATCGTCTCTGCCGCGCGGGCGTAGGGCTGCGCCGGGACGGCCTCGACGGTCAAGGCGGAGAACGGTACCCATGAATCCTGTCCCATCCGCAGGCCGGTGACCGCTTCCTCGGCTCGACCCTCAAACGTGCCGATCATGTCGGGGGCCAGTGCCTGCCAGTTACGGACGCTGGCCGTCGCGCCCCAGAAGCCGATCAGCGCTTCGCCGAAACTGTCCAGCGGATCGTCATCGGCGAGGTCTGCTGCGAAGCGCTGACAGAACCTGACCATGATATCGTTGGAGCGATGGGTATCGGCGAGGAACCGTTGCAGCGTCTTCAGCGGCAAGCGGTCGAGGGTCAGGTCGTTGGCCTCGGCAATGAGCTTTTGCAGCGTCGGGACGCCGATACGATTTTCTTCCATGTAGCGCAGCAGGCATCGGCGAATGCGATTGCGATCAGCCTGATCGAACCGCGTCTGCTCCGTCGCTATCGCTGCCTGCGTGCCCGTCATTGCTCCGTTTCAGTCTGACCAGCTCGTGCCCAATACGCGTGCGCGATCCGTGCGGCACGCTCATTCCCATAATGCACAAATTGACGGAGCGGTCACATGGCGAATACCGGGCAGCGCAAATCGAGCATTCCGGCATGGCTCGCGGGTGCGGCGTTGTTCTGGGCGGCATCAGTCTCGCCGGAAGGTCCGGGGCAGTTGCTGTTCGGCGGGACCGGCGCGATCGTGCTGTATGGCGCGACGCGGATCATGCGCCAGAACCGGGACGAGGCGCGCAAGATCGCGGCCGCAAATACGCCGAGCGGTGTCTATGGTCAGGCGCGCTTTGCCAGCCGAAAAGATGTCGCCAAGGCCGGACTGTACGATCAGGACGGGCTATTCCTCGGCGTTCATGACCGCAAGCTGATCTTTCACAACGGCAAGGCGCACCTCCTGACCGTCGCGCCCGCACGAACGGGCAAGGGGGTGTCGGTCGTGACGCCCAACCTCTTGCACTGGCAGGGCAGCGTGTTCGTCACCGACCCCAAGGGTGAGCTGGCCGGGATGACGGCCTGGCACCGGCATGAGACGTTCGGGCAGAAGGTCTGCATCCTCAATCCGTGGGGATTGCACGGCCTGCCGCAGCACCGGTTCAATCCGCTGGCGGTTCTGGTGGCGCTTTATGAAGATGACAACCAGCGGCGCGGCCTGACCGGCGCGGTGCGCGATCTTGCGCTCCAGCTCGTCCCGGAGCCGGAGACCGATGCGAAGAACCGGTTTTTCCGGGAGGGGGCGCGCAAGCTGCTGCGTGCGCTGATGCTCTATCTCGCCACGCGCGAAGACCCGGCCACCAACACACTGCCAGAGCTGTGGCGCATCCTGCAATCCACCGCGCGGATGGACGATGCGCTGACCGATATGGCAGGCTCGGACGCGCTTGGTGGCGTCGTCGCCGACCTGGCCGAAGACCTTGCGCGGCTGAAGGCGAGCAACCCGGAGCAGTTCGGCGATTTTCGGGAAGGGGCGGTGCAGGCGGTCGATATATTCGAGCCGTCAGGCTGGCTTGCCGATTGCGTCAGCGGATCGGATTTCGATTTCGCGGAGTTGAAGAGCGGCGCGACCAGCATCTATCTCGTCATCCCGCAGGATGAAATTCAGACCAACGGCGCATGGCTGGGGCTGCTGGCGCGGCAGGCGATCGATGCGGTGGCGCGGCAGGGCGGCAATAATCAGGTGCTGTTCCTGCTGGATGAGGCGTCGAACATGGGCCGTATCCATAACCTGACCGAGAGCCTGACCGCCCTGCCGGGGTTGGGCGTGCGGGTATGGATGATCGTGCAGGAGCTGGCCGAGCTGCGCCGCGTCTATGGGCGCGAGGCCACCGCAACGATCCTGTCGCAGTCCGAGGTGGTGCAGTATTTCGCGGTGCAGAACCACGAGCTGGCGAAGGAACTTTCGGCGGCGCTCGGCAACCGTACGGTCGTCACCAATAGCTATAATCTCGGCCGGTCTATGGACGACGCCGCCGGAGAAAGTTTCAGCGAGACGGGGCGGCCACTGCTTTCCCCCGATGAGATACGGCAGCTTCCCCGCGATGCGCAAATCCTGTTCGTGCAGAACAACCCGCCGATCATGGCGCGGCGCGTGCCGTTCTGGGAGGTCATCCCCTGGCAGGACTGGGTGAACACCAATCCGGTTGAGGGCGATCCGCCGACGCCGTGGCCGAAATACCGTGTGAAATACTGAACCGGCAGCAATCAGACGCCGTGCTCGTCCGCCGCGCTTTCATAGGCTTCGATCAGGTCGATTTCATCCAGCGGCGTTTTCTCCGGCACGATCAGCACCCGCCCGGTAATCGCAATTCCGGGCGGAATGAACATGACCAGGCCGCCCTTCACCGACGGCAGGGCCGTGCCGACCCTGTGCGGTTTGTTCCGCGTCTTGCCGCGATAGGTGAAGGATTCAAATATAATAACGTCGTATCGCTTCTTTTCTGCTGATTCAATGCGCATCTATTTCCCCATGACTTTTGGCGATATTCTATTGTACAATAGAAACTTTATTAATGCGCATAATGGGGATGTATTTGAGACGCGCCGTATCGTTATTGTTAGGGTTGGGCTTGATGTCCCTGTCGGCGGTGCCGGCATGGGCTGACTGCGACGTCGTACCGAACGGCACGACGATCCTTGCCCCCGAAACCCGACCGGCCGGGACAATCATCTACAATAGCGATCACAGGATGCTTCAATATTGCGATGGCTCGGGCTGGATTGCGATGCACGGGGCCGGAACGGGCAGCGGCGGTTGCAGCAGTCCCACGCGCGATGAGGGGACGATCTTCTATAATACTGACCACCGGGTATTGCAGGGATGTGCGGGCAATGCGTGGCAGGCGATGGGTCCAATGATGGTACCGCCTGCGGCTGGCCTTGTTCATCATTGGAAACTCGATGATGCCGGTGCCGGGCCATTTGTGGACGAGGTGGGAGGCGTTGACTGTGTGGTATCCGGCGGACCGGCTGCCTCAGTTCCAGGCCGCGACGGCACCGCCATCCATTCGGCAGGGAATAATGACGTGGAATGCGGTGTGCTGCCTGCCGCCGAAGGCGTCGCCCGCGTGACGGTCGCGGGTTGGATCAAGAAGGACAGTGCCGGGAGCACCGTCTATCTTGGGAATCACGGTGACAATACAGACGGTTTTCATATTTCGCCCAACGGCGACGGCGAGGTTTATTTCGCGGTCGCGGCACCGGGCGGCTCGCCTCCCGGCTGGTGGGAGGCGGCAGGCTATTCACTCGATGATGCCCAGTGGCATCACTACGTACTGGTCTTTGATGGCACTCAAAGTTCCAATGAGATGCGCCTGAAAGGCTATGTCGATGGCCAGCAAGTGGACTTGGACTTTGTTGGCACCATTCCTTCCTCTACACCGGACGGGAACCAAACGTGGTACCTGTTGAGGTCGGTCTTCGCCGACTACACGGTCGATGATGTTCGTGTATATGACAGGCCGCTTGGCAGCGCGGAAGTCGAAAGGCTTTACTTGACCACCGGGGGTAATTCCGGCGAAGGCTGCACCGCACCGCAAGGAAACGAGGGCGCGCTTTTCTACAATACGCGATGCGGCGTCATGCAATATTGCGACGGGGCAAGCTGGATCGGGATCGGCAAAGCGCTGGATGGCCCGACTTGCTGCCCGAATGTCGGCGATCAATGTAGCGACGGCACCTATTATGCCGGGGCCATCGGCGGCACGGATGTTTATGTCAGCGCCGCCGCGCATGAAACCACCACGACATGGAACAACGGCACGGCGAACTACACCTCGACCGGCTTCACCAGCACCACGGACGGGCCGGGCAATACGGCGGGGCTGGTGGCGCTGGCCGATGCCGGCGCGCCGTACGAGGCGGCGATGTATTGCGACGGGCTGTCGGCTCATGGTTACGATGACTGGTATTTGCCGGCGATAGCCGAGCTCGACCTGATTTGGAATGCAGGTAATCCCACAGGCAACGTTGCCGAGCAATCTGGCTATAATTATTGGTCTTCATCAGAGTCCAACGCACAAAATGCGATGATGTTCGGCTTTAGCAATGGCGTGGCTGACGATGACTTGAAAGATGATCCCATGGAATGGGGGCGACTAATCAGGTGCGTCCGTCGTTGAGGTGGCGCGCCGGAGGATGGCGGTTAGAACAGCGCAAGCTGCGCATCCGCCGGGTCTTCGATGCCGTAGACGAGGCGCGCCATGGCAACGGTGGTGCGCCCTACGAAGGTCGGCATCATCGTGACATGGTTGTGGGTTTTCCACGATATCCAGATTTTCAGGCCCGCGCCCTGATAGGTGAGGGAGAGGCGGTCCGGGCCGCCGGAGCCGCCGAATATGCCCAGTTCGAAGGAGAGTGCCTCGGCCAGTTCGGCGTCGGTCATGCCGCGCGCGGCGCGTTCGGCCCATCGTTGTTCGGCGCGGGCGAAGCCGCCGGTGGCGCGGATGAAACCTTCGCGCTTGTCGGCTTCGGTGAGGGGGCGGTCGGCCTGACCGGCTGTCGTGTCCATGGCGTGATCCTCCATCTGGATGTCCGTTTGCGGGGAAGTGAGGGGGCGCTTACGCGCCCGCCTCCTGCTTGGGTTTCGGTTCGCGGAGGACGATGCGGCCAGTGAAGGCGACGGGAACCATTTCCAGTTGGAGGGTGAGCCCCTTGGCGTCTTCGTGATCCCAGGCGGCGCCGATGCGGGTCCAGTTGCCGTCTTCGCCCTCGGTGACGTGGTAGGCGATCAGGTTCGGCATCTTGCGGTTCGTTTTCTCGGTCATTTTTCAGTTCCTTTCGTTCAAAGTTGCTTCGATGCGAAAGGCCGGGCGGGCGTCATCAGCCGCCGCCGTCAAGACCAACACGGGAGCGCAGCGAATGGAGCGGGCAGCGTCATTGACGGCAAGGCGACGGCCGCCAGAACCGAGCATCAAATGAAGCAACGGGCGAAAGGGACAGGCAAAGGATGACCGGGGAACCGCAGGAGCGGGCCGGGTTGATCTGCCGCCGTCCGGGCAGATGGGATGGACATGCGCGCGCCGCGCCAGCGGGCACGAAATTCCGGTGCGATAATAATCATTACGGAAAATAGGGGGGCGATCTTCCAGCCGGATCAATAGCTTGGCCAATCCGTGACCAAGAACCCGAAGCGTCGGAAGCGTATCTAGGCCCTGTCAGACCGTGACCGGAGCGCCATCGCAGTGTGCTGGGCCGCACGCCGGGCCGCAGCGGGCAAACGATCGGGCTCTGGCGCCGCGAGACAGCTACGCTGACGGAGAAAGCTATGAAGGAGCGCACAATCACGCTGGAGTATGCCGCTTTCGAAGACGATCACGGCATCATTGATGGATTGGGGCTGGCGCGGGAGTTGATCGCTGATGCTCAGAAGCTGGTGCTATCCTACGCGGGCCCTGATGCACCATGTAGCGAGATATTCGAGATACTGATGTCGGATGCCTTCGCTGAGAATGTCGCTAGAGGAGTTTCGCCTCGACTAATCGCGACTAATCCAGGTGCGGCCGATCTGGCCAAACGGGAGCGCGACCATTTTCGGGATATGCAGCGTCATGTTGCAGCGCTTCTCAAGAAGGGTCGCGCGGCGAGTGCGCGTTACTGGGCTGGTCTGTGACAACTCGGCGTGCGATCTATGGAGAGGCTTCACTCCGAGTTCAGATGCCTGTGAGACTGACGAGCGTGTCTTGCCACCGACCGTTGCCTAGATCGTGTGGAACGTGCGGCCTGACGGCCGTGACCGGCAATTCACAAAGCTCTTCGTCAGGCATTTTCCAGATGTGGAAGACGTACTGGGTCGCGGCACTATCCGCATTTCGCCATTCGTTCCGGCTGATATGGAAGCTGTCAGCCAAAGTGCTCTTGACTTCAATCAGGCGGCTGACAATTGCGCCATCTTGTATATCGTATGACCGGATGTCGTAGCCTAAAGAGTTGTCTTCTAAGGCGACCCACTCGGGCTCAACCGCTAGCCCCAACGATAGCAATCTTGCGCGCTCACGCTCCAACGATAGCCGTTCTGCGCTACGCGCTTGCTCCATGCGCTCCACCTCCACCAAACCTCGCGTAAGGGCGGCTAGTCGGTCCCACCACGAGACAACAGCGGCATCTGGATTCGGATCGTAAAGGCCGGCTCGCCTCAGGCATTGCAGCTCGTTCGGCGTGAGTACCGGCTTGAGACGTTCTCTGCCCGATGGCGCAAGCCTGAGCCACCAAGGCTTATGGATTTCCAGGAGCAAAAATGAAATTTCCTGTACGGATGTACGGGTCTCTCGCCAGGAGTGCTCAACACCCGCGACGGCCTTCAGATGCAATGCAGCGGGAAAATCAAGACCAGTGGAGTCGGCATCCGTCTTCAGCAAAAGCTCAACGATGTTAGGCAGGGTCAAGTCGGGATGTCGCTCTGCTGCTCGACAAATCATATCGAGCGCAGTGTAGGCTCCGGCCGAAAAGCAGCGATCGAAGGCGATGCCGGTCATTCACCTTCTTCCTCGCTGTAAACTGCGCGCCCTTCTAGTTCCTCTATCAAATCGACCAGATCGTCAGGATTGATGTCATAGTCGATGGGCTCGTCCGCGTTCTCTTCGTCTAGAGCTATGCGATGCAAATCCTCGTCATCAAGAAGCTGCTGCAGCGCCCGGAGCTTTGTGCGGAGGCGCCTACTGACTGAGTGATCGACGCAGCCTAGGCCCATAGGGGCCTTAGTCTGGAAGATATGGATATTGGTCTCGGTGCCCGGCGGTAGACCCAAGCGATGGATGCGGTCAATTGATTGAAGAAAATGGGTCGAATTATAGCTGCGATCCAGATAAATCGCATCGTGGCAAACGTGGTGCAGACTGATGCCTTCTCCCGCCGCAGCCGGGTTGGCTATGAACACCATACATGAAGGGTCCGTCTTGAAGCGCTGGATCTTCCCTTCGCGGGTTTGAGGATCGCTGACGTCCCCAGAAGGGATCGCACCGTAAACGGTGACCGGGTTCAGCTCCGCGAGCATACGCGCCATCTGTTCAATGGTGTCAGTAAAGATGGTCCAGATCACCGTCTTGCGACCCTCAGCAGCTAACCGCCGGGCGAGTTCCTGAACATCGCACATCTTTGGTGAAGGGCCATCCTCGAGTACCTGCTGGACTATGCCGGAATGCACGCTCGGGGCATCTTCCATTATTCCACGAAGCGCGAGGACGGGGTTAGCCGAGAGCTGGAGCAAACGCATGACGGAGCGCCGGGCTCGGACAATGTCGACACCGCTCCCCGTTCGCAACGAGCTAAGATTGCGCAAGGTCTCGTCGCGCGTAATAGCGTAAAGTGCGGCTTGCCCCCTCCCCATTTCCGACTGAATGAAATGTCGCTTGGCTGGCGGAAGTCCCAGGTCAGCCTTCGTGGTCCGCACGTAAAGATTTCCGATCACCTCCTTTGGAGGCGTCCCGCCTGCGATTCGTAACCCCAATCCGACTCCTGGCCATAGGAAATCAAGTTGCGATTGCATGTCCGAAGGGGATTGGGGCATGGGTGTGCCACTCAAAATGTCACGCCGCTTTGGTAGGCTAGCAACGTTAAGAAGAGCAGCACCGCGCTTAACCGCCAAACCACCCTTCATTCGATGCGATTCATCTAAGACCAGATGAACGGGATTCTGAAGCAGGTAGGAGGTTATGGTGTCCTGTACGTTGATCAACTGCTCGTAGTTGATAACAAACCGCCGTTTCCCTGACGTCAAAAGGCGCCGAATGGCATCGGCGCCTCCCGTCAGCACTGTGAACGGTTCTGTTACCCAGTCAGGCGCGTCAGGCCCAATACACTCGCCAATAACCTCACTCCAAGCGGGAAAGGCGCTCTTCGGCCCAACCACCAAGATGTGGTCTTCTGGTTGCCGTGTTAGAAGATGCAGGGCAAATGTGACAGTTGTTTTCCCGGCTCCCGGCACAGAAAAATTTGCGCCATTAGGAAGGGACAATAGCCGCTGCAAATCGCGTATCTGAAAGTCTCTCAACGGCCGATCCCGCTTGAAGCCCAGCTCCCTCAAACGCTCTTCGATCTCGGCCGCGGATAGCTTCTGTGGCTCGGTTTTCTGGGCAGCGCGTGCTGCACGATACTGCACGAGGAACTCTTCGATACGGGTTTTCGCCTCGTCCAGCGGCCGAAATCTGAATCCCAGTCGCTTCTGCGCAGGAGCGTATTCCCGCACGAGCGCCAGAACAGACGGCCAAGGCAGGGATATAGAATCTTGCTGAAGAGCGTAGTCTTCAGTCAGCCCTAGGCTGCTCTGTCTGAGGCGGTCCCACAACGAGGTTTGAGCGGAGGCCGCATCAATCGATAGGGTGCCGCGCTGTTGATCACGGTCATACCGGATAAAAACCTCAGCTTCATTCAATCCGCGCATGGACCTTAGCTTTTCTGGTAGGCCTGGAGGGACTCGCGAAGTTTTGTCGCTCGCTCGATCACGCTTTCGAGCTGCGGTGCAATGGAGGCGTACGTGTCGGGATCTGCCTTGCTCAAATCCACTTCCTGCAATTTTGCATTTGCCGCTTGAACAGCCGCCAGCGCTCTCCTGCCGATCTCCCCTTGTTTGTCTCGTTCAATAATGCTGTCGCAAACTGCTACGAGGGCATCGGAGACGGTATCTCGCTGCCCGGCGTCATCAAAAGCCTCAATCAAGGGTTCTAGCGTGGTTTCGCCTTCATCATCTCCAAGATCGATGTCGAGTTGATCCTCGGTCGCCTCTTCACTTTCCTGGGCGGTCAGCTCGATCCCAAGTCGATCCACCACCTGAGAAACAACTTCGTCGGTACGCCGATCGAAGCTGAAGCCATAATCATAAACACGACGGCTCAGCTTATTTCGTGAGTTACTTGAAAACAGGGACCATGCGATCCGTCTACTCACCTCAAGGGCTTCGCCCTCCTTGTTCTCCAATGCCTTAGCAAGATCGTTGAAGAATTGCTGCCCATCCTCGACAAGCTGATACTCACCGGGCTCCCGCAACCATTCTTTGAGGTAGAGCTCGGCTTCGGTAAGCGCGCGAGCAGCCCGCTCAACATCTTTCCGCTTCTTCTTCATCAGATCGGCAATGTTGTCCGTCTTGCGGCCGCTCTGCATGAGCTCCTGAATCGCAAGCGACTCATTGACCCACTCGTAAGGCAACTTGGTTTCCGGCCGCATCTGCAGTCGGACTTCAATCTCTCGCATTTCCTCTGCAGTCACGTTCTCCGGCAGTATGGCGCAATCAACGTGACTGAAATGCCGATAGCTTTGCGGATCTTCTGTGAAGAGCTCCCTGATGGCTGCTAGCCGCCGATTTCCATTGACGACCACGCCACTCGCCGAAAGAAGCAGGGGATCGCGCTGCTCTTCCGTTTTGAGCTCCTCGATGATTGGAGAGACCGACGCCGCTCGGCCCTGTTTCGCGAAGGTGACAAGCAGGTCATGCTGCGCCTGTTGTGCAGCCTCATTCTCCAAGCCGGTGCGGAAGAATTCTGCATCCTTGCCGTGATCATGGATGAACTTCAATTGCGCCGTGCGCGTACGGTAGTTCTCCATGCGGTAGACGGGTAAACCAATTTCAAGCCGAATGACGGGCAAGTCAGTTCTGGCATTTTGATACTCATGAAACGGATGAGTCTGCTTCGAAGCCCCCACAGCTCGCTTAATCGTCTCTTTTCGCTCCTGCAGCGCTACCGTGTTGGTTCGGTACATTTCCCCTCCTCTTCCTATTCGAACGCCACGATCATGAGCGGCACAGTGATAATTCGATCGAGTATCTTTAGCTCGTTCCAGATGCGCTCCACATTTGCAACATTGCTACCAATATTGGATGCTGCTTCTTTGGTTGGAACGGCAAGAACGGCTGCGTCAATATTCTTTCGGGCATACATATGCTGAATTTTTAACAAGTCATAAGCGTATCGACTGATATTTCCCGTCTGTATCTGCAGAACGAGATCCGCCTTCTTCGCAAAAACTGTTAGATCGGCCTCCGGATCGACGCGCACGTCGAATGCCCACCCCTCCTTCTCCAACTCGGTCTTTACGTGCTGCCGGATATCGCTGGTGGAGCGCGGTGCCACGGCGATTCTGGGCGCTTCAAATATGTCCGTCACCCATTCATACAGGTCGCGGTCCTTCCAGATGTCGACCCCGTGATGATGGGAATAGGTTGCAACGAATTTCATTCGCTTTCCCCGCGATCTGGTTCGTAGACCGGCTTGTTCATCGGTCGCGTCCGGAGCGTGCCGCTTCTCAGCTCGTGAATGCGCTCCCAGGCGATGTCTACGTATGATTGGTCTAGGTCGCAGCCATAGGCGTTTCTATCGTGTTTAACTGCAGCAATTGCCGACGACCCCACACCGACGTATGGGTCGAGCACGTTGTCGCCGGGATTTGTCAGGCCGAGAACCAGCCTTTCGACAAGCCCGACCGGGAACTGGCAAGGGTGGTCGGTTTTCTCGACATGGTTCCACTTAACGTTCGGAATCTCCCATACGTCGGAAGGATTCTTGCCAAGTGGATTGCTAGATACCTTGCCCTTGTTCGGCCCCTTAAAGTGCTTTTTGTTTGGGTATTTTGACGGGACGCGAATGGGATCCAGATTGAAGACGTAATCGTCCGACTTCGTGAACCAGAGTATCGTCTCATGCCGTCCGGAAAAGCGGTTCTGGCAATGGAGTCCGTGTCCGAACGTCCAGACAATCCTGTTGCGCAGGAATAGTCCGTGGTTCTTAAATATGGGATAGAGCAGGATATCGAGTGGGAAAATCTCGCCGCTGTCAACGTGGTTCCCTACCTGCCAGCAAATTGATCCTCGCGGATGCAGCAGTCGCACGGCCTCCGCGATACATGCGGCCTGCTCTTCGATATAGGTCTCCCGAGACCGCTTCTTCTCGTAGGCTTTCCCGATGTTATATGGCGGCGACGTGACGATGAGCTGCATGGATTCGTCTTCCAGGCGGCGCATGTATTTCAAATTGTCCATCTTCGCGATGTCAACATTAACGTCGCGCTGAAGCCGAGTGACTTTGGCAGTTTTTTTTACGCTAGACGATTTCGTCATGCGGCCCGTCCTTTCTTCTTTTTCTTGTTCGGGCTGGATGACCGATGGGCTTTCCGGCATCGCTTTCAACACGATCAATATACCCCCTCATAAATTCCCGTATCACTTGTGCCGCCGGACGGTCGCTCGATCGACAGGCATCAACAAATTTGTCGCGCAGGTCGCGTTCCACGCGGATACGAAATCCCGAATCCTTCATGTTTCCAGTGTGCCCAATGGATACACATTTGAAAAGAACAAAATGGAAACTACTCCGCGTCGCGCTCTTTCGCTGCCGTTGCGCCTTCTGGGACTGCGCTGGCGCGCTGTCAGAGCGGGAATGATGCATGGCCCCCATCACCCTGTCCCAGCCGGCCTCCGCACAAAATACGGATTGTCCTGCTCAGAGGAGCGAAGCTCGACCTTATCGACGCGGTATAGCCCACAGTTCAGGAGTTCTGCCGCGTCGAGGTCGAAGATCGCGAGGTTGAACCCTTCACCAAAATTGCTCTTATAGCCGACGCCATCGAAACCCTCCCTTTTGAAGAGCTCGGCAATGATCTGTGTCGGCACATAATCGGCGGTATCATCCCCGCGGGTCATCGGTTCGGAGAAAGCCCGATCGATGTGCGCCCACACGGCCTCTGTCCGCTTTTCCTGCGCCGGCTCCTCCAGAAACAGCGGCTGTCGATCATGACCGCGGGCGCAGTCGATGATCCTCAATTGACGAAGGAGCTTGAACTGGGCCACCGACACATACGAGCCGATCCACGGTCGCACTTCGGCAATGGCGGTGTCTTTTCGGTTGGCCAGATAGAGACAGGGGATCCCGCGAGGATTCGCCCGACCATCGGAGGCGCGATCCCGGAGCGGCCTCATGCGCGACGGCGGGTGGGCGCACGGGACTTCTACGGCGGCATCGCCTTCTCCGTCCTCACGCCAGCTATGGCCGAGCTGTGATCGCCAAAGAACCGTGCCTTCGTTCAAATCCACCTGGCGGTCGCGACTGGTGGCCAATACCGCCTCCAGGAATGCCTCAACCTCTGGCGTTCTGACAAATCGAAGTTGGCGGCTGACCGCCGCCCTGAAATCCCAATAGCTGCGCCATGATCGGAAAGCGGTCACTCGTTCGATAGTCCCCTGTGCCTCTGGGCCTTACCAGCGCTCTCAGCCCGGTTGCGGGTGGCTACTGCCGGGTGCATGCGCCGTTCTGGTAGGAAGATGCCGGATCGCATCGCCAGTCTCCTGATCGGCAAGCGCCAGCTCGTGCTGGGCTTGCAGGTTGAGCCAGAACTGCGGATCGGTGCCGAACCAGTGACCAAAGCGCAGCGCCGTATCGCCGGTGATGGCGCGCTTGCCGGCGATGATCTGTGAGACACGGTTTGGCGGCACATCGATCTGACGCGCGAACTCGGTCGGCGTGATGTCGGCAGCTTCCAGCTCGTCCTTGAGGACTTCGCCGGGGTGAACAGCTCTCATGAACATGGCCTGATCTCCTTTCCTCAGTGATAGTCCACGATTTCAACATTGTGCGGTCCGGGTTCGCCGGCCGGCCACTCGAAGCAGATGCGCCATTGCTGATTGATGCGAATGGAATACTGCCCGGCACGATCGCCTTTCAGGGCCTCCAGCCGGTTTCCCGGCAGAGCGCGGAGCGTATCGAGCGACGGGGCGGCATTGAGGACCGATAGCCTGCGTGCGGCTTGGGCCTCAAAACCTTGAAAGGCTTTGACGAAGTCCCCTGCCGCAAACTGCTCCGTCTTCTTATCGCGATAGCTCTGAATCATGCTCCCTGATAATACATTAGATTGACGCTGTACGTCAATCGTCAATTTTCTGCCGCTTGCTTGCAAGCGACCCGGCGTTCGCTCAAGGCGAACGCCGAATTTTTTGCCCCTGCTCTCGCCAAAGGCCGCCGCTTACGCGGCGACCTTCTCGGGTGCGGTTTCAGTGGCTTTGGCTTCGGGCTGCAAGCTAGTTAGATAATCAGCAGCACGCTGCGCATGGGCGGCTGCGGTGAAGACCGCCCGCTTGTCATCCTTCAGCACCTTCAGCCATGAGGCGATATAGCTGGCATGATCGGCGCGTGGTTCCGGGGTAATATCCAAGTCAGCCGACAAGAAGGCCGCGCCCAGCTCGGCGACCAGTTCCTCTTTCGCATATCCTTCATCGCCCCACTTCTTGCGGCCAAAGCTGCGATCCAGCCGGCTCGGGTGGCGCGTCCAGTGGGTCAGCTCGTGCGCGAGGGTCGCATAGTAGCTTTGCGCATCGCGGAACGCTTCAAACGGCGGCATCTGCACGCGATCCTCGCCTATGGCATAGTAGGCCTGATTGCCGCCATGGCGGATATCGGCACGAGTCGCGGCAAAGAACATCTCTGCCTTCTCGATGCGCGCCACGGGGTCAAGGGCCGGCTCCTGCAAGGCGTAGAAATGAGCCGGCAGCCCGTCCACCTGCTCGGCGTTGAAAACCGTATAAGCCTTCATGAACGGTATGTTGTGTTCGACATCCTCGCCAGTGTCGGCGTCCTGCTCGGTTCTGGTGATGGTGTTGGCATAGACAACGGGACTCCCCTTCTCGCCTTTGCGTACCTGTCCGCCCAGTTCCTGCGCCTGCTTGTAGGTTAGCCACAGCGGTGCGGCGAAGCCCTTTTCCACGGCGGACGCCCAGAGCATCAGGATATTAATTCCACGATAGGCGACGCCATTGGCGCGCAGCGGTCGGGTGATGCGTCCGGCGGCATGTTCGGCGTTCCACGGCTTGAGCCATGGCCGCACGCCATTTTCCAGCTCGGCCACGATCTGATCGGTCACACGTTGGTAAATATCGATTTTCATTTGCCTTTCTCCTTTGAAAGCGGGTTGCGCATGCAACCCGACTAGCCAGAGCGGCAATGAGCGGGGTGGCGGCGGTCAGGGCCGCCGCCGGGGAAAGGGGGATCACCCGGCCTGCACAAACGCAGTGCGGAAGGCTGGGGAACGCCCCGGCGGCGTCCGCAGCGTCAGCGGAGGATGAAAGCCTTGACGGCCAAACGGGGCCGCAGGCCCCTCTTCCAAACGCAATGAAGCGGGCAACGCCCGCACCGCCGGCCGAAGGCGGGGCAAGCCCGCCCGGCCCTCTTCTTCACGCAAGGGATAGTTACCGCATGGCCGAGACCCGACACCTCGGGGTTCGGGGCGCCGCGGCGCCTATAGCCCGGTCCGGCCTGCCGGATGCGCACGCAGATTCTGACTTCAGGGGAATTTCAAATCCGACGACGGCGCACAGCCCGTCCCCTTCTCTTCCACCAGTTATCCTCGACCGCCAGCCATGGCGATCCATTCCGGTGCCGATTGTGTGTGTGGGCAAGCACGGAATGGCTCTGATGACCGGGGCCTCGTCAACAAGGAGGAACGAAGATGAACAAGCTGATGACCATCGCCGAACTGCAATCCCGCACTGAAACCGAACTGCGGTGCCTGTTCCGGCAGGCGACACTGGCCCTGGCGCGTACCGCCACCGGTACGCCGGAGCGTCGGAACAACCTGGCCACGCTGGAGAACATATCCCGCGCGATTGCAGCGGGACCGGGTCGGGGGCTCTAGCCCCCACCATCTCGGTCTCTATAGATGAACGATGCGAGCGACTCGGGCAGGCCGGGCGGATCGGATACCTGTGTCGGTAGCGGTTGAGGTGCCGTCGTCTTGGTTTTCGGAGCTTTCGGACGTGGGAGGAGTATCTTCGTCAGCATCCTCATGACTTCTTCACCAGAAGTGTGCGCCTCTATCTCGATACATGGAATGCCCGCACGTTCCAGCGCCAGACGCTTGACTTCCATCCTGTCATCCGCGTCATCGGATAGGTCGTGGCCGGTTCCATTATATTCTACGGCCAACTTGGGCTGACCTTTTCTGTCAATGAGTAGGAAATCGACACGCTTGCTATTGTAGGAGCTGAACGCCTTGTCGTGGGATTTTCGTTGCGCTTCATTCTCCGGGTCGTATGGAGTTTTTATGAAGGCGCCCATCGAAACTTCGAAACCAACCCGCCAACCCCGCTTATATTCGTATATCCAATCTTCGATGGCGTACATTATTCCTACGGCTTCTTTATTGACAGGGCGGACGGCGCGCAAAGTCACATTCTCAATGAACCTTTTTTGATTCTCTGGGTCGCGAACGTCATTTTCCTCAGCAAATTGCTTGCGTCCCTCTTCTCTGTGAAGACGTTGAGCTTCAGCGTATTCCAGCACATTGAGTTGATGGAGAAGCTCGCTGATTTCGCGAACGCGCGCATCTATCTGAAGCTTCGCACTTCGGTTCCGATGGCAGTAACCGGCTCCGTATCCAATTAATAACAGGATGAGCAGTTCCAAAAGCCGCCTCCTCAACTCTTTTGGGTATACTCGCGCTCCAGCAGCGCCACCGCGTGCTCAAGCGTCTCGCCCAGCCCCCAGCCCTGGCTATCAGCGATCGCACAATAAGCTTCGATCGTCTCAGGCCTGGCTTTGAGGTTGAACTGCGCGTTTCGTCCGGTGCGTCGCCGCCGCGGCGGGTCAGGCGGCTTGGCTACCAGCGGCGCAGCTTTCGGTTCACGGCTCCGGAAACCTGCTGCTTCTGCCGCCCTGCTTGTTTCGACGGGGGCCGGTTTGTCATTGGCGGAAGCGGCAGCCGGGAGCCATTCGGCAGGATCAAACTCGTCCAGCGCGTCGGCAAAGCCAAGGTCAGCGCGTTGCTTGTCCATGTCAGGCCACCTTCGCGGCGCCGGCACCCGCCTTCAAACGTGCAATGACTTCACCGGCGAAGGCACGGGCATTTTCACGCGCCTTCTCAACATTGGAGACCTGATCAGCGGACAGATCAGACAATAGCCCGCCGAAGTCGAACAGATCCCGGAAGGCGGCACGCTCAACAATCGATGTGTCCAGCACTTCGATGCCGGCCTTATCGAGCTGATCGCGGACATTGCGCAGGGCGCGCGACGCGATCGCGGCGCTGGTGCGCGTCAGCAGGATGGCGTGGGATATGGAGCGGCGCGCCATACGCTCCTGATTGCGGATAAGCCGAATGGTCTTGGCGGCGCCCTTGGCGTCCATTGACGCGCCCTGCGTCGGGATCAGCACCAGGTCGGACATGCCGATGGCGTTGGCGACCATCAGGCTCGCCGTCCCTTCCAGATCGACAATGACGAACTGCGCGGTGCGGGCAGCCTTGTCGATGTGGTCGACAATCGAATCTTCGGTCACGTCCCCTATGATCTCGATGTTCTGAGGCTTGCCGGGCAGCTTTGCCCATTGTGATATCCAGCGCTCTGGATCGGCATCGATGATGGCCACGCGCGCGCCCTTGGCGGCAAGCTCTCCGGCGAGTAGCAGGGCAGAGGTGGTTTTTCCGGCTCCCCCTTTGGGATTGGCAAAAGAAATAACGGGCATGAATGCCTCACGGGGCATGAATTAAAACAACGTCAAATAAAAATACCAGATAGCTATCCGATAACAAAAGCATTTCTAAATAATACCAGATAGCTTCCGGATAACTTGCCGGTAGCTATCGGATAGCTATCAAGAAGCTACCAGATATGCTCGCGCGCACGAGAATCTATTTATTCTCTTTGATTCGGCGGGTTCTGGCGGATTTTGGAAGGAGGCGCCTGGCGAAACGCGCAATATCTGCGCGATCCAGCAACAGACTTGCCATGCGGCGTCACATTACGGACAATTACAACTTGGCTCGAAACGAGCGACAGAAGAAATTTCCATATTGTTCTGGAGTATATATGACTTAAAAGAGGAAAACCCGCCGAAGCGGGTCTCACAAAAACTGTGTATTGGGGAAGTGAACAATCCCAATATTGCAGAATAGGCTGATCGGCGCAAGTATTTTTTGCGACGGTTTCGTGCGACCTAATCTCGGGGGTTTTCTCCAACCTGAAAGGAGAAGACCATGACGCTGGATCAAGCAGCCTTTATCGAGGCGCACCAGAACCTCAAACGCAGAACCGTTGAGGGACGGCCCGCCGCGCCGCCGATACGCCGTACTGCTGACGCCGATCGCCCCCGGCGCTCACTGCAAACCTGTCACCGCTATGCAGCGCGTGAGCCGGTACGCCAACCCACGCCTAAGGATACGGGCGCCTATGTGCCGGAACTGTCGGCGCGGCTGGAGAACGATCCCAATCTCTGCGACGGCGCACGGCGCTGTGCCCGGAAACTTGCGGAGATTACCTACCGCATCAACCGCGAAGGCCGGTCGCTGGTGGTGACGGTTTCCTATCTCGCACGGGCCTTGGGGCGGTGCCGCAGAACCGTGCAGCGCTATCTGCGGCAACTGGAGCGGGAGGGCTATATCGGCGTTGATGTTCTGGCGGGCAGCCGCTCGCGCCTCTGCGTGGGGCTTGTCGTGCGGCTCTGTACGCGGCTGGTTGCCCGGCATCACCGGCGGCGGTGGCCCGATAGCGCCCGGAAACCAGGGGCGACACTGGAGTCACAGAAATATAGGTTCAGAGATTATAAGAAGGGCATCTGCGCCCATATCCCGGTCGATATGTGGGCGATGCGCTGCATGGATGGGGTTTTCAGGGCTTTTATGAAAACCGATCCGCTGGCGGGTCTCCCGCCTTTGCCTGCCGGCCGATGATCACTGCCGCAACGACGATACCGATTCCGGCCCGCAAATGGGGCGGAGAGTGCGGTATTGCTTGGCGAGCGGGGGATTCGGCCCGGTTCGCGCGGGATGGCCTCCTGCGCCAACCGGGGCCAAGGCTGGCGGTCTATGCGGCCATACGGTCACTGGCTGTGTGGAAGTATCCCTGATCCAGCTCGATTCCCGCATAGGCACGGCCTACGGATCGGGCGGCGGCAAGCGTTGAGCCGGAGCCGCAGAAGGGGTCGAGCACCAGCCCGCCTTCCGGGCAGAATGCCTCGATCAGGGGCGTCAGTGAGGCGACGGGCTTTTGCGTCGGATGTAGGCGGTTTCCGGTATAGACCCAGTCGATCACATCGGCGGGTGGATTGTCCGGCAGGGCGGGACGGCCCTTCGCCAGCACGTAAGCCGATTCGTGCGTGTAGCTGACGAAGCGCGCTTTCGAGGCGTAGCGTTTGCGGAAGACGATGTGACCAACGATGCTGAAGCCCGCTGCACGCCATGCGCTCATGAAGCGGTCGGTCTGGGTCCAGCCGTAGAAGCTGACGCAGAGGCTGTCGTTCTTTAGCACCCGGAACATCTGCTTGGTGGCCGGCTCCAGCCAGTCGGCGTTGTCGTCGTTGGCGAGGCTGCGGCCCGTGCGATCCTTGAAGCGAACCAGATAGGGCGGATCGGTGAGGATGAAGTCCACCGAGCGGGCGGGCATTGCTGCCATCAGATCGATGCAATCGCCCTGGGCGATCGTGTTGCGGGGGAAAGTGGTGTGTTTCAAGGCGAACTCCTGTCGTTCAAGCGTTTTCATGACGCTGACAGGGCTGGCCGGAGAGGGCGGCGCTGCATGGCCCACACGGGAGGCATCGCCGAACGGAGCGGGCAGGCCATTGCGGCGGCGGCACGGGCAGACATAAGCGGCCGGAAGAAAACGCGGCGGCTGGCGGGTGCAAGAGACAGCGCCGCTTCATGCAACGCAGAGTGACCAGCTTGTGGGCAATCGGCTTGGCGAGCCGTGCGCCATGGTCACGTCATGCGCGTCGATCTCTACAGCCTCGGTCCGGTCACGCTTCGGGAGAAGCCGGAGTTGCGCGTATCCGACGACTTCCCGGCGGACATGCCGGTGACGGATGCCGAGTTGGATGTCGTGGAGGCTTTTTTGGGAGACCAATTGCGCGCCATTCTGGCCGAAGAGACTGAAAAACCTAAGAAAAGCAGGCAACGTGGTGACTGAGGACAGGAAATGGACTCAATCTTTTGCCATAATTGCGCTGAGCAAAGAAGAACCGTTCGGGGGTGATTGCGATGGCTGGTCCGTTGACTGCGACTGTTGCCGGTGCCGAGAAAGAAGCGCCGCAGCGTGTGGCGCTCTATATGCGCGTATCGACAGGACGGCAGGCCGAGAGTGATCTTTCGATTCCTGATCAGCGCCATCAGGCGGTAGCCTTCTGCAAGGCGCGGGGCTGGAACGTGGTGGCCGAGTTTGTCGATGCGGGTTTGTCCGGCACCGATGACAAGCGGCCTGAGTTGCAACGCCTGCTCGATATCGCGACAGGCGGTGGCGCACCATTCGACGCCGTGGTGGTCCATTCCTTCAGCCGGTTCGCGCGCGACCACTTCGCGCTGGAATACCATGTCCGGAAGCTGCGCAAGCACAATGTCCGGCTGGTTTCGATCACGCAGGACCTTGGCGATGATCCCATGAGCGTCATGGTCCGGCAGGTCTTTGCGCTGTTTGACGAGTACCAGTCCAAGGAAAACGCCAAGCACGTCCTGCGCGCCATGAAGGAGAATGCGCGGCAGGGGTTCTGGAACGGCGCGGCGGCGCCCTATGGCTACGCTATCGTCGCCGCCGAACAGCGGGGCGCGAAGACCAAGAAGAAGCTCGCCATTGATCCGGTCGAATCCGAAGCCGTGCGGCTGATCTTCAAGCTCATCAGGGAAGGGGACGGCACGTCCGGCCCGATGGGCGTCAAGGCCGTAGCCACATGGCTTAACGATCATGGCTATCGGACCCGTCGCGGGGCGCGGTGGGGCATTGGCCCGCTGCACAAGCTCATTACCTGTACCACCTACAAGGGCGAGCATCGCTTCAACACGAAGGTCTGGAAGACCAGAGAGGCCAAGCCGGAATCGGAACAAGTTGTGGTGCCGGTCGATCCGATCATCGATGCCAAGACATTCGACGCGGTGCAGGCGCAGCTCAAGGCCCGGAATCCGAAATCCACCGCGCCGCGTACTGTAACCGGGCCGATCCTGCTAACCGGGCTTGCGACCTGTGCGAGTTGCGGCGGGGGCATGACGCTGCGGACCGGCAAGTCGGGGCGTTATCGCTATTATGCCTGTGCGACGTGCGCCCAGAAGGGCAAGTCGGCCTGCAAGGGCCGCGCGATCCCCATGGACAAGCTCGACACGGTCGTCACCGATAGAATTGCCGATCAGCTCCTGACGCCCCGCCACGTCGAAAAGCTGCTGACGGGTCTGATGGAACGCCAGACGGCGCGCGATGAAGATCATGCGCAGCGCCTGCGAGCGCTCAAGGACAAGCTGAACGATGCCGAGGAACGGTTGAAGCGCCTCTATCAGGCGATCGAAAGCGGGATTGCCGATCCGGGCGATCCTACGCTGAAAGACCGGATTGCGGCGGTGAAAACGGAGCGTGACATTGCACAGATCGCCCATGATCGCGCCGTAGCGGAACTGCGGCCGGATGCCCGCATCACCGAGGACAAGATCGAGACCGCCGTTGCAGTCATGCGCGCCAATGTGCTGGACGGCGCGATTCCGTTCCGGCGTTCGTATCTGCGCGCGCTCATCGACAATGTGGAAGTCGATGATACGGAAATCCGCATTCACGGACGGACGTCGGTTCTTGAACGTCTTGTGATGGGGAAAGGGATGGCTCCGGCCGGAGTTCCCAGTTTTGTTCGTAAGTGGCGCGCCCGAAAGGATTCGAACCTCTGACCCCCAGATTCGTAGTCTGGTGCTCTATCCAGCTGAGCTACGGGCGCGCAGCGATCGTGGCGATCGCGGTGCCGGCGGACCGGCACGTGAAGTGGCCGTTACCTAGCCATTGAGCCGTCGAAAAGCAAGCGTCGTTTCCAGAAAAAAGCGAAGCCCCGCATTCCGTTTGGGCAGGCGGCGGCGGGCTGGCGCGCGGGTTCGGCGATCAGGCCGGGCGGCGAATTGACTTGCGCGCCTCGTCGAGTGCGATCGGCTGGTCGGGGATGCAGATTTCGAAGATCGTGCGGCCGCCGCGCGTCTCGATCAGCTCGAGCGTGCCGGCATGGGCGCGCACGAGTTCGTGCGCGATGGCGAGGCCGAGACCGGTTCCACCGCTGCGCGCCGCGCCGCGGAAGGCGGCGAAGAGATTTTCGCGCGCCCGCTTGGGCAGGCCCGGTCCGGTGTCCTCGATGGTGATCTTGGAGACGGTTCCTTCGCGTCCGGCGCCGATGGTCAGCCGCTTGACGATCGCGGTCTCGGTGTCGGTCTGCATCGCCTGGACGGCGTTGCGGGCAAGATTGGCAAGGACCCGGAAGAGGTGGTCCGCGTCCGCCTCGACTTCGAGCGAGGGATCGACCGCGTTGACGAATTCGATGTCGCCCTCGGTTTGAAGGCCGAGGATTTCGCCGACATCGTCGACCATCTGCGCGAGCCGCAACTTGCGGCGCGAGGGCGGCGCCTCCTGCGTGCGGCCATAGGCGAGCACGCCTTCCGAATAGGAAACCGCCCGGTCCAGCGTGCGCACAAGCTTCGGCACGAAGGACTGGACGGTCGGATTGTCGATGAGGCGCAGTCGGTCGGACATCAGCTGCGCCGCCGCCAGCATGTTGCGCATATCGTGATTGATCTTGGAGACGGCGAGGCCGAGCTCGGCCAGATGCCGCTGCTCGCCGAGCGTGCGCTGCAATTCGCCCTGCATGGATGCCAGTTCGTGCTGCGCGATGCCGATCTCGTCGGAACGCCGACCGGGCCGGATCACGCGCCCCGGGTCGTCGGGCGCGGCGGAAAAGGCGAGCATGGAATGCGTCATGCGCCGGATGGGGCGGATCATCATGCGGTTGATCGCCCAGAAGACGAGGCCAGCGGTGATGACCGAGATAATGAGCGACAAGATTGCGACGTTGCGTGCATAGATCATCATCGCCTTTCGCAGGCCCTTGTCTGGAATGATGAGCTCGAATTCCTTCGCGCTGTCGCCGACCGGGCCAAAGACGCGCAGCATGCGGTCGCCACCCCACAGCGCCGTCGAGAGGGCGCCGCGCACGGCGGCAAGCGGCGAGGTGGCCGCGAGCGCGATGTGCTCGTCGACCTGCGGCGGCATTTCGGCCGCGACGAGAAGCTGCGACATGCCCTCATCACGCACCGCGACGGCCTTCGCGCCGAGCGATGCCAGCACCTCGTCCTGCGTCGCGCGCGAAAGGGTGGAGGTGTCTTCGTCGACGAGAACCGTGGCGACGGCGGCCGCTGTGCTCAGTCTTTCTTCCAGCCAGCGCAGGCGAAAATTGGCGATGGATGGAATGAAGATCAGCACTTCCGCGATGAGCACGAAGAGCATGGTGAGGACGAGCAGTTTCGTCGACAGGCCGCGCCCGAGCGCGACGCTTGCGCGCTTGTCGAGCGTCTTGGAGTTGCCGTCTGCTTCGCTGTCCCTCACGCCGCGTCTCCTTGACCCTTAGCCAAACACCCGAAGGAGGCGGACGATTCGCCGGATCAGGGGCTTGCGGGCCATTTCTCCAAAATAGGACACGGCGGCGCGTTTGCCAATTTCTCCAACGGTCGGATAGGGCGAGACGAAGCCGGTGAGGTCGCGCAGGCGCACCTTCTGCGACAGCGCCAGCGACCAGAAATTGCCCATCTCGGATGCGCCTTTCGCGAGGATCGAGACGCCGACGACGCGCCCGCGCCGGTCCGCCATCAGCTTAATGAGGCCCTTCGTCTCGCGTTCGGCTTGGGCGCGGTCGTTTTCGTGGACAGGCCAGGTGAGTGTGCGGACGTTCCCATGCGCTTCCCGTGCTTGGCCTTCCGTCAGGCCGATCTGGACCAACTCGGGATCGAGGAACGTTGCGCGCGGCAGCGCCGAATAGTCGACCTTCCCCGGCAGACGAAACAGGAGCGCACGGATCACGATGCCGGCATGGTAATTCGCGACATGGGTGAATTGCGGCCCGCCGGCGACGTCGCCGATCGCATAGATGCGCCGGTTCGAACTGCGCAGGCCCGAATCGACGGCGACGCCCTTCTTGTCGAAGCGCATCTTCGCGGCATCGAGGCTGAGCGAGGCGATGTTCGGCGCCCGGCCGGTGGCGACCAGAAGATGCGAGCCCTCGATCGCGATCTCTTCGCCGCTTGCAGGCTTGGCGAAGAGCCGCAGACCCGATTCGGTACGCTCCACCCGTGTGACGGAATGGTGATCGTGAAGCGCGATGCCCTCCTCGCGCAGCGTGTCGAGCGCGATGGCGGCAAGCTGCGGGTCCTCCCGCGAGAGACAGGCCTGCGCCTCGACGACCGAGACGCGCGCGCCGAGACGGCGATGCGCCTGGGCGAGTTCGAGCCCGATCGGACCGCCGCCGATGATAACCAGATGCTCGGGCCGCTCCGCGAGGTCGAAGATGGTTTCGTTGGTCAGCGCTTCGACCGTGTTGATGCCCGGGATTGGCGGGATGACAGGCGAGGAGCCGGTCGCGATGACAAAGCGCCGGGCCGTGATGAGGGTTTCGCCCGCTGCCAGCGTTCGCTCATCGACGAACCGGCCCTCCGCCTGAACGATCGTGACACCGAGCCCTTTGAAGCGCTCGACGGAATCGTTGGGTGCGATGGCGTCGATCACGGCGCGGACATGGGCGTGAACTGCCGAAAAATCGATCGCAGGTTCGACCGCGCCGATGCCGAAGGTCGAGGCGGTGCGCATGGCGTGAGCGCGCTTTCCTGCGGCGATCATCGACTTAGACGGCACGCAGCCATAGTTGAGGCAATCGCCGCCCATCCTCCCGCGCTCGACCAGCACCACCTCGACACCGAAGGCAGCGGCCGCTGCCGCGACCGACAGGCCGCCGGACCCGGCGCCGATGATGCAAATATCGGGCGAAAGATGTTTCGGCATGGGCGTCCGTTCAGTCGGCAGCGGACCCCTTTGCAGCGGTCCTGCGGGTCCAGTAGGTTTTCACCAGCATGGCCGAAATGGCCAGCAGGGCCAAGCCTGCCAGAGCCAGGGTAATCTGCGGGGTCACGATGTCGGAAAGGGTCGGCGTTTCGCCCGCTTCGTTGGCCGCGGTGAGTACGCTGTCGACGCCGGCGCCGAGATAGGCGAGGACGAACGTGCCGGGCAGAATGCCGAGAAAGGTCGTCGCGACATAAGTCGACAGGCGCACCTTGAAGAGGGCAGGGGCGACATTGACGACGAAGAAGGGCAGGACCGGGGTCATGCGCAGGACAAGCAGATAGCCAAAGGCATTGTCCTCGAAACCCTTCGACAGCGCCGCGGCACGGCCCCGCACGCGGCTGCGAAGCGCATCGCCAAGCGCGGAGCGGGCGGCAAGGAAAATCAGCGTCGCGCCGATCGTGGCCGAGACGGCGACGACCGCGCCCGCTACTGCCCAGCCAAACAGGAAGCCGCCGAAGACGGTCAGCGCTCCGGCTGCAGGAAAGGCAAAGGCCGTCGCCACCATGTAGAGAAGGCCGAACAGCAAAGGGGCGAGAACGCCGTAGGAAGCGGCGTAGGCCTGCAACTCATCCTTGCGCGCAGCAAGTTTGCCAAGGCTCAGATGTTCGTGCCAGCCGAGCGCGTAGCCGATCGCGAGGCCCCCGGCGATGATCGCCAGCGGGATGAAGCGCCAGATGGATCGTGACCGGCCGGCGGCCATGGCGTGGTCCTTTGTCCGCTCGCGCGGGTTCGATGCCACGGCGCGAAGAGAAGGTCGCGGCATGTCGTTCATGGCTTTGGCATCGGCGAGTTTGGCTGGCAAGGACTGCTCCTGCGGTTGACGCAGTTACACATGGCCCATGCACGGGGCGCCAGCAATGGCGCACGGCGGGTCTCAAGCTCTATTGACGTGGGCCGGGGCGCGCCTCACCCCGCCGTGACCGTCGCGCCATCGCCGCTCCGGCTTTGATTGACTCGGCGCTGCGTTCTTTCTATAAGCCGCGCACGCTCGGGCCCCGGTTCTGGCGCGACTTATGTTGCCCATGGCCGGCCGAAGCTCCTCGTCCGATGAGACAGCTACCAAGAAGGGCCGCACGCCGCGGTATTAAATAAATGAAGCGTACTTACCAGCCGTCCAAACTCGTCCGCAAGCGCCGCCATGGTTTTCGCGCGCGCATGGCCACCAAGGGTGGTCAGAAGGTCATCGCTGCACGCCGCGCCCGCGGCCGCAAGCGCTTGTCCGCATAATTTTCGCGAAGCCGGATGCCGAAGGGCAAAGGGGTTGACCGACCGGCCGCAGAAGAATGCACCGGCGCGCTTGAAGAAGCGCGCCCAGTTTCTGGCCGTTCGCCGGGGCGAGAAGCGCCGGGGGCGGCTTTTTCTGTTGGAGGCGCTGCGGCGTGACGACGCGGGCGAACCGCGCGTCGGCTTCACTGTCACCAAGAAAGTCGGCAATGCGGTGGTTCGCAATCGCATCCGCCGTCGCCTGAAAGAAGCCGTTCGCGTCCAGGCGGCGCGTGACATGGCGCCCGGCACCGACTATGTGATCGTCGGCCGCCGCGAACTGCTCAAGACGCCGTTCGACGAATTGAAGGCAGAGCTCTCCCGCCGATTTCGCTGAGCGGGGATAGGGATTCCTTGATGGAAAACAACCGCAACTTCTTCATCACGATCGCGCTTTCCGTCGTGATCCTGACGCTCTGGCAGGTGTTCTACATGAACCCCCGCATCGAGGCGCAGCGCGAGGCCGCCGAGATCCAGGCGCAGCAACAGCAGGCGACGACCCCTCAGGGCCAGTCAGCCGGCGGTGTAGCCGGTGGTGGAGACGTTCCGGCGGCGCCGGGCACGGCGGCCGAGGTTCCCGGCAGCGGGACGGCAGGCGCCGCTCCCCAGACGCGCGAGGCCGCGATCGCCGGAACCAACCGCATCGCGATCGACACGCCACGTCTTTCGGGCTCGATCAATCTGACCGGCGCGCGCCTCGACGACCTTCTCCTCAAGGATTACCGCGTCACCGTCGAGCCGAATTCGCCCAATATTTCGCTGTTGAATCCGTCGCCCCTCGCTGACGGCTATTATGCCGAGACAGGCTATGTCGCGCAGGGCAACGCCGGCGCGGTTCCCGGACCGCAGACGGTCTGGAGCGTCGAGGGCAATCCGCAACTGACGCAGGACAGCCCCGTCACGCTGACCTACACCAACGATGCCGGCCTGACCTTCGAGCGCACCATATCGGTCGACGCGGACTACATGTTCACGTTCTCCGACAGCGTGACGAATTCCGGCGGCGAGCCGGTCGAATTGATGAATTATGGCCGCATCACGCGCGTCGGCACGCCGCAGATCGCGGGCATCTTCGTCCTGCACGAAGGCCTCATCGGCGTTACCGGCGAGGAAGGCCTGCAGGAAATCGACTATTCGACGCTTGCCGAGGATCGACAGATCACGCCCGGCAAGAGCAACGATGGCTGGCTCGGCATCACCGACAAGTACTGGGCCGTGGCGATGGTGCCGTCCACCGGCCAGGCGTTCCAGCCGCGCTATTCCTATTTCGAGGACGGGCGCGTGCGCTATCAGGCGGATTATCTGTCCGACGCGGTCGCGATTGCCCCCGGCCAGTCGGCCGATATCGAGACCCGCGTCTTCGCCGGCGCCAAGGTCGTCGACGTCATCGACGGCTATCAGGACGAGCACGGCATCCGCCAGTTCGAGCTCCTGATCGACTGGGGCTGGTTCTATTTCATCACCAAGCCGATGTTCTTCGTCATCGACTGGTTCTTCCGCCTGTTCGGGAATTTCGGCGTCGCGATCCTCGCCACGACCGTTCTCGTCAAGCTCATCTTCTTCCCCCTCGCCAACAAGTCCTACGTGTCGATGGCGAACATGAAGAAGGTGCAGCCCAAGCTGATGGAAATCCGCGAAAAATATGCGGACGACCGGATGAAGCAGCAGCAGGAGATGATGGAGCTCTATAAGAAGGAGAAGATCAATCCGATCGCCGGCTGCTGGCCGATCCTTCTGCAGATTCCGGTGTTCTTCGCGCTCTACAAGGTGATCTACGTCACCATCGAAATGCGTCATGCGCCGTTCTTCGGTTGGATCGAGGACCTGTCGGCCCCGGACCCGACCTCGCTGTTTAACCTGTTCGGCCTTTTGCCTTACGATGTTCCATCCTTCCTGATGATCGGCGTCTGGCCGTTGATCATGGGCATCACCATGTTCCTGCAGATGCGCATGAACCCGACCCCGCCCGATCCGACGCAGGCGATGATCTTCAACTGGATGCCAGTGGTCTTCACCTTCATGCTGGCGACCTTCCCGGCGGGTCTGGTCATCTACTGGGCCTGGAACAACACGCTTTCGGTTCTCCAGCAGGGGCTGATCATGAAGCGCCAGGGCGCAAAGATCGAGCTTTGGGACAATCTGAAGGGCTTGTTCCGGAGGAAATCGAAAGAGCCTGCCGAATAATCCGGCACCGCTTCGAAAAGCCCCGCTTCGTGCGGGGCTTTTTCGTTGTCACGCTTCGGTGATGGCCGAAACCGGCGACGTCGCGATGCCGTACCTTGGGTGTCGACTACAACGCTTTTGGGAGAGGCAAGATGAAGAAGCTTTCGATCACCACCCTTCTGGTATCCGTGGCGCTCGGACTGGCCGCGCCTGCGATGGCGCAGGAAAATCCGACCGTGGGCGGCGCGCCGATGCTCGTCGAGCGCAACATCGTGGAGAACGCGGTGAACTCACCTGTCCACACGACGCTTGTAGCGGCCGTGAAGGCTGCCGATCTGGCCGGCACCTTGTCTGGTCCCGGCCCGTTCACCGTCTTCGCGCCAGTGAATGACGCCTTCGCCATGCTGCCTGCAGGCACGGTCGAAACGCTGCTGATGTCTGAGAACAAGGATCAGCTCAGCGGCGTGCTGACCTATCATGTCGTGCCTGGCAAGCTGAGCGGCCCGGAGCTCCTGCGCCGCGCCAATGCTGGCGGTGGCGAAGCGCAGCTCACCACAGTCCAGGGCGGCACGCTGACCGTCGTTCCGTCCGGCCGCGGCGTCGCCGTCATGGACGGCAACGGCACGACGAGCGTGGTCACCACGGCAGACGTCAACCAGTCGAATGGCGTCATCCATGTCGTCAACCGTGTGCTCCTGCCCTAAGGGTCTGTGAACCCGGCCGCAAATTTGCGGTCGGGCTTCCCCAGACTTCCGGTTGACAAGCCGGCTTGAAACCTCAATGCCATCCGTGATGATCATGGCCACGGAGACTCGACGTTGAGCGATATGGAAGAGCCGCGCCCGGCTCCGATCGAGGCCATCCAGTTTCCGAAGAACTGGATCTTCATCCGCGGCGTGCCGTCGATGAAATTCCTGCCTCCGGAAGGTCCGCCCGAGATCGCGTTCGCCGGCCGTTCGAATGTCGGCAAGTCGTCGCTGATCAACGCGCTTGTCGCGAAGAAGGGGCTGGCGCGTACGTCGAACACCCCCGGCCGTACCCAGGAACTCAACTATTTCGTGCCCGACGGTTATTCCGGCCAGCCCGGTGACCTGCCACCCATGGCGCTGGTCGACATGCCGGGCTACGGCTTTGCCAAGGCGCCGAAGGCGCAGGTCGACGCCTGGACCAAGCTCGTCTTCGACTATCTGAAGGGCCGTGTGACGCTGAAGCGCGTCTATCTTCTGATCGACGCCCGCCATGGCGTGAAGCAGATCGACTCCGATGTGATGGATCTCCTCGACAAGGCGGCCTGCTCCTATCAGGTGGTCCTGACCAAGACCGACAAGATCAAGACCGCGGCTGTCCAGCCGCTGATCGAGGAGACGACCCTCAAGATCAGGCGCCGCGCCGCCGCCTATCCGACGGTGCTTGCGACATCGTCGGAAAGGGGCGAGGGTATGGATGAATTGCGCGAAGCGATCGTCGGGGCCTGCTTCTCGTGAACCACGACCTCGAATCTGCTCGGAATTCCGGTCGCGATCGGTCGAATCGTTGGTATACCGCGGCGGTGATTGGCGGCGGCGGAGCGATCGGCAGCGGTATCACCGTTCTGTTCATCTGCGGTATTGTCTGGGGACTGTTTCTTGCCGCCCGCCGCCAGTTTGAGGTCAGAGCGCCAAGTCCGGTCCTCTGGATCGCAGGTGCGTTCGCGCTTCATTTCCTCGCCGAATTCATCTCGATGGTTGTGAACGAGCCGACGCCGCGCGGCGTCATCGGATCGGTCGAGAACCTGCCTTTCCTTGCCGTGGTCCTGGTCTTCTCGCGGCTTGCCTTCTCTCCGCGCGAGGCGATCGAGGACTGGGTCGAGATCGGCGCGGTGGCTGGAGCCTTCGCGGCGGCGATCTTTGCCGTTTGCCAGGTCGTGTTCCTGGACGTCACTCGTGCAACCGGTCTGGCTGGCAATCCCGGTCCATTCGCGGTCGTATGCGCCGTTCTTTACGGGCTTTGCATCATGTCGGCCGTTCGTCGCCGCGAACGTCGGCGCATTCTAGCGATCTTCGGCGCGCTCGCGGCCGCTGCGGCGCTGATGCTGTCAGGCATGCGCACTCTTTGGCCGGTGATCCTGTTGGCCCCCTTCATCCCGGTGGTAGCGATGGGCAGCCGATGGAGCACGCGGCGGCTCGCGAGCTATACGGCCGCCAGTCTGGCCCTTGTCGCGATCGTCGGCGCGTTGACATTCTCGGCGTTGGAAGACCGCGTCGGCGCGCTCGAATCGGACCTGGCGCTTCTTGAGCGCGGAGATCTCGACAGCTCGCTCGGCCAACGCCTGTTGATGTGGCAGATCGGCGTCGATCTCGTCCAGGAGCGGCCGATTTTCGGCTACGGACCGAAGAGCGTTTCAGCCACGCTTGCAGCCCATACGGCAAATTCCGATGTGACGATCCAGTATTCGCACATGCACAATTTCCTTCTCAATGCTCAGGTTCGGTCCGGCATCCTCGGTCTGATCGCTGTTCTTGGACTTCTGCTCGTGCCAGCCGCCGTCGGCTGGCATGGCCGAAACCGGGACGGGACGGCACAGTTCGGGTTCGGCATGATGCTCGTCCTGGCATTCGCTTATGTGTGCAGCGGCATGCTCAACGTGAATTTCGGGCACGACATTCTCGACACGCTCTATATCTACGGAACGATCGTCGCGTCCTATCTGGTGTTTGGCGAGCCGATGGCCGCGGGTGAGGCTCGCGACGATGGCGCGCGGGAGGCGGCCATACTGGCCGGCATGACTGTTCAGGCTGGAGATGAAAGGCGGCATGGAATTTGATCTGATCGTCAAAGGCGGGACACTGGCAGACAGCCGCGTCGCCGATATTGGCATTCGCGGCGGCCGGATCGCAGCGATCGAGCCGAGGCTTGAGGCCGAGGCGGGCGAAGTGATCGATGCCGCTGGCGACCTCGTCGCACCTCCTTTTGTCGACCCGCACTTCCACATGGACGCGACGCTGTCCTACGGCACGCCGCGCATCAACGCGTCGGGCACGCTTCTGGAGGGCATCGGCCTTTGGGGCGAGTTGAAGCCGCTCCTGACGCATGAGGCAGTGAAGGAGAGAGCGCTTGCCTATTGCGACTGGGCGGTCTCGATGGGGCTCCTCGCCATCCGCACCCACGTCGATACCTGCGACGACCGGCTGCTGGCCGTGGAGGCGCTGCTGGACGTCAAGAAGACCGTGGCGCCCTATCTCGACCTGCAACTCGTCGCCTTTCCGCAAGATGGCTTCTACCGCGACCCCACCGCGCGCGAAAATACCATCCGGGCGCTCGACATGGGCGTCGACGTTGTCGGCGGCATTCCGCATTTCGAGCGCACGATGGAAGATGGGCGCCGCTCGGTGACCGAGCTTTGCGAAATCGCGGCCGAGCGTGGACTGCGCGTCGACATGCACTGCGACGAGACCGACGACCCGCTGTCGCGTCACATCGAGCAGCTGGCCTACGAGACAAAGCGTCTCGGATTGAACGGCAAGGTCAACGGCTCGCATCTGACCTCGATGCACTCGATGGACAATTACTACGTCTCCAAGCTTTTGCCGCTGATGGCGGAGGCGGAGGTGTCGGCGGTGCCGAATCCACTTATCAACATCGTCCTGCAGGGCCGTCACGATACCTATCCCAAGCGCCGCGGCATGACCCGCGTGCCCGAGATGCTCAAGGCTGGCATCCGTGTCGGCTTCGGTCAGGATTGCGTCCTCGACCCCTGGTATTCGCTCGGCACGGCCGACATGCTCGACGTCGCCTTCATGGGCCTTCACGTGGCGCAGATGACGAGCCCGGCCGACATGCGCCGCTGTTTCGACATGGTGACAACGGACAATGCTGCGATTATGGGGCTCGAGGGCTACGGGCTCGAGGTCGGGAATGTCGCAAGCCTCGTCATCCTCGACGCGGGCAATCCGATCGAGGCGCTGCGCCTGCGTCCCGATAGGCTGTGCGTGGTCTCGAAGGGCAAGGTCGTGTCCCGCAAGAAGCGCAACGATTCCCGCCTGTCGATCGATGGGCGGCCGCCAAGCGTCCGTCGGCGGCACGCAGCCCACTAGGCTGAGGAGATCCAGATGCGATCTGCCGTTCTTGGTTTTCTCGCGATTGGTCTTGCGGCCTGCACGACCATCACGCCGGAGGAGCGCCGGGCGCTAGACAACGAAGCCTGCCGCGCCTACGGCTTCCGAACCGGAACCGATGCGTTCGCGGCCTGCTTGCAACGCATCGATCTCGACCGGCGCGCTGAGGCGCGCGCCAGCCGCGCCGAGTTCGACCGCTGGTCACGCACCCCTGCCGTCGTCTATCGTCCGGTATTCGTACCCGTCCAGCGAAACTACTGATTTCTTACGGCCATTCGGCGAAGCTCGGCGTATGCAGCGAAGGCCGATCAGCTTGGGCGTCGATGACGGCACGGCGATAACGGCCTGGCGGCGTTCCGGTCATCTTGCGGAAGAAGCTGGAAAAATGGGCCGGATCGGAAAACCCGAGGGAGTGGCCGAGCTGCTGGATCGTAAGCGATGAACGTTCCAGCCGCAGCATCGCCTCGCGCGCCAGCCGCTCGGAAACGAGTGCCTTCGGCGTCTTGCCGATACCGTCGGTGCAGATCGCGTGCAGCCGGTCTGGCGAAACGCCGAGCGCGGCGGCATAGCGCGCGACCGGCCAGTGATTCCGGAAATTCATCTCCACCAGCTGGCGGAAGCGCTGCAGGAGGCTCATGCGCTCGCCGATGCCTGGCAGCGATTCCCGGCCTCCCGACACCCGCAACATGGAAACAAGCACGATGCGCAGCAGTGCCGAAAGGAGCAGCGCCGAAGCCTCCTGCGGCTGGCGCCGCTCCGTGATGACCGCTGTCAGGCAGCGCTCGATGATGCCCGACGCTTCTGCATGGTCTTCAAGCGATAGCGTGAAGTCGCGGTCGACAAGATAGCGCAGGCCGACGGACTGAGCCTCGTCGCCGATCGCCTCGACCAGCGTGCCGTCGCCGATCCGCGCACGCAGGCCCGTCGTGCCGGCTTCGAGCCGTAGACGCCCGGGCTTGAGGTCGCCAAGCCAAAGGAGGGCCGGAGCGGAAATAGTGAGCCTCTGGCCGCCGGCCTCTGCCTCGCCGCTTCCATCGGTCAAGAGCACGAGTTGGCGCGCAACCTCGCTGGCCGGCCCGTTGAAGGACCAGAAGCGCGCATGCAGCCCGCAATCGATAGTGTAGACGTCCATCCGATCGTCCTTCTCTGCCGGATTTATACAATAGATCGCCAGTTTTTCTCATATCAAGTGCCATCGGCTTGCGCTTCAATCGCATCGTCGCCGGGAGAACGGAGCTCCGAAGGAGCCGTGGCGGCTGAAGCGGGAATTCCGCTTCGCGGGAGGATGAATTGGCAAAGGCAGCGCGGATCGCGGCGCCCGTAGGGGAGGCCGCCGAGGCACCCTATCTGGAGCGGATCGGCCCGCTGACGGGGACGGTCGTCACGCGGGTTCACGCATCGACGATCACCGAGGCCCGCCACGCGGCCAACCGCGCCGCCGCCGCCTTTCCCAAATGGTCGCAAACTCCACCATCGGAGCGCCGCGCGATCCTCAACCGGGCCGCCGAAATTCTCCTTGAACGCAGCGACGAGCTGATTTCGAGAATCTGCGCCGAGACCGGCGGTACACGCGCCTGGGGTGAGTTGAACTGCCGGCTGGGTGCGGCCATCCTGCGCGAGGCGGCGGCGCTGACCACGCAGATGGCCGGCGAGGTCATTCCCGCCGACCGCGCGGGCTCCTTTGCCATGGCGATCCGCCAGCCCTGCGGTGTCGTTCTGTCAATGGCGCCGTGGAATGCGCCGATCGTCCTTTCCGTGCGTTCCATCGCGACGCCGCTCGCCTGCGGCAACACGGTCGTCTTCAAGGCATCGGAGCTGTGTCCAGGCACGCACGCGCTGGTCTGCGAGATCTTCGCCGATGCCGGCCTGCCGGAGGGCGCCATCGCCGTCGTTCACAACCAGGAGGATCACGCGGCCGAGATCGTCGAGGCGCTGATCGCCCATTCCGCCGTGCGCCGCGTCAACTTCACCGGCTCGACCCGCTCGGGCCGGATCATCGCGGAAATGGCCGCGCGGCACCTGAAGCGGGTACTGCTCGAACTTGGCGGCAAGGCCCCGCTGATCGTCCTCGAAGATGCCGATCTCGACGAGGCCGCGCGCGCCGCAGCCTTCGGCTCTTTTTTCAACCAGGGCCAGATCTGCATGTCGACCGAAAGGCTGGTCGTGCAGGAGAGGGTGGCGGACGCGTTCCTCGAAAAGCTTGCGGCCGTCGTTTCGGGCATGAACCTCGGTGACCCCCGCGACGGCGCGAGCGCGATCGGCCCGATGATCAGCGAGCAGGCCGCCGAACGGGTCAAGGCGCTGATCGACGATGCCGTGCAAAAGGGCGCGCGCCTTGTCATCGGCGGCGAGCAGCGCTCTGTCTGGCTGGACGCCACGATCCTCGATGGCGTGACGCCCAACATGCGCATCTACTACGAGGAAAGCTTCGGCCCGGTGGCCGCGCTCGTTCGCTTCTCCGAGGTCGACGAAGCGATCTCGATCGCCAACGATACCGAATACGGGCTGTCGGCGGCGGTCTTCAGTCGCGACGTCACGGGCGCGCTCGCTCTCGCCCATCGGCTCGAAACCGGCATCTGCCACATCAATGCGGCCACAATTCACGACGAGCCGCAAATGCCGTTCGGCGGTGTCAAATCGTCCGGACATGGGCGGTTCGGCGGCCGGGCGGGTATCGAGGAATTCACCGAACTGCGGTGGATCACCATACAGAACGGAAAGCTCGACTATCCGATCTGAGAAGGACTGCCGGCAGGAAGCTGCCGGAAATTGGCAACAAACGGGAGGAGACAGAAAATGATCAGACGTACGTTCATCGCACTTGCAGCCGGCGCCGCGACGCTGGCATTCGTCGGCCACGCGGCCGCACAGGAAACCATCAAGATCGGCGCGAGCGCGCCCAAGACTGGTCCGCTTGCCGCCGGCGCGACCGTCAGCCACTGGCCCAACATCCAGCTTTGGGTTCATGACGTGAACGAGCGCGGCGGCCTTCAGGTCGGCGACCAGCAGATGAAGATCGAGCTGGTCGAATATGATGACCGCACCTCGGCCGAGACTGCCGTCCAGAACATCCAGCGCCTGGCAACGGTCGACAAGGTCGACTTCATCGTCACGCCGTATTCCACCGGTCTCAACGTTGCGACCGCGCCGATCATCGCACGCTATGGCTATCCGCACATCACGACGAGCGCGATCACCGATGGCGTCGAGGAATTCGCCGGCCGCTGGCCGAACTCTTTCTGGATGCTGGGTACCTCGAAGGAACTGGCGGAAGGCACCGCTGCGGCCCTGAAGAAACTGCATGATGCCGGCGAGATCGGCAACAAGGTCGCGCTTGTCCATGTCGCCGACGCGTTCGGCCTGGAACTTGCGGGCGCCGGCAAGCCGGCACTCGAAGCGGCCGGCTTCGAGATCGTCTACGAGGCGTCCTATCCGCTCGGCACGCAGGACGTCGCTCCGATCATCAGCCAGGCCAAGGCTGCGACGCCTGATGCCTTCGTCGGCTTCTCCTATCCGGGCGACACCTTCGCCCTCACCGAGCAGGCGCAGATCCAAGGTCTTGACGTCGGGGCCTTCTACGTCGGCGTCGGCACGTCCTTCCCCGCCTTCGCCGGCCGCTTCGGCGCGGTCGCCAACGGCATCATGGGCGCTGGCGGCACCAATCCCGATGACGAGAAGATCAAGGAATACCGCGCCAGGCACAAGGAAGTGACGGGCGCGGACGCCGATTACTGGGCGAGTGCGGTGACCTATTCGGGGCTCCAGGTTCTCGAGCAGGCGATCGAGGCAGCCGGCACGAAAGACCGCGAAGCGGTCGTCGAGGCCATCAAGACCGGCACCTTCGATACGGTGATGGGCGAGGTGAAGTTCGAGAACAACGTCAACCGCAATCTGTGGACCGTCGGCCAGTGGAAGGACGGCGTCTTCTACGGCGTCGCTGCCAACGGCATCGATGGGGCGGTCGAGCCGGTCAAGAAGGACGGCTGGGAATAAGCCTTCAGCAAGCGCCATCCCGGCGGTTCCGGGATGGCGCTCCCCGCCTTCGAGGCGAAGCGAGTATGGTAGCTTAGAGAATGCAGATCATCGTCACAGGCATATTGCTGGGCGGCACCTATGCGCTGATCGCGCTGGGGCTGACGCTGCAATATGGCGTCGCACGCATCATGAACCTTGCCAATGGAGAGACCTTCGTCGCGGCCTGCTTCATCGCCTTCTGGCTGTTCACCGCCATGCAGATCAACCCGCTCGTCGGGCTGCTCGTCATCGCGCCGGCGGCCTTCGCAATCAACTGGGCGATCTATTCGATCCTTCTGAAGCCGCTGGTCGATCGGGCGAAGAACCGCGGCATGCTGGAGGTGGACTCGATCTTGGCGACCTTCGGCCTGCTCTTTCTTTTGCAAGGCCTGATGCTGCTCGCCTTCGGCGGCTCCTACTTCTCCTACACTTTTCTCGCCGAGCGCTTCATGATCCTCGGCAATCCGTTCGGCCTCAACCGCGTGGTCGCCTTTGGCGCGGCGGTGGTCATCGCCGTCGGGCTCTATCTTTTCCTCTACCGGACGCGGCACGGAACGGCCGTGCGCGCCGTCGCCGTCGATCCGAATTCGGCCAGGCTCGTCGCGATCGACGTGGCGAAGACGGCGGCCTTCGCCTTCGCGCTCGGCGGCGCGCTGACGGCCTGCGGCGGCGCATTGCTGTCCACCTTCTACACCTTTAACGCCTCGATGGGCGTGGTCTTCACCATGAAGGCGCTGATCATCGTCATCATGGGCGGCGTGGGCGACATTCGCGGCGCGGTGCTCGCCGCGCTCATTCTCGGCGTCACCGAAACGGCCGTCGCCAGCCTCATCGACCCGGGTCTGACCATCGCCGCGACCTACGCGCTCTTCATCATCGTCCTCCTCTTCCGCCCGCAGGGCATGTTCGGGAGGCAGACGTCATGATGACGCTCGACCAATCGGAAATTCGCATCGGACTTTTGGGCGCGATTGCCGTCGCTGCACTCGCGACGCTGCCCCTCTTCAGCCAGGGCTACTATCTCTCGCTCGGCGTCAATTTGATGCTCTATGCGGCGCTTTGCACGGCGTGGACGCTCTTTTCCGGCCCGACGCACTACATCTCGCTCGCGACAGCCGCCTTTTTCGGCCTCGGCACCTATACTGTCGGGCTGTGGGTCGATCACGTGCCGTTCTTCGCCCTCGTTCTTGGCGGCGGCGTGGTTGCGGCCGTTCTGGCCGGGCTGGTCGGCCTTGCGACGCTGCGGCTTTCGGGCGTCTATTTCGTCATCTTCACGCTCGGTCTCGCCGAACTCGTCCGCCAGTTGGTGTCATGGACGCAGACCAAGGTCTCGACCCGCATGGGTCTCTACGTCTTCACCGATTTCACCGAGGTGCACATCTACTGGATGCTGCTCGCGCTGACGGTTGCCGTCTTCGTCACCGGCTGGCTGATCGGACGCTCGCGTCTCGGCTTCGCCATGAAGATCATCGGCAATGACGAGACGGTGGCGCGCCATGTCGGCATCGACACTGCCCGAGCCAAGATCATCCTCTTCATGATTTCCGGCGCCTTCATCGGCATCGCCGGCGCGATCTCCGCGCCCCGCTACGCCTATATCGAGCCGCCATCGGCGTTCAATCCGATGATCTCATTCCTCGTCGTCATCATGGCGCTGCTCGGTGGCACCAAGCGTCTGTGGGGTCCGCTGGTCGGTGTCATCCCCTTCACCATCCTGTTCGATCAGGTCTCGGCCCAGTTCCCGAACCACACGCCGATCGTCATGGGTCTCGCCTTCCTCGCAATCGTTTATCTCCTTCCGGACGGCGTGACGGGACGGCTGGAGCAGTTGCGCGCACGGACGAAGTCGTCTGAAAAGAAAGTCCTCGAGGAGAAGGTCGCATGAATGCCATCCTCTCCGTCGACTGCGCTCAGAAGAAGTTCGGCGGTCTGATCGCCGTCAACGATGTCTCGTTCGATGTCCGCGAGGGCGAACTTCTCGGTCTGATCGGGCCGAATGGGTCCGGCAAGACGACCATGCTCAACCTGATTTCCGGTGCGCTGCGCCCGAGCGCCGGCGAGATCCGGCTGAAAGGCGAGCGCATCTCCGGCCACGCCGCGCACCACATCGCCCGGCAGGGCGTCGCGCGCACCTTCCAGCTTGTGCGCATCCTGCCGTCGATGACGGCGGAGGAAAACGTCATGGCTGGCGCCGTCTTCGCGCGCAACCGGCTGTGGGGAACGAACGCCCGTGCGCTCGCCCGCAAGCTGCTCGCTCGCGTCGGGCTCGAGGGCAGGGCGGACATGCCTGTCGCGTCGATGACCTATATCGACCAGAAGCGCATCGAACTGGCGCGCGCGCTGGCCGCCGACCCGCGCGTGCTGCTGCTCGACGAATGGCTTGCCGGCCTCAACCCGACCGAACTGCAGATCGGCATTGCGCTGATCGACGATCTGCGCCGCGAAGGCCGCACCATCATCATGGTCGAACATGTGATGGACGCGATCCGCACGCTTTGCGACCGATGCGTCGTCATGAACACCGGAACCAAGATCGCCGAAGGGGACGTTTCCGACGTGCTATCCGACCCTCAAGTCGTTCGCGCCTATCTGGGGGACGACGACGATGCTTGAGGTGACGAATCTCGGCGTCCGCTACGGCCGCCACCTCGCGCTCGAAGGCGTGTCCGCGAAAATCGCCAAGGGCGAAATCTGCGTCATTCTCGGTGCGAACGGCGCCGGTAAGTCCAGCCTGCTCAAGGCCATCGCAGGCCTGGTGAAAACCGAGCCCGGGACCGAGATCACGATGAACGGAAAGCCGATCCGAGGCGTCAAGGCGCACCGGATCGTCGAGGAGGGCATTGCCCTCGTGCCGGAAGGTCGCGGCATCTTCGGCGACCTGACGGTGGCCGAGAACCTGCAGCTCGGCGCCTTTGCCGGTCGCGCCCGGCATGGTGAAAGCGAAACGCTGAAACGCATCTACGAGCTCTTCCCCCGCCTCGCCGAACGCAAGGGGCAGATCGCGCGCACCATGTCTGGCGGCGAGCAGCAGATGGTCGCGATCGGCCGCGCGCTGATGTCGAAGCCCGACATCCTGATGCTCGACGAACCCTCGCTCGGCCTCTCGCCGCTTCTGTCGAAGGAGCTTTTCAAGTCCCTGAAGGCAGTGGCCGCCACCGGCGTGGGCATCCTGCTCGTGGAGCAGAACGCCAAGCTCAGCCTGCGCATCGCCGACAGGGGTTATCTAGTCGAGAACGGCCTCATCACCGGAGAGGACACGGCGGTCAATCTGATGAGCGACCCTGCCGTGGTGAATGCCTATCTCGGTGGTGGAAAGTCCGAAGACGCCAAGCGAAGCGCAAGGCGCGGCATTTCGCTGCCGCCCTTCATGGCGCTGCCTGCCACTCTCGAGGCAGTGGCGCGGATGGCGGGCGACCTGGCAAGGCGTGCCGGTGCGATCCAGACGGCTTTCGTGCGCTACCTGCGACGCGAGAGCCCCGCGCCGAGCGCCTTTGCGGGCCGTTACGACCCGAAGTCCGGTCCCGACCCGTGGGACGTGGCAGCCAGGGAGGCGATACAACCGAAACCAGCCTCCATCGACGCTGGCCGGATGTCCGCTCAGGCGGCGGAACTGGCGCGGCGCGCACAGGAGCGGCTCGCGGCGCATGTGGCGACGAACCGCCTGACCCGCGACGCGGCAATCGTCCGCGCAACGCAGGCACCGCAGCGCCCGGCTTTCGTCACACCTTCGATCGAACCACGCCGCGCGGAACTTACGCTCGATGCCGCCGCGCTCGCCGACCAGGCTGCAAAGCGGCTCGCCCAGCATGTTGCCGACCGCCGCAAGCCGATCGAGCGACCCGTCCTGCCGCGCAAGCCGGTCGTCGCGCCGGCGGCGAAGCTCAATGGCGGCCACGGCCTCGTTGGACACAACAGTGCTGGCTTCGACATCGACGATGACGAGACGCAGATGCCCGCAGCGCCGCAGCGCATCGACCTTTCCGACGTCGTGGCACGCGCCGCCGCCATTCAGGCGCAGCATGTCGCCGCGCGTCGAAAAACACTCGCCGCGTTCACGATCCTGCCGCAACCAGCGGCGAAGCTGGACGCCGAATCCAAACCGAAACAGAAATCCCCCAAAAAGCGGAAGAAGCATAAGGAGGCTTGAAAATGGCTCGTGTTTTCGAAGGCATGTATATCGGTGGCGGCTGGTCCGCGACGAAGAAGTCCTTCAAGGATTTGAACCCGGCTGATGGCTCGGTCTGGGCTGAGGTGCCCGATTCGGGCCGGGCCGAGACGACAGCGGCCATCGACGCCGCGCACAAGGCATTCCCCGAATGGGCTGCGCTGCCCTTCTCCAAGCGCGCCCACTACCTTCACAAGGCGGCTGAGATCTGGGAGCGCCGCAAGATGGAGATCATCGATGCCATCCAGGCCGAAGGCGGCGGGTGGTTCGGCAAGGGCATGTTCGAGACCGGCTATGTGCCTGAAGTGTTCCACGCCGCAGCGGCGTCCGTCTGGAACCCGATCGGCGATGTGATGCCGTCCGAATACGGAAAGGTCTCGATGGCGGTGCGCCGGCCGATGGGCGTCGTCTCGGTCATCAGCCCTTGGAACTTCCCTTGCATTCTCACCGCGCGCGGCTTCCTTTTCCCGCTGGTCGCGGGCAACACGATCGTCCTCAAGCCGTCCGAGGAAACGCCTTACCTCGGTGGACTGCTCTTCGCCGAAATCTTCGAGGAGGCGGGCCTGCCGAAGGGCGTCTTCAACGTCGTCACCTGCTCGCGGGACAATGTCCAGGAAGTTGGCGACGAGCTGATCGAGAACCCTTATGTCAAGGGCATCTCCTTCACCGGATCGACGGCGGTCGGCCGGCAGATCGCGGCCAAGGCCGGCGCGCATTTGAAGAAGTGCTGCGTCGAACTCGGCGGCAAGGATTCGCTGATCGTGTGCGACGATGCCGAAATGGAGCGCGCTACGCAGGCCGCTAATTTCGGCTCCTTCATGCATCAGGGCCAGATTTGCATGTCGGTCGAAAAGGTCCTCGTTCATGAGAAGATCTTCGACGATTTCCTGGCGAAGTTCGTCGAGCGCGCCAGGAAGCTCAAGGTCGGCGATCCGACCAAGAGCAAAGAGCACATCATCGGCCCGCTCATCAACGACAAGCAGGTCGCCAAGGTGAAGGAGCAGCTCGACGACGCGATCGCCAAGGGCGCGAAGGTCGTGCTCGGCGGCAAGATCGAGGGCCGCTTCGTCGAGCCGACGATCCTGACCGGCGTGACGCCGGACATGAAGATCTACCAGGACGAGACGTTCGGCCCTGTCGTGCCGGTCATCCCGTTCCGTACCGACGAAGAAGCGATCGAGATCGCGAACGATACCGAATACGGTCTGTCCGCCGGCGTCATGACGCGCGACGAAGGACGGGGGCTTGCGATCGTCAACAAGCTCGACACCGGCAATTGCCACATCAATTGTTCGTCGGTGAATGACGAGCCGCACGTCCCGTTCGGCGGGTTCAAGGCATCGGGCGTCGGCAAGCATGGCGGCCGTTGGTCGCTGGAAACCTTCACCGAGACGCGCTGGATCACGCTCGACCGCGGTGGTCGGCCCTATCCGCCGATGTTCTGATCAAAAACCAGAAGGCCGGGCAATGCCCGGCCTTTTCCTTAGCCCTGCGATGCGGCGATGCGCGACTTAGTCTCGCCGGATGCCTCGCCCTTGTCGCCCGGCACTCCGGCATTGGCCTGGTGCGACTGTTCCGGGCTGACCGGCTGGCCGGGGCGGCGGATCGTGGCAGCAGCTTCCAGAACGATGGGCTTCAGGCCTTCGCCACCTTTGTCGACCACCTCGAAGAAGTGACCGCGCATGCGCGGCTCCCAGAACTTGTTGATGTGCTCGGCAACACCTGCGACGCCGAGATCGTGCGGCTTCGATTCGAAGAAGGTGCCGATCTGGTTCGCCATGCGGATCAGCTTCGTATAGGGATTGAAGGCCTCATGCGACATGGGTGCTGCTTTCGGGCGTCAGGCGTTCGGGGTGGGTGAAGATGTCGAATTCGTCGCCGCGCACCAGCGCGACAAGGCTCATGCCAGCCTCTTCGGCCGTGCGGATTGCAAGCGCCGTCGGTGCCGAAACGGCAATGATGAACGACGCGCCGATGGCGGCCGTCTTCTGCACCATCTCCACCGAAACCCGGCTCGTGACGACGACCGCGCCGGTCGAACCATTCACTCCGGCTCGCGCCAATGCGCCGGCGAGCTTGTCGAGTGCGTTGTGCCGACCGACGTCTTCGCGCGCGAAGACGACGCCGCGGCCCGGTACGTAGAACCCGGCGGCGTGGACGGCCCCAGTCTCCTTGTGGAACGGTTGAACCTTGGAAAGAAGCCGCACGGCCTGCGTGATCTCATAGGGCGAAAGCGTCAGCGCCGAACCGGAAACACCGCGCACGGCACGCATCGCCTCATCGATGGATTCGATGCCGCACAGCCCGCAGCCGACTGGCCCTGCAAGGCGACGCCGGCGCGCCTCAAAGCGCGTGTTCGCCTTGTCGAGGAGCCGAATCTGAATATCGATGCCCGCGCCGTGATCCTCTATGTCGATCGCCTCGATCTCGTCCGCTGAGGCAATGATGCCTTCGGTGAGCGAGAAACCGATCGCGAAGTCCTCGAAGTCGGCGGGCGAGGCCATCATGACCGCATGCGTCGTCCCGCCATAGGACAGCGCGACCGGCGTTTCCTCGGGGACGTTGCGGTCCGCGGTCGAGCTGCCGGTCGTACGATGCGCGAGGCGGGAGACGGCGGTGATCGGGGGGCGGGCCTCCATCGAGCCTACTCCGCCGCCTCCAGCGGCCGTGCGATCCGCCGGCTCTGCCGCGCCTGGTACTGATAGTCCACCTGCCAGTCCGACGGGCCGTTGGACGGTGTGACCTGAACCGCGGTCACCTTGTATTCGGGACAGTTGGTCGCCCAGTCGGAGAAGTCGGTCGTGATGACGTTGGCCTGTGTGTTCGGATGATGGAACGTCGTGTAGACCACGCCCGGCGCGACGCGCTCGGTGATCAGCGCGCGCAGCGTCGTCTCGCCGGCGCGGCTCGCCAGCCGTACCCAGTCGCCATCACGCAGACCGCGGTTCTCCGCGTCGTGCGGATGGATCTCGAGCCGGTCCTCGTCGTGCCAGACGACATTTTCCGTACGCCGCGTCTGCGCACCGACATTGTACTGCGACAGGATTCGACCCGTTGTGAGAAGCAGAGGGAAGCGCGGCCCGGTCTTTTCGTCGGTGGCGACATATTCCGTGCGGATGAACTTGCCCTTGCCGCGCACGAAGCCGTCGATGTGCATGATCGGCGTCCCGGCGGGCGACTTCTCGTTGCAGGGCCACTGAACCGAGCCCATTTTGTCGAGATAGTCATACGACACCAGTTGGAAGGACGGCGTGGTCTTGGCGATCTCGTCCATGATCGCCGACGGGTGGCCGTAGTTCCAGTCGAGCCCCATTTCCTGGGCGAGCTTCTGCGTCACCTCCCAGTCGGCAAGCCCGTTCTTCGGCGCCATCACCTTGCGAACGCGGTTGATGCGGCGCTCGGCATTGGTGAAAGTTCCGTCCTTCTCGAGGAAGGTCGAGCCCGGCAGGAAGACGTGGGCGTAGTTCGCCGTTTCGTTGAGGAAGAGATCGTGGACGACCACGCACTCCATGGCGGCAAGGCCGGCCGAGACATGCTTGGTGTCCGGATCGGACTGGAGGATGTCCTCGCCCTGGATGTAGATGCCCTTGAACGTGCCTTCGACGGCGGCGTCGAGCATGTTGGGAATGCGCAGCCCCGGCTCGTTGTCGAGCTTGGTGCCCCAAAGGCTTTCATAGATGTCGCGAACGGCGTCGCCCGAGATGTGCCGATAGCCGGGAAGCTCGTGCGGGAACGAGCCCATGTCGCAAGCGCCCTGCACGTTGTTCTGCCCGCGCAGCGGGTTCACGCCCACGCCCGGCCGGCCGATGTTCCCTGTTGCCATGGCAAGGTTTGCGATCGCCATGACCGTGGTCGAGCCCTGGGAGTGCTCGGTCACGCCGAGCCCGTAATAGATCGCGCCATTGCCGCCCCGGGCGTAAAGACGCGCGGCGCCGCGTATTTCGTCGGGGTCGATCCCGGCAAGCGCGCCGACGACTTCCGGCGAGTTCTGCTCCTCGGCGACGAAGGATGCCCAGTCCTCGAACTCCGACCAGTCGCAGCGCTCACGGATAAACGCCTCGTCGAAGAGGCCCTCGGTCACGATGACATGGGCAAGCGAGGTCAGAACCGCGACATTGGTGCCCGGCTTCAAGGGCAGATGGTGCTGCGCCTCGATATGGGGCGAGCGCACGATGTCGGTGCGACGCGGGTCGAGCACGATCAGCTTCGCGCCCTGCCGCAGGCGCTTCTTCAGCCGCGAGGCAAAGACGGGATGCCCGTCGGTCGGATTGGCGCCGATGATCATCACGACGTCGGTCTGTTCGACCGAATCGAAATCCTGCGTGCCGGCGGACGTGCCGTAGGTCTGGCCGAGGCCGTAGCCGGTCGGCGAATGGCACACGCGCGCGCAGGTGTCGACATTGTTGTTGCCGAAGCCCTGCCGGATCAGCTTCTGAACGAGATACGTCTCCTCGTTGGTGCAGCGCGAGGAAGTGATTCCGCCGATCGCGCCCTTGCCGTACTGGTACTGGATGCGGCGGAATTCCTTGGCGATATGGGCGAAAGCTTCATCCCACGACACCTCGCGCCACGGGTCCCCGATCTTCTCGCGGACCATCGGATTGAGGATGCGATCCTTGTGGTTCGAATATCCGTAGGCGAAGCGGCCTTTGACGCAGGAATGGCCCCGATTGGCCTTGCCGTCCTTCCACGGCACCATGCGCACCAGTTCCTCGCCCTGCATTTCCGCCTTGAACGAGCAGCCGACGCCGCAATAGGCGCAGGTCGTGACGACCGAACTCGTCGGCATGCCCTTTTCGAGCACGGATTTCTCGCGCAGCGCGTCCGTCGGGCAGGCCTGCACGCAGGCGCCGCAGGAAACGCACTCGGATTCGAGGAAATTGGTCGGCCCGGCGGCGATGCGGGATTCGAAGCCGCGGCCCTCCACCGTCAGCGCAAAAGTGCCCTGGACCTCCTCACAGGCGCGAACGCATCGCGAGCAGACGATGCACTGCGCCGGGTCGTATGCGAAATAGGGGTTGGAGGTGTCACGCGCGATATAGTCGATATTGAGCGAGCCGTTGCCGGGCGCGACATGGTTGCGGCCGGCCGTGCCGTAGCGGTTTTCGGTGAGGCCGACCGACTTCAAGACCGCATCGAACTCGCTGCCTCCGAGCCCCGAATTCGAATCCCAGCCGAGCGGATGGTCGGAGACGTAAAGCTCCATGACGCCGCGCCGGATCGCGCCAAGCCTGTTCGATTGCGTGCGGACGGAGATGCCTTCCGCGACGGGCGTCGTGCAGGAGGCGGGCGTGCCGCCCCGACCTTCGATTTCGACGACGCAAACGCGGCAGGATCCGAAGGAATCCAGCATGTCGGTCGCGCACAGCTTGGGGATCTCGGTGCCGAGTTCCAGCGCAGCGCGCATGATCGACGTGCCCTCAGGCACGGTGACCGAGCGACCGTCGATCGTCAGCGTGACCTGCTTTTCGGATTTCGCGGCGGGCGTGCCGTAGTCGGTTTCGTGGACGAGACCCATCTGGCTCTCCTATTCGGCTGCGACCGCGACTTCGCGCGGCCTGAAATCGTCGGGGAAGTGGGTGATCGCGCTCATGACGGGGTAGGGCGTGAAGCCGCCAAGCGCGCACAGCGAACCGAACTTCATCGTGTTGCAAAGGTCGGAGATGAGCGCGAGGTTCGTCTCCGGCTCGATGCCGGCGCCTATCCGGTCGAGCGTCTCGACGCCGCGTGTCGAGCCGATGCGGCATGGGGTGCACTTGCCGCAGGATTCGACCGCGCAGAATTCCATCGCGAACCGCGCCTGGGAAAGCATGTCGGCGCTGTCGTCGAAGACGACGATGCCGGCATGGCCGATCAGCCCGTCCCTGGCCGCGAACGCCTCGTAGTCGAACGGCGTGTCGAACAGCGCGCGCGGGAAATAGGCTCCCAGAGGTCCGCCGACCTGCACCGCCTTGACCGGACGGCCCGACGCCGTGCCGCCGCCGATCTCGTCGATGATCTCGCCCAGCGTCATGCCGAACGCGGCCTCGAACAGCCCGCCATGCCTGACGTTGCCAGCGATCTGGATCGGAATGGTGCCGCGCGAGCGACCCATACCGAAATCCTTGTAATGCGCGGCGCCCTTGTCGAGAATGATTGGCACGGAGGCCAGCGAAATGACGTTGTTGACGACGGTCGGCTTGCCGAAGAGTCCCTGTAACGCAGGCAGGGGCGGCTTGGCACGCACGACGCCGCGCTTGCCTTCGAGCGAGTTCAGGAGCGAGGTTTCCTCGCCGCACACATAGGCGCCCGCGCCGACGCGAACTTCCATGTCGAATGCATGTGCCGAGCCGAGCACGCCCGACCCCAATACGCCGGCACCGCGCGCGACCTCGATCGCTGCGTTCATGGTCGCAACGGCGTGCGGATATTCCGAGCGCAGATAAATGTAGCCCTTGTTCGCGCCCGTCGCGATGCCGGCGATCGCCATGCCCTCGATGAGCACGAAGGGGTCTCCCTCCATGATCATTCGGTCGGCGAAGGTGCCGCTATCGCCCTCGTCGGCGTTGCAGACGATGTATTTGCGCTCGCCCGGCGCGTCGTGGACGGTTTTCCATTTGATGCCGGTCGGAAAGCCCGCACCGCCACGCCCGCGCAGACCGGATTCGGTGACTGTTTGGACGATTTCGAGCGGCGTCATCGCGACGGCCTTCTCGAGCCCGGCGAGCCCGCCATGAGCGCGGTAGTCGTCGAGCGAAACCGGATCGATGATGCCGCAGCGCGCGAAGGTAAGACGCGTCTGCTTGGCAAGGAACGGAATGTCCTCCGGCCTGCCGAGCGATTTCGCGTGTTCGCCGCCGGCAAGGAAATTCGCATCGAACAGCGAGGCGACATCGGATGGACGAACCGGCCCATAGGCGACGCGGCCATTCGACGTCTCCACCTCGACCATGGGCTCCAGCCAGTAAAGCCCGCGCGATCCGGTTCGCACGATCTTCGCATCGATCCTGCGCGCGGCAAGCTCGGCCGCGACCGCCTTTGCGACCTTCTCGGCACCAAGCGCCAGCGATCCGGAATCGCGGGGGATGTAGATGGTCGTCATGCCCGCACCTCGCGCGCGATTTCCTCGATCCGCTCGGCGTCGAGACGGCCGATCACCTCGCCATCGACCATCGCGGAGGGCGCGCAGGCGCAAAGGCCGAGGCAGTAGGCGGGTTCGAGCGTGACCGCGCCGTCGGCCGACGTCTCGTGAAAGCCGATGCCGAGCAGCGCCTCAAGTTTCGCGGCCAGCGCATCGCCGCCCATCGACTGGCATGCTTCTGCGCGACACAGCTTGACGACGTGGCGGCCGGCGGGCTCGCGGCGATAGTCGTGATAGAAGGTCACGACGCCATGAACCTCGGCATTGGAGATGTTCAGCGCGTCGGCGATCACTGGAAGGGCGTCCTGCGGCACGTAGCCGAACTCGTCCTGAATGCCGTGCAGAATCGGCAGCAGCGGGCCTTCCAGCCCCTGATGTTCAGCGATGATGGCAGCGGTTCTCGCTGCGATCTGGGTACTTGCCTGCTGCATCCTCACGCAGCGCCCTCCCTGATCAAGGCATATTTGCGATTTCGATGAAGCCGCAGAAATGCTCCGGAATCAATAAAGCCGTCTCGTCGTTTGATAGAAGAAATCTATCGAAGCGCCTTGAGAGCAGACTAGGTCAGTGCCGTGGGCCGAAATCGCCAGCCAGCGTCATCGCCTCGTCCAGAAGCGCCGCGACGAGCGGCGTGTGCGGCTGGCGGTCGGCGGCCACGAGACCGACCAGATGACTGGCGTCCGGCTCGACAATCGGGATGGCGCGGATCGGCTCGGCGAAGCCGAAGGTCTCGGCAAGGTTGAGCGGCATGATCGAGGACCATTTGCCCGTCCGGATATGGGAGAACAGCACGATCATCGAATTGGACTCGAGCGTCGGCCGCGCCACGCTGCCCGCTTCGGCCAGATGCTGGTCGATAAGGCGCCGGTTCTGCATGTCGGGCGTCAGGAGACAGAGCGGCAGGTTGGCAACTTCGGCCCAGGTGACCGACTTGCGGTCGGAAAACTCGGTGCCGGCGGCGGTGATGAGCTGATAGCGTTCCGAATAGAGCGGCACCGAGACGACGCGGCCGAGCGGTTCGTTGTCGAGATAGGTGATGCCGACATCGATGTCGAAATTGCCAAGCAGTGTCAGCACCTCGATCGAGGTGCGCGACAGGACCGAGAAGGTGACGCCCGGATGGTGCTCGCGAAAGGGCGTTGTCAGGCGCGGGATCATGGCGAGTGCCGTCGGGATCGCCGCAATGCGGATGCGGCCCGAAAGACCGTGCCGCGCCGCGCGCATCTCCTCCTTCATGGTCCGCGCGTCGCCGGTGATCCTCCGCGCCCAGACGAGAACCTGCTCGCCCTCGGCGGTCAATCCCTGGAAGCGCGATCCGCGCTTGACGAGCATCACGCCGAGCTGGTCCTCCAGCGCCTTGATGGCGGCCGAAAGCGTCGGCTGGGTGATGCCCAGTTCCTCGGCCGCGCGGCCGAAATGCTGCGCCCTTGCGAGCGCGATGAAGAATTCCAGCCGGTCGATCATGGCCGGACCCTATCGTGCTCGCCGCGGCCGCGATAGCCTCAGCCGCGCGCGGCTGCTTCCAGCCCGGCGATGTCGAGCTTGATCATCTTCATCATGGCTGCGGTGACGCGCGCGGCCTTCTCGCGATCGGGACCTGCCATCAGGCGCGGCAGGATTTCCGGCACGATCTGCCACGAAAAGCCGTAGCGATCCTTCACCCAGCCGCACTGAACCTCCTGCCCGCCATCTGCCGAGAGCTTGTTCCAGTATTCGTCGACTTCCGCCTGGTCCTTGCAGAGCACCTGAAACGACACGCTGTCCGAGCGCGCCGCGCCGGGATGCGGGCCGCCGTTGAGACAGACGAAGCCGTGGCCTTCGATCCGGAATGCGGCCGTCAGAACCTGGCCTTCCCTCGTGTGTGGCTCGCCGCCGCCCGCCGCCAAGACGACTTCGCCAAGTTCGGCGTTGCGGAAAATGGAGGCGTAATAACGTGCAGCTTCCTCGGCCTCGGTGTCGAACCACAGCCATGTGGTCAGCTTGTCCTGCATGTCGAACTCCTTGCCTGCTTGCCGTTCGCACAAAGGACGCACGTGCCGTTTCGGTCCCGACATCGGCCGACGAAAAACTTCGGTGCTTGGTTCGCGGGCGATAATGGCCTATCTGCTCATCAGTCCATTCCAGCGAAACGCGCATCATGACCGTCACCAAGGAAGCCGTCCTCGAAGCACTCAAGACCGTGAAGGGCCCCGATTTCGAGGGCGATCTGGTCTCGCTCGGGCTCGTTTCGGATATCTTCATCGCCGATTCCAAGGTGTTCTTCTCGATCACCGTACCATCTGCCCGCGCGCAGGAATTGGAGCCACTGCGGGCTGCGGCCGAGCGCGTGGTCAAGGCGATCCCCGGCGTTGCTGGTGCCGTCGTCGCGCTGACGGCGGAGAAGAAGGGCGGCGGCATGGAAGCGGCGCCCCCGCGCGCCGCGCCCAAACCCGCGCCGAGGCCCACACCCCCGGCGGCACCGCCTTCGACCCAATCCGGCAAGCGCGGCGTTCCCGGCATCCGCTCGATCATCGCGGTCGCGTCCGGCAAGGGCGGCGTCGGCAAGTCGACGACTGCGGTGAATATCGCGCTCGGCCTTGCCACCCTCGGCCTCAAGGTCGGCGTGCTTGATGCCGACATCTACGGCCCGTCCATGCCGCGCCTCCTCGGCATCAAGGGCAAGCCGGAGACGGTCGATGGCAAGACGCTGAAGCCGATGGAGAATTACGGCGTCAAGGTCATGTCGATGGGCTTCCTGGTCGAGGAAGAGACGCCGATGATCTGGCGCGGGCCGATGGTCATGTCGGCGCTGACGCAGATGCTGCGCGAGGTGCAATGGGGCGAGCTCGACGTGCTCGTCGTCGACATGCCGCCCGGCACTGGCGACGCGCAGCTGACCATGGCCCAGAACGTGCCGCTTGCCGGCGCGGTGATCGTCTCGACACCGCAGGATCTGGCCCTGATCGATGCGCGCAAGGGCCTGAACATGTTCAGGAAGGTTGATGTGCCGCTGCTCGGCATCGTCGAGAACATGAGCTATTTCATCGCGCCGGACACCGGCGCGCGCTACGACATCTTCGGCCATGGCGGAGCGGAGCGCGAGGCGGAACGCCTTGGCGTTCCCTTCCTGGGCGCCGTGCCGCTGACGATGGACGTGCGCGAGACGTCGGACGCGGGAACACCGGTGGTCGTATCCGACCCGACCGGCCCGCAGGCCGGCGTCTATCGCGCTATTGCGCAAAAGGTGCTCGCGCGGCTACGCGCGGAAGTGGCGGCCAGCGAGGCGGCGACGCCGAAGATCGTCTTCGAATAGATCGGGGGAAGGGGAGGGGCAATGAGCCAGGACGTTGTCATACACGAGAAGCGGGACGGCTATTCCGTCATCACGCTCAACAGGCCGGATCGGCTGAATTCGTTCAATGAGGCGCAGCATCTTGCGCTGCGCGCCGTGCTCGAGGAATGCGAGCAGGATGCCGATTGCGGCGCGGTCCTCCTGACCGGCGCTGGACGCGGCTTTTGCGCCGGCCAGGACCTTTCGGACCGCGACCCGGCGATGATGGGCGAGCGCCCCGATCTCGGCAAGACGTTGGAGAATTTCTACAATCCGCTGGTGCGCAAGCTGCGCGCGATGGAAAAGCCGGTCGTCTGCGCGGTCAACGGCGTGGCAGCGGGCGCGGGCGCCAACATCGCCTTTTCGTGCGACATCGTGCTCGCCGCGAAGTCGGCGAAGTTCATCCAGGCTTTCTCCAAGATTGCCCTGATTCCAGATGCCGGCGGCACCTACTGGCTGACCCGGCACCTTGGCGAAGCGCGAGCCAAGGCACTCGCCTTGACCGCCGAGCCGCTCTCGGCTGAGGATGCTGCGAATTGGGGGCTGATCTGGAAAGCCGTCGACGACGACCAGCTGATGGACGAGGCGGTCAAGCTGGTCGAGGCCTTTGCCAAGGGGCCGACCAACGCCTATGCGCTCACCAAGAAGGCGATCCACGAGGCATCAAGCAATTCGCTCGACGCGCAGCTCGACGCCGAGCGCAAGTACCAGCGCGAGGCGGGCATGTCGGACGACTACAAGGAAGGCGTCGCAGCCTTCCTGCAAAAGCGCCCGGCAGACTTCCGCGCGGCGCGAAAGACCTAGTCTACGCCGAAGCCTCGGCTTGCTTCCCGCTCACCTTCGCATTGAAATTCGAGAAGAATTCGCCTGCCAGCTTCTTCGAAGTCGAGGTGATTAGGCGCGAGCCAAGCTGGGCCATCTTGCCGCCGACATCGGCCTTGGCGGCATAGGTGAGGATGGTGGCGTCGCCGTCTTCCTTGAGCGAGACGTCGGCGCCGCCCTTGGCGAAGCCGGCGATACCACCCTTGCCTTCGCCCTGGATCGTATAGGAGTGCGGTGGGTTCAGGTTGAGAAGCTGGACCTCGCCGTTGAAGCGGGCCTTGATGGGGCCGATCTTCAGCGAGACGATAGCGGCCATCTCGGTATCGGATTTCTTGTCGAGGCTCTCGCATCCGGGAATGCATTCGCGCAGGATCTCTGGATCGTTGAGCGCCTCCCAGACCTGCTGCACCGGCGCTTCGATCTTTTCTTCGCCTTCGATGATCATCGCCATTGCAGACTCCTCCCTTGCTCCGGTTCAAAACGCCTAGCCCAGCGCCGGGCGCTTGTCCATGCGACGAAGGTGAGAGCGGCTGTGCGCGCGCTAATGTCCCATCGCACTGCGCGGCAGTCGAAGCTCCGGGTGCCGCGCGCGCAGCTCGTCGTCCAGCGTCCGCGGGACATGGCGCGGGTAGTGGGTTGCGAGAATGCGCTTTTTCTCGGCGATGGCGCGCTGGAGAATGTCCGGCTTGCCTTTCTCGGCCCATTCCTTGGGACTGAACCGGTCGGCGATGGCGGGATAGAAATATTCGCGCTGCATCAGATCGAGCGTCTGGCCATGGCCGAGATAGTGACCGGGTCCGTTGAGGCAGACGTCGCTGATCGTCTCGATCGACAGCGCTGCCTCCCCCATGTCGATGCCGCGCACGCAGCGCAGGCACTGGCCGATCATGTCATTGTCGATGATCAGGCTTTCGAGGCAAAAGCCAAGCAAAGAGGCGTGCATGCCCGCCGCCTCGTAGACCAGATTGAGCCCCGACAGCCCTGCCATCACCTCGGTTATGCCCTTTTCGAAGCCGGACTGGATGTCCGGCAGCTTGGAATCGGCCATGCCGGCGGCCGATCCGCCTGGCAGGTCGTAATATTGCGCCATCTGCGCGCAAGCGGCGGTCAGGAGCGCCTGTTCCGCCGAGCCGCCCGACATTGCGCCGGTGCGCAGATCCGAGACGAATGGCCACGTGCCGAAGATCGCCGGGTGACCGGGCTTCAGCGCGTTGACATAGACGAGCCCCGCCAGAACCTCCGCCACCGCCTGCACGACCGCGCCTGCAATCGCCGCCGGCGCGGTGGCACCGGCTTGGCCCGCCGAGAGCAGCAGGATCGGAATGCCGCCCTTGACGCACTCTTCCAGGACGCCGCAGGCATCCTCGGCGAATTTCATCGGCGGCACGACGAAGCAGTTGGAGTTCGAGACGAACGGCCGCGCGCGGAAGTTCTCCTCACCGCCGGCGATCGCGTAGAGCATGTCGAGTGCTGGGCGCACATTGTCAGCGGTCGTGAAGGAGGTGCCGACATGCTTGGTGGTGCCGGTCACGCAGGCATAAAGCGTGTTCAGATCCATCTCGAACGGATCAGGAATATCGCGCGGCACCATCGGGCGCTGGAAGAAGTGGATGTTGTCCATCCGGTCGACGATGCGCGCGGCGTCGTAGATGTCCTGCAGCAGCGACTCGCGATATTCGCGCTTTTCGACGTCGACGACATGCACCGCCGCGCCAGCCGTTCCGTAGTGGACGCGTGCGCCCTGGAGCTTCAGGTCGTGCCTTGGCTCCTGGCCATGAAGCGTGAAACCGCGAGCCGCCGACTTGATGGTTTCGAGCACCAGCCGGCGCGGAAATCGGATGCGCCTGTCAGGCCCATGGATCGCCCCGGCGCGTGTCAGCACCTCGAGGCAGGACGGGATCGCATTGGCAAAGCCGACCGTTTCCAGAACGGTCAGCACGGCTTCGTGGATGCGGTCGAGGTCGGCGCGATCGAGCGGCCTGTAGCGCCCGCCTTCCAGCCCCGCGCGGACGGGGCGGATGTCTTCGGCGAGGGGAGCCGCGCGGATCGCCCGGCGCGCCTCGCGCCCGCCCGAGCGGCGCGACCTTTGAGCTTCGTGATCTTCGAGAACGACCGACATCTGACGCTCCACCCAACCGGAAAGGGTGGTTCAACTATGCGGCTGAAAATCCGGCTCGGTTAGTCCACCCGGATTGCGCCCGATGGACCAAATCGGACTGTTCAGGCGGCGGCCGGTCGTCGCCCGGCCGCGGTCGCCAGTTCCCGAATGCCCGGCTCGATATGCTGGAGTGCGATGGACGAGATTCCGAGCCGCACGAAGCGGCCATTGCGCTCTGGCTGGTCGAAGAAGCGCGCGCCGGGCTCGATGAGCACGCTGCGCGCGGCCGCGAGTTCTGCGAGCGCCTTGCCGCTGGTGCCGTGCGGGCCTTCCAGCCAGAGCGATGTGCCGCCCGGCGTATCGGTGATCCCCCATTCGGGCAGGTAGGACGAGACCGCTCCGATCAGCCGCTCCCGCCGCTCCTGAAAGGCGGAGGAGAGCCGGCGCACGAGCGCCTCATGATGCCCGAGCGAGAGGAACAGGGCGACGGCGCGCTGATTGTTGGCCGGCGGATGGCGCAACATGAAGCGGCGCAGCGCCCGAAGTTCGGCGATCAGCTCGGCCGAGGCGACGATGTAGCCGAGGCGCAGGCCAGGCGCGAGCGTCTTCGACATCGACCCGACATAGATGACGCGTCCCGAACGATCGATCCCGCGCAGCGCCTGTTGCGGCGCGTCGTCGACGAGCTGGCTGTCATAGCCGTCCTCGATGATGATGCGGTCGTGCTTCTGCGCGTCGGCGATCAGCTTTTGCCGCCGGTCTTCGGGCAGCGACACCATGGTCGGGCACTGGTGGCTCGGCGTCACGAAGGCGAAGCCGCAATCGTCGGGGATGGCGTCGGGATCGATGCCCTCGCCGTCGACCGGAACCGGAACGATTTCGGCACCGGAAAGCCGGAAGATGGAGCGCGCATCGGGATAGCCCGGGTTCTCCATCGCCACCTTGGTGCCGCGACCCATAAGCAGCGTCGCCAGCATGTAGAGCGCGTGCTGCGCGCCGAGCGTGACGATGATCTCGTCCGGATTGGCGAAGATGCCGCGTCGGGGCAAGAGCCGCGCCTGGATCTGCTCGATCAGCAGCGGATCGTCGCGGTCCACCATGTCCGACGCCCAGTTGCGGATTTCGAGAACCGCCAGCGCCATGCGGTTGCACTCGCGCCATTCGGCGGTCGGGAAAAGGCCCGGATCGAACTGACCGTAGACGAAGGGATAGGAGGCCCTGATCCAGTTTTCCTGCTTCGACGGCTCCGGCATTTCGGAGGCTGCCACCTTGCGCCGGCTCTTCCAGTCGAGCGTTGGATCTGATCTGCGGATCGCGCCGGGCGCGCGTGCTGGCATGGTCAGCATCTCCGGATTGACGAAATGGCCACGCCGTTCCTTGGCGATCAGGAAACCCTGGTCGACAAGCTGCTGGAAGGCGAGCACGACGGTGCCGCGCGCCACGCCCAGCTTTTCCGCCAGCACCCGGCAGGAGGGAAGGGGCATGGAGGCTGCGATCTGGCGGTCGAGAATGGCCGCGACGATCGCTTGCCGGATCTGCGCCTGGAGCGTCTGGCCGGATTCGGGTGAGATTCGGAACAGTCCGGACCAGATTGCGGGGTCAGTGCGAGCAGCCATGGCGATATCCTTCACATGCAAACTAGCCTATGCCTGTGGTCCAACGGGATCAAGTCTGGTCCAATTGGTTGCGCCAATGATATTTATTGATCCATCCAGTGTGCAAAAGTGATTGGTCCTTGACGCGCAGGCCTGCCCTTGCGCTTCGAGACGAGCGCTGATTAACCTTCGCAACCTCTCACCTTGAAGGTTCCCCGCTTGCCAGACCCCACGCTTGAAGCCGCCCGCGAACAGATCATCGAGCATCAGTCGAACCGCGCGCCGGTAGACATGCGCGCCCTTTTTGCCTCCGATCCCGGCCGGTTCGAGGCGTTCTCGCTGACGCTGGACGACCTGCTGCTGGACTATTCCAAATGCGCAGTGGAAGGCGACACGATCAACCTCCTCATCGCGCTCGCCGAGGCGGCTGATCTTGAAGCGCGGCGCGACGCGATGCTGTCCGGGCAGCCGATCAACATCACCGAAGGGCGCGCCGTCCTCCACACCGCACTGCGCCTGCCGCGTGAGGCGTCGCTGATCGTCGAGGGCGAGGACATCGTCCCCGGCATCCACCGCGTGCTGGACGCGATGGCCGCTTTCGCGGGCGAATTGCGCGGTGGCGGCATCACCGATGTCGTCAACATCGGTATCGGCGGGTCCGATCTCGGTCCGGCCATGGCGACGCTCGCGCTCGCACCTTATCATGACGGGCCGCGTCTACATTTCGTCTCCAATGTCGACGGCGCGCATATCGCCGACACGCTGAAAGGCCTCGATCCGGAAACGACCTTCTTCATCGTCGCCTCGAAGACGTTCACCACCATCGAGACGATGACGAATGCCGAAACCGCAAAACGCTGGATTGCGGACGCGCTTGGCGACGAGGCGGTCCCGAACCATTTCGCCGCCGTCTCGACCGCGCTCGACAAGGTCGGGGCCTTCGGCATTCGCGAAGACCGCATATTCGGATTCTGGGATTGGGTTGGCGGGCGCTATTCGCTCTGGTCGGCCATCGGCCTGCCGATCATGATCGCCGTGGGCGCAGAGAATTTCCACCAACTGCTGGCCGGCGCGCATTCCATCGACCGCCACTTCGCGCAAGCGCCGCTCGCGCAGAACCTGCCGGTCATGCTCGGCCTGATCGGCTGGTTCAACCGCGTCGCCTGCCGATGCCCCTCGCGCGCGATCATCCCCTACGACCAGCGCCTCGCGCGCCTGCCCGCCTATCTGCAGCAGCTTGACATGGAATCGAACGGCAAGGGCGTGACCGTCGATGGCGAGCCCGTCGCAACGCCGACCGGCCCGGTCGTCTGGGGCGAGCCCGGCACGAACGGGCAGCATGCATTCTTCCAGCTTCTCCACCAGGGCACGGACGTCGTGCCGGTCGAGTTCCTCGTTGCCGCCGAAGGTCACGAGCCGGAGCTGAGGCACCAGCACGATCTCCTGCTGGCCAATTGCCTGGCGCAGTCCGAAGCGCTGATGAGGGGCCGCACCCTCGAGGAGGCCCGCGCGCAGATGCTCGCCAAGGGTATGGACGCCGCAAAGGTCGAGACGATCGCACCGCATCGCGTCTTCTCCGGCAACAGACCCTCGCTGACGATCCTCTACCGTAAGCTCGATCCCTTCACGCTCGGCCGGCTGATCGCGCTTTACGAGCACCGGGTCTTTGTCGAGGCGCAACTTTTCGAGATCAACGCCTTTGACCAGTGGGGCGTGGAACTTGGCAAGGAGCTTGCGACCGGCCTCCTGCCGATCGTTGAGGGCAGGCAAGACGCCGCGGGCCGCGACGGCTCGACGGCCGGCCTCGTCGCCCGCATCCATGCGCTGCGCGGAAACGCGTGATGATCAAGGCTATCCTGTTCGACAAGGACGGCACGCTGGTCGACTTCAACGCGACCTGGTTCGCGGTCGGCGACCATCTGGCACTGGAGGCCGCCGGGGGTGACCGCGCCGAGGCGAACGTGCTTCTCGAGCGTGCCGGTTACGATTTCCAGGTCGGAAAATTCCGCGCCGATTCCGTCTTCGCGGCCGGCACGAACGCGCAGATCGTCGATTGCTGGTTTCCGCAGGCGAGCGCCGCTGAACGGCGCGAGCGCGTTGCCCATTTCGACACTGTCACGGCCGTCGAAGGTGCTGCCCGCGCCATCGCGCTCCCCGGCATCATCGATGCGCTCTCCGCGCTGCATGAACGCGGCTTCCGCCTTGCCGTCGCGACCAACGATTCGACCCGCGGCGCCGAGCAGACGCTGGCGACGCTCGGCGTCTCGCAGCTCTTCGATGCCTGCTTCGGCTATGACGCGGTCGCCAATCCCAAGCCTGCCCCCGACGTCATCATCGCCTTCGCCGACATGGTCGGCCTGAAGCCGTCCGAGGTTGCGATGGTCGGTGACAACAACCATGACATGGAGACGGGCAGGGCGGCCTGCGCCGGCCTGCGCGTCGCGGTTCTCAGCGGCACCGGCACACGCGCGACGCTGGAGCCGTTGGCAGATGTGGTGCTCGGCTCGATCGCGGAATTGCCGAGCTACCTGGACGGGAGCTAACAACGAACGAAAAAGGCCCGCCGAAGCGGGCCTTTTGACTTCTAACGCAGTTCGCGGCGCAGGATCTTGCCGACATTCGTCTTCGGCAGTTCCTTGCGGAATTCCACATGGCGCGGGCGCTTGTATCCGGTCAGCTTGTCGCGCGTGAAATCGATGATTTCCTGCTCCGTCAGGTTCTCGTCCTTCCTGACGACAAACAGCTTTGGCACTTCGCCCGAATGCTCGTCCGGTACGCCGACGGCGGCGACTTCGAGCACGCCCGGATGCTCTGCGACAACCTCTTCCAGTTCGTTCGGGTAGACGTTGAAGCCGGAGACGAGGATCATGTCCTTCTTGCGGTCGACGATCTTGACGAAGCCGCGCTCGTCGATGAAGCCCATGTCGCCCGACTTGAAGAAGCCGTCATCGGTCATGACCTTCTTGGTCTCGTCCGGCCGGTTCCAGTAGCCGGCCATGACCTGCGGCCCGCGAATGCAGATCTCGCCGACCTCGCCGGCAGGCACGTCCTTGCCGTCCTCGTCGCGGATGACGATCTCGGTCGAGGGGATCGGCATGCCGATCGTGCCTGAGAATTCGTCGGCGTCGAACCGGTTGGCGGTCGCGACTGGCGCCGTCTCCGACAGGCCATAGCCCTCGGCGATGACGATCCCGGTGAGCTTTTGCCAGCGGTCGGCGACCGGCTTTTGCACCGCCATGCCACCGCCGAACGTCAGGATCAGCGGCTTGAAGTCGAGCTTCTGGAAATCGGCATTGTTGAGAAGCGCGTTGAAGAGCGTGTTGAGGCCCGGGAAAACGTGGAACGGCGTCTTCTGCAGTTCCTTGACGAAGGCCGGGATGTCGCGCGGGTTGGGGATCAGGATGTTCTGCGCACCCTGCTGCATGCCCATCAGCGCGTTCACCGTTAGCGCATAGATGTGGTAGAGCGGCAGCGCGCAGATGTAGACGACGTCCTTGGGTTTCGGCTTCTTCGAATAGGCGGCCTCGACCCACAGCGCGTTCTGCGCGACATTCGCCAGCACGTTGCGGTGAAGCAGCGTCGCGCCTTTCGAAACGCCCGTCGTCCCCCCCGTATATTGCAGGAAGGCGACGTCGTCCTGACCCACGTCGATCTTGCGGAAGGTCTTCTTGGCGCCTTCCTTCAGCGCGTCGTTGAAGCCGACGTGGCCGGGCAGCGACCAGTTCGGCACCATCTTCTTGACGCGGCGCACGACGAGATTGACGACGATGCCCTTGAGCCCGAGGCGGTCGCCCATCGCTGCGACGACGACGTGCTTGACCTTCGTGCGGCCGATGACCTGCTGCAGCGTCGCAGCGAAGTTTTCCAGGATCACGATCCCTTCGGCGCCTGAATCGTTGAGCTGGTGCTCGAGTTCGCGCGGCGTGTAGAGCGGGTTGACGTTGACGACCGTATAGCCCGCGCGCAGCACCGCCATCATCGCGATCGGGTATTGCAGCACGTTCGGCATCATGATGGCGACGCGCGCGCCCTTCGACAGGCCCTTGCCCTGCAGATACGCGGCGAAGGCGGCAGACTGCTTCTCGAGCTCGGTAAAGGTGATCGACTTGCCCATGCAGGTGAAGGCGGGCTTCGAGCCGTATTTGCGGCAGGAATCGACCATCAGGTCGCCCAGCGACTGATATTCGAGCGGCGCGATCTCGGCCGGAACGCCCTTCGGATAATTGGCCAGCCAGGGCTTGTCGGCCTTTGCCGCCGTTTGCGTTGCAACTGCTGCCGGGGCGGCAGCCGGTTCGGCCTTCGGAGCTGTCGATGGCGCCGGCTTGGGCTTGGCGGCGGATGCCTTTGCCCTGGAAGCGGCCGGCTTCGCTGCGGCCTTGGCGGCAGGCTTCGGAGCCGGCGGCGCTTCCGCTGCGGCTTCTGCGGCAGGCTTCGCGCTCTTGGCCTCGGTCTTCTTCGCAGCCGTCTTGGCAGCGGCCGGCTTGGCGGTGGTCTTCGGGGTCGACGTCTTGGCGGCAGCAGCCTTGGCCGGGGCCGCTTTCGGCTTTGCGCTCGCGCTCGCCTTCGCAGCGGCGGGCTTGGCGGTTGCCACAGCCTTTGCCGCCGGCGCCTTCGCGGCAGCCGGCTTCACGTCTTCCTTCGAAGCCTTGCTCGTCTTCTCGGTCGCTTTGGCCAATTCGTCCTCCTCAAAATGTTGCGCATGGAGGCGGAATCGGTCGACTGACGCGGCCGGATTCTTGAGTTGCCCGCTCACCCAGCGCCGGATGCCCGCCTGCATCCTGAAATTTGTTGCCGTCGCCTATCTAGGGCCACAATTCGTTGCGGTGCAAGCCGTGCCGCAGCGGAATGATCTACTGGCCGTAGCCAGCATGGCCTTCCATGAATTTGCGTTCCGCGTCCGTCGTCTCGCGTCCCAGCGCCTTGTTCCGATGCGGAAACCGTCCGAACTCCTGAATGATGTCGCGATGTTCGATCGCGTATTTCAGGCTCTCCTCATTTTCGAGCGAACGGAACAGGTCGACGCATCGCTCCTGGTCGGCCGAAATCTCCGAATGCATGAAGGGCATGTAGAGAAACTGCTTCTCGGTACCGGTCAGCCCATGATCGAGCCGATTTTCCATCGCGTTTCGTGCGACCTCGATGGCGAGATTGTCGGTGCCGAAGGCCGCCGCCTGGCCACGGAACATGTTGCGCGGAAACTGGTCGAGCACGATCACCGCGGCAAGTGCGGTGCGCGGGTCGTCGATCGTCTCGGGGTTGAGCCCGGTCTTCAGCTCTTCGTAGAGCTTGGAAAAGCGCGACCTGATCTGCTCGTCGACCTCGGCCTTGCCGGTGTACCAATCGTCGGCAGTCAGTTCGTCGAACCAGAAAGACAGAACACCGTCTTGCCATCCCTGCTTCATCTCATCCTCCCTCTTGTTCTTGGAAGAGGGCGCAGGCAGGCGCCGCTCTTCATCGTCACGTTGCATCGAAGCGTTCTGTCAGATGCGGCCTTCCTCGACACCGTGACAAGCCGTCTCGCCCTCACCGTTCCACAGGAGTTGCGGGATTTCCACCCTGCAACGTTCGTTTGCGAATGGGCAGCGGGGGTGGAAGGCGCAGCCGGATGGCGGGTCGATCGGGTTCGGGATTTCGCCCTCGACCTTCTTGCGCTTGCGGCCGGTCATTTCGAGGTCCGGCACGGCGTCGAGCAGCATCCGCGTGTAGGGATGGCGCGGCCTGGCGAAGAGCGTCTTGGAATCGGCCACTTCCGCAAGCCGGCCGAGATAGAGGACGCCGATCCGGTTCGCCATGTGGCGCACGACCGAAAGGTCGTGGCTGATGAACAGGAAGGTGAGACCGAATTCGTCCTGCAAATCCTTCATCAGGTTGAGGATCTGCGCCTGAACCGAAACGTCGAGCGCCGAGGTCGGCTCATCGCACACGATGAAGTCCGGACGCGCCGCAAGGGCGCGGGCGATCGCGACGCGCTGGCGCTGGCCGCCCGAGAACTCGTGCGGAAACTTGACGCCGTCCTCGGGCGACAGGCCGACCAGCGTCAGGAGTTCGCCGACCCGCTTTCGCCTGTCGAGTGACGACATTCCACCTTCGAACACCTTCAGCGGCTCGCCGATGATGTCCGTCACGCGCCAGCGCGGGTTGAGGCTGGCGAAGGGATCCTGGAAGATCATCTGGAAGCGGCGGCGCAGGCGCCGCGCCTCGGCGCCCTTGAGGCCCTTCTTCAAAGACTTGCCGTCGAAATGGATGTCGCCTTCCGACGGGTCGAGCAGCCCGACGATCAGCCGCGCGATGGTTGACTTGCCCGAACCGGACTCGCCGACGAGCGCAAGCGTCTCGCCCTTGTTGATCCGGAAGGTGACGTCGTCGACGGCGCGCACATAGGCCTTTTCGGTGCGCTCGATAACGCGGTTTAGCCACGGCTTCGAGACGTCGAACCGGCGCGACAGGTGGTTGACTTCAACGAGAGGTGTTGGGGTCGTCATGCGGCTTGCTCCTCGGGCGCATGCAGCCAGCAGGCAACGCGGCGGGTGCCCGAGACGATCGGCTCGGGACGTTCGACGAAGCAGCGGTCGAAGGCGTGCGGGCAGCGCGGGTTGAAGGCGCAGCCCTTCGGGATGGCCGACAGGCGCGGCATGGATCCTGGAATCTGCGTCAGGCGGTCGGAGTTGGTGGCGAGCGTCGGGATCGAGCCCATCAGCCCGGCCGTGTAGGGGTGCTTTGCGTCGGTGATGACATCGCGCACGGGGCCGATCTCGGCGATGCGTCCTGCATACATGACCGCGACGCGGTCCGCCGTCTCCGCGATGACGCCCATGTCGTGGGTGATCAGCATGATCGCCGCACCGTATTCGGCGCACATGTTCTTCATCACGTCGATGATCTGCGCCTGCACCGAAACGTCGAGCGCAGTGGTCGGCTCATCAGCGATGACCAGTGCCGGGTCCGCGCACAAAGCGAGCGCGATGACGACCCGCTGGCGCATGCCGCCCGAGAACTGGTGCGGATAGTCGTCGATGCGCCGCTCCGCCGCCGGGATACCGACGTCGTCGAGAAGCCTGATGGCGCGCTTGCGCGCATCGGCCGACGACAGAGGCATATGGGTGCGGATCGTCTCGATGAGCTGCTCGGCGACCGTGTAGAGCGGGTTGAGCGAGGTCAGCGGATCTTGGAAAACCATGCCGATGCGCTTGCCGCGATAGCGTCGCATCTGGTCGGGGCCGAGATTGTCGATGCGCTCGCCCTGCAGCAGAATTTCCCCGTTCGAGATGCGGCCTGGCGGCTCGATCAGGCCGATGACGGCCGAGCCGGTCATCGATTTGCCAGCGCCGGATTCGCCCACCACGCCGAGCACTTCGCCGGGCATGATGTCGAAGGAGATGTTGTCGACCGCCGTCAGCGTGCCACGACGGGTGGGGAACTGGACGGTCAGGTTCTTGACGGAGAGAACAGGTTGCATGGCGCTTACCTCAGTCGCGGGTTGAGCGCGTCGCGCAGCCAGTCACCCAGAAGGTTGACCGAAAGCGCAAGCAGGACGAGCGTCAGGGCGGGGAAGAACAGGATCCACCACTCGCCGGAGAACAGATATTGCTGACCGATGCGTATCAGCGTGCCGAGCGAGGGCTGCGTGGGCGGAACGCCGACGCCCAGGAAGGAAAGCGTGGCCTCCTCGATGATCGCAAGGGCAAGGCCGATCGTCGCGATGACCATCACCGGACCCATGACGTTCGGCAGGACGTGACGTGCCAGTATCAGGACTGGATGCACACCCATGATGCGGGCGGCCGAGACGTAGTCCTTCTGCCGCTCCACCATCGTCGCACCACGGACCGTACGGGCGAATTGCGCCCAGTTGGCCAGGCCGATGGCGACGATCAGCACGTAGACAGCCATGCTCTCCTGCTGCGAAGGCGGGATGATGCCGCGCGCGATGCCGAAGATCAAAAGCGCGATCAGGATGGCCGGGAAGGAAAGCTGGACGTCCGCGATGCGCATGATGACCGCGTCGGCCGTGCCGCCCTGGTAGCCGGCGACCAGGCCGAGCGAAATCCCGAGCGCCATGGCGAACAGCGTCGCCGAGAAGCCGACAAAGAGCGAGATGCGCGAGCCGTAGAGGATCGTCGAGAAGACGTCGCGGCCCTGGTTGTCTGTACCCAGCAGATAGAAATTGCCCATCCGGCTTTCCGAGAAGGGCGGCGTGAAGCCGTCCATCAGATTGAGCGAGGCGGGATTGAACGGATCGTAGGGCGCGATCCATGGCGCCAGCAGCGCCGCACCGACGATGATGACGACCACGATCGAGGCGATGATCGTCACCGGCGAGCGGCGGTAAGAGTAGAAGATGTCCGAATCCCAGGCGCGGTAGAGCCGGCTTGGGGGCTTGGACAAAACGATCGGCTCGCCATCGCCGGCGGCCATGAGTTTGGGATCTGGAAGCGTGGCCATGCGATCACCGTTTGCCAGTGCCGACGCGCAGGCGCGGATCGACCATGTAGTAGAGAATGTCGACGATCAGGTTGATGACGACGAAGACGAAGGCGATGAACATCAGGTAGGCCGCCATCACCGGCACGTCGACCACCTGCACCGACTGGATGAAGAGCGAGCCGACGCCCGGCCACTGGAACACCGTCTCGGTGACGATCGCGAACGCGATCACCGAGCCGAGCTGCAGGCCCGTGATCGTGATCACCGGCACCAGCGTGTTCTTCAGCGCATGGCCGAAATTGATCGCCCGGTTGGATAGTCCGCGCGCCTTGGCGAAACGGATATAGTCCGCGCGCAGCACTTCCAGCATCTCCGCGCGCACGAGGCGCATGATCAGCGTCAACTGGAAGAGCGAGAGCGTGATGGCCGGCAGGATGAGCGATCTCAGACCGCTTTCGGTTAGCAGTCCCGTTCGCCAGCCGCCGACCATCACCGTTTCCCCGCGCCCGAAGGATGGCAGCCAGCCGAGCTCGACGGCGAAGATGTAGATGAGGCCGATGCCGATCAGGAAGGTCGGCAGCGAGACGCCGGCCAGCGACAGCGTCATCACGACGGAGGTGAGCGGCGATTTGGGCTTCAATGCCGTGTAGACGCCGAAGAACAGGCCGAACACCAGCGCGATCGTGGCGGATGCGAAGGCGAGCTCGATCGTGGCGGGCAGACGCTCCATGATGAGGCGTGTCACCGGCTCCTGGAGCCGGTAGGAAATGCCGAAATTGCCCTGCACGGCATTGCCGACGAAGGTCGCGAACTGGATGTAGAAGGGCTCGTTCAGGCCGAGGCGCTCGCGCATCGCTTCGCGGTCTGCAAGTCGGGTATCCTGTCCCACCATGGAGTCGATCGGGTCGCCCACATAACGAAAGACGAGGAATGCCACGAGCGAGACTGCCAGCATCACGATGATGGATTGCAGCAGGCGCCTTATGACAAAGGCTGTCATCTTGTTTGTCTCCGGAACGGGAGCGGGTCGGAAAGGCCGACGCCCAGGCTCCCGGTTTGTCGGTACGGGTGCTGACGGCACGCAAGTTCAGGCAGCGAGATGGGCACGCAACCGACGCCGATGCCGCGAAAGGCGCCCTTTTGGCGAGTCAATTCCCCATAATCAAGCCCATAATGCGGACCCGCCGCGCAATTGCTTGCACGGCGGGCCAGGCTTTTGGGAATGTTGCGCAGATTACTCGCCGATAGTCACGTTCGACATGTTCGGCTGGTTTTCCGGATGCACGTCGATGGTGAAGTTCGACTTCGTCGCGTAGGCCAGAACCTGATTGTGGATCGGCAGGAGGACACGGTCTTCCTGGATCGTCGCCCAGATTTCGGCGATCGTCGCGTCGCGGGCCTCGATGTCCGTCTGCGTGCCGAGCGACTCGATCTTCTCGTCGAGTTCGGCATTGGAATAGCCCGACGGATTGTAGGCGCCGTAATTGCCTTCCTTCGTGTGGATCAGATCGTTGAAGATGTAAGCCGAATCGAAGGTCGGAACGCCCCAGCCGAGCAGATAGAAGTCCGTCTCGCCATTGGTGACGAGCGGCGAATGCTGCGCGACCGGACGCGATGCGAGCGTGACGCGGATGCCGATCTGGCCGAGCATGCCGACGACCGCCTGGCTGATCGCCTCGTCATTGACGTAGCGGTTGTTCGGCGTGTCGAGCGTGACGGTGAAGCCGTCAGCATAGCCTGCTTCTTCCATCAAAGCGCGGGCACGCTCGAGGTCCGGCGCCGGGTAAGCGTCGAGCTCTTCGGTCCAGCCATTGACGAAGGGCGGCATCGCGACGCCGGTCGGCACCGAATTGCCGCGCATGACGACTTCCTTGATCGCGTCGCGATCGATGGAAAGATGCATCGCCTCGAGCACCTTCGGGTCGGCGAAGGGGTTCTTGTCGGTCACGTCCGAGCTCGCCAGCGGCTCCTCGCTGAGGCGATAGCCGAAGTAGATGATGCGGTTTTCAGGGCCGGTCGCGACCTTGATACCGTCGGTCGACGAGAGGCGCTCGATGTCCTGCACCGGCACGTCCTGAACGAAGTCGACCTCGCCCGAGAGAAGCGCTGCGACGCGGGTCGCCGCATCGGAGATCGGCGTATAGATGATTTCGGTCACGGCAGGATCGGTCTCGGCCCAATGGTCCGGGTTCACTTCCATGACCGAGCGCACGCCCACTTCGCGCGAGACGAGCTTGTATGGGCCGGTGCCGTTGGTGTTGCGCACGGCGTAGTTGTCTTCCCCGCCGGCATAGTCCTGCACCTCGACGACGTCGTTCGTCTCGGACCAGGTCTTGTCCATCATGAAGGTGTTGGTCAGGTTGTTCGGGTAGAGCGGGCTCGGACCCTTGAGCTTGACCTCGACCGTGTAGTCGTCGACAGCGGTGACGCTTTCGACGTCGGCGTGGAGCTGGCGCATGTTCGAGCGCTCCGAACGCGCGCGATCGAGCGAGAAGACGACGTCTTCGGCGTTGAACTCGGCGCCGTCATGGAAGGTGACGCCTTCGCGCAGCTTGAAAACCCACGTCGTGTCGTCGCCTTCCTTGAGGTTCCACTCGGTCGCCAGGCGCGGGATCAGCGTGCCTTCGGTGTCGCGCCAGACGAGCGTCTCGTAGATGTGGTGGGCGAAGGTGTGCGTGGTGCCTTCATTCTGCGAATGCGGGTCCAGCGTCAGCGCGTCGGCGCCGCGTGCCCAGCGGATCGTTTCGGCTGATGCCGGCATCGCCGTGGCGGCGAGAGCCAGAACGCTGGCCGTCAAGAGAAGTTTACGCATGATTGCTCCCATGTTTTTCTTTTAGATATCCCCGCAGTGGCGTTTTCCGCCTCCCACGATTGGCGCGTACCATAAAAGAGCGTTCTGCATATTGGAAGCGGGCGAAAAGTCGTTGAACGTGCAACGTAAATGACCTTGCGGCAGCCCCGTCGCGGAAGTCTTGTCCAAGTGCGATCTTCGAAAACGCGCGCGCTTCGATCGACGTCATGAGTAAACATCGACATATCGCCGTCATTTTGAGCATTACCGAATTGTCATGTTGCGGTTCACGTTGAGTTCATGTGGGAACCTTCATTGTAGCCAGGCGTCTTTGAGGACAAAGGAGTTTGAGAGATGAAGAAGTTTCTTTCGATTGTCTGTGCCGCGACCGTCGCATTTACCGGCGTGGCAGCTACCAGCGTAACCGCGAGTGCGTCGCCCGCACTCATCCGCGCCGTCGATTCCGGTGTGACGAACGCGAACGTGATCGAGGTCCAAAACCGCCGGGAAACGCGTCGCGACCGCCGTGAGTTCCGCCAGGATCGCCGCCAGGATCGCCGCGAGTTCCGCCAGGAGATGCGTCAGGACCGTCGCGAATTCCGCCAGGACGTTCGCCAGGCCCGCCGCGGCTTCTATCGTGACGGCAATTACAGCTACTACAACGGCCATCGCGGCTACCGTGACCGCCGTGCCGGCTACCGTGAGTTCAACGGCTTCTGGTTCCCGGCCGCGGCCTTCGTGGCAGGTGCCATCGTCAGCGGCGCGATAAGCCAGCCTTCGCGCACGGTCGTCGTCCGGCCTGGCCGCTTGTCTCAGGCGCATGTCGACTGGTGCTATGACCGCTACCGTTCGTACCGCGCCTCGGACAACACGTTCCAGCCCTACAATGGCCCGCGAAAGGCATGCTACTCGCCCTACAGCTAAGTGCGGGCAGATCGAAACCAACAGGGGCGGCCTTCGGGTCGCCCCTTTTTGTTGGGTTGGCCTGAGTGTGAAGCGCCTGAACGGCCAATCGAATCCCCAACGGCGATGTCGGCGGGTGATGGAAGGGATATCAAGGCAGGATATCGTGGTGCCGCTTAGGTGACTCGAACACCTGACCCCATCATTACGAATGATGTGCTCTACCAACTGAGCTAAAGCGGCCCGTCGAAAACCGCCCGGGCATTGTCGGGGGCTCGAAAGTGAGCGCTTGATATCCGGATCGGTCGGCAAATTCAAGCACCCCGCGCTGAATTTCGCGGCCGACGTTCCGCACCGGCGCGAAAGACTGCAAGGGCGCGGTGCAGGTGCCGCCGATGTGATGCGACGATGGTCGCAAGTCCTTGCAGCGCCTGTGGACTCTTGGCCAAGCTGCGATAGAGTTTCGCTCCATGCCTTCGGGCGTGGAGTTCAAATGGAGGGAGAACGCATGTCGGATGTTTCAATGGTCGTGAATGGCCGCAAGGTCTCGGGTAGTGTGGAGGACCGGACCCTACTCGTACATTATTTGCGGGAAAATCTCGGATTGACGGGCACCCATGTCGGTTGCGACACATCGCAATGCGGCGCTTGCGTCGTCCACATGGACGGCAAGGCCATCAAATCCTGCTCCATTCTCGCCGCCCAGGCCTCCGGCTCCGAAATCACCACCATCGAGGGCCTCGCCCCCGGCGCCGAACTCCATCCGATGCAAGCCGCCTTCAAGGAACATCATGGTCTCCAGTGCGGCTTCTGCACGCCGGGCATGATCATGACCGCCGTCGACATGGTCCGCCGTCATCCTGAAGGGCTGGACGAGAAGACAGTGCGCAACGATCTCGAAGGAAATATCTGCCGCTGCACGGGATACCACAACATCGTCCAGGCGATCCTGGCCGCATCGAAGGCGATGGCCGGCAAGAACGAGACGCAGGCGGCCTGACCGCCGGACCGATCCTTGGAAGTTCACTCGATTCGGTAACCGGAGGAGGTACTGAAAATGGGAATTGAAGGCATTGGCGCCCGGGTGGCGCGCAAGGAAGACAAGAGATTCATCACCGGCGCCGGGCGCTACACCGACGATTTCGTCGTTCCCGGCATGAAGTTCGCGGCCTTCGTCAGAAGCCCGCATGCCCATGCGCGCATCCGCGGGATCGACGCCGACGCCGCGCGGCAGATGCCCGGCGTCATCGACGTGCTGACCGGCCCGGAAATGAAGGCCGACGGCATCGGCAACATCATCTGTGGCTGGATGATCCATTCGAAGGACGGCTCGCCGATGAAGATGGGCGCCTGGTCGCCGCTGGCGACGGAGACGGTGCGCTATGTCGGCGACGCCGTGGCGATCGTCGTTGCAGAGACGAAGGCTCAGGCCCGAGATGCCGCCGAAGCGGTCGAAGTCGACTACGAGGAACTCGAGGCCGTCATCCTGCCTGAAAAGGCGATGGATCCGGGCGCGCCGCAGGTGCATCCCGAAGCGGAAAACAACCTGACCTTCGACTGGGAAGTGGGCGACGAGGCTGCCGTCAAGGCCGCGTTCGAGAAGGCGACCCACCGCGTCAAGCTGGACATCCTGAACAATCGCCTGATCCCGAATGCGATCGAACCGCGCTCGGCCATCGGCCACTACAACAAGGCCGAGGATCACTACACCTGCTACACGACCTCGCAGAACCCGCACGTGGCGCGCCTCGTCATGAGTGCGTTCTATAATGTTGCGCCGGAAAACAAGCTGCGCGTCATCGCGCCGGATGTCGGCGGCGGATTCGGCTCCAAGATCTACATCTACCCCGAGGAGATCACCTGCCTGTGGGCCTCGAAGAAGACCGGCGTGCCGGTGAAGTGGACGGCGGACCGTTCGGAAAGCTTCCTGACGGACGCCCATGCCCGCGACCACGTGACGACGGCCGAGATCGCGCTCGATGCCGACCACAGGATCACGGCGCTTCGCGCCGACACGATCGCCAATCTCGGCGCCTACATGTCGCTCTTCTCCTCCGCGACGCCGACCTATCTCTACGCCACGCTTCTGTCCGGCCAGTATGAGATCCCGGCGATCTACTGCAACGTGAAGGCGGTCTATACGCACACCTGTCCGGTCGATGCCTATCGCGGCGCGGGACGGCCCGAAGCGACCTTTGTGGTGGAGCGCCTGGTCGAGACGGCCGCGCGCGAGCTCGGCATCTCGCCGGCCGAACTGCGCCGGAAGAACTTCATCAAGTCCTTTCCCTACCAGACGCCGGTGATCATGAATTACGATTCCGGTGACTTCGACGCGCTGATCGATGCCGCGACGAAGGCGATCGACTATGATGGCTTCGCCCGCCGCAAGGAGGAAGCGAAGAGCCGGGGCAAGCTGCGCGGCATCGGCATGAGCTGCTATATCGAGGCCTGCGGCATTGCGCCGTCGGCGGCGGTCGGCTCGCTCGGCGCCGGCGTCGGCCTTTGGGAATCGGCCGAAGTCCGCGTGAACGCGGTCGGAACGGTCGAGGTCCTGACCGGCGCGCACAGCCATGGCCAGGGGCACGAGACCACTTTCGCGCAGCTCGTCTGCGACCGGTTCGGCCTGCCGATGGACAATGTGTCGATCGTCCATGGCGACACCGACAAGGTGCAGATGGGCATGGGCACATACGGCTCGCGCTCCGGTCCGGTGGGCATGTCGGCCATCGTCAAGGCCCTCGACAAGGTCGAGGCCAAGGCGAAGAAGATCGCTGCGCACATTTTGGAGGCCGATGAGGGCGACATCGTCATCGAGAATGGCGAGTGCAAGGTCGCAGGCACCGACAAGACGGTGCCCTGGTTCCAGCTCGCACTGGCCGCCTATACCGCGCACAATCTGCCGGGCGGCATGGAGCCGGGCCTCAAGGAGGGTGCATTCTACGACCCGACCAACTTCACCTTCCCGTCCGGCTGCTACATCTGCGAGGTCGAGATCGATCCTGAGACCGGCAAGACCGAGATCGTCCAGTTCGTCGCTGCCGACGATTTCGGACGCGTCATCAATCCGATGATCGTCGAAGGCCAGGTTCATGGCGGGCTCGCGCAAGGCATCGGCCAGGCGCTTCTGGAAGGCGCCGCCTATGACCGCAATACCGGCCAGCTCGTCACCGGCAGCTACATGGACTACACCATGCCGCGCGCCGACGACCTGCCGTCCTTCCAGGTGCCGATGACCGAGACGATCTGCCCCGGCAATCCGCTCGGCATCAAGGGCTGCGGCGAGGCGGGCGCGATCGGTTCCCCGCCGGCCGTCATGAACGCGATCACCGACGCGATCGGCAACAACGACCTGACGATGCCCGCCACGCCGCAAAAGGTCTGGGCGGCGCTCAACGCAGCAACGCGGCACTAGGAGGAACGCACATGTACCAGACCAATTATCACCGCGCGTCCTCCCTCGAGGACGCCGCAAATGTCCACGCCGGTGCCGATGAGGCCAAATATCTCCTTGGCGGAATGACGCTCATCCCGGCCATGAAGACGCGGCTCGCGGCCCCGTCGGACCTGATCGACCTGCGGCACGTGGATGGGCTCAAGGGCATCAGGGTCTCCGGCCGCGAAGTCGAGATCGGCGCGGCCACCACCCATGCCGACATCGCCCAGTCGAAGGAGATCGAGAGCGTCTGCCCCGCCCTGCACTACATGGCGAACCACATCGGCGACCCGCTGGTGCGCCATCTCGGCACGATCGGCGGCTCGGTCGCGAACAACGACCCGGCGCAAGACTATCCGGCCGCACTGTTGGCGGTGGACGGCACGATCGTGACCAACAAGCGCGAGTTGAAGGCCGACGCCTTTTTCACCGGCCTGTTCGAGACGGCGCTGGAAGACGACGAGATCGTCACCGCGGTGAAGTTCACCGCCCCGGAGCGTTGCGGCTACGAGAAGTTCCGCAACCCGGCCTCGCGTTATGCGATGACGGGCGTCTTCGTCGCCAAGAGCGCCGGCGGCGTGCGCGTTGCGGTGACGGGTGCAGGCGAGAACGGGGTCTACCGCGCCAAGGAGCTGGAGGAAAAGCTTGCCTCCAACTTCGCGCCAAGCGCCCTCGACGGCGCGACGGTGCCTTCATCGAACCTGATGTCGGACATTCACGCCTCGTCGGAGTACCGCGCCAATCTCGTGGTGGTGATGGCCAAGCGCGCTGTCGCCAAGGCTGCCGGCTGACATGCGACCGGGCGGGCGGCAACGCCCGCCCGCTTCGGCTTACGAATTCGTCCGGGCGCGTTTCGTGCGACTGATCCGTTCGCGCCATGTGATGGTGATCGCGCTGGCGATGATTAGCGCGGCGCCGATCCAGCTCGCGAGCGCAGGCACTTCCGCAAACAGCGCGTAGTCGTAGCCTGCGGCGAAGATCAGCGTCAGATAGAAAAACGGCATCACAAAGCTCGCCTCGCCGCGGCGAAGCGCCTGGATAAACAGCGCCTGGACGCAAATCATGGTCGTTCCGAGCGTTGCCATGAGCAACCATTGGCCCGGTGTCGGCGCGACCCACACGAAGCTTGCCGCGGTTGCGGCAAGGGCAGCGCCGGCGAAATTGTTGATCGCCAGGATGCGCAGAGGCGGCTCGCTGTCGGCGAGCTTCTTGATCAGGATTGCCTCGGCGCCCATGAACAGCGCGGCGACCAGCGCCACCAGCGCGATCGGCTGAAACGCGGCCGAACCGGGCTGGACGATGGTCATCGCGCCGATGAAGGCGACCGCCGCCGCTCCCCAACGCCACGGCCCGACCTTCTCGCCCAGAAGCGGGATCGAAAGCAGCATCGCGACGACGGGGTTGAGAAACGAGATCGCGTTGGCATCGGCAAGCCGCATGAGCCCGGACGCGGCGAAAAGTGCGCTCACGCCCGCCCAGCCGAACAGAACCCGCAAGACATGATTGGTCCACCGCGTCCCGGTGAAGGACGGCCGCGCCGCGACGAGAAACGGCATCAGGACAAGCGCGGCGAAGCAAAAGCGCCCTGCGGAAATCTGGAACGGGTGAAGCGGGCTGTCGCCGCCCGCCGGCCCGAGCATTTTGGCGATGAGCGTCGTGGCGGCAAGCAGCGCGCAGGCAAGGAGCATCAGCCCGACGGCAGCGGCCGCGTCCTTCGGGCTGTGCCTTGCGACGCTGTCGCTCAAGCTGCGAGCTTCTTCTTCGCGTCCTGGTATTCGCGGGCAAGCCGATCGACCAGCTCGGCCGCGCCGACCACGGAATCGACCGCGCCGATGCCCTGGCCGCAGCCCCAGATATCCTTCCAGGCCTTCGACTTGTCGCCGCCGAAATTCATCGTGGACGGGTCGGATTCGGGCAGATTGTTCGGGTCCATGCCGGCCTTTTCGACCGAGCCCTTCAGATAGTTCCCGTGGACGCCGGTAAACAGGTTGGAATAGACGATGTCTGCGGCCTTGGAATCGACGATCATCTGCTTGTAGTCGTCGGACGCGCGCGCCTCCCGCGTCGCGATGAAAGGCGAGCCGATATAGGCCAGGTCCGCGCCCATAGCCTGGGCGGCAAGCACCGCGCCGCCATTGGCGATCGCGCCCGACAGCAAAAGCGGCCCGTTGAACCACTGGCGGATTTCCTGGACCAGGGCGAAGGGCGAGAGCGTGCCGGCATGGCCGCCAGCTCCCGCTGCGACCGCGATCAGCCCGTCTGCGCCGCGCTTGATGGCGTTGCGCGCATGGCGATCGTGGATGATGTCGTGCAGCACGATGCCGCCATAGGAATGCACGGCCTGATTGACCTCTTCGACCGCGCCCAGCGAGGAGATGACGATCGGCACCTTGTACTTGACGCACAGCGCAAGATCTTCCTCGAGCCGCGTGTTCGACTTGTGAACGATCTGGTTGACCGCGAACGGCGCGGCCTTGGCCTGCGGGTTGGCCGCATCATGTGCCGCAAGATCCTCGGTGATCTCGGCCAGCCACTCGTCGAGCTGCGATGCCGGGCGCGCGTTCAGCGCCGGAAAGGAACCGACGATGCCCGCCTTGCACTGGGCCAGCACAAGGGGCGGATGGGAGATGATGAAGAGCGGCGAGCCGACGACGGGAATGCGCAGATTGGTCTTAAGGATGTCGGGCAGCGCCATTCGGGTCCTCCATGGATATTTGACGTTTGCGTAAACGTCGTTACTAGAGCATCGGCACGAAAAGTGGAAACCGGTTTTCGGCTTGGCCGCGCCATTGAACCGGCCGCCCGGCACGTTTAACGATGTGGCAACGATCATGGTCAATGGTCGGTAAACAACAAAAGGGTGCCGCTTGGACGGGATCGAGCAAGCAATCAGACGGGCCCTGGCCAAGGGAAATGACGACGACCGGACCTTCCGTGAAAAGGTCTATCGGTCCGCATTTGCCGCACTCGACCGCTCCTTGAAGGAAAAGCCTGAACTGACGGTCGAGAACGCCATCAAGCGACGCAAGGCTCTGCAGGCGACCGTCAAGGCGATCGAAACGGAATATGTCCCGGCGATGGCGCCCGAGCCGGTCGTCGCATCCGCGCCGGCCTCGCTGGCGCCTTCGGTCGCGCCGGAGCTTCGTGCAGACCGACGCGTCGGGCCGGTCGATGCGGCTTCGCGTTTGGAGCCCGAGCTTGCCGCGCCCGCGCGCCGGCCCGTCCGGCTCGACCAGGCGCGAACTGCAAGGGAGCGCAAGCCCAGGAAACGCGGCAGCGGCCGCATGCTGTCGATTGCCACTGGCCTCGTCATTCTGGCAGTCATCGGCACCGGACTGTGGTGGGCCTACGCCAATTTCGGCCATTTCATCGGCGCGGACATGCGCCAGATTGAGGCCGCGATCAACGAAAGCCGCGGCCAGTCCGGCCCGCCCGCGCTTTCCGCCGACGGCGCAAGTGCCGATGCCGGCTGGACCACGATATTCGAGCCGGCGGATATCGAGCTCGTCGCGCCGCCGGAAGGCGCATCGGCCGAGGCGACGCAGGACGAGGCCGGCAGCTATATGCGCATCCGCTCGGGCGCGTCGGGTGCGCCGATCGCGTTCACCGTCGGCCAGAACCTGCTCGATCGTTTCGCCGGCCAGCGCGTCGTGTTCAACATCGTCGCGCGCGGCATCGAAGGGGAGGGGACGCAGATTTCGGTCGAATGCGATTTCGGCGCCCTCGGCAATTGCGGACGCACGCGTTACGATGTCGGGACGACGCAGGAGGATCACCTCTTCGAGGTCGCCCTGCCGCAAGGCTCCGCCGCCAATACGAGCACGATCACCGTCAACACCGACGTTACGGGCGCGGGACGCGGGGTCGATATTTTCGCGATCCTCATGCGGCCGGCCGAGTGATCAGCCGTCGAGCATCGACAAAAGCGCGTCGAGCCGGTCCGCTTCGCCGGCCGGCTTGTCCCATCTGAGCCGCGAGACGCGCGGGAAGCGCATGGCAACGCCCGACTTGTGCCGCGTCGAGCGGTTGAGTCCTTCGAACGCAACCTCGATGACGAGCCCATGGTCGGGCTCCGCCCGCACCGATCGCACAGGCCCGAAGCGGTCGATCGTGTTGTCGCGGATGTATTTGTCGAGCCGTTTCAGTTCCTCGTCGGTGAAGCCGAAATAGGCCTTGCCGACCGGCACCAGTTCCGGCTGGTCCCCCGGCCCGGTCCACACGCCGAACGTATAGTCCGAATAAAAGCTCGAGCGCTTGCCGTGCCCGCGCTGCGCGTACATCAGAACGGCATCCACCGTATAGGGATTGCGTTTCCACTTGAACCAGGGACCCTTTGGCCGGCCCGGCACATAGGTTGAGTCGAGCCGCTTCAGCATCACCCCCTCGATCACCGGATGCGGCGGCGTCTGGCGCATGGTGTCGAGTTCCTCCCACGCGGCGAAATCGACCAGGGGCGACAGGTCGAAGCGGGTCGCGTCCAGCGTCGCCACGAAGGCCTCAAGCCGCTGCCGCCGCTCGGCGAAGGGCAGCTTGCGCAGATCCTCGTCGCTAAGTTGCAGAAGGTCGTAGCATCGCACGAAGGCCGGAAACTGCTTCTGGATCTTCGGCGTCACGACCTTGCGGTTGAGCCGCTGCTGCAGGTCGGAGAAGGTGCCGGTGTTGCCGCCGGGCGCGCCGACGAGCAGTTCGCCGTCGATCGCAGCGTTGAAATCCATCGATTCCAGAAGGTCGGGGAAGGTGCCCGAAATGTCGTCTCCGGTGCGTGAATAAAGTCGCGCGACACCGTCCTCGCAGACCACCTGGACACGAATGCCGTCCCATTTCCATTCCGCCGCATAGTCTGCCGGTACGATGCGCGTCAGGTCGGATTCTTCCACTGCGTTCGACAGCATGACCGGCCGGAACATCGCGCGGGCGGCGTGAACAGGCTTCTCGCCCTTGCCGTCGAGCCAGGCGAAAAGGCTGAGATAGGGCGGCTCCAGCCCGTGCCACAATTCTTCGATCTCGTGGACGTGCACCTTGCCGTAATCGGCCAGCGCCTGCTTGGCGAGCCGGGCCGATACGCCAACGCGAAGCCCGCCGGTGACGAGCTTCAGGACCGCAAAGCGGGACGCCGTCTCCATGCGGTCGAGGAGGCCCGCGAGCACTTTCGGCGCGTCGGATCGGCTGGCCGAATGGAGCCGCTCGACAGCTTCGGAAAGCGACACCCCGCCGGGAATGGCCTCGACCTGCGCATCGATGCCCCAGACCAGCGAGACCGTTTCGGCAAGGTCGCCGACATAGTCGTAGGAATAGGCGAACAGCGTCTCGTCCATGCGCTCGGCCATCAATGACCGCAGCACGCCGGGCTTGACCGCGTTGAACGAGAGATTGCCGGTGATCGCCGCCAAAGCAAGGCCGCGATCGGGGTCGGGCGCCTCGCGGAAATAGTCCTGCATCAAGGTCAGCTTCGCGTTGCGCGAAGAGGTGATCAGCAAACGGTCGAGCAGTTCCGCAAACCGGTCCATTACTCTGCTTCGTCCTCATATCCGAAGAGATGCAGCGGACGCGCCTTGATGCCGTTGAGCTCGCACCAGCGCACCAGCGCCTCCTCGCGGCCATGCGTGACCCAGACCTCGCCGGCCTTCACCTCGCGGATCGTGGCGATCAGTTCGTCCCAGTCGGAATGGTCGGAGATGATCAGCGGCAGTTCCACGCCGCGCTGTTTCACCCGCTGCCGGATCCGCATCCAGCCCGATGCGAAGGAGGCGACTGGATCGGGAAAGCGTCGCGCCCAGCGGTCGGCGAAGGCGGACGGCGTGCCGACCACGATGGCCCCGGCGAACTGCGATTTTGACCCACGCTCGATGGTCGCCGGTTCGAGCGGCCCAAGATCGATGCCCTGGCTCTGGTAGTAGTCGCACAGCTTCTGTAGCGCGCCGTGGATATAGATCGGCTCGTTGTGGCCTGCCTGGCGGATGAGCTTGATGACGCGCTGCGCCTTGCCGAGTGCATAGGCGCCGACGAGATGCGCGCGCTCGGGAAACTGCCGGACGGATTTCAAGAGCCGCGCGATCTCCAACCTGTCGTCGGGGTGGCGGAAGACGGGCAGCGCGAAGGTCGCCTCGGTGATGAAGACGTCGCATTCGACCGGCTCGAATTCCTGCGCCGTCGCATCCGGCCGCCGCTTGTAGTCGCCAGACGCGACGATTCGCAGTCCGTCCTTCTCGACCGCGATCTGCGCCGAACCGAGGACATGCCCCGCCGGATGGAACGAGACCCTCACGCCGTTGATATCGAGGCTCTCGCCGAAATCGATCGGTTGCGACGAGCCGGCGAAATTCTCGCCATAGCGGATGCCCATGATGTCGAGCGTCTGCCGCGTCGCCAGCACATGGGCATGGCCAGGCCGCGCATGGTCGGCATGGCCGTGCGTGATCAGCGCACGCGAAACCGGGCGCACCGGATCGATGAAGAAATCGCCGGGCGGGCAGTAGAGACCTTCGGGACGCGGGATCAGCAGATGGTGCGGGTTCATGGTTCACAACAGATAGGATTTCCGGCCCGCACGGAAAGGGATTGCGAAAGCGCTCGAATTGGCAGATAAGCCGCGCGCCCGATCATGGGCAGCGAGCCCCTTCGAAAATGAAGCCTATTTTGTATTCGTCCGGCAACGTCGCGGCCGACCGGCGCGCGGACTATGCTGAAATGCTGTTCGCATCCGGAGAGCATGCCGCCGCTTCAGAACTGATGGCCGACACGATGGCGCTTGCGCCCGGCTGGGCAACGGGCTGGTTCCGCCTCGGCGAGATGCGCGAGGCGGCAGGCGAGATCGCGGGCGCTGCCGACGCCTGGCGCGAGGCGCTGCGGCACGACCCTGCCGACCGGCTCGGGGCGGCCCTGAAGCTCGAACTTGTCGGCGCGATCGAGAATGCCGGCGGCATTTCGAGCGCCTTCGCCGAGACGCTGTTCGACCAGTATGCTGGCAAGTTCGACGCAGAACTCGTGCAGAAGCTTGGCTACCGCGTGCCCGAGCTGATCGCCGACGCCCTGCGCGCGACGGGCCGCACCAGCTTCGCCCATGCGCTCGATCTGGGCTGCGGCACCGGCCTGATGGGGGAGCGGTTGCGCGCGATGACGAGCTTCCTCCAAGGCGGCGACCTGTCCGAAAACATGCTGAAAAAGGCGCGCGCCAAGGGTGTCTATGATCGGCTGGAACGGCAGGACCTTCTCACCTTCGAGACCGAGCGCAACGTGGCCGATCTCGTCACCGCCGCAGACGTCTTCCTCTATGTCGGGCGGCTGGAGCGCATCTTCGCCGAGGTCGCGGCCGCGCTCGTGCCGGGTGGCCTCTTCGCTTTCTCGGTCGAGCGTCACGATGGCGCCGGCGATCTCCAACTGGGCGAATCTCGCCGCTACGCCCACGCGCCGGACTATCTGCGCCGCCTCCTCGCCGAAAACGGCTTCGATCTCGTCAACATGAATGACGCGATCATCCGGCGGGACCGCGGCGCAGACGTCGCCGGCCTGATCGTCCTCGCCGAGCGTCGGTCGCTGCCCGCACGTGTGGACGCGTCGGTCGACGAAGCGCCCATCCTCGACGCGCACCCTCACTGACCTTGGCGCATCGCCGACCCGGCGCTACATCTCGTCCGTGAACCGACCGCTCGACGACGGCGCGCTCGAAGGCGCGACAATGCTGCCCGAGGCCTTCACGCGCTGGTTTGCCCTGCGCGGCTGGCAGCCGCGCGCGCACCAGCTCGATCTGCTCGCGCGGGCAGAAGCTGGCCGTTCCGTCCTTCTCATAGCACCGACAGGCGCCGGCAAGACGCTCGCCGGCTTCATGCCGTCCCTGGTCGACTTGGCGCGGCGCGGCAAGCGCAGGCCGGGCGCAGCGGCGCAGGGCGTCCACACGCTCTACCTATCGCCCCTGAAGGCGCTCGCCGTCGACATCGAGCGAAACCTGACCCGGCCGGTCACCGAAATGGGTCTGCCGATCTCGATGGAGACGCGCACGGGCGATACGCCCGCGCACAAGCGCCAGCGCCAGAAGCAGGCACCGCCGGACATCCTCCTGACGACCCCCGAACAACTCGCGCTGATGCTGGCCTCGAAGGATGCCGAGCGCTTCTTCGCCGATCTGCGCTACGTGATCTTCGATGAACTCCACGCGCTGGTCACCTCCAAGCGCGGCCAGCTTCTCTCTCTCGGCCTTGCCCGTCTGCGCAAGTTCGTACCGGACCTGCGCACGATCGGCCTGTCGGCGACAGTGGCCGAGCCGGACGAACTTCGCCGCTGGCTCGTCAGCCAGAACCAACCTGGCGCGATGGCAGACCGCATCACGGTCGCCGGCGGCGCAAAGCCGGAGATCACCATCCTGGAATCCGCCGAGCGCGTGCCCTGGGCCGGCCATTCGGCGCAATATTCGATCCCGGAGATCTACGAGGCGATCAAGGCGCACCGCACCACGCTGCTTTTCGTCAACACGCGCAGCCAGGCCGAACGCCTTTTCCAGGAACTCTGGCACGTCAACGCCGACACGCTGCCGATCGCGCTCCATCACGGCTCGCTCGATGTCGGCCAGCGCCGGCGCGTGGAAAAGGCCATGGAAACCAACAGCCTGCGCGCCATCGTGGCCACGTCGACTCTCGACCTCGGCATCGACTGGGGCGACGTCGACCTCGTCGTCCATGTCGGCGCACCGAAGGGCGCGAGCCGCCTCGCCCAGCGCATCGGCCGCTCCAACCACCGCATGGACGAGCCGAGCCGCGCCATTCTCGTGCCGGCAAACCGGTTCGAGGTGCTGGAATGCCAGGCCGCGCTCGACGCGAATTATCTCGGCGCGCAGGACACGCCCTCGGTGGGCGAGGGCGGGCTTGACGTCCTCGCCCAGCACGTCATGGGCATGGCCTGCGCCGAGCCCTTCTTTGCCGACGATCTTTACCAGGAGATGGTCAGTGCCTCGCCTTACGTCGGCCTCGACCGCGAGACTTTCGACCGGATCGTCGATTTCGTCGCGACCGGCGGCTATGCGCTGCGCACCTATGAGCGCTTCGCCCGCATCCGCCAGATGAAGGACGGCCGCTGGCGCGTCTCGCATCCCATGATCGCGCAGCAATACCGCCTCAATGTCGGCACCATTGTCGAGGCGCCGATGCTGAACATCCGCCTCGTGCGCGGAAAGACGAAGAGCGCTTTGGCGGGCGGCTATTCGCTTGGCAAGATCGAGGAATATTTCCTCGAGACGCTGACGCCTGGCGACACCTTCATCTTTGCCGGCCAGGTCGTACGCTTTGCCGGTATCCGCGAGAACGAATGCTACGTGACGCCGGCGCCGGGAGCGGATGCGCTCGTCCCCTCCTATGGCGGCGGAAAATTTCCCCTGTCGACCTATCTTGCCGCCGAGGTGCGCGCCATGCTCGCAGATCCGTCCCGCTGGCACCGCCTTCCCGAACAGGTCGCCGAATGGCTGGCGATCCAGAAGGCGAAATCGGTCCTGCCGAGCCGCGACGATCTCCTGATCGAGACCTTTCCGCGCGGCAACCGGTTTTACATGGTCGCCTATCCGTTCGAAGGCCGCCTCGCGCACCAGACGCTGGGCATGCTGCTGACACGCCGGCTGGAGCGCGGCGGTGCCCGTCCGCTCGGTTTCGTCGCCACCGACTACGCCATCGCGATCTGGGGCCTGCGCGACATGGGCGCGCTGCATCGCTCGGGAAAGCTCACCTTCGGCGAACTCTTCGACGAGGACATGCTGGGCGACGACCTCGACGCGTGGCTCGCCGATAGCTGGCTGTTGAAGCGCACCTTCCGCAATTGCGCCGTGATTGCCGGCTTGATCGAGCGTCGCCACCCGGGCAAGGAGAAGTCCGGCCGGCAGGTGACGGTCTCGGCCGACCTGATCTATGACGTCCTGCGCAGTCATGATCCCGACCATATCCTGCTGCGCGCCACGCGCGCGGATGCGGCCACGGGGCTTCTGGATGTCAGGAGGCTTGGTGAGATGCTCTCGCGGGTGAAGGGTCGAATCATGCATAAGGACCTTCCGCGCATTTCGCCGCTCGCCGTTCCGGTCATGCTCGAGATCGGCAAGGAGCGCGTGGCGGGTGGAGCCGAGGAGGAACTTCTGGGCGAAGCCGCGGACAGTCTGATCGACGAGGCAATGGGTACGCAATGAATGTGACGACGCAGGGCCGTTTTTCAGCCACCAGCGAAACTGCCGTTCGCGGCGAGCGCGTGGTCTGCGATGCGCGCGGCGTGGCCTACTTCCCCGAAATGGAGCTGCTTGCCGTCTCCGACCTGCATCTGGAAAAAGGCTCGCGCTTTGCCCGCCGCGGCTACATGCTCCCACCTTACGATACCGCCGCGACGCTGGCACGCCTCGCAGCTGTCATCGCGGACTACGATCCGGCGATGGTTGTCTCGCTCGGCGACAGCTTCGACGATATCGGCGGCGCCGCGCGGATGCCGTCCGCCTATCGCGACCAGCTTCTCGCGCTGATGAAGGGCCGCGACTGGTTCTGGGTCGCCGGCAATCACGATCCTGAAAAGCCGGCCGATTTGCCCGGCGCCACCATAGAGGAGCTCGGCATCGGCAATGTCGTCTTCCGCCACGAGCCTTCGGCCGGGCGGCTGGCCGGCGAAATCGCGGGTCATCTCCACCCGGGCGCGCGCATCGTCCAGCGCGGCCGCTCGGTGCGCCGCCGCTGCTTCGCCGCCGACGGCAACCGCTTGATCATGCCAGCCTTCGGCTCGTTCACGGGCGCGCTCAACGTCCTCGATCGCGCGTTTGCGAACCTCTTCTGCCCCAACAATTTCGTCGCCTACATGCTCGGCACCGATCGGGTCTATCCGATGGACCGACGTCTCCTGCGCGCCGACTAATCCCGCTTGAAGATCATCCGGCCGAGCCAGCCGGTGACGACGGCGAGGAACACGGCGAAGATTCCGAACAGAAGCCCGTTCTCCTGTGCCGTACGATAGATGCGCTGTTCGAGGCCCGCCTTGACGATCGTGAGCTGGGCCGAGGTTTCCTTCACGAACGTTCCGTTGCGAAAGAGGAAGGCGCGGGCGCGGTGCGTGCCGACGGGCACGTTGGGCGCGAGCGCAACGGTAGCGCGAAAAAGGCTCGGCGAGAGAAACTGCACGCCGCCCACGCGCTCGTTGTAGAGGCCGGCAGCGCGCTTTTGCTCTCGCAGCGCCGCGGTGAATTCCGCGACCTTCGCCGGATCGCGCTGGCCTTCCTCCTCGACCGCGCGCAGGAAGATGTTTTCCGATCCCAGCGCAAGCTGGCGGTAGACCTGCGGTTGCGTCACGTCCTGCAGAGGCCGCGTCGTCGCAACCGAGTAGGAGACGGGAACGCTGGTGAAGCTTTGCGACTCGGTATTGATCCACACGCCGAGCACGCGCGTCTTCTTGCGCACGACGATCGGCCGCGCCGGACCTTCGAGCACGACGACGATGTCGTAGCGCCCCTGCCGCGCGAGCATCTGGTCGGCATTGTCGAGCGCGCCGAAGATCGTCAGGTCCGCGCCCGAAAAGTCGGACGAGATCGCGACCCGGTTGGTCGACAGGCCGATCTGGAAGGATTCGGGCGCATCGGCGTCCTGCGCCTGTGCAGGAGCCATTGGCGCGACGATGGCGAGGACGGCCAGCAGCGCGCGCATCTACATGCTCCCCGCGATCGCGAGCGAATAGGGGCTTGCTGGCGGTACGAAGAGGTCGACGGCAAGGCGTCCCGCAACCATCAGCACGAGCAGCGCGAGCAGCGCGCGCAACTGTTCGCCGCGCAGCTTCTGCCCGGCGCGCGCGCCATACTGCGCGCCCGCCACGCCGCCGATCATCAGGAGGAAGGCCAGGACGATGTCGACCGCCTGGTTGGTCGCGGCGTGGACGATCGTCGTGTAGGCGGCCACGAAGATGATCTGGAAAAGCGAGGTGCCGATGACGACGTTGGTCGGCACCTTGAGAAGATAGATCAGCGCCGGCACCATGATGAAGCCGCCGCCGACGCCCATGATCGAGGCGAGAAACCCGATGGCGGCGCCCAGGCCGAGCACGGGAATGACGCTGACGAAGAGCTTCGAAGTGCGAAACCGCATCTTGAGCGGCAGACGGTGGATCCAGTTGTGCTGGCCCGGCTTGCGCAGGCTTGCAGCCTGCCCGCCCTTGGCACGCCGCAGCGCGCGGATGCTTTCGGCCAGCATCAGGCCCCCGACCGTGCCGAGCAGCCCGACATAGAGCAGCGAGACGACCAGATCGAGCTGGCCGAGCCGGCGCAGGAAAGCAAAGACGAAGACGCCGATCGTCGAGCCGAAGATGCCGCCGAGCAGCAGCACCGTGCCGAGCTTGAAGTCGAGCGTCCCCTTTTTCACATGCGCGAGAACGCCCGATACGGACGAGGCCACAACCTGGTTGGCGCCCGTTGCGACTGCGATGGCGGGGGGGATGTTGTAGAAGATCAAAAGCGGCGTGATCAGGAACCCGCCGCCGACGCCGAACATGCCCGACAGGAAGCCGACCGCCCATCCCATGCCGAGTAGAACCAGCATGTTGACGGACAATTCGGCGATCGGGAGATAGATGCCCACCGGCTCATCTCGCTCAGTGTTCGGGAAGGGGGATTACCCTTGGATTTCATGGTCGAGGCAGGGTTGTTCTTGCGCTTTGAATGAGGCGAAGTCAAACCGCCGGCGCCTACTTTGCCGCAAAAAGTTGCGCCCGCCGATTGAGGCGGGCGTTTGGTTGCAAGAAGGTGGCAGAACGGTCTCAGCCGAGCGCGAGAAGGGCGCGCACCAGCGGCTCGTCGATCCGTCCCGTCGGCTCCATTTCGTTGTCCTTCTGGAAGGACGCGATGGCCGACGTGGTCCTGGTTCCCATGATCCCGTCCGGCGTGCCGGCATCGTAGCCATTGGCGTTGAGGATCGCCTGGACCCGCTTGATCGCCGCGTTCAGATCCACCCCTGCGGTCGCCTGCATGTCTTCGGTCCAGGCCTCCGGTACCGTAACGGAATTGGCCGCCTCGTCGAGCGGCTTGGGCGACCACAGCTCGACGGCTTTCTTTGCCTTGTCGAGATCGGCGGGCGAAAGGAGCTTGCCGACGTCGTCGCGCTTGCCTGCGGCATCCGCATCGCCGGCTTCGGCCACGATCGCGAACCATTTGTAGGCGGCCGCGAGGTCCTGCTTCATGCCGACGCCCTTGGCGGCAAGGATGCCCAGATTGAACTGGCTGTCGCGCACGCCCAGTTCAGCGGCCCTTGTGAAGTTGCGTGCCGCCGCCTCGTTGTCGGCGCGCCCGCTTGCGCCCATCGCGTGGAGGACGGCGAGATTGTGCATGGCGCTCGCATTGCCCTTGGCGGCGGCCTGTTCGTAAAGGTCGATCGCGCGCGGCAGGTCGCGCTCGACGCCCGTTCCCTTTTCGAGCATGTTGGCGAGGCGGTACTGCGCCGGCGCAAGGCCGGCCTTGGCAGCACTTTCATACCAGACGGCTGCTGCCTTCATGTCGGCGGCAACGCCGCGACCTTCGGCGTAACGGTTGCCGATTTCGAACCACGCTTTTGCATCGCCCGCCTCGGCCGCTTCGCGCAGAACGGCATTTCCAGCCTCCAGCGGCACGGCAGCGACGCGCGGCGCCTCCTCGGTCGGTGATGCTGCTGCGGCTTGCGGCTGCGGCTGGATAGGGGCGGGATTGCGCACGTCCGGCGTGATCGACGCGGTCGCCATTGGGGCGTCTGCCGCCACCGGCTGGACCGAAGCGGCCACCGGTTTCGCCGCTTCTATCTTCGGCGCTGGCGTCTTCGCCATCGCGGTCAGGTCGCGTACGGCGGTGGGTTCGGCGGCGTCTAGCGCCGGCTCGATCTTTTCGGACGTTTCCGCTGCTGCCACTGCGGCAAGTGTCACGGCTTCAGCAGGCTCCGCGGCGGCCACCGCATCCTCGCTCGTCAGCGTCTTGCCGATCTGCACGCCGGCAAGGGCGAGCGTTACCGCGATGATGCCCATCGAGACGGCGCGGTTTTTCGACTTGAGGAGCTTGGCCAGGCTGAAGCGCTGCGAGCCGTCGGCGGACTTGCCGGATTTCAGGGCCTCGGCCTCGGCGGCTGCGGCCTGCGCGGCGCGACGTGCGGCCGCGATGAAGTCGGCCTTGGCATCGACGTTAGGTGCGGTGTTTTCCTTCCCCTGAACCGAACGCTCGTCACGAACGCGGCGCATGATGGCGTTCAAGTCCGGCGAGCCGTGGCCGGGCTCGATTGGCTGGTTGACGATCGCGGGATCGATCGGCGCGTCGAGTTCGAATTCGGGCGCCGCAACGGCCGGCGCTGCTTGCGCATCGTCCTTTTCCCGCCGCTTGCGACCCAGGACCCGGGCGATCATGGAGCGCCGCTGTTCGGTGCTGGCCGACGCATCGGCTGCCGTGATCGTCGGGTCGTCCGCTTCGAGGCTCGGCTCCATCGACATGTCGTCGACATCGGCGTGAAGCGCGGGCGCCGCTGCAATGTCGACGCGCGCGGGCTCATGCTCCTCCTGCCCCTCATATTCCATCGCGCCGAGGCGTTCGACGATCTTCAGGAGCGTGTCGTGGATCGCCTCGAAGGTTTTGGTGTTGCGCTCGTCGGAGCGACGCGCGAGCCCCTCGAGCGCGCGCAGATCGTCGGCAAGGCCCTGCACGACGTCGTTGTCGCGCGAGCCGGTCGTGCCGAGTGCACGCGCGGCCTGTTCGGCGGCATCGCGCGCGGATTCGAGCATTGCGGCATGGTTGTCGGCGATGATGCGCTCCAGGCGCTCGAGACGCGGCGCGACATCCTCGAACTCGGCCGGTATGCGTGATGGGGACTGGATCGCTTCGGCCAGACCCGCGACCTGCGCCTCGAGGCTCTTGACCAGATCGGGGTCGATCGAGACGAGTGTTGCGGTCGTCGTTTCCAGGCGCTGCGAAATGCCGCCGAGACGTGTTTCGAAACTGTCGGCGAAGGCGGCAAGCCGCTCGTCCATCGCCGCCATCAGCGCGTCATGAGACGGAGCGGCCTGAACCGTTTCGAGCCGCTCGGCAAGCGCGCCCAGGCGCTGGTCCAACTCAGCGAAGAGCTGCTCGCTCTTTGCCGCGCCTGCTGCGCTGCGCTCGTCGATGGTCTGCGAGAAAGCGGCGAAGCGGCTTTCCACGCCCTTGAAGATTTCCGAAATGTCCGGCGAGGCGGGAATGGCGTCGACCTTGCCGGCAATGGCGCTCATCTGCTCGGCGAGCCGCGCCATCGCTTCGTGCGGCATCGCGGCGCGGGTGGCAATCTCGTCGATCCGCTCGCTCATGGCCGCGATCTGCGCGCCGATGTCGGCGGTCGGACGATCCTCGATCAGTTCGTCGATCTGCTTGGCAAGCGAGCCGATCCGCGCCTCGATGCGGTCGAACGGCTTGCCGTCGACGATGAGGCCGCGCCCGGCACCGGCCGAGGCGGCGATGGCGCGGGAGATTTCGTCGAGGCGCTCGTCGATCAGCGACAGTGCGCCGTCGCCGAGCGGGCCTTGCTTTTGCGCGAAGCGGTCCATGGCGGCGGCGAGCACCTTGAGCTTCTCGTCGAGCGCACGCATCGCAGCCGGTTCGGGCAAGGTCGATACCACGCTGCCGAGTTCTTCGAGGCGGCTCTGGATGCCCTTTACGAGATCGGATTCGGGGCCGGCAAAGGCGTCGAGCCGACGGTCGAGATCGTCCCAACGCTTCTCGGCGGTCGATTCGCGCGCCACGTCGGCGAGAGCCTGCCGGATTTCCTCCATCTCGGCCTGCAGACGGATCGCATTGTCTTCGCCGCCGCGGGCGGCGAGCGCGTCGATCATGCCGCCGAGACGGTCGACCTCGCCGGAGATTTCATCGGCGCGGCACGCGGTGGGTGCGGCGCGGGCCCCTTCGATCTGCGTCTTCAGTGCGGCGAATTCGCGCTCGATGCCTGTCGCCAGCTTGGCGTTGAGGTCGTCGCGCAGGAGTTTCAGTTCCGCTGCGATCGAGCCGGCGGCTTCGACGCTTTCCTCACGTCGACGCTGCGCATCGAAGTCTGCGGCGAGCTTTTCTGCCGCGATCGGTGCCGCGGGCTCGTCGCCGCGTCCTGAAATGCGTGACTCGAGTTCCGCCAGTGTGCGGTTGAGATCATCGATCGAGGTCGTCGGGCGCCGCCGCCGGCCGCTGTTCAAAGCATCGAGATAAGCCTGCTTGTGTGTCATCGTGCCGCCCGTTGCCCTCTGCCGGCTATCGCCGGACCCGTTGACGTTCCGGCGCGTCCCGGCGCCGGAGGATCCACGCCGTGAGGAACGAAATACGAGACAGATCACGGTGAGTCGCTGGAAAGCACCTTTCCTCATCCATGGTAAACAAGCCGTTAACCAAACTTACCAAAGTCGAGTGGCTGGCCCAGGCGTCGCTGCGCAAAGTGGCGCAGCCGAACGTTTCGCACTTGCAGCACATTCCGTCTCGGATTATATGCGCGCCCCATGCCTCGCTTGCCTTACGGAAAGCAGGGGACTTATTCGCGAAGGCGTCCTTCGCCTCGCCACAAATTTTCGCGACAAGCGAACCGAATCAAGAATCACGGGATCTGACATGAACATCATGCCGGCCGGCACTGACGTGGCCTCCTTTTCGAATGCATCGGGCGACGAGAATAGCGAACTGATGCGCATCGGCGATGTCGCGCGCAAGTTCGACGTCAGCCTGCGCACGCTGCGCTTCTACGAGGACAAGGGGCTGATCCAGCCCAAGCGCGAAGGCACGACGCGTCTTTATGCCCACCGCGACTTGGCGCGCCTCAAACTCATCACCTTCGGCACCAAGGTCGGCTTCTCGCTGCGCGAGATCAAGCAGATGATGGATCTCTACGATCCGAGCGGCACCAACATGAAGCAGTACCGCTTCGTCCTCGACAAGTCGGAGCGCCAGATCGCCCGTCTGGAGGAACAGCGCCGCCAGCTCGATGAGGCGATCGAGGAGCTGCGCCAGACGCGTGACGGGATTGCCTCGCTGGTCGAGGAGCGTCAGCGCGCCAACGCGGCCTGATCCAACCGACGTTCAGCATTTCTGAAGCCGGCTCCTCGCGAGCCGGCTTTTTTGTTGCGCGATGATCAGCGCCTATCAAACTTTGACGTTTACGCAAACGTCAAAGTTTGATAGGCATCCTCTCCGGATCAGCGCCCCGCCGGCAGGACCGGGAAAGGGGCTTTCAGCTTTCTTTCGGAGGAATGCCATGCCGACCTACAAGGCCCCCGTCGCGGACACCCTTTTCGTTCTGAATGAAGTTCTCGGCTATGAGCGCTATGGCAATCTCGCCGGCTTCTCCGATGCGACGCCGGACGTTCTGGAGGCAATCCTTCAGGAAGGCGCCAAGCTCGCCGAGAATGTGCTGCACCCGCTGAACCGCGTCGGCGACGAAGAAGGCTGCACCCGCCACGAGGACGGCTCGGTGACGACGCCCAAGGGCTTCAAGACGGCCTACGATCAGTATCGCGAAGGCGGCTGGATGGGGCTTTCCGTGCCGGCCGAGTTCGGCGGGCAGGGTCTGCCTTACACGGTCCATTCGGCGATCGGCGAATACATGTCATCCGCCAACATGGCGCTGATGATGTATCCCGGCCTGACGCAAGGCGCTGTCGCCGCGATCCTCGCCCATGGCTCGGACGAGCAGAAACACGCCTATCTGCCGAAGATGGTCGAGGGCGTCTGGACCGGCACGATGAACCTGACCGAGCCGCATTGCGGCACCGATCTCGGTCTCCTGCGCACCCGCGCCGTGCCGAACGGCGACGGCACCTACAAGATTTCAGGCCAGAAGATCTTCATCTCGGCCGGCGAACACGACATGTCGGAGAACATCATTCACCTGGTGCTCGCCCGCATCGAGGGCGCGCCGGAAGGCGTCAAGGGCATCTCGCTCTTCATCGTGCCGAAGTTCAGGCTCGATGCGAACGGCAATCCCGGGGAGAAGAACGGCGTCTCCTGCGGCTCCATCGAGGAGAAGATGGGCATTCATGGCAACGCCACCTGCGTCATGAACTATGACGAGGCCGAAGGCGTTTTGATCGGCCAGGAGAATGGCGGCCTGAAGGCCATGTTCGTGATGATGAACGAGGCGCGCCTCGGCGTCGGGCTGCAGGGCCTGTCGATCTCTGAAATCGCCTACCAGAACGCTGTCGTTTACGCCAAGGACCGTATCCAGGGCCGCTCGCTATCGGGCGCAAAGGCGCCGGAGAAGAAGGCCGACCCGATCATCGTCCACCCCGATATCCGCCGCAAGCTGATGACCATGCGCGCCATCAACGAGGCCGGCCGCGCGCTGATCCTGTGGACCGCGCTGAAGTCGGACGTCGCCCACCGCTCCGAGGACGCGAAGGAGCGCGAACAGGCGGAGGATCACATGAGCCTCATGACGCCGGTCATCAAGGGCGTCCTGACCGACAAGGGCTTCGACAATGCCGTCATGGCGCAGCAGGTCTATGGCGGCCATGGCTATATCGAGGAATGGGGCATGAGCCAGTTCGTGCGCGATGCCCGCATCGCGCAGATCTATGAGGGCGCCAACGGCATCCAGGCGCTCGACCTCGTCGGCCGCAAGCTCGGCCAGAATGGCGGCCGCGCCGTCCAGGCCTTCTTCAAGGATGTGGGCGCCTTCTGCGAGGAAAACCGCGCGGACGAGAAGATGGCGCCCTACACCAAGTCGCTGAAGAAGGGCCTCAACGATCTCCAGGCCGCCACCATGTGGTTGATGCAGAACGCGATGGGCAAGCCCGACAATGCCGGCGCCGCCTCGACCGACTACATGCATCTCTTCGGCCTCGTCTCGCTCGGCTACATGTGGGCCATGATGGCCAAGACCGCGCAGGAAAAGCTTAGCGAAGGCGCCAACGGTTCGGCCGCGTTCTACGAGAACAAGCTCGCCACCGCGCGCTTCTTCATGGATCGCCTGATGCCCGAGACGTCGGCCCATCTCGCCCGCATTTCGTCGGGCGCGGATTCCATGATGGCACTTTCGGCGGACGCCTTCTAAGCTCGGCCGTGTTCGGGCCTGATCTGTTCAGGCTTGAACTTTTTTGCTACCAATTTGGCCGCGCCCGGAAGAGGGGGCACGGTCATCGGAGGAGACCCTATTGGCAACGCATCCCGCAACAGTTCTCGGCCTGCCAAAACCCGATTGGGCCGGCGACGATGTCGCCATGCTCTACGATATGGCCGAGAAGTTTCTCGATGCCGAGATCGCGCCGCGCTATGAGGAATTCGAAAAGGCCGAGTGCTTCGACCGCGAGAGCTGGAAGAAGGCTGGCGAGGCGGGCCTTCTTTGCGCCTCCATGCCGGAAGAGTATGGCGGTTCGGGCGGCACCTACGCCCATGAGAGCGCCATCATCGAGGCGATCGGCCATGTCGGCGTCGACGGCTTCGGCATCTCGCTGCACAATTCCATCGTCGCGCCCTACATCCTCCACTACGGCTCCGAGGAGCAGAAAAAGAAGTGGCTGCCGAAGATGGCATCCGGCGAGCTGATTGGCGCCATCGCCATGACCGAGCCGGGCGCCGGTTCCGACCTCCAGGGCGTCAAGACGCGCGCGGAGAAGGACGGCAACCACTACCGCATCAACGGTTCCAAGACCTTCATCACCAACGGCCAGCTTGCCAACCTCATCATCGTCGTCGCCAAGACTGATCCGTCGGCCGGCGCCAAGGGCACGTCGCTGATCGTCGTCGAGACCGACGAGGTCGAGGGCTTCGAGCGCGGCCGCAACCTCGACAAGATCGGCCTGAAATCGAACGACACGTCCGAGCTCTTCTTCAACGATGTGCGCGTCCCGACCTCCAATCTCCTTGGCCACGAGGAAGGGCAGGGCTTCATCCAGTTGATGCAGCAATTGCCGCAGGAACGCCTGCAGATCGGCGCCGGCGCCATCGCCATGATCGAGCGCGCGCTGTCGCTTACCATCGACTACGTCAAGGAGCGCAAGGCCTTCGGCAAGGCCGTCATCGATTTCCAGAACACCCAATTCAAGCTTGCCGAACTGAAGACCGAGGCGACGGTCGGCCGCGTTTTCTACAATGACTGCGTCGCGCGCCACGTGAACGGCGGCCTCGACCCGGTCACCGCCTCCATGGCGAAGTACTGGCTGTCGGACCTGCAGAACAAGATCGTCGACGAGTGTCTGCAGCTCTTCGGCGGCTACGGTTACATGAACGAATATCCGATCGCGCGCATGTTCCGCGACGCCCGTGTCCAGCGCATCTATGGCGGCACCAACGAGATCATGAAGCTCCTGATCGCCCGCTCGCTCTGAGGAGAACGAATGTCGCAGCACGTCGCCGAACTGAGCTGGACGCGGGAAGCCGGAGCGGACTTCCTTGCAGGCCGCTATTCGCGTGTTCACGAGTTGCGCTTCGATGGCGGAGCGATCTTGGCGGCATCCGCTTCGCCCGCCCTCGTGCCCGCACCCCATAGCGACGCCGCCGCCATCGACCCGGAGGAAATGTTCGTCGCCTCGCTCGCCTCCTGCCACATGCTGTGGTTTCTCGATTTTGCCAGACGGGCGAAGATCGACATCCGTTCCTATATGGATCGGGCAGAGGGCACGATGGCGAAGAATGCGCATGGCCGCATGGCCATCGTCAAGGTCACGCTTCGCCCGCGCGTCGAATGCGACGGCGATGCAGCGACCATCGAAGAGTTGCATCACAAGGCGCATGACGCCTGCTTCATTGCCAATTCGGTCACGACCGATGTGACGGTCGAACCCCAGTTCTGAGGATCAGAGGAGAACCCCGATGACTGACGTATTCGTCTATGACGCCGTGCGCACGCCGCGCGGCCGCGGCAAGAAGGACGGCTCGCTGCACGAAGTCCCGGCAGTGCGCCTCGGCGCCAAGGTTCTGGAAGCCGTGCGCGACCGCAACGGGATCGATACCGCCAATGTCGACGACATCGTCTTCGGCTGCGTCGACCCTGTCGGCGAGGCCGGCTCGGTCATCCCGCGCTCCTCGGCCTTCGAAGCGGGCTATGACATGAAGGCGCCCGGCATCCAACTGTCGCGCTTTTGCGCATCGGGCCTAGATGCCATCAATCTCGGCGCGGCCAAGATCGCGGGCGGCTCGGACGAGCTCGTCGTCGCGGGCGGCGTCGAATCCATGTCGCGCGTCGGCATGGGTATGTCGGGCGGCGCCTGGTTCATGGATCCTTCGGTCGGCCTGCCCGGCTATTTCATGCCGCAGGGCGTCTCCGCCGACCTGATCGCGACCAAGTACGGCTTTTCCCGCGACGACGTGGACGCCTATGCCGTCGAGAGCCAGAAGCGCGCCGCGAACGCCTGGAAGAACGGCTACTTCAAGAATTCGGTCGTGCCGGTGAAGGACCAGAACGGCCTCACCATTCTCGATCATGACGAGCACATGCGCCCGTCCACCGACATGCAGTCGCTGGCTTCGCTCAACCCGTCCTTCGTGATGCCCGGCGAGATGGGCGGCTTCAACGCCGTCGCCATCCAGCGTCACCCTGAGGTCGAGGCCATCAACCACGTCCACCATGCAGGCAATTCGTCCGGCATCGTCGATGGCGCGGCGGCTGTGTTGCTCGGCTCCAGGGAGGGCGGCGAGAAGCTGTCGTCGAAGCCGCGCGCGCGCATCAAGGCCTTCACCAATATCGGCTCCGAACCGGCACTCATGCTGACCGGCCCCGTCGACGTGACCGAAAAGCTCCTCGAACGCGCCGGCATGCAGCTTTCCGACATCGACCTGTTCGAACTCAACGAGGCGTTCGCCTCGGTCGTCCTGCGCTACATGCAGGCCTTCGACATTCCGCACGACAAGATCAACGTCAATGGCGGCGCGATCGCCATGGGCCACCCGCTCGGCGCGACCGGCGCGATGATCTTCGGCACCGTCCTCGACGAACTGGAGCGCCGCGATTTGAACACCGCACTCGTCACGCTTTGCATCGGCGCGGGCATGGGCACCGCGACGATCATCGAGCGCGTTTGATTAGGGCGGAGGAGATTTGACAATGGCTGACTACAAGAACTTCACCGTCGAAACCGATGCCGACGGCATCGCGCTCGTCACCTGGGACATGCCCGACCGCTCGATGAACGTCTTCACCGAAGAGGTGATGGACGAGCTCGACAAGATCATCGACCAGGTCGCCGGCGAGGCCGCGATCAAGGGCGCGGTCATCACCTCTGGCAAGGACACCTTCTCCGGCGGCGCGGACCTGACCATGCTCAACCGCATGCTCGGCATCTTCGCCAAGGAAAAGACGACCAATCCCGACGCTGCCATGAAGATGCTCTTCGACGGCGCGGGCCGCATGTCGTGGCTCTGGCGCAAGCTGGAGACGAGCGGCAAGCCCTGGGTCTCGGCGATCAACGGCACCTGCATGGGCGGCGCGTTCGAACTGTCGCTCGCCTGCCATGGCCGCGTGGCGGCCGACAGCGACAGCGTCAAGATGGCGCTTCCCGAAGTCAAGGTCGGCATCTTCCCCGGTGCCGGCGGCACGCAGCGCGTGCCGCGCCTGACCGATCCGCAGTCCGCTCTCCAGATGCTGACCACCGGCCAGAACCTTTCGCCGAAAAAGGCGAAGTCGATGGGCCTGATCCACGAGATCGCCGCCCCCGACAAGCTGATCGAAACCGCCAAGGGAATGATCAAGAACGGTCTGAAGGCAACGCAGCCCTGGGACGAGAAGGGCTTCAAGTTGCCCGGCGGCCCCGTCTATTCGGCCGCCGGCGCGAACCTGTGGCCGCCGGCGATCGCCATCCTGCGCCGCGAGACCTACGGCAACTATCCGGCAGCCGCCGCGATCCTGAAATGCGCCTATGAAGGCCTCCTCGTGCCCTTCGATACGGCGCTCAAGATCGAGCAGCGCTATTTCACCGAAATCCTGCGCTCGACCGAAGCGGCGATGATGATCCGTTCGCTCTTCATCTCGCTGCAGGAATTGAACAAGGGCGCGCGTCGCCCTGCTGGCATTGAGCCGACTAAGTTCTCCAAGATCGGCGTTCTGGGTGCTGGATTCATGGGCGCGGGCATTGCCTTCGTCACCGCGAAGGCGGGCATCCCCGTCGTGCTTCTGGACCGCGACACCGCGTCAGCCGAAAAAGGCAAGGCGCACTCGGCCGGCCTGATGGACGGTGCGATCAAGAAGGGCCGCGCCACTGAGGACGACAAGGAAAAGCTCCTCTCGCTGATCACGCCGACCGACGACTATGCCAAGCTCGAAGGCTGCGACCTCGTCATCGAGGCCGTATTCGAGGATTCGGAAGTCAAGAAGAGCGCGACCGAGAAGACCGAGGCTGTCATCGCGGACAGTGCGATCTTCGCCTCCAACACCTCGACAATCCCGATCACGGGCCTGGCGAAGAACTCGAAGCGGCCCGACAAGTTCATCGGTATCCACTTCTTCTCGCCCGTCGACAAGATGATGCTCGTCGAGATCATCCTTGGCGAAAAGACCGAGGACAAGGCGCTCGCCACCGCGATCGACTATGTCCGCGCGATCAAGAAGACGCCGATCGTCGTCAACGACACGCGCGGCTTCTACGTCAATCGCTGCGTGCTGCGTTACATGTCGGAAGCCTTCAAGATGCTGATCGAGGGCGTGCCCCCGGCGATGATCGAAAACGCGGCCAAGATGGCCGGCATGCCGGTCGGCCCGCTCGCGCTGACCGACGAGACGGCGATCGACCTCGCCCAGAAGATCATGAAGCAGACCATCCGCGACATGGGCGAGGGCGCCGTCGATCCGAAGCAGTTCGAACTCATCAACACGATGGTCGACACCCACGGACGGCACGGTCGCAAGAACGGCAAGGGCTTCTACGACTATCCGGCCAAGCCGGCAAAGAAGCATCTTTGGTCGGACCTGAAGACGCTCTACCCGCAGCAGGACGCCGACTCGATCGACGTCGAGGAATTGAAGCAGCGCTTCCTCGTCGTCATCGCCCTTGAAGCGGCGCGCGTCATGGAAGAGGGCATCGTCACCGACCCGCGCGAAGCGGATGTCGGCTCGATCCTCGCCTTCGGTTTCGCACCCTATACGGGCGGTGCGCTGTCCTACATCGACGGAATGGGCGTGAAGAACTTCGTTGCCCTCGCCGAGAAGCTTGGCGGCGAATACGGCAAGGAGTTCGAGGTTCCAGCGCTCCTGAAGGACATGGCCGCCAAGGGCGAGACCTTCTACCAGCGCTTCGATCCCTATGCGGGCACGAAGAAAGCGGCCTGACGGGTCGCCACATCGATCGGCCGGGCGGGCAACCGCCCGGCCTTTTCATTGAGGGAAAGTGGATATGTATGTTTGGGGGCGCCTCGCGCGCATGGTGGCCACGGCGAAATCGCGCGGACCGTTCCGTCCGGGCGACGAGAGCCGTCTGAAGTTCCGCTGCCTGCCGTCGGACATCGACCGCAACATGCATCTGAACAATGCGCGCTACATGATGCTGGCCGATGTCGGCCGCGTCGACATCTTCCTGCGCCTCGGCTTCCTCGGGCTCGCACGCGAGCGCGGCTGGGGGCCGATGATGGGCGGTCTGCAGTCCGTCTATGTTCGCGAGATCAAGCTGTGGCAGCGCTTCGAGGTCGTCACCACCGTCGAGACCTGGACCGACCGCCATTTGATCGGCCGTCACCGCTTCCTGCACGAGGACGGCCGCACCGCCGCCGTCATCATGACGACAGCCGGCGTCTACGACCGTGGCAACCGCCGCTTCGTCCCGATCGACGAACTGATCGCCGAACTCGGCATCGATGCCACCCCGCGCCCGCTCTCGGGCCAGGAAGAGGCGTTTTTGGCCTCGCATCAAGGCTTGCGCGAACTGGCGAAGACCGCTTGATTACGGGCCGAACGGAGACCCACATGTCGCGCATCATCGACTACTACCTCATCGGCTCCTCGCCATACGCCTATCTCGGCCACAAAGCTCTCCATGAGATCGCCGCGCGCCATGGCGCGACGATCCGCTACAAGCCGATCGACATCATGGGCGTCTGGGCGAATTCGGGCTCGGTCCCGCTCGGCCAGCGCACGCCGCTTCGCCAGCGCTACCGCCGCATCGAACTGCAGCGCTTCCGGGAGATGCGGGGGCTCATGCTCAATCTCGAGCCGAAATTCTTCCCCGTCGATTCCGCCCTTGCCGATCGCGTCGCCATCGCGCTCGTGGACGCGGGCGCCGATCCGTCCGGCTATCTGTGGCGCGTCCACGAGGGCGTCTGGGCGAAGGACGAGAACATCGCCGACCGCGGGCAGCTCGGCGCCTATCTCGCGGCGGAAGGCCACGATGCACAGGCGATCCTAGCCGCCGCCGATACCGCGCAGGCTGAGGACCGCCGCCGGGCCAACACGCAGGCCGCCGCGTCGAGCGATGCCGTCGGCGCTCCGGTCTACGTACTCGATGGCGAGCCGTTCTGGGGCCAGGACCGGCTCGACCTCCTTGACGCCATGCTGACGACGGGCCGAGCGGCCTACCGGCCGTGAGGCTGGACAAGCGGCCCGTGTCGCGTTACCACGCTCAAGGTATATTTTCCTCTAGCGGGGTGCGCCATGCTCTCCCATGACAAGGTATGGGCTGCGATCGATGCGCTGGCTGCGCGCAACGCGCTGTCGGCATCGGGGTTGGCCAAGCGCGCCGGCCTCGATTCCACCGCCTTCAACAAGTCGAAGCGCCAGTCCGCCGACGGCCGCCCACGCTGGCCGTCGACGGAATCGCTGGCGAAAGTCATGGACGCGACGGGCGCCTCGATCGACGATTTGCTTGACCTCCTTAAGGCCGATGGCGAGGCGCGCGCCGCGCCGTCGACGGTGCCCCTGATCGGCTTCGCACAGGCCGGTGCCGGCGGCTATTTCGACGATGCGGGCTTTCCCGCCGGCCATGGCTGGGATCAGGTCACGCTGCCGGCTGGCGCGGGCGAGGGAGCGTACGCGCTGACGGTGCAGGGCGATTCGATGCTGCCACTCTATCGCGACGGTGATGTGCTGATCGTCGATCCGGCCGCGCAGGTCCGAAAGGGTGACCGCGTCGTCGCCAAGACGGTCAGCGGCGAAGTCACGGCCAAGGTGCTGGCGCGCAAATCCGCCAGGACGGTCGAACTCCAGTCGCTCAATCCGGACCATCCCGACCGCTCGATCCCGGCAGGCGACATCGTCTGGATGGCGCGGATCGTCTGGGCGAGCCAGTAGCATGCGTCCAGCCGCGCTCCTGGTGGGTGTCGGCGGCCTCGTCCTCGTCGGCGCCGTCGTGTTCGGCTGGGGCCAGAGCGAACGGGCGTCCGGTCCCTCCGTGCCCGAGATTTCGCAAGACCCGCCGCCGCCTGTCGAGGAAACGGCGCAGCCACCGGCGCCCAAGGCCGAACGCGTCGGCCGCCCGATCGCGCCGACCATCGCGGCTCCGCCCGTCGACATCACGCAACTCGAGCGCGTGGCGCCGCGCGAACCCTTGAGCCCGCTCGGCGCGCCGGAGGACCCCGCGACGCGTCCACCGCGCGAAACGCTCCTTCATCGCCCTGTCGCCGTTGATGCCGGCACGATCGAGGCGGAAGGCCACCGAGTCGCCCTGGAGGGAATCGAGATCGTCGCCGTTGGCGAGACCTGCGAAGACGGCGGTCGGTCGTGGCCGTGCGGCGTCCATGCCCGCACGGCCTTCCGCAACTATCTGCGCGGCCGTGCGATCGCCTGCACCGTTCCGGGAACGCCCGGCGGCGAGACGATTGTCAGCCGCTGCAAGCTCGGCCCGGCCGATCCCGCCGAATGGCTGGTCGCCCAGGGCTGGGCGCGCGCAGCGCCCGGAAGCGATTACGAGGATGAAGAAAGAGCGGCGGTCGAGGCCGAACGCGGCATTCACGGTGCCGCGCCCGGTTCGAACTGACTACTGCAATTCGCCCTTGAGCGCCTTGTCGATCAGCGCCCGCGTGTTGTCGATGCCGTAGAGCGCGGCGAAAGAGCCGAAGCGCGGCCCGCGCTCCTGTCCGATCAAAACCTGATAGATCATCTGGAAGAACGCGACCGAAACGCCCGGACCACCGGTCGGGCTCTTCTTGGCATGATCCTGGTAGCGCTCGATCGAGCGCGCCACGTCGAGCGCCGCGTTCTGGATCGCTTCGCCGTCGGCATTGGCGGGCAGTGTCGCAAGGACGTTTGAAAGCGCCGCCAAGGCCTCCCGCTCGGCATCGTCCGGGGCACGAAACGCTTTCGTCGGCTTCACGAAGTCGTCGAAGTAGCGAATCGCATAGGCGGTCAGCCGGTCGAGTTCGGGATGCGTCTGCGGCGTCACGCCCGGCGCATGGCGCGAGATGAAGCCCCACAGCACCGCCTTGTCATGTGCATTCGATGCCGAGACAAGGTTGAGCAGGAGCGCGAAGGTGACCGGCAGCTCGATCTGGGGCGGATTGCCGTCATGGATGTGCCAGACCGGATTGCCGAGCCGCTCCTTCCAGTCCTGACGCGGATAGGCAGCGAGAAACTGGTAGTATTCGTCGACGGCACGCGGGATGACGTCGAAATAGAGCTTCTTGGCCTGGCGTGGCCGCTGAAACATGTAGAGCGCCAGGCTCTCGGTCGGCGCATAGGTCAGCCACTCGTCGATGGTCAGGCCGTTGCCCTTGGACTTCGAGATCTTCTGCCCGTTTTCGTCGAGGAAGAGCTCGTAGACGAAGTGCTCCGGCGCCTTGCCGTCGAGAATTTCGCAAATCCGGTCGTAGATGACGGCATTGGTCTGGTGATCCTTGCCGAACATCTCGAAATCGACGCCGAGCGCGGCCCATCGCATGCCGAAATCCGGCTTCCATTGAAGCTTCACCGCACCGCCGGTGACGGGCAGGGTGGTCTCGGTTCCGTCTTCGTCGTCGAAGGTGATGGTGCCGGCTTCGGCATCCACCTTCTTCATCGGCACGTAGAGCACGCGGCCGGTCTTGGGTGAGATCGGCAGGAACGGGCTGTAGGTCGCCTGGCGCTCGGCCCCGAGCGTCGGCAGCATCACATCCATGATCTGCTGGAAGCGCTTGGCAGCCAGAAGCAGCACCTGGTCGAACCTGCCGGCCTTGTAGTACTGCGTCGCGCTGGCGAACTCGTAGTCGAAGCCGAACGTGTCGAGGAAGCGGCACAGCATCGTGTTGTTGTGGTCGGCAAAGCTCGTATAGTCGCCGCCGAACGGGTTCGGTACGGCGGTCAGCGGCTTGTGCATGTGCGGTTCGAGAAAGGCGCGGTCGGGCACGTTTTCCGGGATCTTGCGCATTCCGTCCATGTCGTCGGAAAAGCAAAGGAGGTTCGTCGCCACCTTGTCCTCGGTCAGGATGCGGAACGCATGGCGTACCATCGACGTGCGCGCCACCTCGCCGAACGTGCCGATATGCGGCAGGCCGGAGGGGCCGTATCCGGTCTCGAAAAGGATGGTCTGCGGCCAGTCCTTGCCTTCATAGCGTTTGACGATCTTGCGCGCTTCCTCGAACGGCCAGGCTTTCGATGCCTTTGCTGCCTCGAGAATTTCCGGGGTCAAATGGAGCGCGTTCGATCCTGTGGTCGCCATCTTGTCGTTATCCGCTTTCTGGAAGCCCGCTGGAGCGGGCGGGCTTGGTCTATGCGGGTGTGGGCCGAGCGTCAATCTTTGGCGCCCCGATGCTGGTGGTTTGCATTTGCGGTCTCGCGTCGCTCTGCCTAGATTTGAAGCTGATCCAGGAGAGGTGAGCGTCATGGCGAAGACAAGACCCGAGGAAGCCTTCCGCGTCCGCGAGACTGCGACCAGATTGTCGCCGCAGGAGGCGATGGTCTACATCATGGTCATCACATCGGCGGCCGACCGGGACATGGGCGACGAGGAGCTCGCACGCATCGGCGCGATCGTGCGCACGCTGCCGCTCTTCGACGGGTTCGATCAGGCCGGAACGCTGCGTATTGCGCAGAACTGCCAGAAGGCGCTGACGGCTGAGGGCGGACTGACCGACGTTCTCGAGGCGATCCGCGTCTCGCTGACGCCGCGCTTGCGTGAGACGGCCTATGCTCTGGCTGTCGACGTTGCCGCGATCGATCTCGACATCCGCGAGGAGGAGGATCGCATCCTCGACATCGTCAAGGCGCGTTTTTCCATCGATCCGCTCGCCGCCGCCGCCATCGAACGAGCCGCCGCGATCCGCCACCGCGTCGAGGATTGAGTTAGAAGAAGCTCACCGGAAAATAGCGCAGATACAGCTCTGCGAAGCGACCGCTGGCGTCGATCTCGCGCAAGGCGGAATCGAATGCGGTTGCCAGGTCCGCATTGTCGCGCGTTACCGCGATCGTCAGCCCTTGGCCCAGATATTCGGGGGCAAGGTACGGCCCGCCGACGAAGGCGCAGCAATCGTCAGGCTCGTCGCCCGCCAGCCAGTTGGCAATCCGCATTCCATCCGAAAAGGCCGCATCGATGCGCCCGGCCTTCAGGTCACGCAGCATCCAGTCCGCGCGCGAGAATGGAACGACGACCGCGTCGGGAAAGTGGGCCCGCAGGAGCGCTTCATGCGCCGAACCACTGACGACGCCGACCCGCTTGCCCCGGATCGAGCGGTGAAGGGGCTCCGGCAAGCCGGCCGAGCGCGCCGCCACGAACCGCGCGGGAAACTTCAGGTAGGGCCGCGTGAAGGATAGCTGTTCGCGCAGTTCCGCCGTCGGCGCCAGGCCGGCAATGATCGCCTCGCCGTCGCCGTTTTCCAGGGCCGGGACGAGTTCATCCCATGGCAGGGCCTGGATCTGGCAGACGGCATCAAGCGACAATTGGCGGCAGATGTCTCGCGCCAGGTCGACATGGAAGCCGATCAACTGATTGTTGGCGTCGAGCGAACTGAACGGCGGAAAATCGACCGTCGTCAGGAAGCGCAGCCGCGGCAACTCGATCTGCGGTCGCTCGATGCGCTCCCGCGCGTCCCAGAAGCTTGGAATCTGCGGGCTCTGCGCAAAGGCCGGTACAAGAGCCGAAAGAAAAAAGGCAAGAAGGGCGGCGCGCATCATCTGGTCGTCGGGTCCTTGGCGAGCGGCAGGTGAAGGGTGAAGGTCGCGCCTTCGCCGGGGGCGGAGCGGATGGTCAGCCGCCCCTTGTGGCGTGTCAGGATATGCTTGACAATGGCAAGACCAAGGCCCGTGCCCTTCTGTGCCCGGCTGGTCTCGACATCGACGCGGTAGAAGCGCTCCGTCACGCGCGGAATGTGCTCGGCGGGAATGCCGGGCCCGTGGTCGCGCACCGAAAGCGAAGCTTCTTCCTCGTCGTTCGAAAGCGCGATGTCGAGGCGCTTGCCCGACTGTCCGTACTTGCAGGCGTTCTCGACGAGGTTCTCGACGACCTGCACGATCTCGTCGGCATTGGCGAGGACGAAGACCGGCTCGGCAGGCAGGTCGAGCTCCAGCGCCATCTCGTTCTCGCGGATCATCTGGCCGAGCGAATCCGTCACCTCGCGTGCCAGCGCCACGAGATCGACCGTGGTGCCGGCGCCGGCGAGCGGCTTCATCTCCAGCCGCGACAGCGACAGGAGGTCGTCGATCAGCCGCGCCATGCGGCCGGTCTGCGTGTGCATGATCTGCAGGAAGCGTTCGCGCGCTTCCGCATCGTTGCGCGCGGGGCCGCGCAGCGTCTCGATGAAGCCCGAGATCGAGGCGAGCGGCGTGCGCAGTTCATGGCTCGCATTGGCGATGAAATCCGCTCGCATCCGGTCGATGCGCCGCGTCTCGCTCTGGTCGCGAAAATGGAGCGCGAAGCGCCCGTCCTCGCCGATCCGCGTGACGCTGACCTTGAAGCTGCGCTCGATCGGAACCCGTTCACCATAGTCCACGGGCCGCACGGCCATGCCGGAGAGCGCCGCCTCGATCAGTTCCTGCATTTCGGGGCTGCGAAATCGCAGGGCGACGAGCTCGCCCGGGTGAACGCGGCCAAAGGCGAGCGAGGCCGCGGCATTGGCGAAGATCACGACGCCGTGCCGATCGGCCAGGATCAGAGGATCGGCGATTGCGGCCGCGAGTTCCGATCCGCTCGGCAGGTTGTCGGGCGCGGCAGCGGCCAGGGTCGGCGCTTTCGCCTCTTGTCGGGCAGGTCCGGCGCGTGGCGCAAGCGCCGCGACGAATACTGCCAGCGCGGCTGCAATCCCCGCCGCGACCTGTCCCGAAAGACCGGCAAGCAGAACGATTGCGGCAAGAGCGACGGTTAGCAGCAGTGCATTGTCGCGCAGCCGCATGCGCCAGCGAGCCGCCGATCGCCGGGCAGACAGGGACGATGTGGGACTGTCGCTTGCCACCTTTGCCCCTCGCTGAACTTCGGCTGGACCGGAACCTTGCCCCCACATAGCATGCTCCCCGGAAATCGAAAGGATATCCGATGAATGCGACGCTTCTGCCCGGCGATCCGATCGCGCCGGTTCGCCTGGATGTTCGCGGCCAGGAGCGTGTTTTCGACATCGACGACCCTGAATTGCCCGGCTGGATCGACGACCATCACCTGACGGCGGACGATTTCCCCTATCGCGAACGCATGCCGAAGAAGGAATACGAGGCCGCGCTCGAGAAGATGCAGATCGAACTCGTCAAGCTCCAGTACTGGCTCCAAGCGTCCGGCGAGCGCGTCATGATGCTGTTCGAGGGGCGCGACGCTGCCGGCAAGGGCGGCACGATCTTCGTCATCCGCCGCTACATGAACCCCCGCACGGCGCGCAACGTGGCGCTGACCAAGCCGTCCGAAGTCGAGCGCGGACAATGGTATTTTCAGCGCTACGTCGCGCACTTTCCGACCGCCGGCGAGTTCGTCACCTTCGATCGCTCCTGGTACAATCGCGGCGTGGTCGAGCCGGTCATGGGTTTTTGCACGCCGGCCGAGACCGAAAAGTTCTTTCGCGAGGTGCCGACCTTCGAGGCGGCGCTGGTCGACGACGGCATCCATTTGTTCAAGTTCTGGCTGAACATCTCGCACGAGACCCAGCTCAAGCGCTTCCACGACCGCCGGCACGACCCGTTGAAGACCTGGAAGTTCTCGCCGATCGACGTTGCAGGCCTGTCGCGCTGGGCCGATTACACCGCCGCGCGCGACGCGATGCTGGAGCGCACGCACAGCCAGGTCGTACCGTGGATCGTCGTGCGGGCGAACGACAAGCGCCGCGCCCGGCTGGCCGTGATGGCGCGCATCCTGCGCGCCTTGCCCTATGAGGGTCGCGACATGAATGCGATCGAACAGCTCGACACGAGCATCATCGCGGACTACCGCTCTGCCGAACCGCTGCCGGAGTGACCTTCGCATCTGCCTTCAAGCAGGTCCCGGTCTGGACATCGATCGCGGTTTCACGCCGAACGAGCCTGCCCGTTGGCGGATGGGGCGTCTTTTCCCAAAGATGCGGCCGGCGCACGAGGTGCCACAGCGCGCGCCAGGCCCCGTGGGACAACGCCAGCCAGTAGATCGGCGTCGCGAGCGCGACCTTCCAGAAGCCCGGGCGTTCCGAGGGCGCGAGCGTGCGCCGGCCCAGCACCAGGAATGCGGCATAGCCTGCGACGACATTGAAGATGTCGAGCGCGAATATCGCCGCATGAGTGGTGGGCAGGCTGCCCTTCATCAGGAGGATCGTCGAGAGCGCTATGATCGTCACGACGAAAAATACATGCGCCAGCGCGGAGACCACCATGCCCGCGAACAAGATCTGCATCAGGATGAAATTGCCCAAGCCCAGGTCGCGCATCAGGTCGCGCGGCCCACGCATGTGGACGAGCCATGTCTGCATCCAGCCCTTGATCGAATATTTTGATCCGCTATCCTCTGCCGTCCACGAGTGACCATGATGGTCGTTAAGAGACGGGATACTAAGCAGATTTCAGTGACTCGAGAATTGGTACAGGGATGCATCGAATGTCCGTTATAGTCCGCGTCCGTTCGCCCGCGTCTGCCAATCCTGTTGCTATGGTGTTGTCACGCGGCATCCATTCTTCAGAGGAGACGAGGCCTTGAAGAAGCGACTAACTAATGTCGTCCTCGGCGCGCTTCGCGCGAGCGTTCGCCCCTACTACGTCTCTGACGACCAGCAGAGCGGATTGCGGGTGCGTGTTGCCACATCCGGCGCCCTGACGTGGAATGTTGCGTACCGGATCAAAGGGGAGCCATCTGCCAGGAGCACCTCTCTGGGCCCCTGCGATGCAGTTGCGCGGAACGGACTGGGGCTAGCAGAAGCACGCGAGCGAGCGGCTGCGATTCTCAAGGCTGCGCGCCAGGGGCGGGATCTTCTGCAAGAGGAGCGGGAGGTGCGTCGCGTCCAGAAGGATCTCCTAAGTGTAGCGGCACTTATCGAGCGTGATCAGCCCCCACTGACGGGTCCGGCTGGAATGTTAGTGCATTGACGGTCTTGTTGCCAGCGCGGGCGGCATCGCTGGTTGGGTTTGCAGGGCCGTCCGCGCGGCGAAGGCTGGGATGAAGACCT